>JABLXC010000047.1 GCA_013178185.1 Anaerolineae bacterium | reverse complement strand
ATACAAGGCCGGCTGCAGCCAGGGAGGCGAGGAGAAGTCCGCTGGTCACCAGAAAAGGGCGGCTATTGGGGATTGGAGCAGGATCAGTTTCGCGACGCGCGCTGATGAGCGTCAAAATTAGCAATGCAAGAAAGGAGGTCAGCAAGGATGATCCACCGTAAGAAACGAAGGGTAGGGTGACCCCTGTTAATGGAAGGAGGCGGATATTTCCTCCGATGATAAAGATGCTTTGAACGGCAATATAGGCGGCTGCGCCAGCAGCCAGGAAGCGCTGGTATCGATTGGCTGCTCTAATCGCGATGCGAAAACCTCGCGAGATCCAAATTGCCAGAATGATCAGGATGCCGATCGCCCCAGCCAGTCCATATTCTTCTCCAATGGATGAAAAGATAAAGTCCGAATGGGCAATAGGCACAAAGCCTGGGGAACCAATACCGGCGCCTCGACCAAGGATTTGCCCGCTGGAAATTGCGATTAAGGATTGAACAATCTGGTAGGATCTTCCACTGGGATCTAACCAGGGGTTCAACCATGCATCTATCCGGATTCGGATCACATCGAAGACAAGATACCCTATAATGCCTGCGGTCAGTAAGCTGATCCCACCAGCAGCCAGGACTTCAAATTGTCCGATGGCCAGGAAAATGACTGTGAAGTAAAGGATCAATAAAAGGGACGCAGTTCCCAGGTCGCGCTGAATTAGAAGAATGCCCAGGGCAGCCCCAACCAGCAGAAACGTCGGCAACAGGAGCTGAATGAAGTTCGGGCTTGCGGGCATCTTATCGGACAGGTAAGCCGCCAGGTAAATAATCAATAAAAGCTTGAGAGGTTCTGAAGGTTGAAAATATAAACCGCAACAGCCCAGCCAAAGCCGGGGGCCTTCTCCGCCAGGGTAGGTGCCGAACACAAAGGTTAATGCCGAGATCAAAATACCGCTGGTTAACCAGATGTATTTATACCGTCTCAAAACCCCCAGAGGGTTTTGGGCTTTGAGACCGAGGATAAGAATGAGCAGGGAAAACGCTAGCCATAAACTTTGCCGCAGGCCGTTTTCTGCGCTTAATCGCCAGATGGAAAGCAGCCCCCATCCGGTTAAAATGGCCGCAAGAGGAAGGAGGTAAGGATCGCGTTCGGGCAGGGTCTGGATCATCAAGCGGTGAACCAGACTAAAAGATGCCAGCCAGATCATCACACCCAACCAATGCTGCCACCGGTACTGTACCTCCCAGGAATGGTACCGTACAGCAGGGGATAAGGTTAGAACCGCGGCGTTTATGACCAGAAAAATCGCGGCTAATTTTAATAGCCGGCTTTGGATTTGATCTGCCCAGGTCAAGGAGGATGGAAAAAGGAAGTTCACCGGGGTAAATATTTGTCAACCAGCAAACTTAATCTCTGCCGGGTTTCTGGGGGAATCTGCCCGGGATCAGTGATGATGGCTTTCTCCAACGCCGAGCCGCACGAACAATCCCGCTCTTCCGGTAATTTTTCAAGCAGGATTCGAATGGATTCCTGAATAATGACAGTGTTGCTATTCAAGGTTTTGACGATCATCTCTACACTCACTGCTTCTTCACTGACGTGCCAGACATCATAATCCGTCACGTGAGCGATGGTCGTGTAACAAATTTCTGCCTCTCGCGCCAGGAAAGCTTCGGGGCATGTGGTCATGCCGATAATTGACATTCCCCAGGCCCGAAAGAGATGCGATTCGGCCTTGGTTGAAAATCGAGGCCCTTCGATGGTGATCAGCGTACCCCCGGAGTGCACGGTTGCTTTGCATTCGCGCACCGCTTCGTACGCCAGTTTGGAAAGATCTGAACAGAAAGGATCTGCTGACCCAATATGGCCTACAATACCGTCTCCGAAGAAAGTTCGCTGGCGGCCGCGCGTGAAGTCAAAGAGCTGATCGGGGATAATAACATGGCCGGGTGCATAGTCGTCTCTAAGAGAGCCGCAAGCGCTGATTCCCACAATTCGGGTTACCCCCAGCGATTTCAGGGCATAAATGTTGGCAAGATTGTTCAGTTCACTTGGTAAGATGTGGTGACCGATTCCGTGTCTTGCGAGGAAGGCAATTCGCTTTCCAGAAAGCGTACCTAGCAATATAGGCGCGCTTGGTTTTCCAAAAGGGGTTTCGATTTCAACAGTCTGGATGTTTTCTAAACCGGCGAATCGTGTTAATCCGGTTCCTCCAATTACTGCGAGTGCTGGTGATTGGTCCATTTGAATTCTCCAGGGTTTGAAGGTTCTAGTTTAGAACGAAAAAGCACCGTAAGATGGTATAAGTGGTCTCAGTCGTTTTTGATCGTAAGCCGTAGGTTGACTTTTCCACAGCGGAGCTCGTCGCCGGATATGATCACGGTCGAGGTGTAAATACGTTCCTCATTGAGAAAAGTTCCGTTGGTTGAAAGCAAATCTTCTACCCACCATTGGTTGTGATGAAAGCTCAGCCGCGAATGCCTGGATGAAACTGTTTCATCCGGGATGGGATAATCACAACTCTCATCTCGGCCGATGATCACTTCGCTGACCTGGTAATCCCGGCCAGCCAGGTCATCAGAGTCCAATTGTGCGATGTTGATCACTGGAAAACGTTGCGATGCCAGGGTTGAACTGGCTAATCGCAACTCGCGCCAGAGGGTGAAAAGCGCCCACCCAAGAAATGCATACAAGCAAGCCGTGGCCAGGATTCGCAGGAGTACTACAACAATGCCAGTCATCGCTTCGCCTCAAGGGGTATCGTGACGATCTTGCGCTTCGCCCTCGACAGGCCCTTCCGAACGGGCGTTTAATTCGCTGGTATCTCCCATCTCGGCGGTTGCTTCTTCACCATAGATGATTGGCACGCCGGCAAGAGATATAACATCGCCAGGTTTCAAGGTCTGTTGCGTTATCCGTTGCCCATTCACATACGTTCCGCCGGTAGAATTGAGGTCAAAAATAACATAGTATCCACGGCTCGAGCGAAGTTGCGCATGGTTGCGCGAAACTCTTGGATCGGAGAGCACCAAATGGTTATCTAGCCGACGGCCGATATTGATCACAGATTGGCGCAACGGTAACACTTCTGAACCGTTGACAATCAAAAAAGCAGTTAGCGGCCGGGTAGGCCTTTCTTCACTGGCGTTGAGTTGGATGGCTTCTGTGGCGCCGCGATGGGCTGTGGGGAACTCGGCGGTGATCAAAAAATCATCAACCAGCAGGCTGTTATCTTCTTCTAACATAATGATGGGTTGTATGTCGAACTGAATTTCTTCTTCAGCGGCCGTTTCTTGTAGAACCGTAGCCAGTTTATTCAATAACTCTTGTTGGCTTTGCCATTCCGGTAAGGCTTGCGGATTGAGGTGGATAACAAATATGCTGGGGGCTGAATAGCTTCCATCTTCCCTCAACAAGGATGATTCTTGCAGCGCAGCAACCAGGCGTTTGGCGAGAATCTGCTGGATATTTTCTCGTGGCAGGATATGGGCGCTGCTTTCGATCAGTGCCTGCAGACGCGCCTCAATAAGATCCAATCTCGATTTCATGTCTTATAATTATACTCAATCATGACTGATGAGAAAGAACTGGGCTTTATTGAATTGCAGCACACGGCCGATCGAGCTGTGCGTGTTTGGGCGCCGGATTATCCCGCCCTGTTAATTCAGTCGGCCAGAGCCATGTATGAAATTGCAGGAATCCTGTTGGATCAAGATTGCAAGGTTGAACGTATGGTTGAGCTGGCAGCCAGTGATGATGAAAGCCTATTGGTTGTTTTTTTGAGTGAATTATTGTTTTTACAAGAAACCGAAAACCTTGCTTTTAACAAGATCCGTCTGAGGGTATCTGGATTTGAGCTTCAAGCCTGGCTCAGCGGGGCGAAAATTAAAGAGCAAGCGAAAGAAATCAAGGCTGTCACTTACCACAATCTCAACATCAACAGGCTGCCCCAAGGGCTTGAAGTAACTATCGTGTTCGACGTGTAGCTTGCTGCTGGAGGTGAAGATGGTATCGCTGAAAGATTTACGCAAAGTCAGCGATTACGAATGGGAGATCCCATCCACGCTACGCGAAGATATGCGCGTAGCAGTGCGAATTTTTGCGACGCGCCAGATTCTTGAGGCTGTGATGAATGACCGCTCGTTAGAGCAGGCGGTCAACGTTGCCACCCTTCCTGGGCTGGCTGGGAATGTGGTCGTTATGCCGGATATGCACCAGGGATATGGGTTTCCGATTGGCGGAATCGCCGCTACACTCTACCCTGAAGGCGTCATTTCACCAGGGGGGATCGGGTATGACATTAATTGCGGCGTCCGCCTTCTTGGTTCGTTTATTTCAGTGGATCTGGCAGAACCCTATTTGGATTCTTTAGCTGTAGCCCTGGATCATGCCTGTCCAAGCGGAGTAGGCAAGGAGGGCTTATTCCATCTCAGCGCTTCGGAGCTCGATCAGGTCTGTTTGCTGGGGGCGCGCTGGGCATTCCAGAAGGGGCTGGCCAGTGAGCAGGATTTGCAACGTACTGAGGAGGAAGGCTGCCTGAAGGGCGCGATGCCGGACAAGGTCAGCCCCAGGGCTAAGGCGCGCGGTCGTGATCAATTGGGCACATTGGGTTCCGGAAATCACTTTCTTGAAGTGGAAGTCGTCGAGCAAATCTTCGACGCCAAAGCTGCGCAGAAAATGGGGTTGCAGGAAGGCTGCCTGGCTTTGATGATCCATTGCGGCTCGCGCGGTTTCGGCCACCAAATTTGCACCGATTACGTTCAGGAATTTCAAAGCGCGGTCAGGCGATATGACATCCATCTGCCAGATCGAGAACTGGTTTGTGCTCCATTAAACTCGCCGGAAGGCGCTGCATACCTGGGTGCAATGCGGGCGGCCGCAAATTATGCTTTTGCCAACCGCCAGCTTCTGGCACACCAGGCCCGCAAAGCTTTTGAGGAGGTATTTGCCGGAAAAATTCAACGATGGCATTTACACCAGGTTTATGATGTCGCTCATAACATTGGAAAGGTTGAAACACACAGCGTCCGGGATCATTCCGTCAAAGTGTGTGTTCACCGTAAGGGAGCAACACGAGCATTCGGTCCGGGTTCACGCGAGATACCGCCAGAGTACCAGTCTATTGGCCAGCCGGTGCTGGTGCCTGGGAGCATGGGGACATCCTCCTGGGTGTTGGTTGGCGCTGCTGAGAGCATGGATAAGTCTTTTGGTTCATCCTGTCATGGGGCGGGCAGGGTTCTGAGCCGCAGCCAGGCTAAAAAACAGGTCAGGGGAGACCAGTTGCGGTCAAGACTGGAAGCGGGGGGCATTCATATCCGGGCTGGGTCGCTGCCCGGCCTGGCCGAAGAAGCGCCGGAAGCCTATAAAGACGTTGATGAAGTGGTGGAAACCGTTTGTGGGGCAGGCATTGCTCGCAAAGTTGCTCGTTTGCGACCTTTGATTGTCATTAAAGGGTAGCGACTCTTTCTCAAACAAATCCTGTAGGAGGATACCCCTACTCGTTCTGCCCGAAAGATGGTTTGCTGATGCTCCCAAGTTGAGCGTGTGTGAGTTCAATCAGGGCTGAAACAGGCAGTCGGATATTCAGCCCAAGCTGTCCGCCGGAAATGTGAATCTCAGAATATTGCATTGCGGCTTCATCCAGGATCACCTGGAACCCCTTGTGGATCAAGACCAGCGGGGAAATCCCCCCTGCTTTCAGGCCGGTTATTTTTTCAGCCTCACGCTGGGTAGGCAGATGGACTTTCTTTTCGCCCAATTTGTTTGCCAGGGATTTTAGATCTACCTCGCGGTCTCCAGGGATGACCGCCAGGAGCGGTTTGTTTGACTTTTCGCGAATGATGACAATGGTCTTGAAAACCTGGCCGACCGGCACCTTGAGAATTTGGGCTGTTTCCAAGGCGCCGATTTTTTCGACTGGCAGGTCAAAGGCCTGGTACGGAATCTTCCTGGAATTGAGCAAGCGGGTGGCATTATTGGTTGTCATGGACGTATATAAATCGGGTTGCTAAAAATCCATCCCCGGCGTTTGCCCAGGTAATGGATGTAACATTCCACGCGGTAAACGCCAGGTTCGACGGCTATATGAGTGCACACTTCGCGGCCAACCCATTGCCTGATGACTCTTCCGTTTCGCAGGAGATGGCATTCACAACGGTCAGGCAGTTTGATTTGAAGTGTAACCCCGCCGTTTAATCGAATCTCATCCCCTTGAATGGCGGTTTGCTCTTTGCCCTGAGCGGTGAATCTGAAGCCTTTGGTGCTGACGGGTAAATCGTAGCCGATGAAAGCATGTCCCTGTTTGAGCGCTTCCAGGATCATCTGGCGGTCCAGGATCAATTCACCGCTTAAGGGCTGCGGCGTTAGTAAATGGGTGTTGATCGCACGAAAGTGAAATTCGTAAGGGAAGATTATTTTCTGTAATGGTCCCATGCGAATTTTTAGACAATGGGCGTCTGAACCGCCGATGGCGGTAATTTTGTCGCCGTTTGCCAACAATTCATCCCATTTCTGTAAGGTTTTTAGTTCCGGCCCCCTCGCAATAAATTCTGGAAAAAAGGCGTAAAAGATGGCCTGCAGGCGGGAATGGATCACGGCTTTGATCTCACTCAGCCCATTCCAGAGTTCGATTCCATGAAAGCCATGAACCTCCCACGCAACCCAACCAATATCCTCTTCGCCGAAAAGTGGCAGGGAGTATTCATAGGGATGCGCCAGAAACGCCAGGCCACCGTTATTTATTACCTGGTCGATCAAATTTTGTGGATCATTGGCATAGATGGCCAGTTCTCGTTTATGCCCGAACGCCAGGACATGATTTTTTTGCGGGTCTCGGGTCTGGTCGTGGATTTCCTCGCCAATTAGCAACAACAATTGCCGCCCATTCTCACGAAAATACCCTTCCAACTCGTTTACGAGGACATTGTGATCCGTTACGATCACCGCATCCAGGCCTGCTTTAAGACCAGCGCGAGCGATATCCACATGTCTGCCGCGGCCATCGGAGTAGGTTGTGTGCATGTGGAGGTTGACTACAAGTTCTTCCATTTATTTAGTTGACGATTCCAGGTTATAAAAGGTATAATTCTGCCTGCGTTCGACCATTCGCAGGAGGAATGTAGTGACTCTTAAAGGCTATTTTGATATTGCCCTAATTATAATTTCAATTGCTTTAATCGCCAGTGTGATTTTGCAGAATAAGGGCGTCGGCCTGGGCGGTCTGACTGGCTCTGACAGCGGTGGATTTTTCACTGCACGGAGGGGGATTGAAAAAACCTTGTTTTGGATTACGATCGGCGCCAGCGTCATTTTCTTCATTCTAACTTTGGCGACCGTAATCATTAGTAAGTAAATTGATCATTGGTTTTTTGGTTACCGGATCAATTGAGAAGAAGGGTGGCTCACCGCAAGGGTCGGAGCGCTCTTTTTAATCCGATAAGATTATGAAGAAACTTCGTTGGCAATTAATTATCATATTTTTGACCGGCTTAGTAGTTGGCCTCCTACTCTTGAGTGAGCAACCGGGATCGTTTCAATCTCTTTCACCTGAGCCCGTGCGGGGTGGCGTGTACGTAGAGGGCCTGGTTGGAAGCCTGCAACGTTTGAATCCGCTGTTAGATTTCTATAATTCTGTTGACCGCGACGTGAATCGCCTGATTTATAGCGGCCTCATCCGGTTCGATGGCCGGGGGGTTCCTCAACCAGACCTGGCTGAATCGTGGGGTTTTTCTAAAGATGGGACGATCTATAATTTTGAGCTGCGCCCCAATATAAAATGGCACGATGGTGAACCCGTTACCAGCCAGGACGTTTTATTTACAATTGATCTAATGCGGGAAGAAAACGATATTGTGCCGGCGGATCTGCAAACTTTTTGGAAAGAGGTCGAAGTAATTGCTCCCAGCGATACCACGCTTCAGTTCAAACTTCCTGAGCCTTTCGCACCATTTTTAGATTACCTTTCTTTTGGCGTTTTACCTCAGCATCTTTTGGGGGATCGGTCTTTTGCAGAGATAGTCGAGTCTCCTTTCAACCTCCAACCGGTTGGGAGCGGACCTTTTCGGTTTGATCAATTAATCGTTGAAGATAATGAAATCAAAGGGGTTTCCCTATCCGTTTTTGAGGATTATTACGCCCAAAAACCTTATATCGAACAAATTGTCTTCCGTTATTATCCCGATTCTGCGGCTGCATTTGCTGCCTACCAGGATGGTGCTGTGCAAGGGATCAGCCAGGTGACACCTGACGTGCTGCCGGAAGTGTTAGCAGCGCCCGATCTTGCTGTTTATACAGGGCGGCGGCCGCAGCTTACCATGGTATTGTTTAACTTAAACAACCCGCAGGTTCCATTTTTCCAAGAGAAAGATGTGCGGTTCGCCTTCCTCAAAGGCTTGAACCGGCGTTGGATTGTTGATAACCTCATGGGTGGCCAGGCCATCCTCGCTAACGGCCCGATTTTTCCTGGGACATGGGCATATTATGACGATCTAAAACCGGTGGACTATGACCCGGAAAATGCTGTGGTATTGTTAAAAGAAGCCGGCTATACCGTGGCCGACGAGGCGGAAGCTGTCCGAAAGAAAGAAGATGTCTCTCTCGCGTTCACTTTACTTCATCCCGATGACGATCAGCACCGATTGATCGCTGAACATATTCAGAACGAATGGGAGAAACTTGGCGCCCGTGTCGAACTGGAAGCGGTTCCGTATGAGGAATTGATCAATGGCCGCCTTGTCCCGCGTTCTTATCAGGCCGCATTGGTGGATCTTAATCTCTCGCGTTCCCCTGACCCGGACCCTTATCCGTTTTGGGACCAGGCTCAGGCAACTGGCGGGCAGAATTATTCTCAATGGGACAATCGTAATGCCAGTGAATACCTGGAACAAGCGCGGATTACGGCTGATATGGGGGAAAGAGCGCGCCTATACCGCAATTTCCAGTTTGTGTTTAATGAAGAAATGCCCGCTCTACCTCTTTATTATCCCGTTTACACTTATGCAGTCGACCGTAAGATCCAGGGGGTGAGCATGGGGCCGCTTTTTGATACCAGCGACCGTTTTGAGACTGTCTTAAACTGGTTTGTACTTGCCCGTGTTCCTACACAGCAGGGTGGCGTGGGGATCACCGCGACGCCCTGATTCGAAAGCGGTCGCGGATGCTGGAGAAGCGGTGATGGCTGCGGTGGGGAATGAGGCGCGATTTTTAGAAGCAGCCTTACCAGAATTAAAAGATTATCTGTTCTCGAAAGAGCTATATTGGCCGCTTCCTGCCGTTTCAGGGATTGGTCAGCTTGCCGATTTTGTCAGGCTTACTCCGGGCAACCTTTTACTGTACAAAGCTCGCTTGAAAGCAAAAACAGTTCCAGTGGAAGAAGAACTCCTGTTGAGCAAATTAGATGAAATTTGCAATCGCTGGCGTGCGCATTGGATCCAGAAAATTGAAAAAGAAATCCCGGCACGTTTGGCGCTCTGGAATAATGCTTTGACCGAGGCGCAAGAAGATGGATTCTCTCTATCCGACTACCGTTATCAAATTCGGCTCCGGGCAATGCTTGAGCTTTTAACAGCAGAATTGCCGGCGATGCCTCTTGTGTACCAAAAACAAATCCAGGCTCTTGATCAAGCTCTCAAAGAGATGACATTTCCCGGGCGTTTTATTTGGGAGCCTGAGGTAATGCAGGCTTTTCCAGAACGCGATTACTGGTTTCTCTACCGCACGACGAAAAAGGAGGCGGGAAAAGGATAGCATGAGCATCTTTTATACGCGTAAAGGCGACGACGGATACACCAGCTTATTAGGAAAAGGGCGGTATCCCAAAGAGGATGAACGCTTTGAGGCGCTGGGCGCTGTTGATGAGCTCACCTCTATTTTAGGCTTTGCCCGCAGTCTTTGCAAAGCACCAGAAATTGCGGAAATCCTGATTAACGTTCAGCGTCATTTATATTTATTGATGTCAGAGCTGGCTGCAACGGAAGAGCAGGCATCAAAGTTCCGTAATATTTCCGATGACCATGTGGCGTGGTTGGAACAAACGCTTGAGGAGGTTCGACAGCTGGTCGAAATTCCTGAAGAGTTTATTGTCCCAGGAGATTCTGTTTCTGGAGCTGTTTTGGATATGTCCCGGACAGCGACCAGGCGTGCGGAAAGGCGCACGGCAGCCCTTTTTCATAAAGCTCTGGTTTCGAATAACACGCTGAGGTATTTGAACAGGCTTTCTTCGTTGTGCTATATCCTGGAACTGCGCGAGTATCAATTTGAGGGGAAGGATCGCCCCACATTGGTAATCCCCTTATAAAGTTAGAGGTGAGAAACGATGGTTGGTACATTGGTCAATGTAGGGGCCATTCTGGCCGGTAGTTTATTGGGGTTGCTGTTAGGGGCAAAAATCCCGGAGCGCATTCGGCAGACCGTTTTATACACAATGGGTTTCTTTACTCTTGCTCTGGGAATTCAAATGTTTCTTAAGACCACCAACGCGATTGTGGTATTGGCCAGCCTCATTATCGGGGTGCTGTTGGGTGAATGGTGGAGAATTGAAGAAAGTATCGAAAATCTTGGGGGGTGGCTCGAATTACGCCTGACTGGTAAAAATCATGAACAAGGACAGAGCCGTTTTGTGCAAGGATTTTTGACGACTGCTTTATTGTATTGTGTTGGTCCGCTGGCGATCCTTGGCGCCATTCAGGATGGCTTGACCGGGGACTATAGTATCCTGGCCGCCAAATCGATTTTGGATGGTTTTGCCTCGATTGCTTTTTCTTCTACATTTGGAGTTGGGGTACCTTTTTCCAGTGTTCCCTTGTTGATCTACCAGGGTGGGATCAGCCTGATTGCTGCGCAGTTGCAGCCAATGGTAACCCCCTTGATGATGGCCGAGATGACAGCCACCGGTGGGGTACTGCTCATTGGCCTTTCGATCGGCTCGATTCTTAAGCTGTGTACAGTCAGGGTTGGGAATTTATTACCCGCCTTGATCGTTGCGCCGCTGCTCGTAGCGCTGTTAACTGGGGTCGGTTGGATAATACCTTAAGTCAACAATCAGGGCAGGCATCTCGAGGAAAGTCTACCCTGATTGTTCGGCCTGGTTTTTCATTGAGCTGGATTTTTGGCTAATTCTTCTTCGATCGTTGAGATCAGCTTATCCGAGTAAACTAATTTTTCGTTGACGACAAAAGAAGGGGTTGCGTTAACACCGAGGTTAGAACCGCTTGCACGGTCGTCATTCACCTTCCTTTTATGGGTTTCACCGTCCAGGCAAGCGTTGAATGTGCTGGAATCCAGTCCAAGTGTATCGGCGAAAGCCTTCAAGCGGGGAATCGTGAAATCGCCAATGTTTTCTCCATTCTGGTTTGCGAATAAGATGTCGTGATATTCCCAGAACTTCCCCTGATCCATGGCGCAGTACGCTGCCTGGGCGGCATCCACGGATTCCTGACCTAGAAAACTAAAGGTTTTGAACACATAATATACTTTGCCAGTGGCGACGTATTGCTGGATGATCTGCGGTTCAATATTTTTAGCAAACCGCATACAGGCCGGGCATTGAAAGTCGGCGTATTCTTCCACTTTGACCGGAGCGTTTGGGTCTCCCATGGCGTTGCCTACAGCCTGTGGGCGTGCGATGGGGGTGATTTCTACGATTGTGCCCACTGGCCTAAAATTGGGCGCAATCAGCAACGCTGCTACCAGCAGTGCAAATGCGGTGATGATTCCAGTATAGATAAAGCGCTGTTTTTTTTGTTGGCGAAGGCGTTTTTGGCGAATTTCTTGACGTTTGCTCATCCTCTCTCCTTAACCGATTAAGTTGGAGATATTTTGCCATATTGGAGTAAAAAAGTCAAAGAACTATTTGCCACTAGGCAGAATAGATAAAAACCGGAACTTTTTCACCCGTCAGCCTGAAATTTGCTGCCCGGTAAAGCGCCAAAGAGGCTTCATTGTCATCCTGTGTATTGACGGTCACTTTTTTAATCCCGATTTTCAAGAAGTATGATAGGGCGTCAAGCACCAGGCAGCTCCCAATTCCCCTGGCGCGGTGCAGCCTGGATACTGCCAGCCGAGAGATGTGTCCACCCAGATGAGTCAAATTAGCAATCAGGTAACCTGTTACGCGGCCATCCAGTATGAACACTCTGGCATACACTGAATCTTGATAGGCTGCTTTCAGGCTGTCTCCGGAAAGCTGCCAGAGGGGGGAAAATGATTGGTTATCGAGTGTTAATACCGCTGGTAAATCCTCCTGCTTCATTGGACGGATAAAGGGACGTTGTTCTTCGGTATTTTTATCAGCAGGAAGTTCGTCGTTCCATTCGAGCATGACCACGTCCTGGCTGTGGCTGAAATGGTGATCCGGCAAGAAGCGGATGAACCAGGGTTGGGTTGGCAGAACTGCCAGGTTTTGAATGCCTGGGGAGGGACAATTTTCTAAGGCGTTCTCCAGTAGAAGGGACCAGACTTGTTCCGGCCGTGTAATCGAGTTGGCCGCAAAGAAATTGATCCAGGCGGTCCCAGGAGGATAGGGCGGGCAGGCCAACGCAGCCACAATCTCGCCCCGGTTGTTTTCGATGACCCAGTAGGGTTGTTGACCAAGGAGATCCAGCGGGTGCCGCCAATCGAGGTGGCGATGTATATAACAACTTTCCTGCATCAAGATGCGGATACCCTGATAATCCCCCATTTCCGCGGGGCGTGGGTGGAGAGTCACTGGCACGAACGGCTTTCCTAGTCTTTGGCTCCGAGCATTCTAAATGGGATTCTGAGCAGCCTCTTTAGGAAACGTTCTTTCAAACTCAATTTCGACTTGTTCTCCAGCGCTGCATCCATGGATGCCATTGCTTCCATATGCTTTCCCATGCGCATTTGGAGGGCTGAGAGGCTTTGCAGAACAAAGGCGCGGGACCCGTGATCCGGGTGGTTTTTTAATAATTCGGAAGAGCGCTGGTAACAAGCCAATGCGTCATCATACTTGCCCAGCGCTTCCAGCGCAGCGGCCTGGTTTCCGAAAGCAAGCGCCTGGCGAAAGGTATCACCCACATGGGCAAAAACCTCGTCGGTGCCACTGGCAAAGGAGAGCGCTTTTTCTGGGTTGCCGTCTTTCAAAAATGCAACGCTGCAATTGTTAGCAGCCTCGGCAGCCATCAGATCATCGCCTCCTTCTGAGAACATGCGTTGGGCTTCTTGAAACAGCATCGCCGCCTCGGCAAAGTTGCCGGCGCGGTAAGCCATCTGCCCGCGCTGGTTGATCTCGTGAGGAGTGAAGGCTGGTCTATCCATATTCCACCAGATTCAATAGGTAATTTCAAGCAAGCCTTCGGCAACGGCCCGTAATTTTTCCACGGAAAGATCACTCAGGCGGCGCGCCAACTCGACGAAAGGATGGTTTACTGGTTTGCTCACAAAATCCTGTAATGCTGGAGAGAGGTGATCGAATTTTTCAATGGACTGCCTGCGGCGATGCCATTCGCCAATTATCCCTTTCTGATCAAACAGTTCCTCGATCCGAATATTGAGAGCGGAACACAAAATTTCCAGTTCTGGCAATTTAACCGGCGCTCTTCCCTCCTCGATTTTTTTGATCACCTGCTCGTCCAGGCCGGTTCTTTCTGCCAGTTGGGCGCTATTCAATCCGGCTTCAAGTATCAACTGTTTCAAACGTGTCTGAATGATTCGGTTGCGCAAAGTGAGCAGCCGCTGAAGATCGGCTTCTTGCATGCCTTTTTTTTGCCCGGCTATGGACTGGCTGCCCCAAAAATGCTCCAGCGGGACATTGAAAACAAAGGCCAAAATTTCGATTTCTGGAAGGGCTGGGGCTTGATAGCCGTTTTCATAGTCCAGATATTTTTCTACCGGGATGCCAAGGATTTCTGCGCATTCCTGCGGGCTGTAGCGGGCGAAGAACCTGGCATCTTGCAGCAAAAGACCGATCTTTTTCGTTCTCAATCTGATTCGGATTTGTTCCTTTTCCATTGTCTCCTCCAGGTTGTAACCTTCTCTATTATCTGCGGCGTCCGCTCAGCATTTCTGAAAGGTTTGCTCCGAAGACCTCGGGCCCTAATCGGAACCCGGATGCCTCCAGACGCGGTGTGAACAGTGGCCGTATGCCCGTTGGTTTAAGCTCGCCGATGACGCGTCCATCGGAGGTGATCCCGGATTGTTCAAAGCGGAAGATATCAGTCATGACGACTGTCTCTCCCTCCATGCCGGCGACTTCGGTGATGGATGTAATCTTACGCGAACCGTCCTTAAGGCGGGTGGTTTGTACAATAAGGTCAACCGCGGATGCGATTTGTTCGCGGATCACCCTGATCGGCAAATCCATCCCGGCCATTAAGCACATTGTCTCAAGGCGTGAGACCGCGTCGCGCGGCGTGTTGGCGTGCAGGGTTGTTAATGAGCCATCGTGTCCGGTATTCATTGCCTGGAGCATATCTAGCGCCTCTCCGCCGCGCACTTCTCCAACGATAATCCGATCTGGGCGCATCCTTAGTGCATTGCGTACCAGGTCGCGAATGACAACGGCGCTTTTTCCTTCGAGGTTGGGCGGTTTTGTCTCCATGCGCACCACATGTTCTTGTTGAAGTTGCAGTTCAGCGGCGTCCTCGATGGTGACGATTCGTTCGTCGCTAGGAATGAAACTGGAAAGAACGTTGAGCAGGGTCGTTTTACCGGAACCGGTCCCGCCGGAAACGATGATATTCAAACGGGAGATTACACAGGCGCGAATAAAGTCTGCCATGTTGCGCGTGATTGAGCCCAGGTTGATTAATTGATCCACGGACAGACGTCCTTTTACAAATTTCCGGATGGTGATTGTGGGCCCATCAATCGCGACTGGAGGGATGACGGCATTGACGCGCGAGCCATCCGGTAGCCTGGCATCCACCGTTGGACTATCCGCATCAATCCGGCGTCCTAATGGAAGAATGATTTTATCAATCAATCGGTAGATTTGCTCATCGTTGTCAAATTTGATGTTCGTTTTGGTGAGTTTTCCTTTCCGCTCGATGAAGACACTTGAAGCTCCATTGACCATGATTTCAGTGATCTCATCATCATCTAGCAGTGGTTGGATAGGACCAAAACCTAAGAGCTCGTCAACGATCTCATGAAACAATTGGTCTCGCAACGTATTGGGTAACTGCAATTTCGTGGATTGGTATGCCTGCTGGAGGTATTGGGAGAGCATCTGCCGGCGCTCGTGAAAAGCGGGGGGTTTTGCCTCCATCTCGCGCGTTACAATCCCAATCAGGTAACTTTTTAATTTTCTGATTTCTGGGTTTTGCGCGGACGATTGCACTGGATTATTCATTGTGGTCCTCGACTGTTTCCATATCCTGAATCGGAAGCAGCCAGATAATATGCCCCCGATTGATTGCAACAAAGTTGGATCTGTACAAAATATTCCCCTTATTGTCCAGGATCCTGGCCGAAGTGACAGCCAAGAAGGTCTCGCTCTGATTGATTTCGTCTTTCAGGCGTTCTTGCGGCCGGATATGGATAAAGCCGCGAATCAGATGCTGGGTCGTTTGGATGAGGGCCTCGACTGGCTGCTTGGTGATTACATCGGTAAAAATCTTCCCTTTTTCTTCGAATGATGCATACATGGCACACCCTCTTATCCTGATTGTATCTCTTTTTCAAGCGGCGGCATCAGATATCCCAGGCCTGCCCGTGTAACGATGTGCTGGGGAGAATGAGGATTATCTTCCAACTTCTGCCGCAGTCGGGCAATACTGACCCAAAGGATTTCTTTGTCCTCTTTATAGGCTGGTCCCCAAATCGCGATGAGCAGTTCCTCGGCGGTCAAGACCTGGCCGACATTATGAGCGAATTGAATAAGCAGCCGATATTCCGTGGCAGATAGGTAGACCGGTTTGTTATCTTTCCAAACCTCAGCGCGTGCGAAATCGATCTTTAAGTTGCCGTGGGTAAAATACCGGTTCTGAGTAGGCTGGTCGGAAGAGTGCGCCCGTCTTAATACAGCGCGCACTCGCGCGATGAGCTCTGGTGCCGAAAAAGGTTTCACAACATAATCGTCTGCGCCCACATTTAACCCCTTGACGCGGTCAGATTCTTCTCCGCGAGCGGTGAGCATAATTACGGGGATGTTGGAGAATTGCCGGATGCGTTCACAAGTGGTAATTCCGTCCATTTTCGGCATCATGATGTCCAGAATGGCAAGATCAGGGTGTCTGCTGGAGACGAGTTCAACCGCATCCTCGCCGTTATCGGCAGCGATCACCTCGTATCCTTCTTTCTCCAGGTTTACTTTAAGCAAGCGCTGGTATAAAGTCTCGTCATCAACCACGAGTATCAGGGTCATGCTGGCCATTCCTTCCCACTTCGGTCATAGGGTAAAAAAATGTGGAATACCATTCCCTCTCCAATATCCGATTCGGCAGCGATCTTTCCGCAATGTGCCTGGATGATTTGCTTACAGATGAATAGCCCTAGCCCGGATCCCTGAGAGCTCATAGCCTGGTCTGGTCCTCTAAAAAATCGTTCAAAAATTAAAGGCAGGTATTCAGATGAGATGCCTGGCCCGTAATCCTTGAAAAGAATCGAGGTTCCAGCTTTATCTTGTTCAATTTTAATCAATAATTCAGAGCCGGGTGCATATTTAATGGCATTGCTGATCAGGTTTTCGAATACTTGGGTCAAGCGCGCAGGATCTCCGGTGATTGGTTGGAGTGGCTGATTCACCTGCAGGTTGATTACCGTGCGCGGGTTGTGAAGTTGCGTTCGGACCAGCAAGTCTGACATCAATGCGTCTATCCGGATAGGCTGGAAATTCATTTCCATAAGCCCGGCTTGCAACCTGGCCGAATCGAGCAAGTTTGTGATCAGCTCTTGCATGTGATCTGTCTCACGGTCAATGATCTGCAGGAATTCAAAGCGGGTGTCTTCGTCCCAGGTGGTGTCTGGCCTGAGGAGCGTTGTTGTATACCCTTTGATGAATCCTAGCGGGCTACGCAGTTCATGCGTGATTGTTGAAATAAATTCTTGCTGCAATTGAACTTGTTTGTATTGGGCTTGCAATTCTTCTTCATCGCATTCCAACCGGTTACGCTCTATCAGGAGCGTAACCTGGTGAGCGACGAATTCAGCCAGCCGAATTTGACTAGGGGCAAACGGCGGGCCGCCAAACCGAATAAAAATCAACGTGCCAAGGTAATGGTTGCTAACGAGCAGGGGGATGCCCAGTATAAAAGGACGTTTGATCCGGTTTTCTTCGGCTGAGTTTGTGGGTTCTTCTATGATGGTTTTGCGTTGCCGGCTGACTTTGTTGGCAAGCTCTTCTCCCCAGGCGATATCGGCCTCGCCACTACGTCCTCTTCCAATGGCGCGGGCGTACATCACATCTAATCCATCGCCTCCAGGGTTTTGTTTATATAAAACTATGTTGTCAAAAATAAAAACTGTTCGAAGAAGCTGAATGGTTTTATCCAGCGCTAATTTCCAGTTCGGCGATTTGGTGACGATCTCACTGATCTGAAACAGATGCTCTACTTTTAAGATAGCCAGCTTCGCGCCTGGATTCTTCATCTTCGAATTCCTAAGAAAAGAGGTTCAGGTTAAAGGAAAATTCGCTTCCTTTGCCAACTTCCGATTTGACGTGCAAGACGGCGCCATGCGCTTCTGCGATATTGCGCGCCAGCGCAAGGCCAAGTCCTATTCCGCCAAAACGACGAGCCGTTCCGCCGTCTAATTGGTGAAACGGTTCAAAAATTTCAGAGATTTTGCCCTCAGGTATTCCAATACCTGTATCGCGAACAGTCACCCGGGTGAATGGGTCATCTTTTTCAAGGACCAACCATATTTTCCCGCCAGTGGGAGTGAACTTAACTGCATTATCAAGAAGTTGCGCGATTAACCAGGATATCTTTTCCTCATCTGCTTTAACCAGCAGGTTGATTTCTGGAATTTCGTGCATCAATTGGATGCCATGCGCCTCAGCTTTGACAAAGAATTGTGTGGAAATTTTTTGGCATAAACTTGCCAGATCAAAGATACGGAGGTTCAGGGTAACCTGGCCTGGTTCAGTCATCGCGAAGAGGATCAGATCTTCGATCAGCCGCTCTAGACGGTCTGTTCCTTGCTTCATGACGGCCAGTGCTCGAAGCTGTTCTAGGTTTAACGGGCCCAGTTCTTCGCCGCTAATCAGCTCCAGATAGCCTTTAATATGGGTCAACGGGGTCCGCAGTTCATGGGAAATATTAGAGACGAAGTTGGATTTTAACTGGTTCAATTCGGAGAGCTTTTTGAGGGCCAGTTCCAGATCGGCAGTCCTCTCTTGCACTCGCCTTTCGAGCTGGCGATTTGCATCCTGGAGCGCATTTTTTAGTTGGATGATTTGTTCGGTAATGGCCTGATCTAACGATTCCTGATCAATCGCTCCAATCTGAGTTAATATTTTTCCCAGCAGTTGAGGTTTTTGGCCTTCTTTTTGCGCAGCGGCCTGGATTTCGAGCGCACGATCCAGCTCCTGAGGGGTGATCAGACCCTTTTCGACCAGGTAATCCCCCAGCCTTGTAACCAGGATCTCAGGAGAAAGCGCAGTTTTTTCGCTCATTTGCGGCCTGTCATTAAAACGAACTCCGCCATACCCACTCACCAGCAACCATGGTAGCGATCGGTTGAAGCTCGATCAGCTCTGTCGGATCGACGGCGAAGGGGTTTTTCTTCAGGACGATCAAGTCTGCCCAATATCCTGGCGCCAGCCGACCTTGCCGTTTCTCCATACCGGCGGCGTAAGCGGGACCAGTGGTGTAACCTGCCAGGGCTTGCTGCATTGTAATTTTTTGTTCCGGATACCAGCCTTTTTCTCCGGGTTGTCCGTTATGCCTACGACGTGTAACGGCGGCATGTATTCCCCAGAATGGATTGGGCGATTCCACTGGCGCATCAGAACCAAAGGCGAGAATTGCTCCGCTCTTTTGCAGGGATGAAAAAACATAGGCATTCGCCGACCGCTCTCCCCAGTAGAGATTGGCGATATCCATATCGGAGGTGGCGTGGATCGGCTGCACAGACGCTACAATGTTCAACGCCGCTACCCGATCGAGATCCGCGGAATTCAAGATTTGAAGGTGCTCGACGCGGTGTCGGAGGGCCGGCAGTTTTTTGCTGGTCTCGAATGCCCGGAGCTGTTGGAAGGCATTGAGAACTTCGTGGTTAGCCCGGTCGCCAATGGCATGAACTGCCAGGCTTAGTCCGCTGTGCGCCGCTTCACAGCCGTGTTCAAAGATTTCTTCAGCATCCAGGAAGAGCATTCCCATGCGGTTCGTTGTTCCCTGGTACGGCTGGAGCATGGCTGCGGTTTGAGATCCCAATGCCCCATCTGAAAATAGTTTTACCGAACCAATCCATAAAAACTCATCTCCAAAACCTGTTTTTAGCCCCAGCGCAGCTGCATGGGGAAGGTTCTCCAGTGGAATGCTCTTAACAACGCGCAGCTTTAACCGATTTGTGCTTCGCAGAATCTGCAAGGCAGAAAAGCAACGGCGTCCGTCAAAGTCGTGGATGCCTGTTAATCCTAACCGCCATAGGGTCGGGAGCGCTTTGGCAATCGCTTCGCTGACCTGTTCCTCGCCGGGTTCAGGGATGGCTTTTTCGACCAAATTCATAGCAGTTTCAAACAGAATGCCGGTCGGATTGCCCTGGCGATCTCGTTCGATTTTCCCATCTTTCGGGTCCGGGGTGTCTTTGCTTATTCCAGCAAGGCGCAGCGCTATGGTGTTTGCCCAGCCCGCATGTAAAGATTTGGCAGTCAGATAAACGGGGTGGTGCGGGGCTGCCTTATCCAGCATTTTGGCGTTTCCAAAACCCTCTGTCCAGAGATTCTGGTTCCATCCGTGCCCCCGGATCCACTGTCCTTTCGGCGTCTGGAGAGCGCGCTCGTGCACGCTCCGCAGGCAGGTTTCGCGGCTTTCCGTCTCGCAGTTTACCCTATCGAGGCTTAGCGCATAATGCTCCAGGTGGAGATGAGAATCCACCAATCCAGGCAAGACCACGTTCCCGGCGAGGTCGATGCGAGTGAGATTCGTCTCGCGCCTGCCCAGGGATTCAGCGTCTCTGCCGAGGGCAGTGACGGTACCATTTTGAATGGCGAGCGTGCTGACTTCTGGTTCCGCCGGATAATTGGTGAAAACCCTGGCGTTGTAAATTATCAAGAGATCATTCAAGGCCATTTTCGCCTGTAATTTGACGAATGAGGGAGTTCAATTCTTCATCGGAATAATAATGGATGATCATCGTCCCGCCTTTTCTGCCTCGCCGAAGCGTCACTTTGGTGCCAAGGGATTGACGAAGCCGTTCTTCCAATTCTTTGATCTCCGGGGCTGGTTCAATGGGAGGGGGGGAAAGGGGTCTTTCCCCTGAGAGTTTGTGTACCAGCTCTTCCGTCTGCCGCACTGTCAGGTTGTGCTGGAGGATGGTCTGGAGGGCGGCCGCCTGGGCTTGAGCCGTATTGAGCGCGAGGAGGGCGCGTGCGTGGCCTTCTGTGATCTGGTTGTTTGCCAGAGCGGATAAAACAGGCTCTGGCAATTTTAATAGCCGCAAAGTGTTGGTAACGCTGACGCGGCTTTTGCCCACGCGGGCGGCAATTTCTTCGTGGGAGAGTTGAAAGTCCTCGCTGAGTTGTCGGTAGGCTTCGGCTGTTTCAAGCGGTGTCAGATCGGAGCGCTGGATGTTCTCGACCAGCGCGAGTTCCAGCATCTCTCTGTCAGTTGCCTGGCGCACCAGGACAGGTACGGTATCCAGGCCT
>JABLXC010000046.1 GCA_013178185.1 Anaerolineae bacterium | reverse complement strand
GCCTTGAATGATGTCCAGGACCAGTGCCGATTTGCGCTTGGCGGTCCAGCGTTTGATTTCGTCGTCCATTGTCATGCCCATAGGTACCTCCGTCAGTGGATTGTACCTGAGCAGGAAATTACTGGGTCATTACATTGCTACACAAAGTGATTGATCTTAGGCCTGAGTGAATACCTTGGTGTGGGGTTGGGCGGACAGTTACCCTTCATCCACGAAGAACGAGAAAGGTGAACGTGATCCTGGGATGCATCAGGCCAAAAAGGGTAACGAATGGCATTTTGGCATGAAGCTTCATGTCGGCGTCGATGACGCGCTGGGCCTGATTCATGACATTGCCACTACACCGGCCAATGCGCATGACATCACGCAAACGGAAAATCTTTTGCATGGCGAAGAAAAAGGGTTATGGGGAGATGCCGGCTATCAAGGCGTCCACAAGCGCTCGGAATTCAGTGATAGCAAGATAAAGTGGCACATTGCTCTGCGTCCTGGCAAGCTCCGCCAATTGGATGAAGACTCCCTGGAAAATCGAATCGAGCGTGTGAAAGCGTCGGTGCGAGCGAAAGTGGAGCATCCATTTTTAATCATCAAAAGGACGTTCGGTTACAACAAGGTCCGGTATCGCGGTTTGGCGAAAAATACCAATCGTCTTTATGTGCTGGCTGCATTTACCAATCTGCTGCTGGCTCGAAAAGTCACGAAATCATAGGATAGGTGCGCCTGATGCCAGGTATCAGGCGAAAAATGAATCAAAAAAGCAGGTTGTCGCGTAGATTTTGGGCTCTGTCGGCGCTGAAACAGAAAAATTGGAACAATCCATTGGGTTGTTCAGAGGTTCCCTAGTCATTTAATCACTTCACGGCCCAAAGCAAGCCACCTAAATCATGTTCACCAGATCGCAATTGTGAGTATCCCCACTGCCTGAAACCAGTTTCTACAAAAATATCAATCCATTGATCACGGCGCAAGAAACCTGAAATATTCCACCATCCATCAAAAATTCCAAACAAACCATTTAATGCCCAAGGCGTTCCCTTTTTGTCGGTTCGGGGGCTACCTTCAGCCAGCAGCAAAGTACCGTCGAAAGACAACATTTCATATAGATGCGCTATAGTCTTATGCTTGTCCACCGCGCAGTGAAGTGCGTTAACAGCGAATATTGTATCCAGATTATTCCACCTTCCAGGAGCATTGAAATCATAATATTCGTTCTTGCCTGGATGGCTAAGTCTGGCGAGAATTTCTGGATTAATGTCAGTTCGGATAAAGCTTTCATTTACTCCAGCGCTGATTAAACGAGAGGTGTTTCCCACGCCGGCACCTAGCTCTAAAGTTCGTCCTTTTAGCAAACCTTGATCTAATAAGAAATTGGCGGCCATCTCAGCGTAGGAGTTCATAGGCCATTCGCACATTAACCTTTCCCATAATCCCTTTTTCTTACGGACCAATTCCTCGCCTCTAACGGTGCCGTCAATGATGCCTTCGATATTTTCAACAATTAGCTGCTGTAATTGCATTGCCGGCACTGATTCAACGAGGGAATGGTCAATTGGAACTGGATATAATGGGATCTTCTTTTCTACAAGGCTCTCCGCTTCATTGATGATATATGTTGCAGGCCCGGCTTTCGGCAAGGATCTAGTGCAAGTATGCTTCAAAATGTCTTCGGCATAGCATGCTGCCATTGATAATAGCGAACTATATTCGATGCTGCTTTCCGTTACACTGAAAAGCTTGCTGCCCATTTCCCTTCTTTTTGGCTTGCCAGTAGAGGTTTGGACGATTGGGGCGCACCAAACACTAGACGGTGTAAAAGGTGCAAGTGTGTTTAACGCCTTCAATGTTGAAACACCTCCTTTTTCGAAACATAGCCCAATATCTTCACCTAATCTTTTGTTATAGATGGGTACTGCTGCGAAAGGTCTTTGAATTCCTGACTTTTCCCAATGTTTTTCAATGTCGACAGGGTAAAGGGTTTCACCTCCTCGATTAATTGTTTCCTTAATCCGCCCTCGCAATACCAGGAATCCATCTCTCATATAGCCCAAATCACCTGTACGTAACCATCCGTCGTTGGTGAAGGCTTGCTGGGTGGCAGTGTTGTTCTTTAGGTATCCCGCCATGGTTGAAGTTCCCTTGAGGACAACTTCGCCTGTATCCAACAGCTTGAATTGTTGACCAGACAATATCTCGCCTACCGGGGGATGGCTTTTTACATAATGCTGAATGAAAGAATTATCGTCCAGACTGGGCATCAGAAAACTGAAATTAACGGCCTCGGTTAAACCATAACCCTGTCGGAGTCGAGAACCATATTTGTCATAAAATCGTCTAGCGAGATCTTGGCTTAGTGGTGCAGCTGCAGTGATCAGATACTCAAGACAGTCAGGCCAGTCCGGCGAACATATCACCAGTTCTTCCAGAAGCGCGGGCACAATAGAGGCTGTCCTTATGCCGTGCCTTTTTATGTTTTTAAAGTAGCTGTATGCGTCAAACCTGTTTTGAATAAATAGCTTGCCGCCAGCTATATAACTTCCGATAAGGGACATCATTAGCGCATTACAATGGAATAGTGGCAGGCAAGTGGCATGACCATCCCGAAAGTTATGAATTTGCGACAAGATTGTTGCGTTATTTTCGACAGCGGAACGTTCGAGAACAATTCCCTTAGGATTTCCTGTCGTGCCTGAGGTATACATGATGAAACGTATGTCCCCTGCGTGATGATCGTGCTGCTTTATGCGTGTGAGCGTGTGATCTCGTTGGACATGGTAATCAGCTTCGCCGTGATCGAGGTAGAATGCGATCTGTTGGTCTGTGGCTGTCGGACCTACCGGTATTGAAACAATTCCTTTGACATAGGCGTCTATAAGAGTCTCTGCCAGTAACTTTCCATTTGGCAATGAAACCAACAGGCGTTGTCCGGCGGCAACATGGTCAAAGAAATTAGGCTTGAATTTTGTACAATTCTTCTCAGAAGAGACTATTTCCATATAGCGACACCGCAAACATGATGATACGGAACTTGGCCGAGTCGTATTGGTAATTTATACTGGCTAGGCGGGCAGTGATCAATCTAAGTATTCATGTTGGATTTACTGAATGTATACCTTTGATCCAGAAAGAACGGACCTAGCTTTTGAATTCTACAGAAATCCATATGGTCGCCACAGTGCTGATCTTCAATATTTGTTGAATTTTATGCGAACTCCGAATGGAGATCCCCATTTTGTGTTGATTGAAACGATTTCGGGCAAAGAATGGGCCGTCGCTCAAATGCAGCATATGGCTCGAAAATGCGATATCGTCTGTAGTGAGCGGTTCTCAACGGTGGAACAGGCCGAGTGGTATGTGTTTAAGAATCGCTGGCTAGCTCTGGGAGGAAAGTCCTTGGAAGGTTGGGACAAATTATAAATGATTAAGCTTTTTTCGATAAAAACATCATCAAGATATTTCGTACCAATCTGGAAATGTCATTACTAGTGTCCCCAAAGGCAAGCGAACCGACAAATGCTATAGAGCCCGCTGAAAATACCCATCCGCCGTCATGAAATGGGCGTGTCAAAACAATATTTGATCGTATTTTATTGCACAGCAAGCCATCTGTAGCTCCGTGCGGTGTAAGCACTTCTTCAATCGCAAGTTCGTAGGTATTTGAGTGATTCTCGCTTGTCGCCAGAACGATAGTGTTTTCTGGAGTGCCCAGCTCATAATCGATAGCGTCAAGCTCGAGCCCAGCAGCTCCACCGAGCATTAGGCCAAAGTTGCCTAAAATATCAGAATTGATTTCTTTAAACACCCAGGCTGCCGTAGCGCAGGTAGACGTGCGCCGATAGTAGGAGGAAATATCGAATCCTTGACCAATAAAACCTACGCCAAGAAATTTCTGCGGGGGTTTCCCGTTCGCCCGCCACAAACCACTTCGCTCCCCTGTGAAACTTGTGTAATAGCAGCCTGGTCCGGCGTCCCAGGAACGAACACCTTCAGTTCGTCTTATTTCGACCACGCCTCGCTTTGACGAGTGAAAGGCAATTCGCCAGTAGAAACCGTTGCCACCCAAGTACATAAATGATCCACCGTCAGATACAAACTGTTCCAGTGAAGTATACATTACATATGAAACGTACTCTGGATGCGATCCCGACAACACAACATCATAGTTAGCGACGGCGTGAAGACCTTCTCTATGCAGGTCTTCGTCTGTCAAAACGTCGATGGGCATGCCAATATCTCTGAACCATTTAATGATCAGTAGATCCGCGGCGAAATTCCACAATCTGCCACCGGGCTTAATGTTAAAGGCAGGTCGAGACGCAGATGAGTAATACACCCCAGAACCATCTGCATGTCGGTCATAGGTCGATAAACCAAACTGATTATTACGTATGAACATCAAATCAATGTCATCCAAAATATTCAAACGCCCATGAAGTCGCTCATTGGCTGAACTGAAATAGCGTGATCGATGATTCTGATATGCAATATAAGTGGCTGTTGACACCAAAAATGCCACTCTGCTTTTCTTGTTAGTGCCTGCGCGCACAATAAAGGGGATAAAGTAATGAGTATCCTCACAGGAGAGCTTCGCCGCAAATATGCCAGAAGGTAGGTTATCGGGAACCAAAAAGCTAAAACTATCTTCCCATTCGGCATCAATCAGATCATCTGAATGGAAGTGAATGGCTGTATAGGAATTTGGGTCGCTTATCCAGCTAGGTGAATCAGAATGCCAATTACGTCCGGGAATGCCACGGGCTGGCTGGTTAATGAGTTTCCCATGCGCTGCGTTTGTGGATCGATCGAATACAGTTTCGGTCGCAATTCCAACGCTGAAATCCCAGCTGGCGATGACGCTATTTAAAAGTAGATCGGAAAAATCTGTTTTAGATATTTGCTTTAAATGTTCAGGAGACATCACTCCTTCAAATACCGTAGGATATTCAATGAGCCCGTTGAATGAAAGATACGAGCCACGGGTGACGGCTTGCGGTTTTGGCAAGCCGGCCACGGTTATTGATAATTCGGACACCAGCTTGGGATCGCCTGTTGGAAACCCTTTCTTTACATAAAGCTCCGCGGGAATGTTTGGGCCGCGATAAAGGCTTTTACACCATAGTGTCAGACTGCCAGAGGCGAAGCAAAATGAAATTCCGCACGCATACCACTCTTTGGCCAGTTTAATCGGGAGGGAGGTCGATTGATGGTCTCCTTCACGTTCAATTAGTAGTTCCAGTTCGCCTGCTAGAGAGACCTGTAAAGTTAATGACGTGCTATTGTTCAAACGTATATACGATAACGTTTGTGGGTGTGTATGCTGAAGAAGAGTTGGACAAAAGAATAAGAACAATGTGAAACCGAGGCGATAATCGATGCTAACTGAAGGAAAAACTGCGGAAGATCCACAAAGTGTAGTCTGTGACTGTGCCGGGTAAATGCCGTTGCATGTGGCATCAATTGCTTCAAAATGGCACGGGTGGGATCCGTCTGATTGAAGAGGACCCCAAAGTCTTCCGATCTGCACGTTATAACCCAGGGTGGAGCTGCAGTGCACTTTGAACTGGATTTCGTCACCTTGCTTTGTGCTCCAACGGTCTGCATATCCCATCAAATCATGATTATTCACGCGCGCCCTTCAGTCTGACAATTTTGGGTTGGTTGAAAATAGTGGATTTACCATCAGCAAATACATCCTTAAGTTTTGTTCGTTGAATCTTTCCGGTGACGGATGCTGGGATTGATTGTGTTCCCACAACGACCAATCTCGGCCTATAACGGGTAGGGCAGGAGGAAAGTGCTAATTTAATAATGGAAATAGCTTCTTCTTTGTCTGACTGTACATACAAACCGATTTCTTCACCACAGTAATCATTGGGAAATCCACATACTGCATAAGGGCCGATAGTGCCAATTCCATTGAGTTCACGTTCGATGTAAAGCGGAGACATGCACTCACCGTTTCTGATTATAATTTCCTTAAGTCTACCGGTGATGAAAAAGTACCTTTGATTGTTGTACTCAACATAGAAACCTAAGTCTCCACTATGAAAGACGCCCCCTTCAAATGCCGCAGAACTTGATTCAGGATCTGACCAGTAGCATCTCATGACATTGTGGCCCTGTATTACGATTTCACCTTCTTGCTCGGCGCTTGCAGGTGTCCCGTCCTCTAAAATAACGTTAACATCGTTACCAAAGAGTGGTGTTCCGATGCTCGGAAATTCCCAACGCTGCATGAGTTGATTTCTATAATCCAGCGACAGGTCATATGGGATAGTTGTGGCGAAATTTGTACATTCGCTAAGTCCATATCCCTGGTGAATTGATATGCCGGAGTTTTCTTCAAATTCTCGTAGAGTCAGTAAGGACAGAGGAGCAGCGGCCGACACAACGTACTTTAAGCATTTTGATATGCCCGATGGCGGCTTTCGCTTGGCGAGTAAGCGAATGATATTTGGGACTAACGAAACCACATTGACCTTCATACTAAACAGATCAGCCCATAAGCCGGGACTGATCTGATCTGTAAATAAAATCACGTGGTTTCGGGCATACATAGAGGTAACCATTGAAAAACCGAAAGCATTACCGTGGTATAAAGGGAGTACACATCCATGGACGTCACCGGATCTCAGATTGTGTGATCTTTTCAGTCCTTCAGCATTAACAAGCAAATTGTAATGACTGAGCGTTACGCCCTTTGGGGTGGATGTGGTGCCGGAGGTAAATATAACTACGGCTACATCATCAGGTTCAATTGACGGCAATTGGAATTGTTCACAAGGAACATTATCGTTGAGAGATGTAATCAACTCCTTTGGAAAGGCTTCTTGGTTCAGCTGTTGTAACGATGTCGAGTCCATCTGTGAGGATACTAGGGCCAGTTTTGGCGAAATTAGCATGACGATATGATGGAGTACATCAGTAGACTCATTCGGGCCTACAGGCACTGTGATCGCGCCGAGGCTCATGATTGCAAGATGTGTGATGAAAACATAAGGGGAGTTGGCTGAAACAACTAATACCCTGTCACCTCGAGTAATGCCGAACCTGGTGGCTAAATCGATGGCATATGAATTAATCTGGCTTAAGAGGTGGGAATAACTCCAGGTTCCCTTAACGGTTCCCCCGCTATACCAGGTTAGGGCTGCTTGATCTTGTTGCTCGATCGACTGCAGCTTGGACAGCATCTTTGATATAGTGTTGATATCTATTAGCCTTTCTTTGTAGCCTTTCAGGTCATAGGACCAAGGTGTTCTGTATTGAGAAACTGGCTCCATTTTTTAAATCCCATGCTAACTGAAGTTAAGTCGCGTAACGTGAAAACCAACGATACATTGGTTATTGAGCAGGTATGCGAGAATTTTTTAAATTCTCGCATACTATCATGTTTGCGATGCGAGCGGGGAGTTGCCTCGCGAAATTACAAAGTTTGCCTGACTTCCGGATTGACGGTACTGCTTCGAATTGACGAGCGAAGGAGTACGAAGGATATTGACTATGACAACATGCTGATGACCGAAGCCGCGCAAAATGGAGTTCATATCGCGTCGGCATTCCATAGCTGGGAGAGTAGTGAAGGTGTAACGGTTGCGGTAAGACCCTGGATAGAAGGTATGGTGCAAGCAGATATCGGCCCTGTTTTCGGCAACCGCTTGCATGAACTAGGTAGAACATTGGCACGCATTCACAACGTAAAATTGTCCCCGTTGGCGGGCAGTGGTAGGCAGTTTTTCTACGCGCCAATTTACAACAGATCAGAATCATGCTGGAAGTTGTTGGAACTAGTACCTCGGCAATTGTCGGATTTTGCTGGTGCCCAGGGAACAGTCAACACGGCCATTCGGATAGTTTCTAGGGCTGACCGCACTACATTTCCCTACTCGCCCATTGGTCTCACGCATGGGGACTTTTCGCCAAGTAATGTGGTTATAAATAGTAATACATTATTTGTTATTGATTGGGAAAAATCTTGTTTTGGTCCTATATATTCCGATGTTGCACAGGTTGTGTACTATTTTCTGACGGCATTTGGAAATCACAATGAAGCTAATGTTGCGAAACTACTACAGGGATACCGCAGTGAGAGGGTAATAGAAAATTTTAGTGCATTGCAAGATTGGTGCTATTTGCATCCCTTTTATATCTTTTTGCACGATACTGCACGCACAATATCAAAGCAGATAGAAGGGCAATCAGATCACCTGGATTACTATATGAAAGAATCTCTTCCCAGATTCAAAAAGCATCTTCATCATTACAGATGATATTCAGTAGTTTTTATCCCAAATGTAAAGAGAATTATCAGTTAATGTGTTGCGTTCAATTCTTTGCAAGGTATCTAGCTTTGTATGAACACTGTTTTGATCCCGAATGTCTGGATCAATGAATATGTTTTGATGTAAAGACTGCGCTTGTGCCAAGCATTCCAAATCAGACAAAATTTCCTGAACATAAACGCAATGCTCGGCGCTTGGTAAAGGAACGTTCGGTAAGGGGTCCCCAATGTTAAGTGCCGCTTCTAGAAAATTACATACCTTGCCAATGGTGAATTTTTCCTCGGGCCAGTCAGTCCTAGCAATATGCATTAAGTCAATCTTTTGCATAGTGCCTCCTTGGGCAGTGATATCATAAATATCCAAGGTGTCGATATCCCAGGCAGGATTATCAAATACAAAACGGACCAATTCTTTTGCTTCGTTGTGCTCATTGCCAAGAATTAGCTCCAAGCGTCGATCCCGTTGGGACCAAAGCAATGAACTGCTGATAAAAACATGTATAGCATTATTAAGAATCAAGGATGCGTAGATACTGTCTAATGGTGCCTTTTCTGCATGGCCTGTTGAGAAATTGCTAGATTCTGCAATAACGCTATTGATGTGATAAGGGGCGCCTGGCTCTACGTTGCAAAGCAGGAGTACAAGATCCACTGGGTGTGCCAGCTCAACCGATATAACCCCCTTGGTTGGGCGAGCGTCCTTTATCCGATACTTGCCCCACCAGCAACTAGCACGGAGAACTTTCCGGTTATTATTTCGGATGAAATTTATTAGATGCTCGTTCGCAGGGCTGTACCGTTCCACAAAATTGACAGTTATTCGTTTTCCACTGTAGGCATCAGCAACGGCCTTTGCTTCTTCCAAAGTGTGGGTCAGTGGTTTTTCGCAAATAACTATCTCAAGTTCAGGATATAGTCGAGCGAGGGTTAACAGCACCTCTGCGTGCGCAGGCTCCGGGACGGCGACTATGGCTGAATTTGGCTGTATTTTATTCTGGAGAGGCTCTGTCAAATCTGCGAAAACATTGATATCCAAATGGTGTTTGAGCAGGTTTCTGCGCTCGAGGCAGGACTCTACGACACCGACGATATTCAAATTGGCCCCTGACCTTTCAAGAATCATGCATGCTCGGAGGAAGCGCAATCCAGCCTGTCCGCCGCCGATCAATAAAATCCTTCGCTTATGCATTCAAAGGGTCCTGATGGCTTCGATATGTTTCGCAGAAGTGCCATTGACAATGGTGCGATTAATCATCGGATGGTCGTCATCGCGGGGCCCAGAATCGCTGTCCGGATGGTACGCTACTACTGTCATGGGGAATTTTGAGGTAACAAATCCATGCAGTGCATTTGGTGGAATGACAAATAACATTCCTGGGCGCAGGGCGAAATTGCCCGATGGTGTATGACACATACCACTACCCTCAATGACGGCGCCTATGCGTACTGATGGATGTGTGTGTAGTGTCTGAGTGATGCCTGCAGGAAAATAGAGAGCGTTCAGGCAGGGCTCGCCTAGTCTGGAAGGTGGCAGTAGCAGGGTGTCTGTGCACCCGTCTATATATTTAAGGCGCCCCCATTTTTCTACCGGACCACCTATAGAATGGAGTGGAGAGTAATCTTGCAACTCAATGAGAAAACCAGTTCCGCCCACTATGGTTGCAGCTTCATTACAAGAAAAGTAAGAATGTTCAGGTAACGTGCAGGTCACACCGTTATTGAATTGCGCCACAGCATCGCCAGCAAGAACGAATCCAAATCTACTTTTAGGTGGGAGGTTAAGCGTGTCATGTTTGTCCCAGTGGACCAGTTGCTCTCTAATGCCGAGAATGGAAAGTGCTGAATTAGAACTGTCAGGCGATAATTCGATAAACTCCATATTGACTCCTAGATGTCATGCCAATCTAACACGGCTGCGCCGGCCAATTCACGATTGCAAATTGATTCATAGACGTTCTGGAACTTGTCGATATTTGACCTCATACCCAAAGCAGGCCGCACATCCAGCTTTCCATTCGCAATCATATCGATAGCTAATTGCGCGTCTCGATAAAGGCTAACGCGCCTTTCCAAATAATTAGCCTCTGGCCGTGTCGGCTGGTGAGCCCCAATGACGGTTATGGCTTTCCGCTGAATAAGATTATAGAAATTGACATTGGGCAGGCATCCCCTGGTGCATCCGAGCAGAACCAACGTTGCCCCTGGAGGGCATTTTTCCAGGGTGTTGATGAGGCTATCGACTCTGCCCGTACATTCAATGACAATGTGTCGACCGAATATGTTACTTTGGAAAATATCCATGTGCATATTTTGATGTGCTTGGTCGAAGCCAGACTTGGTGGCAGCTTCTCTCAGTAGCGCGCAGCCGGCGACACCGATGACGGTAGATGCGCCAGCCCGCATCGCCAACTGACCGGCGAGGAGTCCTATGGGGCCGAGCCCGGCAATGGTGACATTATCGCCAAAATCAATCTTGGCAAGCCGTACTCCATAGAGTGAAACTGTTGCAATCATAAACGCTGCAACGTTATGAAGCATTTCTACGGTGCTGGCGTAGAGTGGAATTTTCCAGCCCAATCGGCTATGTGGGGTTTCATCAAATACACGCCCTAGGCATTGGCTGTTTAGTTCAGGAACCTGGATTATGGAGTGACTTTGATGTGGGGTCATCGTTGCAATCAGTTCGCCAGGTTGAACATGTTTTACCAGGCGGCCAACCTCAATTACCCGTCCCACATTAGAGTAGCCTGGGGTAAATGGAAATCCGGCTTCATATGTGTCAGTGTTGGGTTCCGCTAGTAGAAATGCTCGCTCCGTCCCTGGACTTATGACACTGAATTCCGTTTTCACTAAAACGTCGTTTTTACCAAGGGGAGGAAGAGCGAATTCCTCGATAACGGGCATGCGCTTGGCTCTGAAAATCAAACGAAAAGCGGAAACGCCTTGAGGGCTCGCTAATTTATTCATTAGAAGTGGTTCATAACAACGGGTTTCCCCAATTATAACCTAACGCCATTTGGTATAAAAGGACCTATTGAGTATGGTGAAATTGGTGTAAATATTGTCCAGACATTGAAATTTACGAATCGCCAGATACTCCGTACCAACTTGAAAAAATATATGACACGCGATTTAGCGGCGCGCGTTACTTGCGTGGCTAAATTTTTCTAAGTGCTTTATTAAAGTACCATTAGTGCTGAATTTGACTTTGAGTACTTCATTTTTTGGATCTAGGGTGGAAAAATGGGATCATCCTATTTTGTTTCATAGGTGAAAGACGTTAGAACCAATGGATAGCGCTATCCCGCGCTAACACAGTTCTGGTGTGCACCCCATGCTACACGATATGAATTTTGAGCGTTCCAATTGGGAAAAATTATGAGTGAGTCACATAATCAAGAAAATGAGTTATGCGATAAGTTGCGCGTTTATCTTGAGAAGTTTGTTGGTGATCCTGATTGTTTGTATTGGCCGTTTGATTCTCCTTTGAAAGATAAGCTGGATTCGATGGGGTTATTCATGTTTCTCCTGGGGCTTGAAGACGAGTTTGCAGTGAGCATTGCAGACGAGAGCTTCAATCTATATGAAATGGGTACATTAAGAGGAATTGCACGAGTGATAAATTCCGTACGTGCATAGTTTTTACTCAAATAATGGTGCACATTTTAGATATCGAAATTGAAGGTATATTACCACGCGCACTCAAATTTCAGAGTATTCATTGGAAACTTGCTACTTTAGAGATATAAGAATGGAATTTGCATTGATTGATAAATGGGATCCTTTGCCAGATGTAGTAGGGCTCCATGAGCAACTTGACGAGTTGGTGAATTGGAGAAAGATTCCTACGTTCCATCGCCCCGGGCGCACCGGGTGGCTCAAGCTCGACCAACCAGTAACAATAAATTGCGGAGGCTGGAAAACCACAATTAGATCATTAAAATTAAAAGGAATTGGTTTATGTGACAACAAATTTGATGTAACGCCCCCAACGTCGAAGTATTTCAACAGAAAATTCCCTCATTTGGGGTTTACAAGGAGCGGTGAATTTTGTCTCGTACAGAGTGAACGGGCGCCATTGGGAGGGATTGAGTTTGGCCGGGCAGAAACGGAATATCGGATTGCTAAACAGCTCACGGAAGCTGGGTGTCCGTCGATAACGCCTGTTCGACTGTATAGATATTCCCAGGAATATTCTGAAGTAAACGCAAAATCAACCTTGGGAACTGTTATCACAGGATTGCCAAATGATCATCCTTTTCGAATGGATTGTGCGTACCACTATGATGGTGGTAGCGGCATGGAAAATCCTCCAAGGGGTTATCAGAATTTAGGTAATCGCCAGTCTGATGAAGAGCGTGCCTATGTGGATCGGCTTATTTGTTCACTGAAATTTCAGAACAACAATAATCCGGGGTTGAGATTGCTTTCTTACTTATTGGAAAAATACGGACATACGTTAAGGCGCTTTCATTTGTCGGGTTTCTACAGGTATTCAGGGGCGCTCGATAATCACGGATATTGTAGTGAAACAGATAAGGTGTTTTTGATTGATCTTGACTCATGTCGAGAGCTATCTGAATGCTCAGACGTTGAAACACCGCTGCAAATCATTAGAGATGTAGCCAGTGCAATATTCAATTTGGCTACCAGTCTTTCAAATCCTTGGCAGATTGCCAGATTTCCCTTGGATGAAATCAAGCATGTTAAACCATTCCACTCAATTCTAAAGGGTTACTATCAAGAAGCTCCAGATGAAATGATTGAGGGTGTAATTGATCTATTTTTTTGGTATTTCGATCCGTTATATGAAAAAACGTTATTGAGTTATCGCGGAATCATAGGCGAGAAAGACAGCTTAAAGCAGATTTCGAAATGGAAACCCCTTTGGATGGATAGAAAAATTGCCTACAGTGTTTTAATGGTTGGTTTATGGTTTTTGCACGAACAATCGACAATGATAGATCAATATCCGAACCGACTATGTTGGAAGAAACTAATTGAAAATGTCTCTGATTTTACGTCGCATGAAATAGCAGCAGATATCGACAAGAAAGTGCGAGCTCTATCGGTTCTTGTTTAATAGTGTGAGCGACAGGCGCTTACGGTGGCCGTGATCTCTGCACTGTGCACCTCTGTCGGATCATCTTTGATTCCCTGGGTGGTCAGATGTTTGTCATTGAGGGAAATGATCCTGCCCTCTTACCCCGGACACCGGGGATGGGACGTCTACCAAAGGTTTGATGAGTTGAGGGGTTCACGTCCGGTTCTGCGAGGGTCTGCGAGTGGAATTCCCGCAGTCTACTCACCCGTATCTCTGGACCGATGAGGGCTGGCTGCACCTGGCGATGGTACTGGATCTGTATTCACAGATGGTAGTGGGCTGGGTGATGTCGGAGCGGATGACAGCAAAACTGGTGTGCAACGCCTTACTGATGGCGTTATGGCGCTGGAAGAAACCCAGTGGCGTTATCGTTCAATCGGATCGTGGCAGCCAATATTGCCCGCATAACTATCAGAAGTTGATGCAAAATCATGGACTGATTTGCAGTATGAGCAAAAAAGGCGACTGTTGCGACAATGCTGCGATGGAAAGCTGTAATCACAGTTTGAAAGTCGAGGCAATCCACGGCAAGAAAATGCCGACCCGCGAACACACCAAAGGTCTGGTATTCGAATATATCGACGTGTATTACAATCGAAAACGGCTTCACTCGAAACCGGGCTATCTGAGGCATTTGAGGCTAAAATAGCTGCTTAGCCAAGTGTCCGGTGGTTGGGGGCAGGATCACTGATTCACGGTGAACGTTTTACGACGAGGCGCACAATGAAGCAAGCAACATTTGGGTATATCGAAGTGGACTACAATCGAAACCGCCGACACCGCGCCAATGGCTATATCAGTCCGGAAGCGTTCGAGGCACAAAAAGTCGCTTAAGCAAGTGTCCGCTGAGGCTGAGCAGGATCATCTTCCCAACGGGGCATGGGTTCAGTTGCATAGATGGTTGGCCATCTCGCCTCGGAGTGCGGTCCAGCGCGCTTGGTGACTTGCAGAGTCTTGCTTTGCTTACGGTTTCTCTTTGAGATAAAAGATAGCCGCCCACACAGTTAAATTTCCACGCTCCAATATGAGCAATAGTCGGATTAATTCTAGCATTCTTCATGAATCAAATTACAAAGGCAGCATTAAGCGAAAGCTATTTTCATCTAAAACGCGTAGAAACCAGTCATCTTGAGTGGCGTATTGGTATAGCACTAGTTTTGATAATTACAGGGCCAACAGCAAGCATCTTTTCGCCTGTGATTCTGGGTGACGCGGTAAATCTTCTCTCTGACCAAAACCTCTCGCCGAATTGGACAGATTTCTTGATGCTGGCCACATTTTCTATTGTATTGGCAGCCTTTTCATCTTGTGCCCCAAACCTTCGTGACCTTGTGTTTGATCAGGTGATTGAAGATCTCAAATGCCGGTTCTCTGTTTCTACAATGTCGCATTTGTTTAAGCTCCCTTATGAATTTTATGCCAGAAAACAAAGTGGAGCTGTTTTTAGGGTTGTAGAAAGAGGCGCCGGTGCTCTAGAGGAGCTAATTCGAGGTTTTGCCTTCAATTTGGCGCCCACTGCAATAGAATTTCTTCTCGGTCTTGGGGTGCTTGTATATAAGTTGGATTGGCGTTTTGGCTTGGCTGCAGGAGTTGGCTTATTTCTTTATATGGGCATTGACCACTGGTATTTCAAGCAACGAATATTGGCCAGGCAATCTCAAAACGAACTTGATAATAAAGTCGCAGCCCTGGCGTCAGATGGACTTACAAATTTCATTGAAGTTAGACTGTTAGGCGCCGAAGATGTTGTAACGGACAGGCACGAAGCTGTAGCTTTGCAGTATGCTGCGAAGGCAGCAAACTCAGCAAGGATACTGAACACAATTACTTTTCTCCAACAACTAACCATGACGGTTGTGCTTGGAGTAATAGTGTTCATGGCTGGCATCGGCGTTTTGCATGGTGAGTATCAGATAGGTGACGTACTCGCTTCAATATTTATTATTCGGGGGTTGTATTTTCCTCTGGGGGCGCTTGGATACCATTTCCGTTCTATGCAGCAATCTATCATTGATCTGGAGCATGTATTGAAATTCAAAAACATCCCAGTTGCGTTGAAGCGTGCCAAAAATTTGGAGAACGACTTGCCTGTCTCTCCGCCCTTGGTGAGTTTAAGTAATGTGACAGTTATATACCCTGGGCAGTCCTGTCCGGTGATCGAAAAACTATCCCTGTGTTTCAAGCCTGGGAAACGGACAGCAATTGTCGGTCCGTCAGGTGGCGGAAAGAGCACTATTCTTCATCTGATTGCCGGGCTTTTTGAACCTGACGACGGAAACGTTTTGTTTGACGGTAAAAGCCAGCTTCATACTAGTTGGAATCACTTTAGGAGTGCAATTGCAGTGGTACCACAGGATGTGTCACTTTTCAATGACACCTTGGAAATGAATTTGACATTAGGGTGTAACCACGTATCCGAAGATGACATTTTCCGTGCGCTGTCTGTGGTGGGATTAATAGATTTGATTCAACGTTTGCCATGTGGGTTGCAAACTGTAGTAGGAGTACGTGGAGTTAAGTTGTCTGGAGGAGAACGTCAGCGTATCGGTATCGCCCGGGCAATTTTAAGAAACCCGAAGATCCTAATTTTGGATGAGGCTACAAGTGCGCTTGATGGAAATTCGGAGCTTGAGATTCAAAGAAGGCTTGGTGAAATAATAGCAGAAATGACAACGATTGTCGTGGCTCACAGGCTTGTTACTATCGCGAATGCTGATTGGATCTATGTCTTAGAAAATGGAAAGGTAAGCCAGGAGGGATTGCATCAGGACCTTTTGGAATCAAGCGGGTATTACCAGAAAGCCTGGGCGCATCAACTCGCTGCGAACTCAGAGGATGTTGAAGCGCTTTTGTGACGTGGTTGCGCATAATCATTTGCTTATCCTATTGAGAATTACCTAATATAGAACGCATCATAGACACGCGTTATAATAGCGACAGTTGATGCAGGAGAAACTCAATGGTCGCCAAGTTACCGGAGTCAGCGAAGATAAGAATACAGGCAGCGCGAATGCTGGAAAAGGGAATTCCCGCTGTTCGCATTGCGGAGGAATTGGGTGTTGCTCGCACATCTGTCCAGCGCTGGAAGAAAATTATTGCGACTCATGGAATCGAAGCACTGAAGGTGATTCCAGAAGCTGGCCGTCCCGGCCAGCTGAGCGAGGCTGATCTGAAGTGGTTATCCCCGGCTTTGCGCGAGGGGGCTGCTGCTCATGGTTTCGGCACAGACCTGTGGACACTCAAGCGCGTGAATGAGTTGATTCGTAAAAGATTTGGCCTGAATTACTCTGACGTTCATGTATGGCGATTGCTTGGCAAGATGGGCTTTTCAAGCCAGAAACCTGAGCGTCAGGCCAAGGAGCGCGACGAAGAAGCAGTTCAATTGTGGCGCAAGAAGACCTGGCCGAAGATCAAAAAAAAGCCCAAGAAGAAGGGCGTGTGATCGTGTTTATCGATGAGTCCGGCATTTCCGAGAGGCCAACCCGGATTCGCACCTGGGCACCGGTTGGAGAAACGCCGGTTCTCCAGTTCCACTTCAACTGGAAGCACGTTTCGATCATAGCCGGTTTGTCTCGGATGAGCTGCTACTTCCGAATGCACGACGGGTCGATCAAGAGCCCGCAGATTGTAGAGTTCCTGAAAGCGTTGGCGAAACAGATTGGCCGGCCGATCCAGATTGTCTGGGACGGCCTGAAGGCACACCGAAGCCGGTTAGTGAGAGACTATCTGGATTCAACAAATGGGAGGATAAAGGTTGCATTTCTTCCTCCTTATGCGCCGGATACAAACCCGGTCGAATATTTCTGGGCATGGTTGAAGCGCCATGCACTTGCGAATTTCTGTCCGGAATCATTAGATGAACTGAAGGTAACAGCCAGGAACAAGATGAAGTCAGGTCAGCGAAGAAAATCCATCATTGTTGCGTGCTGGAAGCAGGCTGAGTTGTGGTGACCTGTAATAGGTAATTGTCAATAATGCGGATTATTGGCCATGTCAGATGTAGCAAGGCCGTTAATATCGGAACGGAAATCCCGTCATCACACGTGACCCAGCCACTTGCGTGAAAAAGGGACAGTTATTGCCCTTTTGCTGATGCCGGGATTTCGCTGACTGTTCTTTGGGATTGCGCACTGGTTTCCTGTCAGCAAGATACTCTGCGGCAATAATTGTTGGAGGTATGCGGTGTTGTCATTCGCAACGCTCGGCGGAGTTGAATTCTTTTGTTTAGCAACTTCGCTCATCAGGATGAATTCAGAAAGACGGTAAGCACATTGTACAAATCCTAATAGGTCAAAAGAAAGAGGTTGGGGAAGTTCCCTTTGCTGTGAAGGGCATAATGAAAATATTGCAGTACTTTGAAATCTGCTTTTGTCATATTATGCAGGTAAGCGCCCCGGAACCGACCTCTATTATTTTGCAGCCAATGTCGCTTTCACATTCCATGGCAGCAACGCTTCAATTTTTTCCACCGTATCCGCCTCGCCGATGCGGCGCAACACGCACTCGATATAGCTGAGCGGTTCCAGGCCATTGGCCTTGGCGGTTTCGATCAGGCTGTAGCAGGTCGCGCTGGCCTTCGCGCCGCGCGGTATCCGCAAAGTAACCGTTCATTCCCAACCGTAATTGACAGGAAGCCTATTTACGCGCAGGAGTCTGCCCCTTCACCAGGCGAAGCATTTCTCGAAGATCCTTCTCATCCATATTTTGATATTCCTCGAAGGTCTCGGGCTCGTACCGCTTGAGGATCACGTTGAGTTGTCCCAGGATGTTGAAGATCTGATGACGATCTTTGGATCGCAGACCGCTCAAATCCAATTCGCAGTAAACACCCGGGACCCGAAAGACCTTCTGCCACAAGGCAATATCAGGATCTGTTTCAATCTGCTGGGCTTTTGCCGCAAGATCACGCCACTGTTGGTACGCTTTTTTTACTGCCATGGGCGCCGGTCCCCAGATCTGAGCGCATGGGATTGTCTGCGAATATTGCTTTCCACAATCGTGGGGGTTAATTCCGCCACCTTGCTGGCCGGATGCTCGCTGATTCTCAGCAATACATCGGTCAGATAGGTCTGCGGATTGATGCCATGCAGTTTGCACGTGGTGATCAGACTCTGGATGATGCCGACCTGCTCGGCACCCAGTTCTGTCCAACAGAACAGCCAGGCTTTGCGCCCCATGGGAATGGGCCGCAGGGCACATTCCAGATGGTTGGTGTCCAGCGGAACATCCGGTTCATCGAGAAAGACACGGAGCTGACGTTCGCGTTGATGGACATAGCCCAACGCCTTCAGGTAGGAATCGGAGGGTATCAGATCCGTTCGCTGCAACTGGGTCCGACTCCATGCGAAGAAGGCATCCACCACCGGTTTGCTATGTGCGAGCAGATACTGGCGTTTGTCCTCGCCCGTCAGGTGTCGGGATTCCTGCTCCAGTTGATACAGCCGGGCGATAAAATCCAGCGTCTGGCGCACGGCAGCAGGCTCGTGTGCCTCGGCGTCGATAAATTTGCGACGGCTGTGCACCCAGCACTGGGCGTGGGTCAGGCCACTATTTTTCTCGACGTAACTGGCGTAAGCGGAATAACCATCGCTGAGCAGGGTTCCGCTGAATCGTTCACGTAACGTCGCTTCGATGTGACGCCGGCTACGGCTAAGGGAGAAGGTAAAGACCACTTCGTCCTGATCGCCATAGAGCGGCCAGAACCAGCTTTGCCGAAGCTTGCCCTGTCTGGCCTTGCCCGCCTTTATGGGCGTTTCATCCATGGCCAATACCCGACTACGTAACACGTTGTCCAACTGGGCATCGGCAATGGGTTGCAATAATGCGATGGCACGCCTGACCAGGTTGGTCAGGGTGGCACGGCTCAGGGTAATGCCGGCCTGAATGAGACGCTGATGCTGACAATACAGGGGCAGGTGATACTGGAATTTGTCGGTGAGCAGACCCACCAGCAAGCTGACATCGGCAATGCTGTTGTCCAGTACATTGGCCGGTGCCGGACTGGGGCGTGGTTGGTCTTCACCTTTGCGTTTGAAGACGGGCCGATCATACTGCAAGACCACGCAGCTGGTCGGCCGTTGCGCCAGCCGGCAGGTGCTTTTGATGCCGATGATTTCGTAGAGTTCTGCGCTGGGACCGCTCACCTCCGGCGGCGTCACGGTAATGCGTTCAACAGGCACATCGCGGGTAAAACGCTGGCCGCCGTCGTTGACACAATCGTCGGCACGTTGTTTGGGATATCGGCCACGCCGATAGGTGATCTCGATGATATTGGTGGTGGCCGGCTGAGCCGCAACAGGCTCGCCCAGCAAGGACACTTGTTGCGGGCTGACCTCAACCGGACGCCGTTCCGATTTTGCCCCAAACAGCTGGCGCCGGAACCAAGCCAACTGGCGTTTCAGTTCCGCATTTTCTGCACGCAGCGCCGCATAGTCAGCGGCACCAATCCACTGAGAAGGCGTACTGGCTTGAACATTCGCATGCGTGTCTGTCATGCGTGGCAGTTTACCAAAAAGACAGTTACGCAGCGCGGCGAAAACGCTTAAATTGCCGATATTGTTGCACTTCAATGCCGTCGATGATCAGCTGCAAGTCCGCCTGAGTCAGACTGCGCTGGCCCAATGACGATGGCTTGATGCCAAGCTGTCCCTGCTCAAGCCGCTTTCACCAGACACCGTAATCCGATGGTTCAAAATACAATACCTTCATCTGGGTCTTGCGCCGATTCACGAAGACAAAATAATGGCCATTGAGCGGATCGTGATGGAGCTGGTTCTTTACCAGTGCACTCAATCTGTTGAAAGACTTTCGCCGTCAGCTTGCGGCGCCAATAGATGAATTGGTGGTAAACCAGATCGTGGGCATCACAGAAGGTGGCCTAGGATAAGCCGGACTGTTGCCAGTGCATAATCTGCTGCTGCCAATGCGTTTGATGTTCGGTGCGAGTGGCGGGAATGTTCATGGCTGACTCCGAGTGGATGGTTTGAAGTCAGTGTGCCGGCCAGATCTGTCGGTGCATATAGGCTGATTCTTGGGCACTTACGCCATATTGGACGCGGCGTTTGCCAACGTAGTTGTTGCGTAGACCGTGTTTTTATGCTGCCAGTTTCTCCATCATTTCATCTCGTTCTGGATTGAGTTTTACAGGCCCGCTGGGCTTCCAGTTTCGTGTGTCACCTGACCAGCGCTCCGGGGTCCGTTCACGGGCCTCCCGATACAACTGGTGGCGCTTGGCCAGTACTTCTGTATCGCGTCCCTGATGCCGCTGCGCCGGTGTCACGAAGTTAATCCGGCTGTGGTGGTGCTCATTGTTGTACCAGTGGATAAAATCCCGCACCCAACCGCGCGCATCCTCCAGACTGGCAAACCCGTTGTGCGGCCACTGCGGGCAGTATTCAGGGTGCGGAACAACGACTCGGAGAAGGCGTTGTCGTTGCTCACCCGGGGTCAATCCCGCGATGGTGTGATCCCCAGTTCGTACATCTTGCCCAGGAGCGTCACTGATTTCATCGGCGCTCCGTTATCCGAGTGCAGCACCAGCGGATTATGCAGGCACTGCTCGCGGAGCACGCTGCGTTGCAATAAGGCAGCCGCGTCGTCGCCGGATTCCTGGTCATGCACTTCCCAGCCCACGCCTTTGCGGCTGTAGATGTCTTCAATCAGGTACAGGTAGTAATACTGTTCCCGTACCGGCGAGGGCAGGTAGTTATATCCCTCGACCACACCTGGTTGGGCGCATCCGCCGTATAGGTGGTCGGCGCCGGATGCCGGTGGGGCTTCAGGCTGCGGCCACGACGGTGCTGCTGATCCGCTGCTCGTAACACCCGATAAAACGTGCTTTCCGAGACCAGGTAAATACCCTGATCCGCCAGCCGGGGCACGATCTGGCTAGGCGGCAGATCGGCGTAGTCCGGGTGGTTGCAGGCAGCCAGCACGGCTTGGCACTCGGTCTGGCTGAGCGCATTGGCCGGGGTCGGGCGTTGCACGCTGGTGCGGCCATCGGCTTTCAAGGTCAACTCCTGGGTCCAGCGCTGCAGGGTGCTCAGGGTCAGACCCAGCTCCTCGCAGGCCACCTGATTTTACGGGCACCCGCGCGAATGGCCTCGTGCAGCCAATCGACATAGTCTTGCCGTACTGGCAGCGGGGTTAACTCTCCTCGCTGTCGTCGCCCCAGTAGGCAGTGCGCTTTTTTCGCAATACCAGAATCGCCGCCGCTCCGGCCAGCGCCTTGTCCTTGCGCTTGAGTTCACGCTCCAGCTCCTTGATCCGCTTTTTGTCGGCTTTGGCCTGTTCACGCTCCTGGCGTTGCTGGCCTTGAGCCGACTGTTGGCCCAACAGGCACGCTTGGTGCCAGGCCTTGACCTGTTGTGGATACAGCCCTTTGCTGCGGCAGTATTCGCTCAACTCGATCTCGGATAACGGCACCGTTTCTATCACAACGGCCAGCTCGGCTTCGGCTGACCAGTCGTCAGTCCGCTTTTGATCTCCGGGCACGGCGGCCACTCCGGCTTGGGCCTGTTGCGCCGGCATACAGGGTCGGCACTGAAATACCTTCCTGCCGTGCCAGCTCGGCCACCGACAGGCTGTGGGGCGGTAGCAGCTTCTTCAGCAGCGCCGCTTTACGTTCGAGGGAATAACGGGACATCACTTCGCTCTTTCCGCCCCCGAATCCTCGTTTTAGGTAAAATCGTTCAGGCGACAACTATCCTGA
>JABLXC010000045.1 GCA_013178185.1 Anaerolineae bacterium | reverse complement strand
CCATAAGCCTGCACCCAACCATCCCTGGCGTTCACCCATATCTACTCGTAACCCTACTAAAGCTGCTCCCTGAAAGGGGACATTCTAACTTTGGCAGTTTGGGTGACATTTTAACTTTGGGCTAACAAATAAAGATCAAAAAGATCGAGAATACAATAAGCTTTTACGGTCAAGGGTACGACTTTTTAGATCGCTTCACCAGTTTTGTGGTGGTTTCCTGGAATATAATACCGGGCGCTTGAGGATAGCTGACCTGACGGGCAGGCTGTCTAATAGGTGATGAAGTTCCCCAAAAAGTAGATGGCGAAGTAGCTTACAACCCCAACGGATAGCGCCGCTCCAAGCCCCACAAAAAATGGCCTGACCCCCATTCCTCTAAATCGTCTTAAGTTTGTGCTCAATCCAACGCCTGCCAGAGCAACCACCAGGAAATTATCCCCCCAGGTTTGGATGAAGGCGATCGTACTCTTCCAGGTATCCAACTCCAACAGCCCAAAAGCCTTTCCGTGCACGCCAATTCTCGCGTCGCCTACTGAGCGCACCAGCGCCATCAGCAGAAACCCCAGGATAAACAAGGGCAGCAACTTGCCAATAGAGACTGATCGGCTTGGTCGATCTGTCGTTTGTTTGGTTTTTCTATAAGCGTAGGTTAAGAAAGGAATAATGAAGGCCATAGATATATTTCGAACAAGTTTTGTCACGGTAGCCACATTTAAGGCGAGTGGTCTGGCAAAGGTGTCGGCGAACACTTTCGCGGCGCCGACCACCTGTGAAGTGTCATGGATAGATGTCCCCAGGAACAAACCAATTTTTACTGCATCGCCAGCGAAAACGAAGTTAGCTAGATAGGGATAGACCAAAGTTGCAATTAGCCCAAAGATTGTAATGACTGCCACCGCGTAGGCGGTTTCTTCCTCTTCAGCCTCGATGGCCGGGCTGGTTGCCACAATGGCGGTGACGCCGCAGATGGAAGTTCCAACGGCGATCAGGGTGCCAATCCGGCTTGGCAAATTAAGCTTTTTGTTGATCAACGTAGTAATGAGCAGGGCGCTGGCAATACAGATCATGACGATCGGCACCCCGTACGCTCCAAGACGAAGAACATCGAATACGGTTAGGCGGATGCCCAAGAGAATAATCCCAAGGCGCAAAATTTTGCCCACAGAAAACCGGATGCCAGGGGTGAGAAACTCAAAAGTCGGCATAATTGAAGTGATCAATATACCCAATAAGATTGCTATGAGGATAGGAGCAATAGGTGACTTTTCAAAACCAAGCAGCTCGATGCCAATAAATCTGCTAAGTAAAATGCTGAGCCAGGCCAGCAGTGTCACTGCGGCAATCCCCGGCATTAATTTGAATAAATTGTTCATCCATGATTTTAGTGGAAGGTTTTTTTTAGTAGAGGGTATGTTTTCTTTTATCATTGTCATTACTGGCATCTCACGAAGGTTTGGTTTGATCTTCTGAGGTTAGGATCGCTAACAGGTGGTGTGATAATGTTTAGATAAACAACTTCTTCCTCGGAAACGGCTTCCAATTTTCGAAGTGAATTGCCATCGTAATAGAGGTAATGACCGCTGTGTAAAATGTGTTCTCCGTCCGTTAATGTCACTTTCAGTATGCCGCTGAGGATATAGATGATTTGTTCTGTTGGGTCTGATAAAGGAGGAATTTCTCTGCACATACCCGGTTTTACCCGAGTACGGAACAATTCCATTTTCCTGTTGAAATTTCTAAAGAGCAGATCTATCCTCATGTCAAAAACCGATGATTCTTTCGAAGGTGTGGGAAGATCTGAACGGCTTTCGGCCCCGCTTCGCGCGTCATTTTGATCGTGTTGACCGTCAATGAGATCGCTCACCGCTGTATCCAGCGACTGAGCAATACGAACCAAAGTTGTGACAGAGGGGCTGCTTTCACCGCGCTCGATTTGGCCAAGAAACCCTGCCGTGAGTTGCGACTTTTCTGCAAGTTCTTGCAGGCTCATTCTCAAGGCCTTGCGTTTGTTTCGAATTCTTTTCCCGATGTTCATCTGAATCTCGTTTGTCAAGTCAAGCTCCTTAGTTCGATACACAGAATATTGTATTAATAACTTAATTATGAAGGAATTTTATAGCATGATTTTATTAAGAGCTATTTGCTCAATTTTAATGATTGTGCAACCTTTTTTCTGTAAATTCGAGTCAGAAATATCCATGTTTCTTCAACAATTCACGGATTTCGCAAAACAATACCTTTTCCCAATCTGCCATTCTTCACTGGTTTCTATCAACAGCGCCGTCACCAGCCGTAAACAGGACGCTTCATTCGGGAAAACGCCAACCACTCGGGTGCGTCTCTTGATTTCTTTGTTCACACGCTCCAAACTATTCGTTGTGCGAATCGATCTGCGATGTTCCAATGGGAAGTCAAACACGGTAAATCCTTCTGTCAGGTTCTCCTCCATCCAGGCAGAAAGCCGAGGAGCAGAGATCGCATATTTCTGGACAGCCGCTTGCAAGCCCTTTTCAGCAGCATTTCGATCCGACGCATTGAAGATCGCCCGGATATCAGCGGCCACTTCTGCTTTCATGGATTGTCTGGGAACATAGGCCCCGGCATTTTGCTGCAAATGGAATTGACAGCGCTGCCATGGAACACTCCCGAAAACAGCTCTTCTTGCGGCTCCCAGACCCTCATGACTATCACTGATAATCAGTTTCACTCCATTCAGCCCCCGATCTTTCAAACTTTTCAGAAAGTCTTTCCAGTGGATTTCCTGTTCGCTTAGAGAGACAGAAACCCCTAAGACTTGCCGCTCGCCTTGAGGGGTGATTCCAGTGGCAATCAAGACCGCCGCATCCCGGATCTGGCTGTTCTCACGGACTTTCTCATAACGAGCGTCCAGATACAGGTATGTTATCTCTCCAAGCGGCCGATCGCGCCATTCTTGTAAGGTCTGATCCAATTGTGCGGTGGCCCGGCTGACCTGTTCGGCGGAAATCTCAAAACCGCATAACTGCCTGGTGATTTCTTTCACCTTGCGGGTTGAGACCCCCATCACATACATCTCCGCCAGGGTGGCTGTCAAGGCTCGCTCACTCCGCAGCCCTTTTTCCAGGCGGTCGGATAAAAACCTCCTTCTCGTACCTGGGGAATGGCAAATGTCACTTCGCCCACCCGGGTTTTGACTGTCTTGGGTTTGAAACCGTTGGCGTGTCCCAGCCGTTCCGCGGTTCGTTCGTACTCATCGGCATGTAAGTATTCTGCACGTTCTGCTTGCATGAGGTTGTTGAGCAGTACCCGCAACATCTCTGGAACTGCTTGAAGTCCATTCTGGGTAATCTCCGCTACTAATTCCGGTGACAGGCTATAATCATTTTGGTGAGTCATGTTGTTCTCCTGTGTTGGTTTAGTCACCTTTAGGATACATCTGACTCACCTCTTTTGTTAAGGTTCATGATTTTACAGAAAGAATGTTACACCTGCATTTTAATACACCCAATCACATAAAGATACTAATGCTATAAATTAGTGGTGTTATACCACAATTAATAATAACAACATAAAAAATTATATGCTATATATTCTTCGCTTTGACTGTTGCCAGCCCCAGGGTTCTCTTATGCTGTCATCATCGGGCTTTTTGCGGGGATACCAGCAGCCTTTGCCCTGGATCGGTATCAATTTGCTGCGAAGAACATTGTTCACAGTCTCTTTCTCTCCTCGATGATGCTTCCAAGGGTGATTTGGGCGATAGGATTATTGCAATTCTATTCAAACCTTAAGATGCTAGGATCATTAATTGGTCTCATTTTGGCTCATGTCATGATGGTGATGCCTTATGTAATAAGGATGATTCTGGCCAGTTTATCCTTTGTAAACCGTGATCTGGAGACAGTAGCTCAAAGCCTGGGTGCATCACCCAGACGTTCATTCATGGAAATTACACTGCCTCTAGTGTTGCCGGGTATCATCGTCGGCGCAGTCCTCGGCTTTGTAGTCTCTTTTACGGATACTGTTATTGCCGTGTTCATATCCGGCGATCGAAATATAACTTTCCCAGTCAGAATTTATGCTCAACAACGCGGTCAAGGGCTGGATCCCGTAGCCATTGCAGGTAGTGTAATTGTTATCCCGGCAATCTTTGTGATCGAGATCATCTGGTGATAATTACGTACTTAAAAACATTAATCTCGATGTCTGTGCTGGCGAGTTATTGATACTTTTGGATCCTTCTGGTTGTGGAAAAACAACTCTTTTGCGCATTATCAATGGGCAGATCGAGCCAGACTCGGGTACGATATTGCTTAACGGAAAAGATATTACAAGTGTCCAATGTAGCAAACGCGATATGGGATTCGTATTTCAGAGCTTTGCCCTTTTCCTTCACATGGACGTTGCTAATAATATTGCCTTTGGTTTACGGATGCGCAAGGTGCCCGAGGGGGAAGTTAAGGAGAAGGTTGAATCGGCCTTAGAGATAGTGCACATCACCGGCCTTGGAAATCGCAGAATCAATGAACTGTCGGGCGGCCAGCAGCAAAGAGTTGCCCTGGCGCGCGCATTGGTCTTACACCCCTCGTTACTTCTCATGGATGAGCCGCTTTCCAATCTCGATGCAAAACTCCGCGCTTCGGTGCGTGTTGAAATTGCCCAGATTAAAAAAGTGTTGGGTATTACCACCATCCTTGTTACCCATGATCAAGTCGAAGCCATGACCATGGGAGATCGCATTGCTTTAATGCAGGATGGCATTATCCAACAAATTTCTAAGCCGATTGTTATCTATGAATTTCCTGCCAACATGTTCGTTGCTGGTTTTGTTGGAAGCCCGAGCATCAATTTCTTTCGGATTCGAATTGATGAAACCTATTCGTTGATATCTGAATTTGGAGCAGCAGTTCCTGTTCATTCTTTTTGTGAATGTTTGAAGTGCGATTTCAAGGTTATAGATGTTCCTGAAGGAGAATATATCTTGGGAGTTTGTCCTGAAGATATCTTGATTCATAATCAGATCATGAATGATCATTCGATCGCTAAAAAAGTGGCAAATACAGAGATTGTTTCGGGATTGCCAAGGGTGGTAACTGATATGAAAAGCAATGATGAGGTATCTATTAGTTTTAGGCCATTATCCTGCCACTTGTTTGAAAAAGAGTCTGGAAAAAGGATCGAATTCGCTCTGTGAGATCGGAGCATGCTTTTAAATTATGAGCATCACCCAAAATTTAATCACTACAGATTCCACAAAGTACCGGCTTAAATGTTCGGCCATCATATGGTATGGATGAATGTCATGTGAATGGATATCCGTGTAATGTGCCACTTGACATTAAAAATAAATTAAAGATATAATGAATTCATTCAAGTGCAACTTACACCAAAATATTGATAAAGTTGTTTAGATGAATTAACGCAAACAAAATTTCTCAGCTCGAATCGTCAATTATTTTCGTGGATTTAATCAACTGATTGGAAGATCAGTCATACTCGATCTGTGTGGTGAGGAGGAAAAACTTGCCTTCTGCTGTCCGTATGGAAAATATCACCAAAAGGTTCCCTGGCGTTCTGGCAAACGACCATGTCTCGGTCGAAATCGCCAGGGGGGAGATCCATGCCTTGCTGGGGGAAAACGGCGCCGGTAAAACGACCCTGATGAATATCTTGTACGGGCTTTATCGCCCCGATGCCGGTAAGATCTTTATCAATGATCAGCCTGTCACGATTAGTTCCCCTTTGGATGCCATCTCAAAAGGCGTTGGGATGATCCACCAGCATTTTATGCTGATCCCGGTTTTTACGGTGACGGAGAACGTCGCTTTGGGGGAAGAAGCACAAGGGAATCCATTTGTTGACCTTGAGCTTACTCGCAAGCGTATCTTGGATTTGTCCAAGGCTACGGGATTGCATATCGATCCTGATGCGCGTGTTGAACAGTTAAGCGTAGGGGACCAGCAGCGGGTGGAGATCATCAAAGCCCTCTTGCGCGGCGTCAATGTGCTGATCATGGATGAACCTACCTCAGTTCTAACCCCGCAGGAAGCTGATGAGCTGTTCGTCGTGCTGCGCAAATTGGCGGAGGAGGGGAAAACAATTATCTTCATCACCCATAAGCTTAGAGAAGTGATGGCGATCAGTGATCGTATTACCGTCCTACGTGACGGCAAGGTGGTAAACACAGTAAATACTAGAGAAATTGATCGGGATAGCCTGGCGAATATGATGGTGGGAAGGAAAATTTTCCTCTCCTTTGAACGCAAAGCGGCCAGGTTAGGAGAACAAATCCTGGAGTTGAGGAATGTTCGCGCAGTCAATGACCGGGGCTTGCTTGCCTTAAAGGATATTTCACTTTCGATGCGCGCTGGAGAAATTTTGGGGGTAGCAGGTGTAGATGGTAATGGCCAGAGCGAACTGGCAGATGTCATTATGGGGCTGCGACCAGTGACCCATGGGGATGTCATCGTAAAAGGGAGATCGGTTGTTCATAAAGACACGGCCTATATCATCAAACAGGGCATCTCGGCGATCCCCTTCTCCCGACATGAAGAAGGCCTTGTTTTAACCTTTAGTGTTAAAGACAATCTTATTCTTAAAGAATTCTACAATCCACCGTTTAACAAGGGGGGGTTTCTAGATTTTAAGGTCATTCAAGATAATGCCCTGCAAAGGATTAAGGAATATGATATTCGCACAACGGGGCCGGAAGCTAAAGTGGGCAACATGAGCGGCGGCAACCAGCAAAAAGTTGTTTTAGCTCGCGAACTTTCTCGAAAGCCGGATATCCTGATCGCCTGCCAGCCTACGCACGGTCTGGATATTGGGGCCACGGAATATGTGCGCCAGCAACTCCTGAATCAGCGAGACAACGGGATTTCGGTAATGTTAATTTCCACTGAGCTGGAAGAAATTCTCTCGCTTAGTGATCGGATCATTGTGATGTATGAAGGTCAGATTATGGGCGAAGTGCCGGTAGAGCAAGCTGACCTGCAAGAGATTGGTAAAATGATGCTCGGCGTTCGCATGGAGACTGCAAAGGCCTGATTCTATTTGCCTTCATTGGCTAAACCTCAAAACCACTTCTTTTTTTAAAAAGGCATGGTTCATGACCGAAAATTCAACCCAAGTTCCAGTAAAAGCTTCTCGCATTGACATGAACAAACTTGACCGGATGGTCCGGAGGTTTGAGCGCATCTTTACGTTTCTTGTCCCCATCATTGCCGTTCTTTCAGCGCTCATTTTAATGGCCTTCCTCATCCTTTCTGTGGGATCAGACCCATGGGTTGCTTACCAGGGATTGTTTTCAGGGATGTTTGGAAACAATTATGACACTGCCAATACACTCAATCGAGCTGCACCTTTGATGTTGATGGGATTGGGTGTCGCCGTGGCTTATCGCGGCGGCTTATTCAACATTGGGGGTGAAGGCCAGATAGCGATGGGGGGGTTGTTTGCGAGCATTGTTGGCATCTATGTAACGGGCATCCCTTCAATCGTTCACATTCCTCTCTGTATCCTGGCTGGTTTCATTGGCGGGGCGGTCTGGTCGATCTTGCCTGGCTATTTCTTCGCAAAGCATGGGATCAACTTGATCATCACGACGGTTATGATGAATGAAATTGCAAACAGCCTGATACCGGCCATCGTGAAGGGGCCCATGCTTGAACCTCCCGGCTATGAGCCACAATCGTACAAAGTGCTGGAATCGGCCCGTCTGCCATTGATCTGGGAGGGAACTCGCCTTCATGCTGGGATCTTGATCGCTATACTGGCAGCGGTGATTTTCTACATCGTTCTTTTCCGCACTCCTTTTGGTTTTGCGGTGCGTTGCGTTGGGGAGAACGAAACCGCTGCCAAACACAGCGGTCTAAAGGTCTTTAGAATACGGATGATCCTGATGATGATCAGTGGCGGTCTGGGAGGGATCGCCGGCTCTGTGGAAATCCTTGGCGCTCAATATCGCTTGCGTGAAGCTTTTCTGGCCAACTATGGGTACGAGGCCTTGGCTGTTGCTCTGCTGGGACAAAAACATCCGCTGGGAGTGATAATCTCAGGTGTGTTGTTTGGCGGATTGAAAGCTGGCGGCGCCAGTATGCAGCGTGCCACCAATTTACCCATGGCATTGGTGGCGGTGGTGAGCGGGGTGATTATCTTGTTTGTGATTGCCAGTGGAATTTTGATGCGGCTACCCCGCTACCTGGCTAAGAAGGAGGCGAGTCGTGGAGCTTGAAGCAATTCTTTCCCTCTTTTCACAGGAGTTCTTCTACTCGACTATCCGTATGGCAGCACCAATCGTCATGGCTGCCATTGGTGAGGTAATCATGGAACGCGCCGGTATCCTGAACCTGGGGATCGAGTCGATGATGATGTTCGGCGCATTTTTTGGGGTGGTAGGCGCTGCAACTTTCGGGAATGCCTGGATGGGCATGCTAACCGGTATCCTCGCCGGGGCTATCGCCGGTGCTCTGTTTGGCTTTATCGTCATCACACTGCGCGCCAACCAGTCCGTGACAGGGACGGCGTTTAACATCATTGGGTATGGTTTGACCACGTTTCTCGCCCGTGTATTCTGGGGCATCCGCTCAGAACCGCTTAAAGTTTCCCAATTTGTGGATGTGCCCCTGCCTTTCCTGAGTGATATCCCCTTTTTGGGATACATCTTATTTGACCATGACCCAACGGTTTACATCGCTTATATCGTGGTGATTGTGTCGACCATCTTCCTGTTCAGAACGATCTGGGGGTTGCGCATTCGCGCCATCGGCGAGCATCCCCGCGCTGCCGAAACGATCGGAATCAATGTATTTCGATATCGATACGTTGCTGCGCTCATCGCTGGGGGGCTGGCGGCTTTTGGCGGCGCGATGCTTTCTCTGGCCCAGTTGGATATGTTTGTTGACCGTATGTCCGGCGGGCGTGGGTTTTTTGCCCTTGCGGCGGTCATCCTCGGGCGCTGGAATCCAATTGGCGTGGCGTTGGGATGCCTGCTGTTCGGCGCCGGGAATGCAGTCCAGATGCGGATCCAGGCCTTTGGCCTGAAGATTGCTCCTGACCTGCTTATCGCTTTTCCATTTGCCCTGACGCTGTTGGTGGTGATTGTGTTTCGATCTACAGCCAATCCAAAGGCTCTTGCCAAGCCTTATGAAAAAGAAGCCACAATCGAATAAGAAATTTCACGAGGGGAGGTGGTTTTTATTTAGAGAATCGAAGCCATACAGCCGAAAGAAGTGCCCTTAAACCTTACCAATCGGTCTAGCGCTGACCTTGAGCTTCCTGAAAAGAGCAGAGAAGCGCCAATATTGATGAACTTCGTTGGTAAGGAAGCAAGTCACCACATTCTATGGATAATCTCGAGGGAGGGTCAAGATGAAAACAGCTCTAAAGACGATCTATTTGATTGTCATCTTTGCATTACTGGTTACGGCATGTGCGCCCAAACCCACCGAAGCTCCCACTGCTGCTCCAAAAACTGAAGAGGGCAAACCGCTCAAGGTAGCGCTGGTGCTAGGTGGTGTAATCACCGACAACGGTTTTGGCGCGGCAGCTTACCGTGGTCTGATGTCAGCCCAGGAAGAGTACGGGGTTGAGACCGCCTATTCAGAATCCGTACCGTTGGCGGAATATGAGAACGCCATCCGGGACTACGCCAACAAAGGGTTCGACCTGATCATCGGGCATGGAAGTGAGTTTGGAGACGCCCTCAAGATCGTATCGGAAGAGTTCCCCGACACCTACTTTGCCGGGACGAACTGTTTTGTGAAGGGGCCGAACCTGGCAGGTCTGGACACCAAGCAAGAAGAAGCGGGGTTCATCATGGGGGTCGTCGCAGGACAGATCACCAAAGCCAAGAAGATCGGCTGGGTAGGGGCGAAAGAGATTCTGTCGATGAAGCGCGACAATTACGGGTTTGGAGAGGGTGTCAAGGCCGTCTGCCCGGATTGTGAAGTGATGACCACATGGGTAGGTGCATTCGACGATGTCAACAAGGGGAAAGAGAACGCCCTGGCATTGATCGATAAGGGTGCAGACGTGCTGGTGCACAACGCCGACGCTGCCGGGCTGGGTGTACTGGCGGCGGCCAAGGAGAAGAACGTTCTGGCGATCGGGAATGTGGGCGATCAGAAAGATCAGGCGCCAGACCAGGTTGTAACGAGCATGATCCGCGCTGTATCGCCTGTGGTGAAATCGATCGTTGGCGAGGTTGTATCAGGCAACTTCAAGGCGAATACCATCCGCGTTTACGGTTTTGCTGAAGGTCTGTACTATCTGACTGACTTCAACACCAAGCTGATCACGCCGGAGCAGATTAAAGTAACTAATGAGTGGATCGAGAAGATCAAGGCCGGCCAAGTGCCACTAGAACATATCGTTCCGTAGGGAAAACTGTAACATCTCGGTTTAGTATTGAGAGGCCTTCATGTGCTGAAGGCCTCTCAAAAAATTTTGGAAAGGATCGAACCTTATCATGAAAATTGTTTCCGAGAAGGAAGAAATTGGTTGCGGCGTCATCGCGAAGGTGGTGAGTCAGACCGGTTATTGTGGAGCAGGCCACAAAGTCGGCGATGAAGTAAAATTCATCGGCCATTCTGTTGAGGGAAAGATCTGTATCCATGCGCTTTGTAGTATGTTGCCCAGGGTTTATGCTCTTCGCTTTGGCGCAACGCTTCCGTGGCTTGATGACCCAGACAGGTGGCATTGCGCCTGTCCTGATCCCTATGACCCAGTTGTTTTCCATCTTTACCGTTTGCGAGAATGAGTTGGGACATTTCTTCTGGTTTGCTTGATGTTATTGGAAAATTTCCAAAGATCAGCAGCATTTCTCTAAAATTATTAAGCCGACGCAATTATTTTTCTACATCTTATATGCAAACCGCCGCCCGCGTTAACGCCTCGCAGTTTATATTTGCGGCTGCCGCCGCGCCGCCGGTCTGTTCTTGGGGTTAAAACAAACAGCGCAGGATCAGCATAAACCCAAAAATGATCAATGGAATACCGATGATGGCGCCCACAACCGTCAGGCTGACCACAATCCCTGCGATCATCAAAACCAGGCCGAGCACTGCGCCGACCACACGCCCGGTAAATTCGATGATAAAAATCACCAGTTTCCATATCAGCCAGAAGGGCCATAGCAACAGTGGAACGCGTTTCTCTTTTTTCATTCTTACCTCCATGAAATATACGATAAAGGCTCATCCAGGTCGCGTTCCTGGTGTTCCTTTTCTGCTGATAACCTGAAGATTGGAACGATAGAATGAGAGCTTATTCACTAGTCCCTTTTCCTCTCGGACGATATAATAGGGGTGCGATACTTCCTTGGAGGGTTCAGAAAGAATCCCGAAAGACTACTTATTATTTTAAGGATGGTTGATCATGAAGAAACACAATTTTAATCCAGGGCCTTCGATTCTGCCTCAATACACCATTGACGAGACAATCAAAGCAATCCAGAATTTTGCGAATACGGGTCTCTCGATTTTAGAAGTTTCTCACCGCAGCAAAGAATTTGACGCTGTGATGGATGAGACGAACGCCCTTTTTAGAGAATTGCTGAGCATTCCAGAAGGCTATGGCGTAATTTTTGTGGGCGGCGGTGCCAGCACGCAATTTTTCCATGTTCCCTATAATCTCCTTGAGAAAAAAGCAGCTTATCTCAACACCGGCGAATGGGCAAGCCGGGCGATCAAAGAAGCGAAGCTATTTGGAGAAGTTGAAGTAGTTGCCTCCTCAGAAGATAAGAATTTCACCTATATTCCCAAAGAGTACAAAATCCCCACCGACGCCGATTACTTCCATATCACCAGTAACAATACGATTTTTGGCACAGAGCTGTTGGAAGACATCGATTCGCCCGTTCCTCTGGTGGCCGATATGTCCTCGGATATCTTCAGCCGCCCGGTTGATGTTTCGAAGTACGCCCTGATCTATGGCGGCGCGCAGAAGAACCTGGCGCCAGCCGGGCTCACCTTCGTAATCGTGCGCGAAGACGTCCTCGGCAAAGTCTCTCGCCCGCTGCCGACGATGGTGGATTACCGTACCCACATCAAGAATAATTCGATGTTCAACACCCCGCCCTGTGTGGTGGTGTATTCGGCGCTGATGACCTTGCGCTGGCTCAAGGATTTGGGCGGCGTGAAAGCGATGGAAAAGCTAAACAAAACCAAAGCCGATTTGCTGTATAGCGAGATTGACCGCAACAAATTATTCAAAGGCACAGTCGCCAAAGAAGATCGCTCTCGGATGAACGTCTGCTTTGTCATGGCGCCGGGGTATGAGCACCTTGAGGAAGAATTCCTTAACTTCGCCAAGGGCAAAGGCATGGTTGGCATCAAGGGACACCGCTCGGTGGGCGGTTTCCGCGCTTCTCTCTATAATGCTCTGCCGCTCGAAAGCGTTCAGGCATTAGTGGATTGCATGAAAGAGTTCGAAGCTGCACACTAAAACCTTTCAAACAAAGCGAGGGGTTCACGCTCGCTGTTTTTGAGCCCTTGTTTTGTTCCAGAGAGAATGTACCGGCCTGGCGAAGGTATTTTTGCCAGGCCGGTTTGTTAACGGGCTGTCCAAGGTATGATAGAATCTTCAAGCCGCTGTGGGGACCGCCCGTCCGAACTGCGCAGGATATCCTACTGAAGGAATCATGAACTGATGGAAACCATTGAAGCAATTTTCACCCGGCGTAGCGTCCGCCATTTTAAGCCAGATCCGGTGCCAGCCGACATGGTTGAAACCTTGCTCAAGGCAGCCATGCAGGCCCCCTCGGCCGCCAATGCTCAACCATGGCATTTCATTGTCATCAATGACCGCGATCTTTTAGAGCAGGTGACCACCTTTCACCCCGCCGCCGAAAGCCTGCACGAGGCGCCGATGGCCATCCTGGTCTGCGGGGATGATAAGCTGGAAAAACGTCCTGACCGCTGGATCCTGGACTGCTCGGCGGCCACGCAAAACATCCTGCTGGCAGCCCACGCGCTGGGCTTAGGAGCGGTCTGGTTGGGTATTCAACCGGATGAGCTGCGGATCGAAGGGATGTACCAGCTCACGGGTCTCCCCTCCCATGTTCACCCACTGTCTTTGGTGGCGGTGGGGTTTCCTGCTCGCGTTCCTGCTCCTATCAGTCGTTTCCACCCGGACCGCGTCCACTATAACCGTTGGTGACGTCCGCCTTCCTCGCGGGTTGGGCTTTCAATATCTCAGAAAAGCGCCGATATTGCCGGCTTTCTCCAGGTAAGGGTTGGCATGGACAATCTCAACATCACCCTTCTGTAGCAAGACATTGCTGATGGCAAATTCGATGACATCGGCTACGGCTTCTACTTTTCCGCTGCAAACCGGGCAGGTTTTGGTTTCTTTCACCATCAGGATATTGCAAGAAGGACAGCGATAACCAGAAACCTGGTAACCGTCGCCGGTGATCAGCGTCTGGATCCGTCCCTGCATGGCAGCGTTCAACGTGTTTTCTAACCCCGTAACCGCCGCGCCGCCTTTTGCTGATAAAGTAATCAAATTCTCGATCATGCGCGCTTCGCGCTCGTGTTCCGCGCGGCTGCCGATCTCCAGGGCGCGTTCCAATACCTCGGCATGGCTGGCGGTCATGCTCATCGGAAATGTCCCAATAATCAGGCTTTGCCAGGCTTTGGGTAGCATGCTCCGCAACAAAGCGATATTCTCATCCGTGCCCCCCAGCAGGATGCGGCGGATGTGTTTTTCCTCAAAGAAGGTCACTGCAAACTGAACGATCTCGCGCATGTTGCGGTCGACCAGTTCATCCACATAATCTGTGCGGCCAGCCACGCCTCCGCGCCGCCCCGGAAAAGAAGACGCCCCGCCGCGCTTGGTGTGCTTTACCGTTTCGCCCAGCCAGCCTTCTTGTTCGATCAACTCACCCAGATGAAAATAGAAAAGTCGCGCCCCTTGTTTATCAACCAGGATGACAGCATACCCGCCGTAATTTTCCCACAGGTTGGCAAGCGGATTGATGCTTGGCCGGTCGCTGACCACAATCCTGTCGCGCAGCGGCAAGGCCAGGGGGAAGACCCGAAAAAAGCCCTGCGCCGCGCAGGAGAAGACAGCCACGCTCCTGCCCGCCCAGTTATATTCATGGTTAAAGTAATTCTCAACGGCGCGTTTGTCTTCGTTTAGATCCACGTTCTTCAGGAGGTTGCGAAGCCGTAATTTATATTCATCGGCGTTTCCCTTGGAAGGCTCCGTGTTGAGGTACAGGCTTAAAACCGGCTCGGCGCTTTTAAGATCGAGCAATTCCCGCAGGTCAGACTCGGTAAACATATAAACCTCCTTAATGAAATGAGATTGAATCAGTATTCGGTTTTTAAAGAATCACGGCCGTTTTTCCAGCTTTACCACAAATTCTTTTTCTTTGCCATCTCGCAAGACTGTGATGGTAATCTCTTCGCCAGGACTTTTATTTTTCATCAAGTAACTCAACAGATCGCCGAAAACCTGTACAGGCTGGTCGTCAACGCGGATAATGAGATCGCCGCCTGCAAGCAATCCAGGGATGCTGGTTCTTGCGCTGCCGCCCCGTAGCCCGGCTTTATCCGCAGGTCCTCCCTTGCTGACCTCGATGATATAAGCCCCTACGGCTGTGTTTAGCCCTAAGGCTTCTTGCTCGATCAGGCTGATCGACTCGCGCGCCGTAACGCCAATATAGGGGTAATCATACTTTCCCTTTTCGATCAACACCGGCACTACCCGTTTGACAATATTGATCGAGATGGCAAAGCCAATCCCGCTGTTGACCGGATCGCCGGTGGCCGTCGTCCCGGTCGTGCGGATGGCGCGGTTTACTCCCACGACTTCGCCTTTCAAATTCAGCAAAGGCCCGCCAGAATTGCCGGGATTGATCGAAGCGTCTGTCTGGATCAGGTCGCCCGCCGAGAAGAAGCCGCCTGTCGGCGCCTGGCGGATGGACTCCAGCGTTCTCCCTTTGGCCGAGACGACGCCAACGGTCATGGTGCTGCTCAATCCAAAGGGATTCCCAATCGCCACCACGGTTTGCCCGACCTTCAATTGGTCCGAATCCCCCATCGGCAGAGGTTTGAGTTGAGAAACCGGCACATTGACCTTAATTACGGCCAGATCGGAGTCGAGATCAACGGCAATCACTTCGCCCCGCACTTTGTACCCAGAGGGGAAATCAACTTCTAGTTCGTCTGCCCCTTCGACGACGTGATAATTTGTGACCACATGCCCTTGCGTATCCACCACAAAACCGGATCCCAGCCCGCTGCCCTGGGCCGTTAGGGTCTGGATGGCCACGACCCCCGGGTTAACGCGCTCAAAGAGCGCCACCAGCAATTCCTCCATCATTTGCGCGTCCGGAGGGATGACGAGCGGGGGCGTGGGCGCCTGCGGCGCGAGCGTCTGTTGGGTGGGCTCTACCTTCAAGGCGGGTTGTTGGGGGCCAGGGGCGCTTTGAGTAAACTGGCTCAGGTCATAACTGATTTGACAGGCGGTTGTTGCAACCAATAAGAAGATTCCTATAACAAGGTAAGAGCGTTTTTTACCGTTCATTTTTACCTTTCATTCTCCCTTGCATAGCGCCCTATCGAGCGGCGCGGCTTCAGGCTTTTCGCAGTTTCTCAAAAAGCTCACGCTCTTGGGGCGTCAGATTGCGCGGAAGCGTGACCTTCAGGCGCACAAAAAGATCCCCGTGCTCTTGCGGGTTGCGGAGCTTCGGCATTCCTTTTCCTGCCAGTCGAAAGGTTTGCCCCGGCTGTGTACCGGGCGGTATGGTCAAGAGGACGTTCCCTGCCAACGTAGCCACGTTGATCTGTCCGCCCAGGACGGCGGTATATAAATCAGCCGTTGCCTCGCTGTAAAGATCATCTCCTTTGCGCTCAAAGCGGGCGTCAGGCGAAACTTCGATGACCAGGTGAAGGTCGCCGTTCTGACTGCTGGCGCTTGATGGTACAACGCCAGCCACGCGTACCCGCGTGCCCGTTTTTGCACCGGGCGGAATTTTTACTTCTACGCGGCGGTTTTCAATCTGGATGGTGCGCGTCGTTCCGTGGTAAGCCTCTGCCAGGCTGATGGTGACCGGCTGTTCGTACGCGCGCGGGCGCGCGCTGGCGCGGGTTTGCGAGCGTCCGCCCCCGCCAAAACCACCGAAGATGGTATTGAAGAAATCCGAAAAGCCGCCGCCTCCAAACAGGTCTTCAATATTGCCAACTTCGACCCGCGTGCCCCCTCTGCCGGCCCCCTGCATGAACCAATCGGCCCAGTTAAAGTTTCCTTGCCCACCGGTGGCCTGCCACTGTTGATAAGAGGCGCCAAGCTGGTCATAATGGGCGCGTTTTTTGGCGTCTCCTAAGACTTCATACGCTTCATTAATCTGCTTGAATTTCTCTTCCGCCGTTTTGTCACCCGGATTGCGGTCTGGGTGATATTTCATCGCCAGCTTCCGGTAAGCGCGTTTGATCTCCTCTTGCGAGGCGTTTCTTTCCACACCTAATGTTTTATAATAGTCCTGATAGTCCATATCCTCATTGTATGATTAGCGAGCTAACAAAGTCAAGGGTGTTCGGCGTACTTTTATGCAACTCTTATGTTCCTCTTATAAATTTCTGAAGCATGCAGATAGTTTTACCCGGTTTGAAAAGTGGTTTGCTTTCATTTTTAAGTGACCCATGCTATTATTGAGACATGGCAGGTGTCACCCGCGAGCGCATCCTGGTTGTGGAAAATGATCCTCTCATTGCCGACCTGGTCGCCAGGCAGGCGCTTCAAAGCGCCGGTTATGAGGTAACGGTTGTCGCCGATGCGGGCGCTGCCATTTCCTACGCCCTTCAAACTGTTCCAGATATGTTGATCGCGGACCTTGACCTGCCCGGGTTGAACGCTCGCGATCTGATGGTGGCTCTAGCGTCTCAGAACCTGGATCTGCCGGTGGTGGTTTTGGCGCAAAAGCCGTCCGAAGGAAGTATCATCCAGTCTTTCCGGTTGGGCGCCGCCGACTACATCCTTTGGCCCGTGCGGGAGACCGAGGTCATCAACGTGACCGAGCGCGTGCTTGGCCGCGTGCGTGAGCGCATGGAGCGCGACCGGCTTGCCCGGCAGCTTCAGCAGACCAATCAGGAACTTGAACAGCGCGTCCAGGAGCTGACCGCCATCTTTTCCATCGGAAAAGCGGTCACTTCCATTACCAATCAGCAGCTTCTGTTCGAGAAAATCTTGGAAGCCGCCATCAGCATCACCCGCGCCGACCTGGGCTGGTTCCTGGTGAAAGAAGAAAAAGGGAAAGCTTTCATCCTGGCCGCCCAACGTGGCCTGCCTCCTTCCTTGCTCGAACATCTGAATCAGCCCTGGGATGATGGCATTAGCTCGCTGGTTGCCATCTCCGGAGAGCCGCTCTCCATTCATGGCGGCGCGCTCAAACGGTTTAAAATCTCGTCGCTGGGACAATCGGCGTTGATCGTGCCCGTAAAAGTTCAAGGTCAGATCGTTGCCCTCTGGGTGATGGTGCGCAAGATAGCCGCGCCTTTCAGCGCCAGCAATCAGAGCCTGCTCGAAGCGGCCGCCGATTACGCCGCCATCTCCCTTGCCAATGCTGCCCTGTTTCGCACCATCGAGAACCAGGTCCGCCTATCGCAATATTCCGCCGAAACAGCCGCGTTAGGAAAGCGAATCAGCGACGACCTGTTTCAGAAAGCCCGCCAGGAGATTTATCCTGCCCTGGAAGTCGCCGAAAAAACCGTACAGCGCTTGATGAAAGAACTGCTTCCCCGCTGGACTTCGGAACAGCGCCAATTGCTGGCAGAAGTGCAAAAACAACTGCTGGCGCTTCATCGCATCACGACTGCGATGCTATTACCCTCTTCAAGCGAGGGGGTCTCGAACGGCGCCGGGTTTGATTTGAATGATCTCATCCGCCAGCAAGTGGTTTACTTTCAGCACTATGCGCAGCAGAATAGCGCGACCCTGGTTGTCGATCTCCCATCGGAGCCGGTTGCGGTCCAGGCCGAATCCGGGCATATCGCGCATGCCCTGGGAGGATTGTTGAGCTACGCCATCCGTACCTGCCACCCTGCCGGGCGGATCACCGTGACGCTTCGGCGTTTGCCGGAGGGGGCGGCCAGGGTTACGGTTGAGAATACGGGCGACGCCTTGGATCCAAAAGAGGCCGCTGAAATCTTTTCTGGACGCGCTGCTCCGGATCGGAAAGCGGTTCGATTTGGCGGGCTGGGCGTCAGCCTGCCGCTGGTAAAAGAAATCGTCGTCAGGTATAAGGGAAGGATATGGGTGGAAAGCGATACAAGCGAAGGCGCCAGTATTTCCTTTACCTTGCCGCTCGTCAAACCGTAGTCGTTGGATGGCATGAATGACGCCAGCTTCAGATAAAGAAATCTACCTCATCGCGCACTCTGACGCGCAGATTCGTCTCCTGCTCCAGCGCATGTTGACCAAAGACCGGCGCGATCTCATCATGCGCGAAAGCTTGGAGGACTTGCGTAAAGCCATCAATGATGAGATCCCCACGCTCATCATCGTCGGAGAAAAAGTCAAAGGTAAAAGCGGGTTGGACCTGGCGGCGGAGCTGATTTCTCTCTACCCCGCCTCGCCGGTTATCTTGTTTGTCGAACACGATTCCCCCGATTTGCTCAAGCGCGCCATGCGGCTGGGGATCGCAGATTACCTCACATTTCCTTTGCGCACCGATGAATTGACCGAAGCGATCGAGCGCTGCCTTAAGCGTGGCCAGCAGCGCCAGCAGTGGCTGAAATCCGAATCAAAAAAAATGACCGAAAGCCTTCGCCGCCGGGTGGGTGAACTCGAAACTCTCACGGAGCTGGGGCGCTCTGTGACCGCCTCGCTCAACCTGGATGAGGTTTTTTCGGCAATTGTCAATGCCGCTGTGAATCTAACCGGCGCAGAAGAAGGCAGTTTGCTCTTGCTGGATGAGGCCACGGGAGAGCTGTACATGCGGGCGGCGCATAACTTTCAGGAAGATTTTGTGCGCACCTTCCGGCTGCCGGTCAAAGATTCGACCATCAGTTCCGTCATCCACACCAGCCAGCCGGTCCTGGTCAACGAGAAATCGCCCCAAAAAATCAAGACCGCCTACCTGGTTCATAGCCTGATTTATGTCCCGCTGATCCTGCACGACCATCCGGTGGGTGCCCTCGGGGTGGACAACCGGATGGAAAACGCGCCCCTCAAGGAGCGGGATCTCAAACTCCTGGAGGCGCTGGCCGAATTTGCCGTCATCGCATTGGAAAATGCGCGCCTGTATTCAGTTACAGAGCAGGAAAAGAACAAGTTTCAAACCGTGCTGGCAGGCATCCAGGATGGCGTTCTGCTGGTGGATAAGAGCGGTAACGTTGCCCTGGTGAACGACGTTGCCCGTTCTATCCTGAATCTGCCAGCCGATTGGAAGACAGGGGGGCCGGTTAGCGCTATCTTAGCGCAGCAGGAGTTGAAAGAACTGTTCGAACAGGGCGAGAGCCTGTCAAACCGTGCCGAGACGGCTTCTCCAGATGGCCGGGTGTGGGATGCCCGGCTGGTTGCCATCCCGGAGGTGGGGAAGGTCGTCAGTTTTCACGACATCACCCATCTCAAAAAATTGGACCGCATCAAGAGCGATTTTGTCAACACCGTCTCGCATGATTTGCGCTCGCCTCTTACGGCCATCTTGGGGTATATCGAACTGCTCGGCCGGGTTGGGCCACTCAACGAGGCCCAGCAGGATTTTGTCCAGCGGGTGGTCAACAGCGCCCAAAGCATTACCGGCCTGGTGGATGAGTTATTGAACTTGGGGCGAATTGAGGCCGGCTTTGACAGCCGTCGAGAAAACATCCATCTGGATCAGCTGATCCGGTTGTCGCTGGAGAGCTTCAAACCGCAGATCGCGGAAAAGCAAATCCGGCTTGTAAGCGACTTGGCTAAAGAGATCCCGGCGATTCAAGCCAACCCTGTGCAGATGCGCCAGATGGTTGATAACCTTCTCGATAATGCCATCAAATACACCCCCAAAAATGGTTCGGTGACCATCCGCTCGATCATCGAACAAAACCAGATCATCCTGCAGGTGGCCGATACCGGCGTTGGCATACCGGCCTCTGACCTCCCCTATATCTTTGATAAGTTTTATCGCGCAGGCAATGTGGAAAATGCCGTCGCCGGTACGGGGCTGGGCCTCTCCATCGTCCGCTCCATTGTCGAGAATCATGGCGGCAGAATTTGGGTGGATTCGGTTGTAAAGAAAGGAACGACGTTTACCGTCGTCCTGCCGCTCCAGAGTTAGCTCCTGACCCCGAAAGATATTTCATCGCCTTCCTGGCGTTAAACCAAGCTCCCGCCGGGGCGGTGAGGTGAAACCCGGCGGGAGCTTTCGCCAAAGGAGGAGACAGCGATGAGCATTAAGGAGGTGTCCTGAAATAGTTTATGTCTCCATCTCGAATGATATACGAAACTTCTTAAAATGAAAAGCGTTATACGTCATTGCTTCTGGATGACTTAATTCTCCATTGCATTGTGACAAGCCGGTTCAAAAACCTGATGAATTCCTGTCAATTACTCCAGATTCGAGAGAAAATCATCCACCAGGTCTAAGGCTTCTTGGGTCGTCCTGTAAGCCGCGATCTTGAATTGGGGATGGCGATTGCCCAGCAGCATTTTCGAAACAGACCTTCCTTCCTGGTAGCAGCAAAAAACCGGCTTCCCCAGGCAAACCGCCAGGGCAATCTCATATCCGACGCCGTGCGAAGGGGTGCTGACCTCGGCGATTAACGCGTCGCAGCCTCGCACCCAGGCATCGTCGCGCCGGAATACTTCTTCCGGGCTGATGACGGTCTCTGCCTCAAACACGTCGGCGCGCGCCAACAGCGCGGTGGGTACCTGATGGCCCAGTTCGAGCAGGCGCCCTACCAATGCCTGGTAGATGGGCTGGTCTTCTCTGCCGCCCGTGATAGAACAGGAAAAATACACGTTCATTACATTGCCTTCCTTTGCGCGGCAGGATTGTACCATGACATTGCGCCTGCCCCCGCTGTTTGACAGGGAATCTTTTGCTCTCCTTTTGCCAAATTTAAAATGGCTACCCTTCGTGTGGCGTGAAGAGCGAGAATAAAATTTTCCCAGATCGCTTGACAAATCCCCAAAAATATCATATAAATCCCATCTAAGATACAGGAATAACCAGTATGTGCGCACAATCTCACCCGAAGAACATGATGCTTATGTCTATGGACATGCGTTGGGGAGCAATCACACCCCGGAGATCGCATCGCTGGCGATGAGATTGTAAATCCGTAGACAGGTGTATTGCTCCCCCGAAAACAATTTTTGTGGAGCAATCCCTGAGGAAGGAAAAACGCTCAGGAAACTGCTCCTGAGTTTTTTTGTTTTTATTCGAAGAGAACGGAACAATGAGAAAAACGAGCGAAAAAATTTTATGAAACAAACGAACACTGCATTTATTCAGGAGGTTTCTATGCCCATAAAAATACCGGACCGGCTTCCCGCAAAACAGGTTTTGACCCAAGAAAACATCTTCGTCATGGACGAAGACCGCGCCATCCATCAGGATATCCGCGCACTCAAAATTGCGATCCTCAACCTGATGCCCACAAAAATAGCCACCGAAACCCAGCTCCTCCGCCTGTTGGGCAACACCGCCCTGCAGGTTGAGGTCACCCTGGTGCGCACGAATTCCCACCAGAGCAAGAACACTCCCGAAGAGCATTTGTTGACCTTCTACAAGACCTTTGAGCAGATCCGTGACCAAAAATTTGATGCCCTGATCATCACCGGCGCCCCGGTGGAGCATCTGCCATTCGAGGAGGTGGATTACTGGCCGGAGTTGCAAGAGATCATGGACTGGGGGCTGCGGAATGTTTTTTCCTTGTTTTACATTTGTTGGGGCGCTCAGGCGGCGCTCTACCACCAGTTTGGCATCCCCAAATATCCGCTGCCTGCCAAAAAATTTGGGGTGTTCCCTCATCGGGCGATGGAGAAAAATGTCAAACTGCTGCGGGGGTTCGATGATGTGTTCTACGCGCCCCATTCCCGTCACACCGAAATCCGCCGGGCTGATATCGAAAAAGTGCCTCAGCTCAAGATCCTGGCCGAATCGGAAGAAGCCGGGGTGTATATCGTCGCAACGCAAGATGGCCGTCAGATTTTTGTCACCGGCCACTCGGAATATGATCCATTGACTTTGAAGAAAGAATACGATCGGGATGTGGCTGCCGGCCTGCCGATTGATCTTCCGGTCAACTATTTCGAAGACAACGATCCCGCCCGCCCGCCGATTGTGCGCTGGCGCGGTCATTCCCATCTCCTCTTTGCAAATTGGATCAACTATTACGTCTATCAAGAAACGCCCTATGATCTGAACCAGTTCAAGGACTTTACCCCGATTGAGCTATGACTGCCCGCCTTGCCCATGCGCTGCCGCAAGCCGTACAGGTTTGTCGGTGCAAACATATCTGACTTTTATTAAAGCTTGTACCCTATACCAACTTTTTGCCAAAGGAACTTACAATCATGGCCATTGACACATCTGAACACCCCTTCGGTTTTACCACCCGTCAGCTTCACGCTGGCCAAAAACCCGACCCCACCACCAACTCGCGCGCCGTGCCAATCTACCAGACCACATCCTATGTTTTCAACAGCACGGAACACGCCGCCAACCTCTTCGCCCTGAAAGAGTTTGGGAACATCTATACCCGCATCATGAACCCCACCAGTGACGTGTTCGAACAGCGCATGGCTGATCTTGAGGGCGGAGTGGGCGCGCTTGCCGTGAGTTCAGGTCACGCCGCTCAGGCTCAGGCAATTTTTACGTTGGCCGGGGCTGGAGATCACATCGTTTCCGCCTCCACGCTCTATGGCGGCACGTACAACCAGTTCGCTTACTCCTTCCCACGGCTGGGCATTGAGGTAACGCTGGTGGACCCCCGCCAGCCAGAAAACTTCCGCCGCGCCATCCGGCCAAACACCAAGCTCCTCTATGGCGAGACGCTGGGAAACCCCATGATCAACGTCTTCCCCTTCGAAGAGGTTGCCCGCATCGGCCAGGAGTTTGGTATTCCCTTGATGATTGACAACACCTTTGCCACCCCTTACCTGGCGCGCCCCTTTGAGTTTGGCGCGAACATTGTCGTCCATTCTGCCACCAAGTTCATCGGCGGCCACGGCACCTCGATCGGCGGCGTGATCATTGACGGCGGCAACTTCCAATGGGCCGGCAATCCCCGCTTTCCAAACTTCAACACGCCGGACGATTCGTATCACGGCCTGGTCTATGCCGACCTGGGCGCTCCCGCCTTCATCCTCAAGGCCCGGGTGCAGATCTTGCGCGATTTCGGCGGTTGCCTCTCGCCTTTTAACTCCTTCCTGTTTCTCCAGGGTCTTGAAACCCTCAGTCTGCGCATGGAGCGCCATGTTCAGAACGCCCAGAAGGTGGCAGAATTCCTTCAAAGCCATCCCAGGGTGAGCTGGGTGGCATACCCCGGTTTGAAAACCAGCCCGGATTACACCGCCGCTCAAAAATACCTGCCAAAAGGCCCCGGCGCTATCCTCGGTTTTGGCATCAAGGGCGGCGCGCCTGCTGGCAAGAAGTTCATCGAGAGCCTGAAACTATTCAGCCACCTGGCAAATGTCGGCGATGCCAAAAGCCTGGCAATTCACCCTGCCACCACCACGCACAGCCAGTTGAACGAGGAACAGCAAATCAGCGCTGGCGTTACCCCCGATTTCGTCCGCCTGAGCATCGGCCTCGAAGATATCGAAGATATCCTCTGGGATCTGGATCAGGCGCTCCAGCAAGTTTAGGTTTATGGAGGGTGGTCTGAGCGGATATTTTACTTGCATTGTCAAGGGCGCGTCTGCGCTGTTCAAAAATTAAAATGCTGGCATGGCGCTGGTTTGGAATACTTTTCTGGCTGAAAAAGCGTCATGAGTGAATTAGAAAGATGAATTTAGGCAACACCGATTCAGTAAATGGATCGGTGTTGCCTGTTTTTAAACCCGACAAGCTCAGCGTGTCATTTGTTGCGTCTATTGTGTCTAAATTAGACATTATTTTATATTTATATTGACATTTTAGCATTATTATATATAATACAAGTTGTAAATAGCGTAACTTCGCTTATTTTTCCCCTAACGTTATTGTAATAATTTAATAATTTTATTAAGAGGAGGTGCACAATTCTTCAAATGCCCATTGTTAAGAAAAGGACAGCAAGTAGATCGTTGAAGTTCATACTGGTGCCAATTTAATGGTTGAAAGCGCATCATCACAACTTACTGCAAGACAATAAAAATTATCAGGAGGATCCATAATGAAAAAGAACGTAATCCAGGCCTGGGGGCGCCTTGTGGCACTGATGTTTAGCAGTGTGGTTTTTTCTATCCCCTATATTTTGTGGACATTGTATGTGCCGATGCAGACTGCCTTGAATGTTGATCATTCAAAATTGGCGTACATCATGACAGTGTATGGTGCGGTGGCCATCCCTTCGTACTTGTTCGGGGGGTTCATTGCAGACAAATTTAATCCTACCAAGCTGATCTCCTTCTCACTGCTTGGGGTTGGCCTGTTAGGGTTTTATTACTCAACCATTCCCTCTTACAATGTGATCCTGGTCATCCAGTTCTTTATGGCGTTGTTATCAATCGGCTGCTATTTCCCGGCTTTAATCAAAGCCACCCGCTTTGTTTCCGACAACCTTGGGCAGAGTTTGGGTTTTGGCGCTCTTGAAGGCGGTAGGAAGTTATCTTATTTTGTCTTCAATGCGATTTTCATTTATTTCTTTACCCGCGCAGGAGAAGGTGTTAACGGTTTCAAGGCTGCATTGGTTACCATTTCGGTTCAGTGTTTGGTGATGAGCGTCATTGTGTTCTTTGCCTTCAAAGGTGTTGATTACAACAAGATGGTGGCGCGCGAGGGGGAAAAAGTTGATCTCTCGAAGGTGATACCCCTGCTCAAAAAACCGGCGATTTGGCTGATTGCCTTGACCATTCTGTTGGTATATGTTTCAAGCACCGTTCAAGGGTACGTTACTTCTTATCTGGTGAACGTCTTTGAGATGGGGGAAGCTCAGTCTGCCTGGTTCTTCAGTTTTACGCAATTTGCAGCTCCCTTGATTGTCGTGTTGGGCGGCTGGCTGACCAACAAAGCCGGAATTGACAAAGGAATGCTTGTGTCGCAGGCTCTCCTGGTACTCACGATTATTGGCCTCCTGCTCGTGCCGACCGGTCCTGCTTACCTTTTGCCGGCAATGGCCAGCCTGTTGATCTTCCTGGTAGCATTGTATGTGGTTAGGGGGCTCTACTGGGCATTGGTCGATTATGCCAAAATTCCCAAAGCGGTAACCGGCACCGCGCTTGGGGTGATGATGATGATTTGCTACACCCCCGATTTCTTTACGTACAACGTCGCAGGGAATATTTTGGATGCCAATCCAGGGGCGGCGGGTTACAAGATCGTTTTTGCGGTCATGCTCGTAA
>JABLXC010000044.1 GCA_013178185.1 Anaerolineae bacterium | reverse complement strand
GGGTCATGATTTGTAGACGATAGATTTCTCTTTCGCTCATGGTGTGTAGTTTGTCCACTTCTCTGTCCCTTTCGTATGGGGACATTTTAACTTTGGTAAAAGGGGACATTTCTACTTTGGCTTAACAGCTCGAAATTAATCTTGCACCTTCCTGAAATGTATGTTAAAATTAGGTCGCAAGTTGTTGTGATCCATTCTCGAACGCAATGAAAAGTGGGCCTCCCCCACTTTTCTGCGTATAAGGATCACTATTCGGAGAAAGTGAAGGATGAAGAACGAATTTGCTCTGGCCTTTAATGAAGTTATAGAAGAAAAACAGTTGCCTAAAGAGATCATTCTCAAGGCGCTCGAATCGGCGATGGTATCCGCCTACCGGCGTTCTGTCAACGCCTCAACTGCTCAGCAAGTAGATGCAAAAATCAATCCAGAAACTGGGCAGGTGACGATCTACGCTGAAAAAGAAGTGGTCGAATCCGTTCAAGATGAGCGAACCGAAGTGTCATTGGAAGAAGCTCGAAAATACGACCCCAACGCCGAGATTGGGAATATGATCGTGGTGGAAAGCACCCCGCGTGATTTTGGGCGTGTAGCTGCTCAAACCGCACGCCAGGTCATCCAGCAACGTATTCGCGATGCCGAACGCCAGGCTCAGCTTGCCATGTACGATAAACAACTCGGCGAGATCGTCAGCGGCGTCGTCCAGGCGGTCAATGCCCAGGGTTTGACCATTGGCTTGGAAATGCGCGCCGAAGGGTCAATGGCTCGCAAGGATATGATCCCCGGCGAACGGTTCCATATTCATGACCGCGTCAGAGCCCTGATTGCAGAGGTAAAAGATTCGCCGCGCGGCCCGCAAATCATCCTCTCTCGCACCCACCGCGATTTTCTGCGCCGGCTGCTGGAGAATGAGGTGCCGGAAATCTATCACGGCGTGGTCGAGATCCGCTCGATCGCTCGCGAGCCGGGTGAACGCGCCAAAGTAGCCGTCTCAGCCACCCAAAGCGGCATCGATCCAGTGGGCGCTTGTGTGGGTATTCGCGGCGTCCGAATCCAGGCCATTGTTCGTGAGTTGCACGACGAAAAAATTGACGTCATCGAGTGGAATCCGGATGCCTCCGTTTTCATCGCAAAGGCGATCAGCCCGGCTCGGGTAGTTGGGGTTTACCTGAACGACAAACCCGGTGCTGGAAAAACAGCAACCGTCGTAGTACCAGAAGACCAGCTCAGCCTGGCAATCGGTCGCGATGGCCAGAATGCCCGGCTGGCGGCAAAACTGACAGGATGGCGCATCGATATCAAAAGCCTCAGCGAAGCCGCTGCCGATTCCCTGTACAAACTACAACAAGATGCCCAGCTCTTGGAATTGGTTCAATTTCCTAATGAACAGATTACCAAAATTCAAGACATGCTAGCGCGCAAAGCAGAAGGCCGCCCGCTGACCGCCGAAGAGTATGACGAGATCGCCCAGTTTGTGGACCGCATCGAACGCCGCCTGTCAGCGAAACCAAAGACTACAGAAGAATCAAAAGCAGAAGAGGAATTGATCTCTTCTCTCCGAGCAAGTATTCCTGCTTACGCTTTTGAGCAGAACATCCTTGACAGCGGCTTGTCTGAACATGTCGCTTACATCCTGCAAGAGGCAGGGTTCTCCACCACCGGAGAGCTTGCTTTGCAAATGAAAATCCAACCGGATGAAATTTTGCGGCTTCAGGGGATTGGGCCTCGAGCAATGACCGAGATCAACGCCCTCACTGATCGCCTGAACGAAGAAGGCCGGGCGCAGGCACAAGTTAGCGAAGAAGAGCGCCTTAAGGCTCAAGAGACTTTACAGGCTGAACCTGAACCGCGGGCTGAATTGCCCATCGTAGAAATTGAAGCTCCCGCGTTCGAAGAACTGGAAATCCTTCCCGCCCAACCCGTGGAAGAAGCTGTTGAATTTCAGTCTCAAGAGGAACCCGCAGTTGAAGTGAAAGAGGAAGAAGAAACAGAAGATGTTTCCTTCGATAAACTCTTCACCTTGCATACCGACATCATCGCCGGAACAGACGAGGTCGAATCAGAAGAAGAGGTAGATGAAACTGGCCTGCCAAAATCGAAGAAGAAGAAAAAGAAACGCAAACATGTAGAAGTTGAGTATGATCCTGACCGCGATATGACCATCATCCACAAGAAACACAAACGCGGCCCTGGTTGGAGCGATGATTGGGATTTTTAGTGAAGTGCCATGAAGAAACAAGCAGGAAAACGAATGAAGCGAATCCCACAGCGGACCTGTGTCGGCTGCCGCGAAGTTCTTCCAAAAAGGACGCTGATCCGTATTGTAAGAACACCCGAAGGTATCCGTGTTGACCCAACAGGAAAGGCGGCCGGCCGGGGAGCATATCTGCATAATCGGAGAACTTGCTGGGAACGTGGGTTCAAAGGCGCCCTGGCGCACGCCTTAAAAATAGACCTATCAGACAGCGACCGCGAAGTTCTGCACAGATTCGTAGAGACGTTGCCAGAAGAATCCTCACCCTCAGACCCGGCAAACATCGCTGAACAAGAAGGGGCGTGGTCCTGATCATAGGGATTGCATGATGAGTAAATAACAACCTCGGACTTGCTCGTTTGGCATAGACCTGTGTGCCCCGTTGGGCATAAACCAAGTTGGCAAAAAGATCGAGCAATGAGCAATGCCGATGGGGTGTACACGAGAGGAGTGCAATATGAGCGAGAACGGGCGAAAAGCCATTCAGCTTCCAAATACCATTACCGTCCGGGATCTGGCAAAAATCGTCGATGCTAGCCCGATCCAGGTGATTAAAATTTTGATGTCAAACGGCGTGATGGCAAGCATCAACCAATCGGTTGATTTTGACACGGCCGCGGTTGTTGCGAGCGAGCTTGGGTTCGATGCGAGCCTGGAAACGCAAGAAGTAGAAGAGGAAATAGAAACCGGCGAAATTCCCCTCTGGCGAAAACTTATTCAAAACGAAGATCCCAAAGATCTGATCAGCCGCCCACCAGTTGTAACGATTCTGGGGCATGTTGATCATGGGAAAACTTCCCTTCTGGATGCCATCCGGCATACGACCGTCGCCGCTGGCGAAGCAGGCGGAATCACACAGCACATCGGCGCTTATCAGATCGAACACAAAGGCCGCACAATTACATTTCTCGATACACCAGGACATGCAGCCTTTACGGCCATGCGCGCCCGCGGCGCACAGGGAGCAGATATCGTCATTCTGGTAGTGGCAGCCAACGATGGTGTAATGCCGCAGACCCGTGAAGCAATTGCCCATGCTCGTGCCGCCCGCGTTCCAATCGTTGTAGCGCTCAACAAAATGGATCGCCCGGATGCCAATCCTGACTTTGTAAAGAGGCAGCTTGCCGAAATCGGCCTTGTACCCGATGAATGGGATGGAGACACACTGGTTGTTCCAGTTTCCGCAAAACAAAAGAGCGGCCTGGACGATTTGATGGAAGCCATTCTTCTCGTTACAGACAGCCTTAAGATCGAAGCCAACCCACATGGCAAGGTGATTGGCACCGTCATCGAAGCGCAAGTAGATCGATCGAAGGGCGTGGTCGCGACACTTTTAGTTCAAAATGGCACGCTCGAGGTCGGTCACATTGTTGTAGCCGGCAGCGCATATGGACGTATCCGGGCAATGGAAGACTTCCGAGGCAAAAAACTACGCAAGGCGGGCCCTTCCACCCCAGTGTTGGTGATGGGTTTGAACGAGTGTCCTAGTGCCGGAGATTTGTTCCAGGTGTATGAACTGGAACGCGAAGCACGCCAGGCCGTCGAGGCGCTCAAACAAAAACAACAACAAAAGCAAGCCGCTGTTCCCCGCGCCACGTTAGAAGATTTATTCAATCGCTTCAAAGCAGGTGAAACCCGTGAGCTCTGCCTGGTCATTAAAGCAGATGTTCAAGGCTCCTTGGAACCGATTATCAATTCACTGAACGACCTCGAACAAACCGAGATAAAAATTCGCATCCTCCACGCCGAGGCAGGCAACATCAGTGAAGGTGATGTCATGCTGGCGACCGCTTCTCACGGTATCGTCATTGGGTTCAATGTCCAGGCTGATTCAGCCGCCCGCCGTTTAGCAGAAGCAGAAGGCGTCTCAATACGGCTGTATAACATCATTTATCGCCTGACGGAAGATATCGAAAAAGCCCTCAAAGGCATGCTAGAACCCGTTTATAAAGAGGTGATCATCGGCAAAGCCGAAATCCTGGCTTCTTTCCGTATTTCAAAAGTGGGCGCAATTGCAGGCTGCAAGGTCACCCAAGGCGAAATTCGTAGAAACGCAAAAGTACGTATCCTGCGCGATGGCAAAGAAATATACAACGGAGAGCTGTCTTCGCTCAAGCATGAGAAAGAAGATGTGCGTGAAGTACGCACAGGATTTGAATGCGGCATGGCTTTCAAAGGCTCAGTGGACTTCCAGGTTGGTGACATGATAGAGTGCTATGCTTTGGAATTGGCGACCAGCTAGAAGCTGATCACTCGTTTTACAGGAGATTTTCATGCCATCCAAACTAAGAATTCAGCGTATTGCCGATCGCATCCAGCAGGAATTATCTGTAATGCTGGTCAATCAGGTAAGTGACCCGCGCTTAAATGGTGTCTCGGTCACAGGCGTAAAAGTAGATCGCGAATTATCTTTTGCAGACATTTACGTCTCTGCTATCGAGGGTCAATCCCGGTCAACAGAAATTTTGCAAGGATTGGAGCATGCCAGCGGATTCTTGCGGACCGAACTGGCGCACCGCGTGGAATTACGGACGTTTCCGCGTCTTCGTTTTCATTGGGATATTACGCCAGAACGCGCCGACCATATCGAGCGTCTACTTGCCTCACTACGGCAAAGCGACCAGGAGAAACAGGTCAAAAAATGAAAGACGCCCCGTTCTCAAGTATCAGAGGCTTACTTCAAAACGCTCAAACGGTGCTGGTACTATCGCATATCCGACCAGATGGCGACGCCGTCGGGTCATTATTAGGTTTAGGGCTTGCGTTGCAACATGCCGGCAAAGAGGTAACGATGGTATTAGCCGACGGTGTGCCATCCAATTTTCGCCATCTCACCGGCAGCAACCAAATTGTCCGCCGCGTCAATGGCAATTTCGACCTGACCGCGACTGTCGATTGCTCTGATATTGCGCGCACAGGAAACGTTCTCGGGGAACGACCTGTGGACCTGAATATTGACCACCACATCACCAATCAGAATTTTGGAAAAGTAAACCTCGTTGACTCTGCCGCCGTGGCAACTTCCGCCATTCTGGCAGAAGTTTTACCAGCGTTAGGCCTGCCGTTGAACCGTCCGGTTGCAGAGGCTCTTCTCACGGGGCTGGTAAGTGATACAATTGGTTTTCGGACCTCAAATATGACCCCCGACGCATTGCGCATCGCAGCAAAACTGATGGAACATGGTGCAAATTTGCCGGAACTCTATCATCAAGCGCTGGTGCAGCGTTCCTATAATGCGGTTCGATATTGGGGGCAGGCATTGACCCGCCTCCAAAAAAAAGACCGCCTGATCTGGACTGCCTTGACCTTGGAAGATCGGAGAGCTGCATCTTACCCCGGTAATGATGATGCAGATTTAAATCATATTCTTTCAACAATCGAAGCGGTCGATATCGCAGTGCTGTTCGTTGAACAAAATAACGGCCACGTGAAAGTAAGCTGGCGCGCTCAGCCCGGTTATGATGTTTCCCAAATTGCATTAAAATTTGGGGGTGGAGGCCATCCCGCCGCTTCCGGCGCAGATATCCCCGGTAGCCTGGAAACGGTTCAAAACCAGGTGCTAGAAGCTACCTGGTCTGTGTTGACAGCCAATAATGGTAGCTAACACAACCATACCGGTGTCATCGGAGAAATAAGGGGAAATTAGAAAAATGGATGAAACTGATCTCAAAAAAAATGCCATATCTGGGGTATTAGTTGTTGACAAGCCCACCGGGTTGACATCACACGATGTCGTCCAAATTATCCGCCGGGGCACCAATATCCGTAGAGCTGGCCATACAGGTACATTAGATCCACGTGCCTCAGGTGTTCTCGTAATACTGATTGGACCGGCCGTCCGTTTATCTGAATACGTTTCGGCTTCGGACAAACGCTATCAGGCTGTTATCAGGTTAGGAACAAGCACTGATACCTACGATGCCGACGGCCGTGTTTTAAGCACTTCACCGGTGGAAATTAGCGAAGAGCAATTCGAACAAGTTCTCCAACAATTCGTCGGTACGATTGAACAGGTTCCTCCGCCCTATTCAGCAGTTAAAGTCAAAGGAAAAAAGGCCTACGAGATGGCTCGCGAGGGAGAAGAGGTCGATCTGGAGCCTCGCACCATAACCGTGTACAGCCTGGAGCTATTGGAATGGGCGCCTCCAGAAGCGGTCATTGACGTATATTGTTCCTCGGGAACCTACGTCCGCTCTCTGGCGCACGACCTGGGGGAGAAATTAGGATGCGGCGCTCACTTGGTAGGGCTCAGGCGAACCAAAAGTGGGCGATTTACCCTGCGAGATGCGGTGCCCTTGCGCAAATTAAGAGAGGCGTTCGACACTGGTACATGGTACCAGTTCTTAATCCCGGCTGCAGAAGCGCTTTCGGATTGGCCCGCCGTTGAGCTCGCCCATGAAGAGGTAGAAACCATCCGCCACGGAAACCGCGTCGCAGCCATGCCCGGAAGCCCTCAAATGGCGCGCGGGATCAGCGAACAGGGCGAACTGGTTGCTCTATTGGCACTTGACCCTGAGTTAAATGAATGGCAGCCCCGAAAAGTATTCTTCTCCTGATCTAAAACATGCAACACTTTGACACTTTAGAGAACCTTTCATTACAAGAATCCTGGGTTACAATCGGATCTTTTGATGGGGTTCACCGTGGACACCGCGCCATTTTAGAGCCTTTAGCCGTGGAGGCTCACAAAAATGGCGGCAATGCTGTCGTCATTACATTTTTCCCTCACCCCGCCGTCGTGCTGCGGGGCATCCATTCACCTTTCTATTTGACCAGCCCTGAAGAAAAAGCGATCTTGATGGGCCGCTTTGGGATAGATCACGTTATTACATTACCATTTTCCCGAGAATTTGCAGCCCAACCAGCAGCTTCGTTTATCGCTCAATTGGTTGAACGGCTGGAAATGCGACAGATTTGGGCGGGGATTGATTTTGCACTGGGGCGAAATCGCGAGGGCGATATCAAAATGCTAGAGAAATTAGGATCCATCATGGGTTTCGAGGTGCGAGTGATCGCTCCCCTCAGCGAGGAAGGAAAGAAAATATCCTCCAGTCATATTCGCAGGCAGCTTAGCGAAGGGAGGGTCGCCGCAGCAGCAGATTTGCTCGGACGGTTTTATGCAGTAGAAGGGAAAGTAATTCATGGTGACACCAGAGGCGCTTCTATCGGTTTTCCCACCGCCAACCTCGAAATCTGGCCCGAACGACTCTTGCCCCGGCTTGGTGTGTACGCCACTTGGGCAACCGTGGGCACGAATCGCTATCCAGCCGTTACCAATATTGGAATGCGCCCAACCTTTGAAAAGTTACCGAGTCAACCCAGGCTTGAAACGCATTTATTAGGCTTCTCAGGCAATCTATACGGCAAGTATATCGGAATCGAGTTCGTTGAGTTCATTCGGCCAGAAACTCGGTTTTCTTCCGTCACCGAGTTGAAAGAACAAATTACTAAAGATATCAGCTTTGCCTGGGAGGTTTTTGAACATGCCCACTAGCCGTCAGGTTTATTTGCTCGATCCACAACAACTAGACCCAGAGACGATTGCAGTAACGTTTGCGAAAACCTCTCGTTCTCCGCAAAGCTTTCAAGAGATTGCGCAGGAGCTCACCGCCGAAAAAAGCGCCGACTTTCATGAAAAATGGGTGGTCGGATATGGTCATGCCTCTGTTGCTGAACATGCGGTCTTGCACATCGCCATTGAGAATATCTCGCGCCTGGCTGTTGAATCGCTAGAGTCGAACCGCCTTGCCTCGTACACCGAGAAATCCAGCCGGTATCAAAAATGGGATCCGAATAGCTATGTAATCCCTCCAGAACTGCAGCATCATCCCTTTCTGAACCAGTACATAGAAACATGCCGGTACCTGAACGAAGCCTATCAGCAGGCGCTCCCCCTCCTGAGAGAAACTGCCGCCCAGGAAAACCCCCAACAACCAGGGGAAAATGACGCTGCATGGGAAAGACGGCTACGGTCGTTATACATTGATGTGGCTCGGTTTTATCTGCCGGCTGCATCGCTCGCAAACGTTGGGATGACTATTAACGCCCGCGCTCTGGAACACGCACTTCGAAAGATGCTTTCTCATCCCCTTCAAGAAGTGCGCGATGCCGGGCAAGAGATCAAACAGGTTGCGCTTTCATCGCTGCCTACCTTAATTAGGTACGTTGATGCCATACCATATCTTCAAGAAGTCCAATCGAATCTAGAAAAAGAAGCATCCACCATTAAAAAAGGTGATCAGCAGGAAGATTGGTGCAATCTGGTGTATTTTGACCGCCAGGTAGAAGAACAGATTCTGGCTGCCGCTCTCTTCCGATTCGGGCAATATGGCTATGCGCAGGCTGTCGAGCGGATCCAAACCCTCCCCATCACTGAAAAAGAAAGACTTGCAAGGCTTCTCTTCGAAAATCTCACCCCTCGTGACATTCCATTGAGAGAGCTGGAGTATGGCGCCTTCGTTTTTGATTTGACGCTCGATCAGGGGGCTTATTTCGAGCTAAAACGCCACCGCATGATGACCCAGACCCCTCAGCAGCTCACAACCCATCTTGGTTATGCGGTGCCAGCTATGCTGGCGCGCGCCAGCCTGGAGAGCCATTTTCGCAAAGCCATGCAAATTGCCCGCCAGTCCTGTGAAGTGCTGGAAGGGCAAAATCCACATCTGGCATCCTATCTGGTTCCAAACGCATTCAACCGGCGTGTCTTATTATCGATGAACCTACGCACTGCCCGCCACCTGGTGCAGCTTCGAACCACTCCCCACGCCCATTTCTCTATCCGGCGTGTTGCAGCCAGGATGGCTGAGCAGATTTGCCAATCTTTGCCCTTATTTAGCAAATTGCTCTTCCAGACAGATCTGCCCGACTGGCAGGAAATTGAGCGCCAATATTTCCTTCAAACCGCATAAATAGGCAATTTGACCAGATTAACATACACTCTCTTCTCTGGAACCAAAAAGAAAATGCCGTCGCGCCCTCTGGCGCTTGGTAGGTATGGCATCTCTGACAGGTATCATAAGCCTGGGCTATGTCCTCACCGGCGAAATTATTCAGCCCGGTTGGCCTCCACATCCCCTGGAGCTACTCGCAGTGAAATATCTACAGTTTTCCGGTCAGCAGGGTAACACCCGCAACGACCATGATCGCTTTTCAGCAAGGGGGTAAGAATTCCTCACCGACGAAAAATTCAGTCCTGAAGGCAGATTGGCCAGCGTAGCTACGATTTATGGGGCAGCCCATTGGTCTATTCCTGGGTGCGGTGAAGAACTGATAAAGCAAGCATGGAAGAACGATCGATAAGCTACCCTGAGGCTACTCTCTGTAGAATGAAATCCAGGATCTTTTGCATGCGGTCGTAATGTGATCCCTTCCAATAGGTACGATCACAAACCGGGCAAACCACAAATTCATAAAAGTAACGTAAAGTATCTGGGAGCAGGCGGTGGTTGATTTCATCCTTAGCCACAGGTACTAATCGTGCATTGCAAACCAGGCAACGGGTAAATGGCGCAATCGTGCTGGTGAGATCAAATTTTTTTATAACCTCAATTGCCTGCTGGATCGGTCTCTCCTCTCGAATGTAAGCGCCATGGGTGACGAGGTTGCGTTTGAGCAATCCACGATCGCGTGTGAGCAAGATGCGCTTCTGCTGGCTGGAAATGACAGCTAGTTCCTCATCACGGAAATCGTTCTTATACAGTGCATCAAATCCCAACATGCGCAGATATGTCGCCAACTTACCCAAGTGAGTATCCAGAACAAAACAAGGATCGCGCAAAGGTTTCACTCTTAACGGAGTGATACCGGTAATATCAAGCCTCTCAAACATCGGGTAAACACTGACAATATCCTTGTCGCTGACGCGACAGTTAAAATCAACCGGCAACCCATTGATGAGGATCAAATCAACTTCGGTATGCGGCACGCCCAAAGATTCGATGATATGCTTGACCGAAGCATGAGAATCAAAACAATATAAAAAACCTATCTGCCTACATTGTGCGGGCAGAAAATCATTCAATTCCGCATAAAAACGGAAAGTCGCCTCAGGCATCCGCTACAGCCTTCCTCACATGGGTATAGTACCACAATCCAGAACTAAAATTCTTCAACCCGCCAGGACACTGTCCCATTTAATCGGTTTAATTTCTCGTCTTCTCTTGACAGATCAACAAAAGCGCATATAATCAGCCGAAATACTGAAAAACTGTGATGAGGACGAGTAAGTAACGCACTGGCGGCACAGAGAGCAGGAAAAGGTGAAAACCTGCACGTACAGCGGGACCGAATGGACCTCGGAGTTGCAGGGTGAACGGGAAACCAAGTAGCCTGAGCCGGAAAAGCCGCCGTTATCTGGGCAAAGGGTATAAGCAGAAATTGCCGTACCCCAAATGAGTGAAGCTGGCCATTCCCTTCGGGTGCATCACCGGAGGGATTTTCGATTAAAAAGGCAGCTTAAGAGAGGTGGCACCACGGACCAAATGTTCGTCCTCAACAGGACGAACGTTTTTTGTTAAGCGATGGAGGTGCAAGATGCAAACAACAATTTTCTGACTGCTCTCACCAAACCAATTTGGGCAATGGCCCAGTTGCTTTCTTTTTTCTATCAAAAAATTGATGTACGGAGGTAAACATGTCTGACCAAATTCGATTCAACTTAAGCGAGAAAGATATTCCAAAATTCTGGTACAACATCAACGCCGACAGCCCCATTCCACCCGCGCCAGTGCTACACCCTGCCACCAAAGAGCCTGTAACGCCCGATTTTCTCTCGGTGCTTTTTCCAATGGAATTGATCCTTCAAGAGATCAGCACCGAGGCATATATCGAAATCCCAGAGCCCGTGCGTGAGGTTTATAAACTATGGAGACCCACCCCTCTGATACGCGCCCGCAATTTAGAAAAAGCTCTCGGCACCCCAGCTCACATATACTTCAAGAACGAAGGCTTTTCGCCATCCGGAAGCCACAAGCTGAACACCGCCGCTGCCCAGGCATTTTACAACAAACAAGCTGGCACAAAGGCGCTGACAACCGAAACCGGCGCCGGGCAGTGGGGAACAGCGCTTGCAATGGCCGGGCAATTCTTTGATCTTGACATCGAAGTATATATGGTGAGGGTTTCTTTCGATCAAAAACCTTACCGCCGGTTTTTAATGGAAACCTACGGCGCTCAAGTATATGCCAGCCCTACTGACCGCACCCAAACCGGAAAAGAAACCTTGAGGAAAGATCCTAAAAATCCAGGTTCACTGGGGCTTGCCATCTCAGAAGCCGTTGAAGTGGCAGCAACATCGAATGGAAAGAAAAAGTACAGCCTGGGATCTGTATTGAATCATGTTCTTACGCATCAATCCGTAATTGGCGAAGAAGCATTAAAGCAAATGGACCTGGCAGGCGAATACCCCGACATCGTGATCGGTTGCGTCGGCGGCGGTTCCAACTTCGCCGGAATTGCATTTCCATTTTTACGGGAAAATCTACGCAATGGACAACGAACGCGCCTGATAGCCGTAGAACCTACCGCCACCCCATCACTCACCAGGGGACGGTACGCCTTTGACTACGGGGATACCGCCCAAATGGCGCCAATCGTAAAGATGCACACTTTGGGGCATGATTTTATCCCTCCGGCCATTCATGCTGGTGGCTTGCGATACCACGGCATGGCGCCAACGCTGTGCGCGTTGTACGATGCAGGCTACATTGAGGCTACGGCAGTACGGCAAATCCCGATCTTTGATGCAGCGGTCCTCTTTGCCAGGACAGAAGGGATTTTGCCCGCTCCAGAATCAGCTCACGCAATTCGGGTAGCAATCGATGAAGCCCTGAAAGCAAAAGAAAACGGAGAAAAGAAAGTGATTCTTTTCAATCTATCCGGCCACGGTCATTTCGATCTTTCGGCTTACAACGCTTATAACACGGGCATTCTTGAAGATTACGAATATCCAGAAGAAGCTATTGCCTCAATTGAGCAGCGGTTGCCCCAAGTGCCAGAATTTGTGGGTAAATAAGAGAGTTTGCCGCCAGTATAAATTGTTGATCGACAAAGCGCCTCCTGCGTCAACATGGGAATCGCAATGTCGATCAACAATAATAACACCCAGCCTTTAATGATATTCTTCCCCCAAGAGCACAACCATCAGGTGTTGATTCAACTGCTGAGGTAACATCGTGGAATGAAAGCGCGCAATCTGTCCAACCGTATAGCACCCTAACATTGGAATATCCCCAAGCTCTGTATGTAAAGCCATTATGAGTTCCTTGCTCCTCCCGGCAAACAACATTCTCCAGGCCAGATCCACAAACACTAAGGCCATCAAAGGACGCGCTGTTCCCAGAGCAGCAACGGCTCGTTGAACCGTCTTACCGACCTCAGCCAGACAAATATGAGGGTCGCCTGCCAGCAAAGTGGCGCTTTCTCCTTCTGGCACCGGCGCGTTCATCCGAAAACTGCCATCTACTTCTACGTGCAAGGGAGAGCGTAGGACAAGCTCTTCGCTTCCCGGAGATGCTTGAAACCCCAAGGGATATAAACGCACAAGCGTCGACAAAGGGGGATGCGACCATTCGCGAGGAGAATACCCAAAGACCTGCGAGTAGGCTTCGGCTGCCGCAAGACCATTCAGAGACTGCACCCAAACATCTCGCGCCCTGCTGATCTGAAATCGTAACCCCGTCGGCTTCCAACCATGCCCCACGCCAATGCCCAAACGAAAATCGCCGCCCAAAATAGCCGCCGCCAGGGCTCCTGCATCTGCCTGAGATCCAGCAATCATGCGAGGCATCTCGAGATGATAACCGCCCGAAACCAGGCAACCTGCCACCGGGTAGCCAGCCATCGTAAAAGCAGATGCAGCAGGTAAAAAATTCCCATTAACGCCGTCAGCCGAAAATAAAACGCCGCCGATTTCCCCGGCTGTCTGTAAACTTTGGCTCAACTGGCGCCCAGCCGTCTTGCTATCGCGCGCATATTCCGGATAGAAATTTACCTGGGCTTTTAAATCCGAACCGGCAACCAGACCCACAAGCACAGTGTGCGAATGCTCACCCTCGCTTGAAAACGGAGCTGCTGTAGAAAATCCCCATAAAGGCGTAGTCCCCAGCATGCTCGTCAAACCACTCAGCGCTTGTTGCACATCCAGGTCCTGCGAGACCAGCGCAATCGCAAGGGCTGGCCGCGTCGTGCCCAGGCAATCCAACGCTTTTTGAACCGCCATCCGGGCGCATTCTCTAGACTCCAATCCCTTGCCAATCCCCCAACCAATTCCCTTAACCATACCCCTCTCCAGTAAAACGGGTTATTCCGCCACAGGGACGGTGAAATGAAACGTTGTCCCCTTACGCAACTCGCTCTCAAACCAAATCTTTCCACCCTGCAACTCCACCAGGCTGCGGGTAATATTTAATCCAAGACCGGTCCCTGGCGATTCTCGGGTTTTGGCATCTTCCGACCGGAAAAATTTTTGGAATATCTTCTGCTGGTCCTCTTCGCTGATACCATAACCATTATCCGAAACCCAAATATGAAGCACCTGCGGCGCGCCCCCAGGGTCCCAACGGTTCTCACACACTTCGGCAGCCACTCGGATCTCCCCCTCCGCCGGGGTGTATTTGTAGGCATTACTGACAAGGTTTGTGATCACTTGCAAAGTCCGGGTACGATCTGCCCACAGTTTGGGTAGATCGTCAGGCAATTCCACGTTCAGCCGCTGTTTCTTCTCGTCGATCTGGCGTTTCAGCGAGCGGCTGACTTCATCCATAATTTCTTTCAGGTCCCAGGATTTAAACTCCAGGCGCAATCTTCCGGCTTCGATACGAGATACATCGGCAAGATCTGATACCAGGGTAGACATCCGATCTACATTAGAGCGAATAGTCGAAAGGAAATTCGCCTGAGCTTCGTTAACAGGGCCAACTGCGCCAGCAGCCAGAAGTTCAGTATACCCCCGGATTGAAGTCATCGGGTTCTTCAATTCATGCGACACAAAGGAAACAAATTCACTCTTAGCAACATTCGCCTGTTGCACGGCGGCGTAAAGCTGAGCATTCGAAATCGCTATCGCTGCATGGTCACTCAAACGTACCAAAAAACTCAACATCTCTTCTGAATAATGCCCATCTCCTTTGCTTTCCAGCACCATCAACGCCATCGTCTCATTTTCACGGCGAACCGGGATGATGACCTGAAATTCACCACCGCTCAAAAGAATACCCTTGCCGCCGTTTTGACGCGTAACAACCTGTGGCGAGCCGCTTTCAATCGCTTTTTGAAAATTCAATTGCTCGGCAAGGTTCATTCCGTCTTCAAAAATCTTCAACTCCGTCTCATATCCCTGAGACTCAACCACAATCAGGCGATCCTCGTTGACCACCCCAATCAACCCTGCGCTTGCTCTGGATTGGCGCATCGCCCAATCCAGAGCAATTTTAGTGGCAAGGTTGGCTTCCAAACTGGCGTTTAGCTCGCGATCAATTCGCTGCATCACCGAAAGTTCTTCAACCCTGGCAGCCAAAGCCTGATCTGTCATCGTATATAAACGCGCATTTTCAATCGCGACCGCGGCCTGGGCAGCAAATGCCAGCAGCAGCGTCTCATCGTCCTTATTGAAAGGAAAGCCGTCGCGGCGGTTGATGACCTCAACCACGCCGATCACACGGTCCTTGAAAATCAAAGGTACAGCTAGTAAAGCCTTAGTCTGAAAACCGGTCTGTTGGTCCGTATTTGAAAACCAGGTGGTCGATTGTCGCGGTTGGTTTTCGATCACCGGCAGGCGCGTCCGAACCGCCTTTCCTACCACACCGCTACCTGGCGGCAGGCGCCGATTCACCAAATCACTTGCAACTGGCCCAACTGTCTCTCGGAAAACAAGCTCATCGGTCTGCTCATCCACCAACAGCAAACTGCCTGCTTCACAATTTAAAATATTGGTGGCGCTTTGAAGAATTGTCTGCAACAGCGAGGACAAATCCAGGGTCGAAGTCAGCTGGCGCGTCATCTCATTGAGGGTGGTTAACTGTCTGGCGCGCTGTTCACTTTCTTGCAACAACCGGGCCTTGACGATCGCGCCGGCGGCTTGGTCGGCAATGGCTTGGAACAGATTGGCCTGCTCGCGGGTATACCGAACCGCTGGATCACGTTTTCCGAGGCTGAGCACGCCAATAGTTTCAGCACCTGCATTCAATGGCACCCCCATCCAGGCAAAAATTACCGGTGAGGTCTCAATCATGCCATGCCGCTGAAGCTCTCTTGCATAATCTTCCGTAATAATCGGTTTTCTTTGCTTGATCACTTCAAGTTCAAGCATCCTGACGCCAATCAGCGGCTGGTTTTCCTTTTCAACCAGCCGTTCATTCTTCTCCACGCAAAATATTTGCATGGGAACATTCGAATCTTGATCAACCAGAATAAGATGAAAGTCATCCGCCGAAATGATCTGGGTCGTTTGGGCGTAAATCAATTCGAGAACATCATCAAGTGTCAGAGTGATATTAATGCCCTTCGCGACGCGGGCAAGGGTATTCATCTCTCGCACCCGGTTCTCCATGTTAATTAATACTTGCATCCGCTCAAACGTCAGTGCAGACTTATCTCCCAAATCTTCCAGAAAACGGAGATCTTGCTCGGAATAAGCCTCCCCTGAAAGTTTAGCTCCTAATGCAACCCAGCCCGCCAGGCGTTGCTGGCCCGGCAATGGGATAATCACCTCGGGTTGCAAAATCTTTAACCGCACCTGGTCGGATGAAAAATGAGGCAAGACGTTCGCCAGTAAACCAGGCGTCACCGTGGCTCTACTTTCTTGAAGCGCCTTCACCAAACCGCTGTTGCCAGAAAATTGCAAATCGCTGGTTGGGCGACCTTCCACAGGAGAGGCAATATATTGATCATTCAACGGGTCGTAGATAAAAATATGCAAGCTGGAGGGTAGCATGGTGCGTTCAATATAACTGCGTAAAATGCGCAGGGCGCTCTCCAAATCCACGACCCGGGTAAGCTCACTGTTGAATTTTTGAATCCGATCTTGATACGCCCTCTCACCGCGAAAGAAAATCTGGTCAATGGTATTCTGAAATCTTAAACGCACCGGGTTGATCAGCAAAGCAAGTACAAAAAAGACTAACCCTTCCAGGATAGGCCGATTGAGATCTGCCAGGTTCCCTAGAACCAGACTTAGCCCGGAAACAAGCAGCGCGTACCCAACCGCCGTAAAAGCAGCGATAAACGTATATAAAACCACCCTGCTAAGGTAATAATCAACCCGCAAATTGCGCTGGCGTTGGAGGATAAAAATAACCGTGATCGGGAGAAGGATGAGAGGTAGGAGAACGAAGGAGAGGGAGCGCAGTGATACTGTTTGGAAACGATACCCCAAATACCAGGCTGTAAGCGGCCCAAACGAGATCACTCCAGCGATCAAAAGGATGCGCGTTTGTTCTCGCTCCAATGAGGATGCAACTCTCAACCGCCACAAGAGGTTCCAGGTAATAAACAGGAGAAAACCAATCCCAACGAGCGCCCAAACTGTCCGAAAGGAGAAGATATTTACAGTTGAAGCGGCAGTGGTTTCGAAGATTGCCAGATCATAGCCCGCGCCAGCCAATCCCACCAGGATGGCGGCGAATGGGATCCAGGGCATTCTGTTCAGCAAAACATCTCTCTGCGGAAATTCAAAGGTCATGATAAGCAGAAAAGGTCCCACCAGCGAAAAGGCGAAAGCCCATAAAACAATGAGCGCCCGGGTTGTCAAAAGGTCAAAACTGGCCCCCAAAACAATTGCCAGAGAAGCCATAAAGCCAACCAAAGCCCTACTGCCAGTCTGTGCTTTTTGAAAAATAAAGATCCATGCCCCGCAAACGAAAAAAAACAACCCTACCAAATAGGGAACAACAAGATACGTCCAGAGATCACCCGGCAGGGCTTTGACCGATCGAATCCAGCCAGCGCTCAAAAACGGAACAGAAACGAAAACGCCCGCAGTTAGAAGGAGAAGAATAAGGAGAAGCCCCTGTGGCAGAAAGTCTCGCCAGGTTTTTCCTGAAGATCGAGGAAGAAGTTTATCCAATATTTCGATCATCCTGTGCGCTCAACTTCAGATATTCTCAACGGATGCTTACAACCGTTTTCTCTGGATCTGATTGCTGCCCAGTTCAAGAGCGATCCAGTTTAATTGATCATTTCAAAAAACGCTACCGTTCACTTCTAGATAATTGGGTATCAAAAACTGCTTCATACCCAAAAACTGACCAGAGGTAATCGTCACCGGAGCGTCTGGATCAAAATTCCGCGTTTCTTCAAAGGAATCTACGAGATCACCCACGCGTTGATAGAGAGCTGCAATCAAATAATCGGGCACAACCGCCAGATCCCCTTTATTATAAATGTACAGATCCTTGGCGTAAGGCATCCATTGCAACGCAGAAAGCCCCATGTTCTCTAAGTCACCATGGACAAAATAACACCTTGAAAAAAAAGGCCTGACCTTTCTGGAACTGGGGTTCGCCAGGTGAGATTTGAAGCGGGGACAATAAATCGTACACCCCCGAACTAAAAGCTGGTTCCAAAGGAGATCTTCCTTATTGGGATGGTTGTTGATTGCGTACCAGTTCTGTGCCATTAGGGTAAATGCAAAAGCCAGAGTATATCAACTTTTGTATTATACAATCGAAAGCAGCACCAAGCGATTAACAATCATGATAGTTGTATGTCAGCAACAAGAACATTATACTGGTTGTTAATGGAAGAGGTTTCTACATCATTTATTCCGGCAGAAAACGATCCCATGCCCTTGCCATTAGGGCGCTTTCTCCCCCCTATCCCGGTAGGAATGGTACGCGCCTGGCTGCAAGAAAGGGTCTCCCCCGGCGATTGGCTCATTGACCCGCTTGGTTCAACCCCTGCCGTCCCGCTAGAGGCAGCACAAGCCGGGTATCGCATCCTTGTCGCCTCCAACAACCCTGTCATTAGCTTTATGTTGGAGGTTCTTGCTTCAGCCCCTAAAAGGGCCGATTTTTTGGCTGCACTGGCGGAATTGGGCAGCTCGCGAAGAGGAGACGAGCGATTAGAACAATATTTGCAGGGCATGTATCAAACAGTGTGTGATGCTTGTGGCCAGGATATCCAGCCTCAAGCATATCTGTGGCGTCGCGAGGAGAAAGTTCCTTTTGCCAGGTTATATCATTGCCCACACTGCGGCGATCAGGGCGAAAGAAAGATCACCGACAAAGATTTGGAACGTCTCAACCGAATCGGCAACGACGCGTTACATCGTTCTCGCGCCGCCGAGCGCGTCCGCCTTGGTGATACGGTTGAACCAGCCGCCGAAGAAGCCATCCAGGCCTATTTACCTCGCCCGCTTGATTTCTTATTCACCGTCATTAATAAAATAGAAGGGTTAACCATTTCTAAAGAACGCCGAAAACTGCTCACTGCCCTGGTGTTGAGCGCTTGTGACGAGGGTTCGGCCTTGTGGAGCTGGCCCAGTGCCCGTAACCGGCCAAAACAGCTCGGCATACCTCCCCAATTTCGAGAAAAGAATCTCTGGCTGGCGCTTGAAGAGGCTATAACCGCCTGGACTATCCAAGAAAACCCTGTTCCATTAACGCGCTGGCCGCAGCTCCCACCGGAAACCGGCGGCATTTGTTTATTTCCAGGCAGAATCAAAGCGCTGAACGATCTGCCAGAAGCGCTGAAGCCAAAATCCGCTATAGGGGCAATCCCCAGGCCCAACCAGGCATTTTGGACCTTATGCGCCGTTTGGTCCGGCTGGATTTGGGGAAAAGAGGCCACTCTTCCGCTCCGAAAAGCGCTAGAACGACGCCGGTATGATTGGAGCTGGCACGCCACAGCTCTATATCACATCTGGACCAACCTGTACCAGCGGGCGTCTGCAGGCTTTCCCTTCTTTGGCGTTATCTGCGAGTTGAGCCCTGGCTTCTTGTCGGCTGTCATTACCAGCAGCGAGGCCGCTGGTTTTCATCTTAAAGCTATCGCCCTGCTTGAAGACGAAGAAATTGCCCAAATTCACTGGCAAACGCAGCCTCTTGCGAAGACTCAAAAAAGCCAGGAGGAAAATCTCGAAACGGTTTACAGAGAAGCGATCACAAAAGAACTGGTCGGGCGAAACCAGCCCGCCGGCTATACCACCCTTCTAGCAGCCTGTTTGATCAACTTGTCACAAAAAAAACTGCTATCTATCCAACCGTCTGGCATCGAACCAGATGCTCTCAGCCGCGTGCAGCAACCCCTTGACCGCTTATTGAGCGATGGTGCCTTTGTAACCCGGTATCGCAGCCAGGTCCAATCAATAGAAGGAGGAATCTGGTGGCTCCGCAACGCCCCGCCCATCCCTGACCTGCCTCTATCAGACCAAATTGAGATGGAGATCATCCGCCTTCTCCACAAGAAACCAGAGATTTCGCTCAAAGAAATCCAGGCGGGTTTATATCCCCTCTTTCCGGGCTTAAAAACTCCTCCCACTGCACTCATTCAAGCCTGCCTCGCCTCTTACGGGGAGCTTTTACCTGGCGAGGTCGGGGTATGGCAGCTTGATCCCTCCGAAACAGCCCCCAGGCGACGCAAAGACATCAATGAAATGATTGCCATCATTCAATCGCTTGCAAAGAAGCTCCACTTCACCTGCCGGGGAGAAGAAACGCTGGAATGGCTGGACGAAACCGGACATATCCTCTATCGTTTCTACATCTTTGCTTCCAGCATCATCAGCCGTTACGTGATCCAGCCCGGAAAAGAAAAAGACATCCATCATGTCTTGGTTATGCCGGGCAGCCGCTCGAATTTATTGACTTTCAAATTGCGAGAAGACCCGCGTCTCAGTCAAATGGTTCAGTCAGGCTGGCATTTTCTAAAGTTCCGGCATCTTCGCAAAATCCACGAACGTGAAACGTTAACGCCATCCCAGTTCTTTGATCTGATCGGTCAGGACCCGCCCCTTTGGGAAGAACCAAAACAGATAGCGTTTTTTTAAACAACCAAATACGCGCGCCTTGTCACCGGTTAAAGCCTGATTTATAATGAACGGCGCTTAATAACCATACTCTGCAAAAAGGCTAAGACCATGATCGATGTAAATGAACTTCGCAAAGGCGTGACATTTGAACTGGATGGTAATCTTTATAAGGTACTGGATTACGAACACAACAAGTCTGGCCGCGGGAACGCCACCATCCGGATTAAAGCGCGCAATATGCGAACTGGATCCACAATAGAAAAAACCTTCATCTCTGGCAATAGGGTACAAGATGTTCGTTTAGAATATCAGAATGTTCAATACCTCTATAACGACGGCACTTTCTATTACTTCATGAACACACAAACTTACGAACAACCCGCGGTTCGTCCTGAGTTGATAGGAGAAGCGGTCGGTTTTCTGAAAGAGGGCATGGAAGTAAAACTAACCTTCCACAACAACGAAGTAATCGATGTCGAACTGCCAACCTCAGTGGATTTACTTGTCACGCGCGCCTCTGTAGCCGTCAAAGGCGACACGGCAACCGGAGTCACCAAACGAGTTACGGTTGAGACCGGCGTTGAGGTAGATGTGCCAATTTTTGTAAATGAAGGCGATACCATCCGGGTGGATACCCGCTCCGGCGCCTACATCACCCGTGTTTAAAGTCCTTGCAAGTTGCATTCGATATTGATGATCAAAAAAACTCTGTCCCCTTGCCGGGGATAGAGTTTTAAGAAAGGATTGGCAAATTGCGTACTCCTTACGGAAAGGAATGTCCTTACTTTTTTGGCGATTACTATCGTGGACGAAACCGCGAAGAATGTCGTTTAATTCGAGACCAGTCGGCAAAAAAACGGTGGACATCCGATCTCTGCAAAACTTGCCCGGTTCCTGGGATTACTTTGGCAAATGCCTGCGAAAACATGAACCTACAGGCCAGCGTTCAATCCCTGCCTTTGGGCATTTACAAACGCATGAAAATCAAGGCCTATTGCTCTCTCAGCAACAAATTTGTCTCAGAGCCTCATGTCGGCTGTGGTCAGTGCCACCAGCTCCCAAAAATTTTTGAGGAAAAGTGATCATGAGAATAACCGTGCTTTTCGATCTTGATGATACCTTGATTGGCAATAACATGGATGCCTTTTTAAAGGTCTATCTCAAGGAACTGAGCCAGTTTATCCCCAATATTGCCCCCCAAAAATTCATTAATGATTTATTGACTGCAACCGGTAAGATGGCCGCCAACCAATCGCCAACCAGCACGCTCGAAGAAGTCTTCGATCAGGCCTTCTATCCGGCCATTGGGCAAGCAAAAGAAGAATTAGGTGAAAAAATCCATCATTTTTACGAGCAGATTTTCCCTACATTTAAGTATTTGACTCAGCCTCGACCCGAGGCTATCTCACTGGTCGAGTCGATCATGCAAAAGGGATATGAGGTCGTCATCGCGACCAATCCGCTGTTCCCAAAAATGGCTACCTTACACCGCCTGAACTGGGCCGGTTTGCCCGCGGATCGGTATTCCTTTGAAATCATCACCACTTACGAAGATTTCCATTTTGCAAAACCCAATCCAGCCTACTTTGCAGAGATCCTGGCGCGTTTGGGGTGCCCTTCAAACCCTGTGGTAATGATTGGGAACAGTTGGGAGGACGACATCATTCCTGCAGAGAAATTGGGGCTGCCTACTTTCTGGCTCAACGGTGCGCATCAGGCAAATTCTGCCGCGCCGCGCCATTGCTTAAGCCAAACCGGCCAACTGGCGGATATCCCTGCCTGGCTTGACTCCATCGCCGGTCAAGCTGTCGATCTTCCTGCTCTCCAACCGGATGCGCTGTTAGCCGCTTTGATCGCCACACCTGCCGCCTTTGATTTTTACAAAAGAAAGTTAACGGACCAGCACTGGCAAATTTCTCCCTTAGAGAATTCTTGGAGCCTCCTGGAGATAACCTGCCATCTGCGCGATACCGAAGTCGAAATCTATTCCCCCCGTCTTCAAAAGCTCATCACAGAAGAAAATCCCTACTTTGCCAGTATTGATCCACGCGACTGGGCTGAAATTCGAAGCTACCGGTCTCAAGACTGGCGATTGAACCTGGAACAGTTTGTAATCGAAAGATTAAACTCCCTGCAACAACTCAGTAGCCTCCCAGCCGGTTACTGGCAGCGCAGCGGTCATCATGCCGAAATGGGTCCCATCACTCTGCTTTCCCTGGTTCACGCCATCGTAAAACACGACCAGGAACATCTGAATCAGGCCAATCAGTTATTCAAGACCATCAACCGGCCGGCGGTTTGAGTGTTGGAAGCGTAAAACCAGCTTCGGGTTTCTCAGCCTCTTCGCGACCCTTTTCGGGTTGAACGCGGAAAACATCCAGGATTCGTTTCGTGATATCAAAGATAACGTTCTGTTTGAACCCGCCAACCCATGCCAATACGTAAATGACCAACGCAGAAGTAATCGTCTGGCCATCAGCGCTGCCCGCTGTGAGGGTAAAGAAACCCGCCTGGATGACCAGAAAGATAAAAGCTCCCAACGGCAAGCCCAAAATTGGCGAAGTAATATACCACAACGTATATTGGCGGTCAAAATCTTGTTGGTCAGATACATGTCGCCAGAGAGCAAACAAAGCCCCCACAACGCCACCAACGCCACCCCAAATCATGCTATAAATCAATTGATCAAGCTGGATTGTTGCGGCGCCAGCGCGAAGGGTAAAGATCGGTGTATAAGGAAGAAAGACGACAAAACCGGCAACCAAAAGCGCCAGCCACACCAGCTCATAAACCAATAACCATGGAGCCGTGCTACGCGCGACTTTACGCACCCGTTGAACAAAATTTAAGCGGTGCTCCACCTCGCTTAACAAGCGCTCGCCTTCCTCGATATATTCCTTGCCAGCCAGGATATAATTCCGAGCCTGTTGCAGCTTATTCATCAAGCTGTTTGCCAGCGCGAGTTGATCTACTTCATCATTAATTCTCTTTTGAGCTTCCTCTGTTCGTAACCAAAAGCGCTCGATATACTGACTCTTGATCAGAAGGTTAAGAACTAGCTGATCCGGCGGCAAATTCAGCAATTCCTGACTAAGCTCGCTCGTCGTTGGACCGCCTTCAAAAGCATAAGCGGCTGGCGCAGGTATCTTCTCTACAGGTACGCCTGTAAAAGTCTCCCCTTCTTCAGCGCTAATAATGGGTTCGGCAGCCCCCATCGGGTGATCGTTTGCAATATTTTCTTCCGATTTCTTCTCCGCTGGTTCTGGTGCTATAGATTCCAGATTCTTCGGGAATTCCGCGGAAGATTTCTCTAAACCGGTTTTTGGGGCTTCCGAATTTTGCGGTATCATTAGCTTTCTCCTTTCTCGGATAGCGAACGATCTTTATTGCTATTATATGAGTTTTATAATATTTGTACAAAAGTTCGTTTCAAACCTAGCTTATGCCTTGTAAGATTGGTATAATTTTTTAATATCATTATAAATTGGGTGCCAATTAGAAGCTTGGAGGCTTCTGTGAATTCGAGAAATCAATCTTATATTGTTTACCTGCTATTGTTCGTGGCGATCGTTGCACTCTTGCTTTATAGCTTCAGCTCCCAGGGAAGCAGTCAGGAAAACCTTACTATTAACGAAGTAGCAAGCCAGATCAAGGCAGGCCAAATAACCCGAATCCTGGAAGACGAAAACCGTTTAACCCTGACGTTTGCTGATGGCAAACAAGGCAAATCTACAAAAGAAACAAATGCCACACTGGTTGAACAGTTAATTCAGCTTGGGGTAACTACCGAACAACTTTCACCGGATAAAATCAAGATAGAAATTAAACCCCCCAGCCCATGGATGGGCATCGTTACCGCCCTGGGGTATGTCTTGCCCTTCATCATCCTTGGTGGAGCATTTTTCTTTATCTTCCGGCAGGCGCAGGGCAGCAATAATGCCGCAATGTCGTTCGGCAAATCCCGCGCCCGGATGTTTGCCGGCGACCAGCCCACTGTAACTTTTGAAGATGTCGCCGGAGTGGATGAGTCAAAAGAAGAGCTCAAAGAAGTGGTAGAATTTTTGCGCGAACCCCAGAAATTCATCGCCTTAGGGGCGCGCATCCCCAAGGGCGTCTTGTTGGTTGGACCCCCTGGCACCGGCAAGACACTACTGGCAAAGGCAGTCTCAGGCGAAGCTGGTGTGCCTTTCTTCTCAATCTCAGGCTCAGAATTTGTAGAAATGTTCGTTGGCGTTGGCGCAAGCCGCGTGCGCGATTTATTCGACCAGGCCAAAAGACATTCCCCTTGTATCGTGTTTGTAGATGAAATTGATGCAGTCGGCCGCCAGAGAGGCGCCGGCTTGGGCGGTAGTCACGATGAGCGAGAGCAGACTCTGAACCAAATGTTGGTAGAAATGGATGGTTTTGACACCGATACCAACATTATCATCATGGCGGCAACCAACCGTCCGGATATCCTCGATCCAGCGCTCCTGCGGCCCGGCCGATTTGATCGCCGCGTTGTTCTCGATAGGCCGGATGTGCGCGGGCGAGAGGCTATCCTTAAAGTGCATGTCAAAGGCAAGCCCCTTGACCCAAAGGTGGACCTTGCAATTTTGGCGCGAGCTACCCCGGGTTTTGTGGGCGCCGATCTTGAAAACCTGGTTAACGAGGCTGCCATCCTTGCTGCAAGGCGCAACAAACAGGTCATTACGCAAAGCGAGTTCGAAGAATCTATCGAGCGGGTAATTGCTGGGCCAGAACGTAAAAGCCGCTTGATAAGCAATGAAGAAAAACGCATCATTGCTTATCATGAAGCTGGTCATGCTGTAGTTATGAACTCTTTGCCCGAGGCGGACCCTGTTCAAAAAGTATCCATCATCGCGCGGGGTATGGCAGGTGGGTACACGCTGGCGCTTCCCAAAGAAGACCGCACCCTGATGGCAAGAAAGAAACTCATTGCAGACATGGTTGGCCTGCTTGGAGGTCGCGCTGCCGAGGAACTGGTTTTCGACGACATCACCTCCGGTGCTTCGAACGATATCGAACGCGTTACCCAACTCGCTCGCGCCATGGTTACACGCCTGGGCATGAGCGAAGAGCTGGGACCTATGATCTATGGCCAAAAAGAAGAATTAATCTTCCTGGGGCGAGAAATTTCGGAACAACGCGACTATTCTGAAGCAGTCGCCACCCAAATCGATCGTGAAGTGCGCCGTCTCGTCAATGAAGCCTATGAAATGTCAAAAGGCATTCTAAACAAGTATCGGGATAAATTAGATGCCGTCGCCTCACGGTTGCTCGAAGTCGAAACACTTTCCAGGGAAGAGTTCGAAGCCATCTTCCCGCCGCCAGTCCCCAAAAAGAGCGGCACCCCCCATCCGATTTCCCTTTGATTCTGCTAGCCGGGCGAGACCACCAGTCAATCGCCCGGTTTTTTATTGATTCCTCCCCCCTAAAATCCAACCACTTCCCGATCGGATGTACTGTTCGATTTCATCCAACGTCTTTTCTCCTGCCGTAAACCACCGAATGTTTGGATCATCGGGTTTGAACCAATTTGCCTGCCTGCGGACGAAGTTCCTCGTTTTGCGCTTGATCAGAAGGATGGCCTCCTCGAGCGGTATCTGGCCGCTTAAGTAAGAAATAATCTCGCGGTAGCCTATCGCCGAAAGCGCCGGAAGATCAGGCGGATAGCCTGCTTTTAAGAGCGCTCGCGTCTCTTCGATGAGACCATCCTGGATCATCCGGTCAATTCGCTGATCGATCCGGCTATAGAGTTCTGGTCTCGGGCGGGTCAGCCCAACCGTCAAAACCCGGTAGGGGCAGGCTTTCTGTCTGCGTTGTTGCGAAAAGCGCCTGCCCGTCCAAAAAATGACCTCCAGCGCACGCACCGCCCGCCGCACATTGCTCGGATCGATCATCCCAGCCGCTTCAGGATCGAGCAGCGCCAGTTTTTGATGGAAATAAAAAGCTCCGATCTCATGAGCCCACCCTTCCAACACTTTCCGAAGTTTTATATCCGGCGCCTGAGAGGGCATCTCCCAACCCTCGATTACTGCCCGAATATACTGCCCGGTTCCTCCCACAAGGAATGGCTGCTTCCCGCGCGCATGAATTTCTTCAATGGCCTGGTGAGCCTTCTCTTTGAACAATGCCAGGCTCCAAATTTCTGACGGGTCGGCAACATCGATCAAATGGTGTCGCACCCTGTTTAGATCATTCTGGCTCGGCTTCGCGGTGCCAATATCCATGCCGCGATAAAAGAGTCGCGAATCCGCCGACACAATCTCGCCGCCAAGTCGTTCTGCCAGGCCAATCGCCAGCTCGGTCTTTCCAACGGCAGTAGGTCCCACTAGGACCACTAACAACGGTGAATCAGATGGATACATTCTCAAACCATTCGATTACAGGAGAACCCTGTCCACCTTTTTTCTGAATGGCGATTACATCAATTCGCCAATCCTCTCCCAAATGAGGATTTTCCTGCAGAAAAGCCTGCGCACTCTGAGTAATATGGGTGAGTTTATTCTGAGTGACTGCATCTTCCGGCAATCCAAATGAGACGCTTGTCCTGGTCTTGACCTCGAAGAAAATAATCTCATCTCCACTTTGCCCAACCAGGTCAATTTCCCCATAGGGAGTACGAACATTCTTCGCGATAATCTGGATGCCCCTGTTTTCCAGGTAAACCGCCGCTAGCCGTTCGCCCCACTTCCCCGTCGCCAAATGATTTTTCATCAAGGTTGTCCGTTCACTTATGATAGGTATCCTAGTATAAAACGAATGGGATGTTTTTTGTTTAAACTGATCAGCCAATCTTCCCATTCAGAGGGTCTGTCTCAAAGCTGGGAGCCTTCGATCTGAGCAATACGAAATCGATTTCAGGATAGGCATTGGCTCCGCCCTGATAAGACCTGACCAGGTAAGAATTTGACAGTAAGATAATTTGTGATAGTCAAGATTTAATCTGACACTCCCTATCCGATTAGTTATAATGCAGGAAGGAGTGAACAGATGACAAACGAACAAAAGATCATCAAAAATAAGCTTGGCCTCCTCCGACTGGCAGAGCAG
>JABLXC010000043.1 GCA_013178185.1 Anaerolineae bacterium | reverse complement strand
GCCTGCACCCAACCATCCCTGGCGTTCACCCATATCTACTCGTAACCCTACTAAAGCTGCTCCCTGAAAGGGGACATTCTAACTTTGGCAGTTTGGGTGACATTTTAACTTTGGGCTAACAGATTAATTTCGAGCTAACAGATTAATTTCGAGCTTGTTTTGCGTGTTAGCGGAGAATTCGCGACCCCGAGGACGGTGGTTGAACAAGCCGAGTATAGATTTTATTCTGTTTTCAAGCAGGTTTGTGGTTTATGAGCTGGAGGTACGATGGAAATGACGCTGTTATTTTTGGTAAAACACGGTCTCTTCTAAATCGGTTTTGGCATTTGTGACCTTTTTCTGACCCCTTTCCAATGTGGACGATTTGGTGACTGTCATGATGCACGGTAACCGGCATGGCCAGCCATTTTTAGTTTTTGCAACCAGTCAGGCGCTAAAGCCATTCCATTGGTCAGGATTACTGGTTTAATGCCCAGATCAGCAATAAAAACTATCAGTTCGGTGACGTGTGGGTGGATCAGCGGCTCGTCGCCAGCGATGGAAAGTTTTCTGGTTTTCGCCAGCGCTTGAAAAACAGTACTTCTTCCTTGAGTTGTTCTAGTGTCTAATGTCCAGTTATATACTGACGGTTACACCCCTTACATCGGATGTTGCAGATGTCGGTAACCTCGATCCGGGCGATTGGGTTGTCGTTCATTGATCAGGGCAAACGATAGCAACCACTTTTTTCTAACATGGTAGCTTCCACAGAAAGTTGAGATTGGTGGTTCTGTGATCTCAATATAGTCCTTAGCCTATGGTCCATACACAGCTAGCGCAGTGAGGTAGACTACTAAAACTGTGCCCGCATTGTGAGTTTTTTACCTGGAGTGTGAGAATTTTTAGCAATATTTAAAAATGGATATTCTCTTTTTTTATCCCCATCTTTTTATGAAAATACCATACTTAAACAAAAGGGTTTTCTGCAAATTCACCTCTGAAGCTACTCGCACATGTAAAGACTGTGTTCGCCGAATCAAAATAAAAATGCCCCCGGCGAGCGGGAGCATCAAAATGTGTTTGGGGGCGAGATGCGCCATTAAAGTTTTTATAATTTCTCACCGCAGTAAGGACAGTTGACCCAATCTGCCTGAACGGATCTACCGCAATGCGAACAAGAACCGGTCAATGCCGGCGTGGCTGGTTTTTTTAGCCCATTGTAGATGGCTACGCCGCCAACGACGATCAATCCGAGCAGCAAGAGAGGCACCAGAAGGCCAAAAAACATCATCCCGCCGCCAAAAATCCCAGGGCCGCCCATCATTGGAAAACCTCCATAACGGGAGTGCATCGGCATCCAACGATACCCGATCCCTCCGAACAGAAAAGCGGCTGCGATAAATACTGCCAGCAACCCTAACAAGAGGATGGCTAACCATTTCCACGTTTTCATTCCATCTCCTTTTCCTCCGCCTTGACATGGTTAACAAGACGGCTTTTCGTTTTTGATCTTATTTGCTTATGTTAGCACGCAAATATAAAGGTTTTATGAAGCTGGGATATAAGTTTGATAAAGGCATACTTACAGGCAGCGACTGATCAAAGGACGCTGGTCTTTAACTATAATCAATCGGGAGTTCCGAAAGTGCTCCCGATTGATTACTCTACATTGCCGCTTTAAATATCGAGATTGCGGACATCTCGTGCGTGGGTCTGGATAAAACGAGTGCGTGGCGGCACGGCTTCGCCCATCAACATGTCAAACGTCCGGTCAGCAGCGGCGGCATCTTCGATCGTGACGAGCAGGAGGGTGCGGTTTTCGGGATTCATGGTAGTTTCCCAAAGCTGCTGTGGGTTCATTTCTCCGAGACCTTTGTAGCGTTGCAAGTTGATCTTATCGGCGGGGCTGTTTAGTTCTTTGATGATCCTGTCTTTTTCCTGTTCGGTATACGCGTAGCGCACCTGATTCTTATAAGCAACCCGGTAAAGAGGGGGCTGGGCGATGAATAAGTGTCCCTGTTCAATCAACTGCGGCATGTAGCGAAAGAAAAAAGTTAGCAAAAGGGTGCGAATGTGGCTGCCGTCGACATCGGCATCGGTCATGATGATGATGCGGCCATAGCGCAGGTTCGATAAATCGAACGTCTCGCCGATGCTGGTGCCAATGGCCGAGATTAAGGCTTTGACCTCATTATTCGAAAGGATCTTATCCAGGCGAGCTCGCTCGGTATTCAAGATCTTTCCCCTCAAGGGCAATATAGCTTGAAAGTGCCGGTCGCGGCCTTGTTTTGCAGAGCCACCAGCGCTGTCTCCTTCTACAATATAAAGTTCCGTCTTGGAGGAATCCCGCTCGGAGCAATCGGCCAATTTACCGGGCAGCGTGAGGCTTTCCAGAGCAGATTTGCGGATGACAAGGTCGCGGGCTTTACGGGCAGCATCGCGGGCGCGGGCTGATGTGAGACATTTTTGGATGATCGCTTTGGCTGCGGAAGGGTTCTCTTCTAAAAAGGTGTAAAATGCTTCTCCGACAACTTGCTGCACGTAGGTTTGCACCTCGGCGTTCATCAATTTGACTTTGGTCTGGCTTTCGAACTGGGGATCGGGGTGTTTGATGCTGATGATAGCCGTGAGGCCTTCACGAGTGTCATCGCCGGTGAAGTTTACATCCGAATCCTTGAGCAGGTTGTTGCGGCGGGCGTAATCGTTGATAACGCGCGTGATCGCCGAGCGCAGACCGGTCAGATGGGTGCCGCCGTCAATAGTATTAATGGTGTTAGCAAACGAGTACACCGATTCCGCATAGGCATCTGTGAATTGGATGGCGGCTTCGATACCGATTTGATCGACTTCTTTTTCCGCGTATACAACGGGGTGGAGAACGCCGCGATTGCGGTTAAGGTAGCGCACGAACGACGTGATCCCGCCGTCAAAGTAGAAGGTGGCTTCTTTGTGGGTTCTATGGTCTACCAGACGGAGCTGTGTCTTCTTGGTGACGAAGGCCATCTCGCGAAATCGCTGTGCAAGGGTGTCAAATCTGAAATCAATGTCGTCTTTGAAAATTTCGCGATCAAACCGGAAGGTTGTCTTATTTCCTGATACTCCAGCTGGGCAGGTTCCGATCACCTTGACAGGCTCAATCGGAATGCCGCGCTCATAGCGTTGAAAGAAAACCTGACCATTGCGCCGGACTTCTACCTCGCACCATTCAGAGAGGGCATTGACTGCCGAGACGCCGACGCCATGCAAGCCACCAGAGACTTTGTAGCTGCTGCTTCCAAACTTTCCACCGGCATGGAGTGTGGTCATCACCACCTCAAGGGCAGATTTCTTCTTGATGGGATGCATATCGGTTGGGATACCGCGTCCGTTATCGTCTACTGTGACGCTGCTATCGGGATGAATGATTACTTCGATCTTGTCGCAGGCACCAGCCAGCGCTTCATCAATTGAATTGTCCACAACTTCGTAAACCAGGTGGTGAAGCGCTTTGATATCTGTGCCGCCAACATACATTCCGGGGCGGCGGCGGACTGCTTCCAGGCCTTCAAGAACCTGGATGTCTGTTGCAGTATAGTCGCCTGGTGGGTTTGCTGATTGTGTCACAAAATCCTCCGGAATCAGACGTTAAGGCGTTGCGTTGGCAGGCGTCTGAGGTTTTCCTGCAACCATTGGTAGTTGTTGCGAAAGTAAATGAAGCTGCTTGCCAGAAGGCCGGTGCTGGTAAAGGCATGGCCAATGATGCCGATTAGCATCATCCATGAAGTTGTGGGTGGAATGGTCCAGATCAAGTTCATTCCTTGTGCGAGAAGGACGATTAGTAAGATGAACAGGGTGGTGGTTGGGAGCGAAAAGCGCACCACGCGTGCACTGGCGAGGATAGCTGAAAAGGCTTTTTGGTGATAATAGAATATGCCATGGGGTGAGAAAACCAGCGGAAAGAGCAGCCAGATGTATACTAAAAAGACGAGAATAAGAACGGCCTGCGCTAAAAGCAGGTTGATCAACGCCATAATGGACAAAATTATGCTGGAAGGTAGCGATAAAAGAACCAGGAAAAGAATCAGAATAAAGGTCAGCAGGATAACTTGAAGCGTTTGGCGGCCTAGCGCCCGTAACGAGGTAGAAAAATTCTCTTGGCGGCAGCATCGCGCTACCTGATTGAAATATAAACTGCCAAGCAGCAACCCAGTCAGCGCAAACGCCAGCCAAATGGCGAAGAATTGAAGGGCTGATGAAACTTCAAAGGACTGCGGTTTTCCGAATGGATTCTCTAAAGGGCTTATGGCGCTCATCAGGCTAAAAATACCTACTGGGTAGCTGTGCAGCAAAGTCATCAGGTTCAAGCGATCCAAAATAGACATCCACATTTCCTGACTGACCTGGACAACCTGGAGCATATCTGGGGTGGCGCTTGTCGAAAAGCCTTTAAAAAATTCTTCGGTGATGGGTTGAAGCAGGCTTTTGATTTTAATATGTGGGCCAAACCAAAGAAAAATGTCGAATATCACCGGAAAAATTATCAAGTAAATGTTGTTTGCCACGGTGTTGAATCCCGTGATGAACGCATCTACCAGCCGTGGAGGGGATAATGGGACGTTTTTTGTTTCGTTTTCCATACGCTTGGGTATTTTACCACAACCGCTTGTGCCTGCGCCTTAACCCGACATTGGGTTTCGGCATCTTCTAAGATATTGCTACGAGGCTTGGCATTCGATGTCCGAAAGGGTTAAAATGATCCTCATGGAAGAGCACCAACACCTGCCGGACGCAAACCGATTGAGCGTTTTGACATCGACGATTTTATTGATTTATGCTCTGGGTTTATTTATCCGAGTTCCTGCCGGAGATGTGAGCCTTCAACTTCCCGGTATTTTTGTTGTCATTCCTCTCCGGTTTGGCGCACTGCTTACTTTGCTTTCAGGTCTATTGGCGGCTGCAGGAACCGAATGGCTGCTGTATGACCACCCAGAAAGAGGGGGGCAAATGACCTGGCATCATGGACTACTTCCAGCGTTAACTGCCCTGGTGATCGGCTTTCCCTTGAGTTCAATCTCTGCAGGGCCTCAGTGGTGGGCGGTATTTGCTTTTGGCAGCGGACTACTGGTCATTGTGTTTGCAGCCGAATATATTGTGGTGGATCTTTCGGATGCAAACCATCCTTTGGCTACGATGGTTCTGACGGCAATTTCCTTTGCTCTTTTGCTTGTCATTACGATTACCTTGAAGGCGGTTGGGACGCGCCTTTACCTGCTTTTGCCTGGCTTGGTCATCCCTGTTGCACTGGTTAGCCTACGCACTTTATACCTCCGGTTAGGCGGGCGCTGGTGCATTGTCTGGTCAATTGCAATTGCTCTCAGCACGGGACAGATCGCATTGGGATTACATTACTGGCCATTGCGACCATTGTCTTATGGACTTTTGGTGCTAGGGCCGGCATATGCGCTAACGATGGCTGCTGGCGCCATTGAAGAAGAACGCTCCTGGCGTACCTTGTGGATCGAACCAGTCGTGATGTTAGCGGTGATCTGGGGTATCGCTTTATTTATTGTAGGGTAAAAGATGCTGGACTCAATTCGGTTGCCTGAGCAGCTTCGAAAACAAATTGAAGATTATCTGGAAAAACACCTGCCAGAGGAAGCTTGCGGGATTCTTGGCGGGCGCGATGGAAGAGTTGAGGTCATGCTGCCAGTCCGTAATGAATTGCAGAGCCCGGTGCGCTTCCGCATGAATGCTTCGGAACAGATCCGAGCCATTCTGTGGCTTGAATCGCAAGGTATGGACCTGATCGGCATATTTCACTCTCACCCGAGCGGGCCCGAATTCCCTTCGGATACGGATTTACAGGAGCACGCTTATCCTGAAAGCGCAGCTATTATTTGTTCTCTTACCAACGCAGGTTGGGTGATGCGAGCCTTTTCCATTCAAGAAGGCCGAGCTTTTGAAATTGAATTAGTATTTCATTAATTTGAGAAACCGTAATCAAGAAAGTGGGTTAATATATCTATGCAGGAGGCAGTGAAGAATATGCTGTTTGTAGAGGGCTTTGTTATTTTTTTCCTGGCTTATTTGGCTGGTTCAATACCCTTTGGATATTTTGTTGTCAGGATTATCAATGGCCGTGATGTTCGCATGGTTGAGAGCGGCCGGACGGGAGGCACCAATGCCTTTCGGGCAGCCGGATTACTGGCCGGCCTTATCACAGCACTGTTGGATGTCCTTAAAGGTGTAGCATCAGGGTGGCTGGTAGGCTGGCTTGCACCAGGGAATATCTGGTATCAGGTGATTGCTGCTGTACTTGTCGTTGTAGGGCATAATTATTCCATTTTTCTAACTGAGCAAGATCCTGTCAGCGGGCGTTTTCGGCTGCGGGGTGGAGCCGGGGGCGCTCCGGCATTGGGGGGCTCAATAGCGCTTTGGCCGCAGAGCGGCCTGGTGATCTTGCCGCTTGCAATATTTGTGTTTCTTTTTATCGGTTATGCCTCGATTACTACAATCAGCATCACGATCATTTCAACTGTATTCTTTGCTTACCGGGCTTTGGCTGGCTTCTCGCCCTGGGCTTATGTGGTCTATGGAATCATCGCGACGCTCATCGTCATCTGGGCGCTACGTCCCAATCTGGATCGATTGCGTCAAGGTAAAGAGCGCGTGGTTGGTCTGCGCGCTTATTTTATGAAGAAAGCCTCTGAGAAATTAGGGCGTTGAGATTGAGCTGTCTAAAAAAAAGAAGAAGGTTTTTAGCCTTCCTCTTTTTCTGGCAGGGTTTCGTTTTCTTCTTCTTTCAAGATCTGGCGGTAAAGGTAACGAATATTGCGGCGGTGAAGTTCTTCTGCCAGGCCGCCCAGGTATACCCGGCTTTTGCCGCAGGATTCGATATCAATGAGGGCCAGGGCATCTTGTGGGTTTTTCTTTTTTGCAGCGGTTTTGACAGCTTTTCGTATGGCGGCCAGGTAAGAAAGATTCTCTTTGACCGCCTCGTCGATTTCTCCTCGTAAAATAATATCGCCATGGCCTTGTACAATGTTCTCCAATCCCATTTTTCCGATCTGCTTGATCGTGGCGCTTAGCATATCGATATCCCCATCGACAACGTAGGGCAGCGGCAAGAAAGCATCGCCTGCAAACAAAATACGATCCTCTTCTATGAGAATGGATATGCCATCAAAGCTGTGGCCGGGGGTTGAAAAGAGGATCAGATTTTTCTTGCCAACGCGAATAGAGATTTCACCTTTATCGAAAACCAAATGGGGAGGAACAATTTTTACCTGTTTGAAAACGGGGTTCTGTTTGCGGGCTGCATCCAAAGCACTTTGACCGCGTTCCATCATCTGTTGGCGACAGAGCGCATGTGAAATTATCGTTGCTCCAGGAAAAAAACAACTCCCCCAGGTGTGATCAGCATGGTGATGGGTGTTGATGATATATCGGACGGGTACGTTGAGATCTTCTTCAATGAAAGAACGCATTTCCAGAGTTTCTTCTGGCAAAGCCATGGTGTCAATGACCACCGCCCATTGCGGCCCAGTAACCACGCCAGCGGTTACCTGGGCGTACACCTCGCTTTGGAACCAATAGACATTTTCGGAGATACGTTCTCGCTGCATTTTAACCTTCCACGCAACCATGATCCTATGGTTTTATTGAGGCATACTCAAAGCAGTAGAATAGCACAAAAAAGAATAAAAGTCAAAAAAAATTTTCTTTATATGGTAAAATTTTCACATTCTTTTATACAGAATTCGCCATAGGAGGAAGAAATGAAGCGCACTACCGTTTTGTTGTTCACCGCGCTGGCATTATTCAGCGTGGTTTTGGCAGCCTGCCAGCCTGCTCAGCAGGCAGCCGAGAAGTACACCGTAGCCACCGATGCCACCTGGCCCCCTTTTGAAACTGTCAATGAAAGCACCAAAGAAGTTGAGGGCCTGGACATTGATTTAATGAAGGCCATTGCTGAAAAGGCGGGTATTCAAGTTGAATTTGTTAATATTCCGTTTGACTCGCTCTTGACTGGTCTCTCTCAATGTCAGTATGATCTGGCAATTTCCGCTATTACGATCACTGATGAGCGCAAAAAGACGATGGCATTCTCAGATCCTTACTTTGCTGCGGGTCAGATCGTTGTAGTTGCCAAGGGCAATGAGGATATTAAAAGCAAGGATGATCTGAAGGGCAAAAAGGTTGGCGCTCAATTGGGGACAACCGGTGAGATTGAAGCCAAGGCGATCGAAGGTGCCGAGTATGCAGCTTATGACTCGATTGACCTCGCTTTCCTGGATGTCATGAGCGGACAACTTGACGCCGTTATTTCTGACAACCCGCTTGCGCTGGGATTCGTGGGACAGAACCCCGACAAGCTTAAAGCTGTGGGCGAAGTTTTCACGGATGAGAATTATGGCATCGCAGTTTGTAATAAGAAGCCTGATCTTCTCAAAAAGGTGAACGAAGGACTGGCCGCTGTTAAAAGCGAAGGCATGCTGGATAAACTGACCGAAAAATGGCTGCTAGGTAAGTAATCTTTTTGAAACATTTGAGAACCTCTCCACCGTTTTGGTTGGAGAGGTTCTTTGTTAAAACCTGAGTGAAAGACAGCTTAAGCCGCCATCCATTTTTTGGAATTCCGAGACATCCAGAGGAATTGTTGTGAAGCCCAGCGCTTCTAACTTAGCCTTGAACTTCGGGTATCCCTTTGCAAGCAGGACACGGCCGTTTATCATGACGCAATTCGCAGCATAATTCTCTTCGGGATCCATGAGGATGGTCTTATAGCCTTTGAATGCAGGATGGTCATTAAGACTTTTGATTACTACGAGGGTATTATCACCCAGATAGGCGATGCCGCTCTTAAGGTGGAGGATATCCCGGATATTTCGGATATCTACTGTGCTGGAGGTGTATCCTTCTTTTGCAAGAAACTCTGCTAATTGTCTGGCGCCTTCTTCATTGGTGCGATCGGAAAGGCCGATGAAAAAATGGGAACCCGCCTGGCAAATATCCCCTCCTTCGAGACTGCCTGGAGATGTGATGCTATAAAATTGGCGGTAGAAGCGTTGTAGTTGCAAATGAATTGCGGCGACTTCGCCAATCCTGCTGGCAGCGCCAGGACGGGTTAAAATTGCTGCGCTGGGGATGAGAACGGCTGTATCTTCTACAAACGTAGAATCTGGGTATTCCAGATCGGGGTCGAGGGTCGTCAGGTTAAGCCCACACTGTTGCAGAGCGCGGCAATAAGCAGTATGCTGTTCGAGTGTTTTTTGGTAATCTGGCTCTCCGAGGTTTGCCGAAGTGAGACCTTGAGAGAAGTTTTTTCCTGGTGTGCGAACAATAGCGTTTTTAAAATTCATTTGAAATCTTCTGCTGCGTAGATTCTATAAGACTTTGCTCAAGAAAAGCTTTGTACGTTCGTGTTTTGGATTCGTGAAGAGAACTTCGGGCAATGCTTCTTCGATGATGTAGCCTTCATCCATTAAAATGGCCCGATCGGCTGCCGCTTTGGCGAAACCCATTTCATGCGAAACAACGACCATCGTCATGCCTTCCTTAGCGAGGTTTAACATAACGTCCAAAACTTCCTGGATCATCTCTGGATCCAGTGCGCTGGTGGGTTCGTCAAAAAGCATGATCTTAGGGTTCATAGCGAGGGCGCGGGCAATAGCCACGCGTTGCTGTTGTCCACCGGAAAGTTGCCACGGATAAGCCTGGGCTTTATCTGGGATGCCGACTTTTTCCAATAAATCATAAGCCTGCTTTTCGGCTTCGGCTTTTGGGCGTTTTCGAACAATCCGCTGCGCCAGTGTAATGTTATCAATCACTTTAAGGTGCGGGAACAAGTTGAACTGCTGAAAGACCATGCCAACTTCGGTGCGGACGGTATTGATGTTTTCGGCGCTGTTCAACGGGATGCCGTCTACAACGATCAAGCCTTCATCGTACTCTTCCAGGCGGTTGATGCATCGCAGCAAGGTGGACTTGCCTGATCCAGAAGGGCCAATGATGACAACCACTTCTCCCCGCATGATATCCAGACTGATGCCCCTCAGCGCAGCAACTTTGTCAAAATGTTTGACGACATTTTCAATGTGGATAATTGGATCTTCCATTTTTTATTTCTCCAACCGGGTCTTGATCTCAATCCAATGGACAACGCGAGCGGCGACCAGAGTCATGATCAGGTAGAGCAATGCCACCATCACCCAGGTTTCGATCGGTATAAAATTCGCTGCCATAAACTCGCGCCCTCGCCGGGTCATATCGGCTACGGCTACCACGCTGATGAGGGATGAATCCTTTAGCAGGGAGATGAATTCATTTCCTACCGGCGGTAAAATCACGCGCACAGCTTGCGGTAAGATGACATAGCGCATGGCCTGGACATAAGACATGCCGAGGCTGCGCGCGGCTTCCATTTGCCCTTTGGAGATGCTTTGGATGCCAGCTCGATATACCTCGCTCATATAAGCGGAATAACAAAAAGTTAACCCAACAACAGCCATCGCGACCGGGTTGGCAAGATAATTTTCGAACAATGAAAAGCGGAGCGCTTTGCCGATACTCTGGATGACAGTTGGAAACGCAAAATACCAGAACAATAATTGCACCAACAGCGGAATGCCACGAATGATCTCAACGTAAGACGTGGCGACAGCCTTAATGAATGCGCTCTTCGTCAAACGCAATAATGCAACAATAAGACCGGTTATCAACATCAAAAGGAATGAAATAACCGTAACTGAGATTGTGACCCATATCCCATCTTGTACAAAGAAAAATATGCGCTTAAATGGGTCGGGCCGGCTGACAATCAATGCAGTTATCGTAAGAACAACTGCTATTACAAGCAACCACCCACGGTCGAAGCTAAAGCCCGACCGGGTAGCTGCACCTCCCTTTTCAGGAGCAAAGCCGCCGTCAATATTTTCCATCTCACCTTTCCATCCGGGTAAAATTTGCTCAATTATAAAACATTAATGAAATTATTAACTAAATTGCTTTGTTAGGGAAGTGGCTAAATCTTGGGTTATAATATACGCATGAACGAATGTCCGAAATGTCATCGAACTGAAAGACAGCACCGATCTGGAAAGACACCGAGTGGCAGTCAACGATATCGCTGCATGTATTGCCAGATCAAGTACACCCCAAACCCCAAGCCATGGGCATATCCCGAAGAAGTGCGTCGCAAAGCACTCCAAATGTATGTGGATGGGATGAACCTGCGGCGGATTGCCCGTCATCTTGGTTTGCACCATCGCACCGTTTCCCTCTGGGTCAAAGCCCAAGCGGAGCAACTGCCCGATCCACCTGTGCCCAGCGACGTGAAAGAAGCGGAGATGGACGAATTGTTCACCTTTATCGGGGACAAAAAAACCCAATCTTCGTCATCACGATCGTAGATCGGCTTACCCGCTGTTTTTTGGGCTTTCGGGTAGTCTGGCAGAGAACCCAAGAGGTCATCCAGGAATTAGTGGATGAGGCGCCAAAGGCGAAGCGGTATTACAGCGACGCTTTTGATGCCTATGATCGTTTGTGGTATCACTGGGGCGTATATGAAGTCTCGCAAGGTAAAAATGACACGTATTCGGTCGAAGGGGATAACGCTGAATTGCGTCACTATTTAGCTCGCCTGGCGCGACGCTCGCGCTGCTTTTCTCGCTGTCCAGAAGCACTGAAAGCAGCCTTGAAGCTCTTCATGTATTGTTTCAATCATCGTCAACTGCACAAACAGCGTTTTCCTAATTACTCGGCTCATGTCTACCAGTTCATCTAAACCCAGCCTTTATCCACTCCCTTTGTTAGCGAATGTTCCTTCCGGCAAGTTAGTTTTAGAGAATCGGCTGAAGTATAATTGCTCTACGCGTAAACAAAGGATGATTTATGAGCCTCGAAATCAAAAAAAGCTGGCATCGCAAGCATCTTATCCCTGTTTTGTTGCTGATATTTGTGTCTGCGCTTGCTTTTCTGCCTCACCTTCATCGTTTGGGATATTATCGAGATGATTGGAATTTGATTTATGCCGGGTATACGCAAGGGCCGGAAAAATTGATCGATATTTACTCGGTAGACCGGCCGATGATCGGGTATTTATTTGCCTGGATTTTTTACCCGCTTTTTGGGAATGAAGCTTTGGGATGGAATGTTTCAGCTTATCTAATCCGGCTGGCCGGGATTCTGGGAGCTTATTGGCTGCTGAACTTATTGTGGTCCCGACATCGCATGGCAGTCTTCACGGCGACATTGCTTTTTGCAGTGTATCCGGGGTTTTTGGAGCAACCCAATGGGATTCAATACCAGCCGCATTTGTTGAATATGACTTTTTCAATATTTTCCCTGGCGTTTACGATCCAGGTTTGTAAGGTGCAGCGCCTGTCTGCAAAAGCCTTATTGACAATCGTATCTTTGTTGCTCGGACTGGCATCAATGTTTATGATGGAGTATTACATCGGGTTGGAAGGGGTGCGGTTGGCCTTGATCTGGATTACTGCTACGAAACATGGGGAGGCAGACAAAAGTCATTTGCTGTCGCGCGCTCGAGTGACGGTGAGCCGTTGGGCTCCCTATGCATTGGCAATTCTGGTCTTCCTTTCATGGCGGCTATTTATTTTTCAGAGCCAACGCGCTGGCACAGACATTGGGGCAATTATAGGGACGATTCGACAATCACCTGTGTATGAGATGCTAAGACTGACCTCGGAACTGCTGAAAGACTTTGTGGAAGTAGCCTTCCTTTCTTGGGCGGTGCCACCATACCAGCTTTTATCTGTCGCCAGACTACGTGACTTCCTGACCGCTCTGTTGATTGGGATGGTAGCTTCGGCGATTATTCTTGCTGTGTATTGGATTGCTACAAGTATTAGACGGTGGTCATCTGCTGAACTGACTGCGGTTGCTGATCGTTCAATGTTGGATATGGCGATCATCGGAGCTTTATGGGTGTTGGTTACGTCTATCCCTATCATCTTTGCAGGCAGAGAAGTTACCTTTAGCGCAAGCCTGGATCGTTTTACATTTCCCGGTTCAATGGGGTCGGCTTTGATTCTAACGGGATTGTTGTTCTACGGAGGACAGAGAGCAATCCGTATCTGGACGCCGCTCGTCCTGACAGTAACCGCTGTGATGACCCATCATGTCAATGCGATCAATTACAGTAATCAGTGGGAAATTGCCCGTAATTTTTGGTGGCAGCTTTCCTGGCGGGCGCCGTCACTTAAGGTAGATACTGTGCTTGTTTCGATGATTGCCGGAGTTCCGCTGGAAGAGGATTATGAAATTTGGGGGCCGGCCAATATGATATATGCACCTGATCCGGGCCCGCTGAAGATTCAATCCGAGGTACTGTATCCTCAATCCATTCAGGATATCTTGATGGGAGGCGCATCTGAGCGAACCATGCGCACGATCGACGTTGAAAGAGATTATGCCAATACCCTGGTCCTGTCGAAATCATCTTTAAATTCCTGCCTGCATGTTCTGGATGGCGAGCGGATAGAACTTTCTGGCGTTGAGGACTACCGTGTTCAATTAATTGCTCAGCGCTCACAAATTGACCGTATCCAATTGGATGGAAAGGCTCACGTTCCCCCAGTCGATATTTTTGGCGCGGAGCCAAAACGGGATTGGTGCTACTATTTCCAGAAGGCCTCTCTGGCTCGCCAGCGTGGGGATTGGGAAGAGGTCGTACGGCTGGGCGATGAGGCTCGCAGCCTGAATCTACGGTCGGGCGATTGGATTGAATGGCTGCCATTTTTACAAGGATATGCTTACACAGGCGCATATGACGCCGCCGATGGTATCCTCCCGATTATTAAGGAAGATCCTTATATCCACTACCAGACTTGTCGGGTATTGATTGCTGAGAAGGATCGTTTGCCGGTGGGATCGCAGCAAGAGGCTGGCAATAATTATCTCCTGTTGCGGTTGTGTGGGTTGTGAAATAAAAGCAAACCAGTTAATATATAGCATTGGCTTTTTTATGAGCGAGTTCTAAAAAGAATTATGAAATCATCTCAACCGACCAACCTTTCAAGGATATTTGTTGCTTCGCGTCTTTGGGCGTTGTTGTTTGGCGTTTTTACCTATTCGGTCGGCGCGGGGATTCATCACTTTCTCGGCGGGACGATCGATTGGGTGAATTTTTGGCTTGGCTTGGGATGTACTACCCTCTTGCAAGCCAGCGGTTATTTACTAAAAGCGTATTATGATTGGTGGGATCCGACGCAGCGATTCCAATCTGGGGGAGTAGATCGCGAAACTATACTTTCCATGCGGACAATATTGTTTCAGACTGTGGCGATATTGCTTACTGTTGGCGCTGTCTTGACCGCTTTGTTGTTTATTCGAGGGGCGATCAACCTGACTGTTCTCTTTATCATTGGCATTGCTTTTTTGCTCGCTTTCTTCTACGCTGTTCCACCCTTGCGGTTGGTTTATTCTGGTTATGGTGAACTGGTTGAAGCCGTTCTGGTTGCGACCCTGATCCCCGCGCTGGCATTTTTGTTTCAAACTGGCTCGTTGCATCGTTTATTGGCCATGCTGGCTTTCCCAATTGCAGGTTTATACTTGGCGATGATGCTAGTGTTCGACTTACAAGAATATGGCCGGGAAATCAAGTCGAATCGTAGAGATATGCTGTACCGGATTGGCTGGCAAAGAGGGATGATTCTTCACAACGTTCTTATTTTGGCCGCTTATCTTTTGATTGGGGGAGCAGCGGTTTTAGGACTTCCATGGAACCTGGCCTGGCCTTCATTATTGACTTTTCCGATTGGCCTTTTTCAAATTTACCAAATAATTCAGATTTCCAATGGCGTTCCGCCACGATGGCGGACAATTCGGCTGATTGCGGCTGCCTTGCCAGGGATTATGGCGTATTTATTTATCATTGCCCTTTGGACGAGTTGATCTATGCCTGAATTTCTTGAACTTTTACCCCCTGGCCAGGCTCTCGAGCTTATGATGAGCCAACTGCCTGCCCCTTTCTTAGAAATTGAGACAATTTTGACTGAAAAGGCGCTTCACAGGATTTCGGGTGAAGCTGTCGTGTCGCGCGAGGCGCTGCCGGCTTTCTCGCGCAGCACGGTGGATGGTTATGCGGTACGCGCCCAGGATACTTTTGGGGCGAGCGATGCGCTTCCGGCTTATCTTTTGCTAGGGCCGGAAACACCAATGGGAAAGGCGCCAGAATTTTCCCTGGCGGGAGGGCAGGCCTCGTTGATTCACACTGGCGGTATGCTGCCGGAGAACGCGGATGCAGTGGTGATGTTGGAAAATACACAGATTACAGGTTCGGGAGAGTTGGAAATATTACGGCCGGTTGGAAAGGGAGAAAATATTCTTTTGCCGGGCGAGGATGTAAGAGTGGGGCAAGAAGTACTCCCCCGCGGGACGCGCTTAGGTCCGGCTGAGATTGGCGTTCTGATGGCTTTGGGTGTTACCAGGGTTGTTGTTGTGAAACCTCCCAAAGTGGGCATTCTGTCCAGCGGAGATGAGGTGATCCACCCTCAACAAGATCCCAAGCCAGGACAGGTGCGCGATATTAACAGTTATTCTTTGAGTGCTCTTATCGAACAGGCCGGGGGCGTGCCGGTCCGGTATGGAATTGTTCCTGACCGGTGGGATGACCTTTATCGAACGCTGGTCAAAGCTTTGCAGGACTGTGATGGGGTAATCATTACGGCTGGTTCTTCGGCCAGCACGCGGGATCTAACGGCTGAAGTGATCCAACAAACTGGCAAACCTGGTGTCCTTGTTCATGGTGTCAACGTTCGCCCTGGTAAACCAACGATCCTGGCAGTTTGTGATAGTAAAGCGGTGATTGGACTACCCGGTAATCCGGTCAGCGCGCTGGTGATTGCGCGATTGTTTGTAACACCTCTGGTGCAAAGATTGTCTGGGATGAGGGCGCGCTCAATTCAACCATTCGTAAATGCCCGGTTAAGAATCAATCTGGCTTCTCAAGCAGGTCGGGAAGATTGGATCCCGGCGCGTTTGATCAAAAGCGGCGATCAGTACGAGGCTGAACCTATTTTCTTTAAGAGTAATTTGATTTTCACACTCGCTCAAGCGGATGGTTTGATCCATATTCCTGCAGATGTTACTGGATTCTCGGCAGGGGATTTTGTGCAGGTTGAATTTTTCTAAATTCGAGGAGAAGAAGAAATGAAAAAAATCTGTTTTATTTTGTTATTGGGTTTGTTGATAACGAGTTGTGGGCCTGCGCAACCTTCTTCGGACCCGAACTTGATTTACACCCAGGCGGCGGAAACTGTTGCAGCCCAGTTAACTGGAGCTGCTGTGTTAACCCCGCCGACTGCAACGGCCACAGAGACGCCCCTGCCAGAACCAACTGCTACGGAAACCAGCACTCCTGCACCAACGGCAACGCCCACCGAAGCCTGGGTGAATAACCCGGCCGGGAAGGCGACAGCGCCAATCTTGCTTTATAACATTGTGGCAGATAGCGTGGACGATGATCCTTATTACCAATGGGAAAGCCCGCTGAATGTCAGCTCAAAACAATTTGAACAAGAAATGATGGCGCTCAAAGACCTTGGGTACACCTCGGTGACGGTTTCACAGCTTGCTAAAGTAATTTGGGAAGGCGGTCCCTTACCTCCGCGCCCGGTGGTGATTACGTTCGACAGCAATAAATTGGGTGTTTATCGGAAGGCCTTTCCGGTAATGAAGCGCCTGGGTTTTGTCGGGACGATTTATGTGGTTGTCAATCAATTGAATGGATCCGGAGTGATGACTACCCAACAACTGAAAGACCTTGTTGCTGCAGGGTGGGAGGTTGGAAGCAAAGGGATGACCGGAAACAATCTGGTTGACACCCTGGCCTCTAACCCGGATTCTATTGGAGATGAAATTTCTGGATCCCGACTGGCTCTGGAGCAAGCGCTTGGAGCGCCTGTTACTTCTTTTTCTTATCCGGCCGGGGCGATTGACGCAGAAGGACAAATAACTTCTCGCGTGCAGTCTTGGGGTTATAAGAGTGCGGTCGGTTTGTTTAAATCCTCCGACCATAGCCTGGGGACAATTTATTACATGCCGCGTTTTGAGATTCGGAAAGACCTTGCGCTGGAAGATTTTATGGGATTGTTGCCGTGGAAGGGCGACCGACCGCTTTCTCCTGAAACGATTTCGATTGGGACTGCCCAACCGGCTGTCCCAGCTCAGGGCGCTGCCACGCCAGGCGTAACTACGACTCCCTGAAGCGCAGCGTGTGGTGGGATTGAGTATGTCGGTCTATTTAAAAGATATTCCGCTGCCCGAGGCGCAAAGCCGGTTCAGGCAGGCATTGATTGAAGCTGGCTTGTGGAATCTGTTGGGTGAAGAGGAAATTCCGCTCAACGAAATGGCAGTCGGGCGCGTGCTTTCTCGGCCCGTCTGGGCGCGGCTATCTTCGCCTCATTATCACGCGGCTGCTATGGATGGTTTTGCATTGCGGGCCGAGGAAACGGCAGGCGCAATGCCAACCAGTCCATTGATGTTGCGGATGGATGAGCAAGTTGTTTATGTGGATACCGGCGACCCTCTGCCGGACTGGGCGAATGCGGTGGCGCCAATCGAACAAGTGGAGCCGCTGGATGCTGAGGAGAAACCTGCTCTTGATCTGCGGCATCCCATTTTTATTCGGGTACGGGCGGCTTTCCCACCGTGGTCGCATGTCCGGCCGCTTGGAGAAGATATTGTAGCCACACAGCTTGTCATGCCAGCGGGGTCTTATATTATGCCGGCTGGGTTGGGGGCAATTGCGGCCAGTGGACATTCGACAATCTGGGTGAGTCGAAGGCCTCGGGTGGCTGTTTTACCCACAGGCACAGAACTGGTGCCGATTGGGGAAAAAGTGAAACGCGGCGATATCATCGAATATAACTCGATCGTTCTGGCGGCACAGGTAATGTCCTGGGGAGGGGAGGCTGAGCGTTTTCCGATCACCCCCGACCAGTTTGAGTTAATTTGTGAGCGGGTTCAACAAGCAGCGAATCATTATGACCTGGTTTTGCTGAACGCCGGTTCTTCAGCCGGTTCTGAAGATTATTCGGCGCGGGTAGTTGAACGACTGGGAGAATTACTGGTTCACGGTGTGGCTGTTCGTCCTGGTCACCCAGTTATCCTGGGGATGATTCGTCGTTCTGAGGACGTCGCTGGTTTGATTAGGCGCGTCCCTATTATCGGTGTGCCAGGGTATCCGGTCTCTGCTGCGCTGACGGGTGAAATCTTTGTGCAACCCTTGATAAGCCATTGGCTGGGCGCACCACCACCGCAGTATTATGAGATTGAGGCTGCGCTGACCCGGAAGGTTACCTCGCCACCTGGAGATGACGATTACATGCGCGTGACCATTGGAAAAGTGGGAGAGCGCACTTTGGCAGCGCCGCTTTCGCGCGGTGCAGGCGTGATTACATCTCTCGTGCGGGCTGATGGGATCGCGGTCATTCCGCGCGGCGTCCAGGGTCTCGAAGCGGGCACCCCGATCAAGGTTCGTCTTTATCGTAGACCCTCCGAGTTGGAAAATACCATTTTTGTGATCGGCTCTCACGATATGACGCTGGATGTACTGGCGCAATATCTGGCGGGGAGGGGGCGGCGGCTGGTTTCAGCGAATGTAGGAAGCCTGGGCGGTTTAATTGCTCTACGGCGCGGGGAGGCTCACCTGGCCGGGTCTCATTTGCTGGATCCTCAAACTGGAGAATATAATCTCAGCGCATTAAGACAGTACCTTCCCAATATGCGGGTTCGTCTGGTGACATGGGTGGGGAGGGAGCAGGGGCTAATTGTGGCAAAGGGCAATCCTAAAAAGATCACCTCGTTGGAGGATTTGTCGCGCCAGGATGTCCGTTATATTAACCGCCAGCGAGGCGCAGGCACGCGGGTTTTGTTCGATTATCATTTACAGCGGCTTGGTATCATGCCCGAGAATGTACGGGGATACGACCAGGAGGAATATACCCACCTTTCTGTTGCTGCGGCAATCGCTTCTGGACGGGGGGATTGTGGGCTGGGGGTTACGGCAGCGGCGCAGGCTCTTGAGTTGGATTTTATTCCGTTGTTTCATGAGCGGTATGACTTAGTTATTCCATGTCAGCATCTCGAAGGCGACCTGTTAACGCCGATTTTCGAATTGGCGGCAGATGCAAAATTCCGTGAAGCCATCCGGGCATTGCCAGGATACGATACTACCGAGATGGGTAAGATCGTATTGGATTGTTAATGTCTTCTGCTGGCGCGTTTTGAGGGCTATCCCCGGCGGATAGCCTTTTTTGTATGAACATGTTGACATTAATCTGGACAGACTGTGTACAAATAATGTTATTATTGTGTAAATTGATTAAAATGTAATTGTAATTTTAACTTTGGAGGGTGAAATGACAATTAAGGAGGCGATCACGGCGCCAGATTTTTCTTTACCGGATGAGACTGGGCAGGTTAGAAAGCTTTCAGAATTTTTAGGAAAGCCGCTGATCTTGTATTTTTATCCAAAAGACGACACGCCGGGCTGTACTACCGAAGCATGCAATTTTCGGGATGATTACAGCGCTTATGAAAAAGCGGGTGTGGTTATTTTGGGAGTAAGCCCTGATTCGTCAAAATCCCATGCAAAATTTAAGCAGAAGTACCATCTTCCTTTTACCCTCCTTGCTGATGAAAACCATGCAGTCTGTGAGTTGTATGGCGTATGGGGACGGAAGAAATTTATGGGCAAAGAGTACGATGGGGTCTTCCGCACTACCTTTTTGATCGGCGCGGATGGTAAGATCAAGAAAGTGTTTGAAAATGTGAAGCCTGCGGAACACAGCGCAGAAATACTGGAGGCGCTTGCTGGGCTAGAAGTGTAGACTTCATCTGCTTCAATGAATTACACAGAAAAACAACCAGGAATATCCTCTGTGATGAAAATATTCCTGGTTTTATTGCCTAAATTTTTTACCCTACCAGACTTTGAACCCAGGCGAGACGGCATTAATGTTTCCAAACATTTGAATCAGGATTGGGCCATACCCGATGATCACCAGGATAATCGCTAAAATGATCCAGGGTTTCCAGTAATCCAACCATGCAGGGGTATGGGATGGCTCTATTTCAGCTTCTGCAATGGGAATTTCTATGGGTGCAGCGGCCTTTTCTTTGCTCAGAATGGTGGCAAAGATCGAGATGAAATAAAGTGTGGCAGCCACGAGTAGAATGGCTCCGCCAATTCCTGTCAGGGCTTGTGGTAAATGCCAGGAAGGATGGTCGTAAGAAGCCGTCGAGAACGGCACGCGACGGGGCGCTCCCAATAAACCGAGCCAGTGCATTCCAAGGCTAAAGAAAATCATCCCGATGAACCACGTCCAGGTTGAAGCCAGTGCGATTTTTGGAAGCTTAAGATTTTTGCGAGAAAGATGCGGCACCAGCCAAAAAGTGATTCCCATGAATGTAAGGGTTGTAGCAGTTGCTACTGTGAGGTGAAAATGACCTGGCACCCACGTGGTATTGTGGATTACCAGATTCAGGCTGCCGGAGGCATTGATGATTCCCCCGATCCCACCAAAGAAAAAGATTAACCCTGAAAGCAATTGGGCAGATACGGAAGGGTTCTTCCAATTCAAGCGGGAGATCCAACCAAATAGCCCTGTACCTCCTTTTTTTCTTCCAGCACGTTCCAGAGAGGCAATCACTGTGAAGGCTGTCATGAAGGAAGGAATCACGACCAAAAAAGTCAACAACGCGTGAATGTATTTCCAGACTACCGGCACTCCTGGATCTGCAAATTGGTGATGAAAACCGACCGGTGTGGAGAAAATGAGAAATCCCCAAAATGAAAGGCGGGCCAGCGGGTCGCTGAAGAGTTTGCCCTCAACCTGGCGGGGCAACAAGCTGTACCAGGAGACGTAAGCCGGCAACAACCAAAAGTAGACGAGGGGATGTCCTGTGAACCAGAATAGCACCCGATTTAGCAGCGCATCGGTTGCCGGCGTAAGATTGAGCGCCCAAGGTATTACCAATACCAACATCTGAATGCCGATGCCAAGGGTGGCAAGCTGCCAAAGGATGGTGTTTACCATGCAACCCATCGTTATTAACGGCGTCTTCACGCCGGGGTTTTCTTTTTTCCATTCTGCCAGTGTGGCGAGCTGGCTCCATCCGATCATCCATGAACCGACAATCAGAGAGGTCAGACCGATATAAAACCAGGGAGTTGCTTTCATGGGGGGATAAAAGGTGTAGAGGACGGTCGCCTGGTTTAAGAACATCGTCGTCCCAGCCAGGATGAAACCCAAGACCATGAACCCCAGGCCTGTTGCCGCTAATCCAAACCATTTCAACCGGCGATTGAGTCCATTAATTGTACAAAAAGTGTGAAACCCCATGATGAAAAGCGTGGTAAAAACCAACGCGTTTAAAACCCCGTGGATTGTTAATCCCTGATAATAATTTGAAATTAGCGGCTTGAGCAAGGGATAAAGATCAATCTTCGAATGCTCCAGTGCCTGGAATGGCCCTAAAAGCGTCCCCACCAGCAGAGCTGCCAGCGCTAAGCCGACTTGAAATGTAATGAAGGTTCTTTCGCGATTTATCATGTTCATCTCCCGCCTATGGCTCAACGATTACTTTTCCTGCCATTGCCTGATGCCCAACGCCACAATATTCATGACACACAAACAAATAGGTGCCGGGTTGGTCGAACCTCCGGGTTATCTCGGAAATTTGCCCTGGTATGATCATGATGTTAAGGTTAGTGCCTTCCAGCAGCATCCCATGCGTAACATCTCGGCTGGTAATCTTGAAAGTTACCTCAGAGCCGGCAGGTATGCGAACTTCGTTTGGGTTGAAGGCCCAGGTATAGGCAATCATGATGACCTGATATTTGCCAGGCGCGACTTCATAAACACCGGGCTGGTTGAAAGGCGGTTCCGAGGAAAGCTTTTTCGGGTCGACCGTTTGGCTTGCTCCGGGAAGTTGAACACCAAGCCCGAAGCCGGCCATCACGGTAGCAATGAGCATCAAGATTATTGCCGTAATGGTTATGCCCATCCAAACTTTTTCATAAGGGTTGACTTCCATACCTTTAGATGCCCCCTCTTTGCAACATAATTTTATAGACGAGACCCCAGATCGCAATCAAAAGCACCAGGTATAGGATCAGAATCGCAAGCGTACCCTTGGGCTGATCATCTGATTTCATCCCTTGACCTCCTTGATCATTTGTCGCGGCTTTTTGCTTCTAGATTGTTGGCTATTTTCCCCGCCAGATCGTTGTTGTTTCCCTCGATTTTAGCAGATTAACAATTAAATTGCCTGTTCAATTACGGATTTCTTCAATATGGCACTTGAATCAGAATATGTCCTGTGAATTACAGGACATATTCTTGTTCGTGTGGCTATTGAGGGCAGCTTAATTGACGATAAACCTTTCCTTCTGCTCCCTTTTATTGATCGGCAATGAGAAAACTGCTGGTTTGGGGTGGTTTTTTGCTAGGTTATCCAGTTTTTGCTGGTCTAGATAGTTGATAACTTGGGTTTCGAGCTTGCTCCAGAGTTCACTCGTGGACGAAAAGTAGTTACCCTCTTGCTCGATAGGCGCGGCGATAGAGTTGAATGAGATTGGCCCTTCTAATGCCTCGACGATTTGCCGGGCTGAGATGGAAGCGGCTGGCTGGTTGAGCTTGACTCCACCGCGTGGGCCTGGTGTGGCTTTGATAAAACCAGCCTGCATCAAAGAATGAGAAATTTGGTGCAGGAAAGGCAAAGGAATGGAAAGTTTTTTGGCAAGGGAGGCGGTCGATTGGGGGCCGTTTTCGGATTCGCCAGCCAGGGCAATCATGAACTGCATCCCGTAATCTAGCCTTCTACTAATTCGGAACATCTGACACCTCTAAATTAGATAAATATAGTAATTTTTCATTAAGATACCCGATAACTTTGATAAAAGATAGTGACAAATATCATCTTAATCGTTGAACAACATTCGTTCAATGTATATAAAAACTTTGAAAGCTCCCTTTCAATAATACGTAAAGAGGTATATAATCTCTTTATATCCCTACTATAACGCTTATTCAGGAGGATGGAATGAAAAAATCTTTGTTTGCGCTGATGGCAATCCTGGCCCTTAGCGCAATGGCGTTAAGCGCGTGCGGTGGTCAACAGGCTGCAAGCGGTGAAGAAGCGGAAGCGAAAGTGGAAGTCCCGGCCGCGTTCAAAGGAAAAACCAATCCCTTTACCAATAATGCGGATGCTGCGGCAAAGGGCAAAGGAATCTATTCGACTAACTGTGCTTCCTGTCATGGGGAGACGGGTAAAGGCGATGGTCCAGCAGGGGCCAGCCTGGACCCCCACCCTGGCAACCTGGTTGATGCAAAGGCAAAAGGCGAGGATTATCTCTTCTGGCGTATCACAGAAGGTGGCATGGCGGCACCTTTTAATTCCTCTATGCCAGCCTGGAAAGATGTGCTATCTGAAGATGAGATCTGGCAGGTCGTCACTTATATTCAAACCTTTAAGTAGTTATAATTGAGCTGAAGTAATAAAACAACACCCCATCTTGTGGGGTGTTGTTTGTTTATCGCTTCGGCAAAGCCCAATTCGTGTAAAATTGTTTTATGCACAGGATGCGAAAACTTTCTCCCTTGGTACTTCTTCAAACAGGTTTTTTTGGTCTTGCTCTGGCGTTGTTCCTTATTTTGAATCCAGTAGTTCAACCGGTAAGGGAGTTAACAAACTGGGGATTTTGGTTTCTAGCCATTGGGATTTCAGCGGCGGTGAGTTTTGCAGCGCGCTGGATTTTTGTTCACCTACAGAAAAAGCGAATAGCCCAAAAGAATAACGGGACAGAGAGTGAGATGTTGTCCTTACAGCGGCAGATTCAAGGCTTGATGCGGCTGAACCAAAGCCTGGCTGATATCCAAGATGAAAACACACTCATGAATATTACCCTGCAGATCATTACGGAGGTCTCAGGAGCAACAGCTGTCTCTTTTGTCACGCTGGATGAGTGGGGACAGACATTGCCCGCTTTTGCACAGGGAAGTTTGCCCGAAGCGATGCTAAAAGGATGGGCTGAGCATGTGATTTCGGAGAGGGCTCGCAGCATTTGCAAAGTATGTTATGACCGGGAAGCCCAGCCAGGGAAGAGTTGCCCATTGCTGCAAGGGCCCTTCTTAGACCATTTTGGTGTGTTTTGTTTGCCCCTCCAACGAGGCGAACAGCTTCTGGGCATGTTAAATTTGTATTACCCGGCGGGGGAAAAATTTTCTTCGGAGCTCCGATCCTTTTTACAAGGATTATTGAATGTTTTGATTGTTGCTATTTCTTCGATTCGGTTGCGAGAGCAGGCGCGAGCCACCCTAAAACACATTCAGATGGCCAGGAATGACAGCGTTGAATTGACAGGGCCGTTAGCGGGGTTAATTCACAACTTGCGGCAGGTCATGAATTCGGATTATATCCGTTTACAGACACGAGAATTGGAAACCGGGCAAACCATGATAAAGCTGGAGGATGGGGTCATTCCTGATCCGGGCTGCGCTGCCCTGGATCAAATTGCCGACAACGTGTTTCGTACCGGCAAGCCGTTTTCCGAAAACAAAGAAGAAGCAGCCCTCGCGGGATTTTCGCTTTGGGCTCTTCCTCTAGAAGCGTCTGATGGAAGAATACTCGGTGTAATTATGGCTGCCGGGAAGCATCTTGCGTTAGTGGAGGAGCACCAGCAGCGGGTGATGAAGATTGTTGCCGACCAGTTGGTCAGCGTGCTGGAAATGGAGCGATATCTGTTATCTTTGGAGTACAAAATGGTAATCCAAGAAAGATCCCGGTTGGCTCGTGAGATTCATGACGGTTTGGCGCAAACGCTGGCTTATTTGAAGTTACAAACTGCGCAAATGCAAACTTTGTTGAAACAAAAAGATACCTTGCGTTTGGGCGCTATGCTGGAGCTAAATTATCAAGCCTTGTCTGAAGCCTATCTAGATACCCGCCAGGCGATTGATCAGTTACGCTTGAAACCGGAACAGAGCTTATTGGATTCCTTAGAACAGGTTGCTGAAATTTTTGAAGAAAATTCTGATATTGTGGTAGAAAGAAATTTTGCTTTACCGGAGCGAAATGTTTCTCCTGAGATACAGGCGCAATTGATTCGTATTGTTCAAGAAGCGCTCAGTAATGTTCGCAAACATGCCAAAACTCGCCATGTTGTCATTGCTGTAAAAGCGTGGGAAGGAGATATTATTTTAGAAGTTCAAGATGATGGGGTCGGTTTTCAACCTCAGGATCTGTTTATGGTCGACCAACATGGTTTGCGCGGCATGAGTGAGCGCGCTGAGCTTATTGGCGCTGATTTTCAGGTGGAAAGCAGCCCACAACGTGGCACCATTGTGCGGTTGCGGCTTCCGCTGGTTGACGAGACAAATGTATGACCGCAAAGAAAATTAAATTATTTATTGTTGATGACCATATCTTGTTTCGCAAGGGGCTGACCAGCTTAATTTTAGATATGCCAGAATTTTGTGTGGCTGGCGAAGCAGAGGATGGAATCGAGGCATTGAAAAAAATTCGCGAAACCAAACCGGATATTGTTCTGTTGGATGTCAATATGCCCAAGATGGATGGGATCGCGACCTTGAAGGCATTGCGCGAATTAGAGCATCCCCTCAAAATTGTGATGCTTACGATTTCTCAAAATGATGAGGACCTGTTTGGCGCGATCAAGGCAGGCGCAGATGGTTATTTACTCAAGAACACAGAACCCGGCGATTTGCGCAAAGCTTTGCTTCGGTTAGCCCAAGGCGCCGGTGTCCTATCGCCTGAAGTTACTCAAACCGTTTTGCGTTCGGTATCACGGTTGGTTAGCCAGGAGACACCGGCAGGCATGAGCGAACGAGAACTGGATGTCTTAAATTGCCTGGCAAATGGCCTTAACACTCGCGAAATAGCCAGCGCCTTGTTCATTTCAGAAAACACGGTCAAGACACATATCCGTCATATTTTAGAAAAGCTGGATGCTTCTAATCGTACCGAGGCGGTATCCAAAGCGATCCAAACAGGGATAATTCACCGTAGAAACCGATGACTTTTTTGATATTGGCGGGAGGGTGATTTCCAAATCACCCTTTTGCCTTTTAATTTAACCTTTTTGTCTGGTTGATCCCGGTTTCATAATGCGATAATGTTTGTTATATTTATACAGATATTGTTTGTTGTCGAACAGATGGGAAGACGGGACGCTTTGTGATTGACATGAATGCCAGGCGGGTATTGATTGCATCTGCAAATTCTTTATTTGGGAAGGGCCTTGAAAAGCTCCTTGTCCAGAAGCACGGAAACCAGAAAGTTGCCATCCGGCTTGTAAGCAGTATGCAAGAAACCCTTCAGATTTTGAATGATTGGCTACCTGATCTGGTGATCCTTGATTATGATGATCACACCATTGATAAAACCATATTTCTGAACAGGTTTGTTTCCGGTGAAAGTGAGATGCGGGTTTTATTGGTGTCGTTGCAGTCCGGGGGAGCTCCTCTTATATATGACCGGCGCATGATTTCTGCTCAAGAAGCCGAAGAGTGGCTTGGACAATCTTTGCAAGATTTTCCAGACAAACCTAACAAAGCCGGGGAAAAGAAGGATGGAGGCATGAGACATTACCTGATCGTTTCTGTGCTTGTGGGTGTGTTTACAATTTTGACTTACTTGTTCTTGACCAATGCGGGTTTGCTCCCTGTTCAGGCCAGCTCTCAGGCAATATTGATTGATGAGCTGTTTGATGTGCACCTTTTTCTGATTTCATTTTTCTTTTCTTTGATCAGTGTTTTTCTGATCTATTCTCTCATTGTTTTTCGCCGCAAAACTGGCGAAACAGAGGAAGGCAAATATTTTACTGGCTCCAGCAAGTTGGAGGTCATTTGGACCGTCGTTCCGCTTGGTATTGTGCTCTATCTTTCTTTCATTGGTTCAAAATCCCTTGCTGAAGTTTCGCGAGTGGATCCCCAAGCCCTAGAGGTAAATGTAACCGCCGGGCAGTGGTTCTGGCGTTTTGAGTATCCAGACTATGGCATTACTTCACAAAGTTTAACCTTGCCAGTAAACGGGCAGGTTCTGTTAAGGATGACCTCTCTGGATGTTATCCATTCTTTCTGGGTGCCTGAGTTTCGGGTTAAACAGGACGTTCTTCCGGGTAAAAACCTTGTGAAGGAGCTTCGCTTTACGCCAACTGTGGTTGGAGATTACACTGTTATGTGCGCAGAATTATGCGGTGGGGCGCATGCTTACATGAACGCACCCGTGAAAGTGATGGAAGTGGATGATTTTGACAATTGGGTTAACCAGGAGCTGGCAGCCTCTTCCAGCGATCCGGAGGTCAGGGGGCAAAAATTCTCTACAGAGAAAGGCTGTATTGGTTGCCACAGTCTGGATGGCAAACCCTCAGTTGGGCCTAGCTGGAAAGGTTTGTTTGGAAAAGAAGAAATATTGACTGATGGAACGAAGGTTGTAGTTGACGAGACCTACTTGCGAACATCGATCTATGAGCCCAATTTACAAGTTCCAAAGGGTTACCCTGCGAATGTTATGCCATCGACATATAAAGACTTGTTGAATGAGCAGCAGGTTGAAGACATTATTGCTTTTATTAAGACTCTTCAATAAGGAGCGTCCTTATGCGTAAAGTCATAACTGTTGGTCTGGCGCGCGGAATTTTCTGGCAAATTATTGGCACCCTTGTCGGGATCGGAATGGTGACAGGGGTGAGGTTTTTGATGGGGTTGGGCTGGAAAGCTGAACCGGCCTGGGTGTTGGGCGCATTTGTCGGCGCGATATTTTTCATGGGCGGGGTGGGGGCTGTAACCGATTGGTGGCGGTGGGTAAAAGGGGAGCGCACCCTTGAAGTGCATGAGATTCACGATCCGTCTGGTATATGGCGATATTTTGGGGTCAGTTATGATCACAAAGTGATCGGGATTCAATATGGCGTTACCTCATTAATCCTGCTTGCCATTGGGGGCACTTTTGCGCTGATTTTCAGAACAGAACTGGCAGAGTCTGGCCTCCAGTTTCTTTCTTTCCAAGAATTCAACACCCTGGTTGGTCTACATGGGATGGTGTTGATTATCTCTATCCTTTTAGGGATCGCCGCGATTGCAAATTATGTGACCCCGCTGTTAATCGGCGCACAGGATATGGCTTTCCCGCGACTGAACGCTTTTGCGTACTGGCTGGCGGTGCCAGGGTCAATCTTGCTGTTAAGCGCCATTTTTTTTGGCGGTTTTGAAACCGGTTGGACGGGATATCCTCCGCTTAGCGTGCGCGGCCCGCTTGGTATGCAAATGTTCTTTGCGGGCGTGTTTCTGAATGGCTGGTCCTCCATCCTGGGCGCTCTGAATTTGATCGCGACGATTTTACGGATGCGCACTTCAGGAATGAATTATTTTCGAATGCCGATATTTGTGTGGAGTGTGCTGGCAACTTCGATTATCGCCTTGACCGCGACCCAGCTGATTGGGCTCTCTTTCCAGATGGTGATGTTTGAACGCATTTTCGGGATGGGCTTTTTTGACGCCAATAATGGCGGCGATCCGATCTTGTTCCAACACCTCTTTTGGTTTTATTCTCACCCGGCAGTTTACATTTTTGTTTTGCCGGGCCTGGGGATTATCAGTGAATTGCTGCCGGTTTTTGTTCGAAAGCCGCTTTTTGGTTACAAATGGGTAGCCATGTCCTCGCTTGGGATTGCCCTGGTAGGCTTTTTGGTCTGGGGGCATCACATGTTTACATCGGGGATGCAAAGTTATCTGCGCGTACCTTTTATGTATAGCACTCTTTTGGTGGCTGTGCCTACCGGGATTAAATTCTTCAGCTGGGTGGCGACGCTCTGGCAAGGCCGGATCCGGTTTCCAACGCCGATGTTGTTTGTACTGGGTGGAATCTTTGTGTTTCTCATGGGGGGGCTCACGGGACCTCCCAATGGTACGGTTTCAACCGATTTGCATCTACATGATACCTATTGGGTGGTGGGACATTTTCATAACACTATGTTCGGTGGCTATGTGTTCCCATTGTTTGCAGCAATTTATTATTGGTATCCCAAGATTACTGGCCGGAGGATGAACGAAACTCTGGGTAAGCTCCATTTTTACCTGATGACGCCGGCTTTCTTTGTGATGTCTTTTGGACAAATGCGTGTAGGTTTATTGGGGATGCGGCGGCGAATCGCCGATTACGACCCGGCGTTGGGATTTGATCTTACACACCTGATTGTGACAATCGGCGGTTTTTTGATTGCGCTGGCGGTTTTGATCTTCTTTATCAACCTGATCTATAGCGCCAAGCGTGGCAGCGTGGCGGTAGACAATGTGTGGGAATCGAGATCCCCTGAGTGGCAGGTTCCATCGCCGGCGCAGATGCATAACTACCCAGAACCGTTCGAAGTGGTTGGCGAACCGTATGATTACGGCCTGGCCGGCACTCAGTATGTGGTGTTCCACAACGCCGAAGTCTCTAAGGGATCTGAGGGATCAAAATTATGAAAGATCATGACAAGGATAAAACGATCGCGTTCAGGCGGGGCGTTGTTGTGCTTTTAGCCCTGGCTATTCTTACGGCTGTTGAATACTGGCTTGGCATTTCGGAAACACCTGCTGTTTTCCTCTGGGTGGTCGGCTTAGTTAAGGCTGTCCTGGTGGTGTGGTTCTTTATGCACATTGGCAGGATTTTGGAAACCCAGGAAGGAGGTCAACGATGAGTTCAAGAAGCTCGTCCCTCGCTCACCGGAGTGATGAATACCAGGTTGGAACGAACCGTTTAGGCCTCTGGCTGTTCATCGTCTCCGATTCGTTCGTGTTTGGGGCATTGTTGATCACTCGCTTCTATTTGCTAGGGGATCGCAGACCTCACCTCGAACAATCGCTAGGGTTGATCGTAACCAGCGTTCTCCTGGTAAGTAGTTTTTTTATGAATCGCGCAGAAACAGCCATTGCGCATAATGATCGCCGGACATTCCTGTTTAGTACTGCGATGACACTGATTTTGGGGGTGGCTTTTCTGGTAGGCGTGATTGGTTTTGAGTGGAGACTGGCTCCCTTTGGTCCGGCCGATGGAGCTGAAGGCGCGATCTTCTATATGATGACCGGGATGCATGCTTTTCACGTATTGACAGGAGTCCTATTTCTCTTTGTTGTCCTGCGAAATGGATTGCGTGGTCATTATTCAGCAGAAAGTCACTGGGCAGTTGAAGCCGCAGCAAATTACTGGCATTTTGTAGATGTTGTCTGGATTTTCTTTTATCCTGCTTTGTATCTCATCGGAAGGGTGTAAGGCTTGACTTGATGAAAACATTTTGGGCGGGCGTTGGCCTCTTAACCGGGCTGGTGTTAATGCTAGGGCTGAAGCTTATACGCCCTTATGCTTTTCATGGGACTGTGATAGAACCTGCAATCTCTGCACCAGAAATTGATCTTACTTCTACGAGCGGAGGGAGGTTCTCACTGGCTGCTGGAGAGAACAAGGTTACTCTGGTCTTTTTCGGATACACCTCTTGCCCGGATGTTTGCCCGATCACGCTTGGCGAAATGAGGCAGTTGAGTGAAATGCTGGCGGAGAAAAGCAAGGATGTGCAGTTTGTATTTGTTACTATTGACCCAGAGCGTGATACGCTGGAACGATTGCAGAAATACCTTGCTGCTTTCGACCCGGCTTTTATCGGATTGACCGGGAACATGGCAGACTTATCCAAAGTCTGGAATGCATATGGGATAACCCGAGAGGTTGAGTTGACATCGAGCGCAGCCGGTGTTCTTATTTCCCATTCTGCACGATTATATCTGATTGACCGCCAGGATCGTCTACGCTTGACCTATACCTTTGGGACACCGGTTGAGGATATCCAGCAGGATATTTTATATCTCTTGAAAAATGAATGATCATTTTGGGTGTATGTTTAACTCACCTGGACTACGATTTATATTTGTGCTGTTGATTGCTCTGACAGCCGGCTGGGCGATCAGTGAGATTTCTTATCTATCTCTCCGACCTTCCGGACGAGACACCCCTCAACAGGTCGAATTGGTGATCCCCAAAGGGACGGCAGAGCTAATCGAATACGGCAAAGAGGATCCAGCGATTCTGAAAGAGATGACATTTGTGGCCGGGGATATTCTAGTCGTCCGTAACGAAGACATCACAAGCCACCAGTTAGGGCCTATTTGGGTGCCGCCAGGGTCTTCGGGAGTGTTGACGCTAAATTCGCCAAATTTTTACCAGCTTTCTTGTTCTTTTCAGCCCGGGCGCGTCATGGGGATTGATGTCCGGCCAGGACTCACAACCTGGATTCGGCTGCAAGGGGTGTTGTCAATTGGAATACCCAGCGGAGTACTGTTCTGGCTTTACAGCCTGGTGCTTTGGCCTATTCGGCGTTCCTCTTCAGACGTACTATGATGAAAGCAATCTTAAAGCCTCGCTGGATACTTACAAGCCTGCTTGTTTTTCTGGGCGTAGGGGCGTTAATCCGTTTAGGGTTCTGGCAGCTCCAGCGTCTGGAGGAACGGCGAGCTTTTAATGCCCGGGTGCTTGCCCAGTTGAATGAGCCGGAAATCAATCTTAACAACCCTATTCCGGTGGATGGTTTATTGAATATGGAATATCGCGTTGTTTCTGTTGCGGGGATTTATGATCATACCCAGGAGGTCTTGTTGCGCAACCAGGTTTGGGAAGATAAACCGGGTTACCATATCTTGACCCCGCTGAGAATTCAGGGAAGTAACTGGTCTGTTCTGGTGGATAGAGGCTGGATCTCGCTGGAAGATGCCAGGAATCTAAAGCCGTTTGAGCTGCCAGGGCTTGTAACGATAAAAGGGCGTTTGCGCTCTCCTCAGACGAAACCAGATTTTGGTGGTGTACCTGATCCAACGCTTGCCGCTGGTGAAATTGGTCTATTTGCCTGGAATGTTGTCAACCTGGAGAGAATTCAGCAGCAGGTGACCTTCCCACTGCTGCCTGTTTACATTCAGCAAGAACCGAATCCTGCCGGGCCTTCGGCCTTGCCGGTTCCCACAGCCCCGCTGCCTGAGATTAGTGAAGGCTCTCACCTTGGTTATGCATTCCAATTCTTCGGTTTTGCTTTTATTTTGGCGTTCGGCTATCCTTTTTACCTTAGGCAGCAACTCAAATAATTCCGGATAAGCATTGTTTGAAGGCCTCTTTTTCGCAGGAGAAAGCAGCAATTTTTTTATTGAACTCGAACCAGTATCTTACCGCGATCCCACAGTTTTTCCAGTTGATAATATTCTCTTTGATCTGGTGAGAAGATATGGAGTACGATGTCTCCAAGATCAACAACCATCCAGCCGCCGCTGGGCTCCCCTTCCGGTTTTGAAATGGTCTTAATATATCTTTTTGCGGTTTTCAATACAGCTTCTACAAGGCTGGAGAGCATTCGATCACTCGTTCCTGAGCAAATAATAAAATAATCTGTGAATGAGGCGACCTCACGGATATCCATGAGAATGATGTCCTCAGCCTTCTTTTCTTCCAGTGTTTGTATAATATTCCGTGCAAGTGCAATTGTATCCAGAATTCACCTCAACAAATTTGGTTTATTAGCCCTTATTTTACTTCATGATTTTGCCTGAATGATGTGGTCAGGAGAGGTGTATAGACCGCACCCCCAGGTTTTAGCTCACTTTTAAAAAGGGTGAGATGGCGCACGGTGAAAGAGCCGATTTGATCGACCTGAATGCTGGAAAGGGTTTCTGTTATTCTGCTAATTTCTTCAGAAATGGCATGGTGATTGACGCGCCCCAATGTTAAATGTGGAGAGAAGGGACGGTCTTCTGTGGGGTATCCCAGTTTTTTGGTCTCGTTTTCAACAGTCTGTTGTAGAGCTTTAAGCGCAGAGGATGCCTCTACCCCAACCCAAATCACTCGCGGGCGTTTGATTGATGGGAATGCACCGATTTTGCCAATTTTAATTTCAAACTCGGCCTGTTTCGAACTGAGCGATTGTAGCACTCGTATTAATATTTCCAAGTTTGAAGGCGAGACATCTCCCAAGAATTTTATCGTCAAGTGGATATTGCCAGGTGGCGTCCAGCGAACCGCGCCTGTTAATTCAGGTTTCATCTGGTTGATAATCCTATTTAGTCGCGCTTGAATTTCACCTGGCAATTCAATCGCGATAAACGATCGGATGGCAGTCATCATCGTTTTCCTGAATAGTTGAATATCCCTTCATGGTTGTTTGACCGGGGCGATTATGGTTATAACGCCTGCTTTATCGAAGGTCAGGCTTACTTCCAGGTTATCGCCAACTTGCAGGTCTTGATTGAGGTTGATTAGCATAATGTGAAGCCCACCTGGTTCAAAGGCAATCGTAGCATTGGCAGGAATTTCGACCGATTCTTGAGGTTTCATCATCATGACGCCATTTTCATCCATAATGCTCTTATGGATCTCTGTGTTTCCGGCCGTGCTGCAAGCAGCGTTTTTCAAGAGGTCGTCTGCTTTGGTGGTGTTTTTGATTTGAAAATATACGGCGGAGTTTCCGCCTTTGAGGGCTGGACGAGCCCAGGCGTTTTGAATTTCTATTTCCTTTTGATCGCTGCAACCACTCAGGGCAGTAATTGCCAGGATTGCGAAAAGCAAAATTTTTGGAAAGAATGATTTCATGTTTCCTCCTGAAGGATTAGGATGCTCTTGCCGTCAATGTGCGTCACGCTATTGTACGTCACCCTACACAATTACTTTGAAGTATGGTATAAGAAAAATACCCTGCTGTGTACGTGATGCTGCACGACCGGTTTTGAGCCAACACTCTTAAAAAGGGTCCCATTATCTGCAGCAGTGACGCGATAGGCCTGAGCCAAGGCGGATCTACTGGGGCGGGACCCATCCTGCGCAAGCAGGTTCAAAACTACGCAGCACACGGCATGGCGGGGGCTTTTTAATCCAAACATTTGACTTTGCAATAAGTCCCCCTCAAAGGGGGACTTTTCTTTCTAACTCTTCTTCTCAAAAAATTTAGGGGGTTATTTCACCATTGTCAGACGAACATCGGTTCTGTCAAGACGAAGCAGGAGATACATGGAAAGTATTATCCCCAAGAACATGGCAGCCATGTCCGGATAGGATACAACGCCTTCTTTGCTGATGGAGAAGGAGAAGAACATCATGATTCGGACGATCACGTTCAGGCCTTGAACAAAGATGGCAAAGGTGAGCGCAAGGGACCTGCCCCGCCAGAGCACAACCCCCAATAAAATCATTAAGGCGATGATGACCAGGATCACTGGCAGCCCCCCCGCCAACGTTTGGGGTGAGTAGCTCAAGATGGCTATTGTGGGCAAAATGATGAACAGCAAAGCTTTCTGAATAGTCGGCATAGGTTCATCCTCCCTTAATGGCCGCCCAGGTAAGCTTCGATTACCAGTGGGTTCTCAAGTAGTTTGTGCGCTTCATCTTCAAGGGTCACCATCCCCGTCTCGAAGACATAAGCGCGATCTGCGATGGAAAGCGCCATTTGTGCATTTTGTTCGACCAACAGAACACTGGTGCCCTGATCATTGATTTCCTGGATGATTTCAAAAATTTGTTCGACGATTACGGGGGCCAAGCCCATAGAAGGTTCATCCAGCAGAATGAGAGAGGGATTTGTCATCAAGCCGCGGGCAATTGCTAACATTTGTTGCTCACCACCTGACAGCGTGCCGCCCAGTTGATTTTGGCGTTCTTTCAGGCGAGGAAAGCGGTTGAATACCATCTCAATATTGCGGGCAATCTGTCCCTTGTCCGTTACGGTATAGGCGCCGATTTCCAGATTCTCCATCACGCTCAGCGTGGCGAATATTTTTCGACCTTCTGGGACATGGATAATCCCTTTGCGGACGATTTCTTCCGCCGGTGTCTGGCTGATGTCTTCGCCCAGGAAGTGGATTTTCCCCTGGCGCGCTCTTAAAATTCCGGATAAGGTGTTCAAAGTAGTTGTTTTTCCAGCGCCGTTTGCGCCGATAAGCGCTACGATCTCGCCTTTTTCAAGATGAAAATTAATTCCTTTTAAGGCTTTGATCGCGCCATAATAAACATGAAGGTCTTCGACTTGGAGCATCATTGGCTTTTCTTCCGTTTAAATTTTTCTGAAAGCGCGGCAGCGCCCGGGCCAAGATAGGCTTCGATGACGCGGGGGTTGGATTGGATGTCCTTTGGGGTGCCGCGTGCAATCACTTCACCGAAATCCATTACGGTGATTGTTTCGCAAATACCCATTACAACCCGCATCTGGTGCTCGATCAGTAGGATGGTGAGGTCGAACTTTTCACGGATGAAATGGATTAGGTCCATCAACTCCACAGTTTCAGCAGGGTTCATGCCAGCAGCGGGTTCATCTAGTAAGAGAAGTTTGGGGTTGGCTGCCAGAGCACGCGCGATTTCCAATCTACGCTGTTCCCCATAGGGCAAATTTTTTGCAATTTCCTCTTGCCGGTTTTCAAGTCTAAATACTGAAAGAAAATCCTGCGTTTTTTCGGTCAGCTCGCGCTCTTTTGAAGAAAACCTGGAAGTTCTGAGAATACTGTCATACATGCTGTAACCGGCGTGCGTGTGATAAGCAATGCGGACGTTATCCAACACTGTGAGATTGGGGAACAGACGGATGTTCTGGAATGTTCGGGCAATTCCCATCTGGTTAATTTCGTGGGGTTCCAAATGGGTGATTTCTTCGCCATAAAGTTTGATGGAGCCGGTTGTAGGGGTGTAAATACCGGTCACCATGTTGAAAACGGTCGTTTTACCGGCGCCATTGGGACCAATTAAGCCGGTCAGGCTATGTTCCGGCAATGAGAGGTCGAAGTTGTATACGGCTTTGAGGCCGCCAAACTCTTTTGAGAGATTGGATATTTCCAGAACGATCGTCTCACCTGAACGAGTGTTTTCGAGGGGGACAGAGGTAGTCTGCTGGGTCGTCATGATTTGACCTCCTGCGTATCAGTGGCTACGGTGAGAGGCGGCGGAGGGGGTGTCTGATTTTCATTCTTGTTCCGCAGCGGTGGAATGAGGTTCCGCAGGTAGGCGATTTCATAGTTGCCTAATAAGCCGTTTGGTTTGAGCAACATCATGATCAGCAGCAGCAAAGGATAAACGACGAACCGCCAGGTTTCAAATCCTTCTGGAAGCCAGAGGCGCAGGAAACCTTCCAAAACCAGCGCCCAGGCAAACGAAGCTGCTACCGTACCAGTCACGCTTCCCAGACCGCCAAAGACGACGATGATTAGCGGGTCAAACGACTTGATGAAGTTGAATGTGTTTGGGTGAAGGAAGCCGTTAATGTGCGCGTATAAGGCCCCGGCCACACCTGCAAAAAAGGAGCCAATAACAAAAGTCAGTGTTTTGTAGAAGGCGATGTCAATTCCCATTGCTTTGGCTGCAATTTCGTCCTCTCGAACAGAAATGATGGCGCGACCATAGCTAGAAAGCAAAAGATTGCGTGTGATGACGATCGCTAAAATCAGGAACGTGAAGACCCAGAACCAGGTTGTAATTTTCGGGATACCAATCATGCCTCGGGCGCCTTTCATTTCTGGGAACCCCAGCATGGTATCCGAATTATCAAGTAAGACTTTGACGATAATTGTCAAGCCCAGGGTTGCAATGCCAAAGTAATCCGATCCAAGCGTGAGAACTGGTAGCCCAAAGAGAAAACTAACTTCAGCCGCGAGCAAGCCTGCCAGGATGATGCAGACGAAGAAAACGATCTGAAGGCTGACGTTCTTGGGTAACGAAGCCAGGAAGGCTGTAACGGAAGCATCGAGCGCTTTCCCTAAGAGGACTGCGACCCAAACGAGCAGGACTGTGGCAATAAGATAGAGAGCAAATTGAGAGAGCGCGTCCATGCCGCGAATGCGCGAAACCCACCTCCCGATTAATAATATTGCAACTCCGCTTAAGACCACGGCAAACAACAATACGAGAACGCCCAAAGCGCTGTGGAGCTGCGTCCAACGATATGTGGCATCGGCTGAAGCATACGCTCCAATGGCATAAAAAGCCCACTGACCTAATGAAAACTGCCCATTGAATCCATAAATCAGGTTCAGGCCAAGGCTGACGATGGCCATCACTGCGCCAATCCGGATGATTGTGAACCAGAAAGAGTTTAGGATTTGTAAACTCAACAGAACCTGGATAATGGCGAAAACCAGGATGGCGCCAATTGCAAAAACAAGAGTGCCGCGTTGTATCTTTTTCATGGCGACTTACGCTTTCTCGCGTGTTGGTTCACCGAAGATTCCGGTTGGACGGATCAACAACACGATAATTAAGATGCTGAAGGCGATGGCGTCGCGCATTGGGGTGGAGATATAGGCCGCGCTGAGAACTTCCGCCTGCCCCATAATCAATGCTCCAACAAACGCTCCAGGAATGCTCCCGATGCCCCCTAGCACTGCTGCAACAAAGGCTTTTAAGCCGGGGATGATTCCCATCCAGAAGAAAACCTGGGGAAAAGCAATGGCGTACAGCATACCGGCGGCGCCTGCAAAGGCGGCCCCGATTCCAAACGTAACTGAGATGATGCCATCTACGTTAATCCCCATTAAACGGGCGGTTGGTTTATCGTAGGCTGCAGCGCGCATGGCCTTTCCAACTTTGGTGTTGCGGACAATGTATTGGAGGGCTAACATCAAGAGAATGGAACTGATAACAATAATGACAAAGATATTCGAAAAAATTACACTGCCTGGTGGAATAGCCTGGCCGCTTTGGAGAGAAGCAATGCCTCCCTTGTTGAGATACCAGGTAGTAACATCAAATGGGCGCTTGTAGGTGATGAAGTTTGGACTGAATACAAAGGATAACGCCCCGAAGTATTCGAGAAAGAAGGAAACGCCAATTGCTGTGATCAGCGCTGAAATGCGCGGCGCGTTACGTAAAGGTTTATAGGCCACACGTTCGATTGTAAAAGCCAGCACCGAACAAGTTACCATTGCCAGAAGTACGACGGTAACGGCGCCGATGATTTGCGCTGCAACAGGAGGGAAGGATGGGAATACGCTGGATACCCAGGTATGCAACTGAAGCCTTGTCACGCCATAGAAGCTAATGAATGCTCCTACCATAAAAACATCCCCATGGGCGAAGTTGATCAGGCGTACAATGCCATAAACCATGGTGTATCCCAGGGCGATCAAGGCGTAGACAAAACCCAGTTGTAAACCATTAATGACTTGTTGAAAAAAAAGGATGGGGTTATTGATAAGTTCTACGGCAAGGCGATAAACAGCAAACAAGCCTACCAGAATGAGTAGGCCGTTTCCTAGCCAGCGCCTTTTTATAATATATTCGAGGAGGATGGATTTAGAAGTCGCTGTTGAAGCTCTCATATAGGCAACCCGGGTTAATTAAATTGGGGGCGGTTTGAAGACAACCGCCCCCAGAAACTTATCGCTTACGGTGCAACTGAGGCGACGAAGGAAACTTTGCCATCTTTTACTTGCAAGACGGCGGCCGATTTGATCGGGTTGTGCTGTTCATCGAAGGTGATCTTGCCAGAGACGCCTTCCCACTCGATGGAAGCCATCGCTTCAGCTACCTTGACCGGATCATCCACACCGGCCTTTTCGATGGAAGCCAGGAGGATGTTGGTCGCGTCATAAGCCAGGGTCGCCAGGGCGTCGGGGGTGCTGCCAAATTTGGCATTGTAGTTCTTTACCCAGTCCTGGACGATTGGGCGGGTGTCTTCTGGTGAATAGTGGTTCGAGAAGAAACCGCCGTCGGCAGCCTTCAGATCCAAATCAGCAGAGTCCCAACCATCGCCGCCCATCATGACTGCGGTTACGCCCTTTTCCTTGGCCTGGGCGCCGACCAAATTGACAATGTTATAGTAATCAGGCAGGTAGAGAACCTCGGCTTTGCTCTCGGCAACTTTGGTCAGGATGGCGGAGAAATCGGTATCCTGCGAGGTATAGGTTTCTTTGCCTACAATCTTTCCGCCCAATTCGGTGAAGGACTTCTCAAATGCTTCGGCCAAACCACGGACGTAATCATTGCCCTGGTCAAGCATGATAAAGGCTGTCTTGTAGCCTTTTTCGGTGGCGAATTTGGCCATGGCCAAGCCCTGGAACGGGTCAATGAAGCAAGCACGGAAGACGAATTTCTTTGCGGTTCCGTCTGCTTTGGTGGTTACAGTGGGGTTGGTTGAGGTAGGGCTAATCTGGACAATGCCTTTTTCCTCGGCAATCTCAGAAACCGGGATTGAGGCGCTTGAGCAGGTTTCGCCAACGATGTATTTTACTTTGTCGGTGTCGATGACCTTATTGGCTGCATTGACGGCTGGATCGGGGGTACACTGACTGTCTTCGACAACAGCTTCGATCTTACGACCCAGGACGCCGCCTTTGGCATTCCATTCTTCGACTGCCAACATACCACCATCGCGGGTGGAGACGCCGAAGGTAGGAACAGGGCCGCTCAAGGGAACAAGCATAGCAATTTTAATGGGCTCTGTTGAAGCTGGTTGCTCGGCGGCTGGCGCCTCGGTGGGTTGTTCGGCGGCTGGCGCCTTGGTGGGTTGTTCAGCAGCAGGCGCTTCGGTGGGCGCGGCTGGTTGGCACGCAGCCAGAACCAGGGTGACCAGAAGCACAAAGGAAAGTAATACACGACTTTTCATCTTCAATCTCCTTGTATTTGGCGAAAATAAGTTTCAGTGATGGTTTGACAACTTGATTGGAAACAACACACGACTAATGGGCGTTTGCAATCACCTCCTCTCAAATACTTTGCAATGTATAACTTCAAAGAAAGGCGCTATCTTGCCAGACTTCAGACTTGCAAAAGGAGACCCCGAATTATCAGATCAAGGAAAAAGGAAGCCCTTTACTGGAATTTGATATTTATCCGTAAATTCCACATTAAACTCACCAACACTACCCATAAATGAACATAAATTACCGGCTGTGCGTATCATATAATACAAAGCTTCCTTTGTCAATAGGGTATAGCCTGTAAAATGGAGAAAACTACCTCGAGATTGTGAAAAAAGTCACTTATCTTTGCCGTTTTGATGCCACTCGTTTGCCTTTTTGGCTACCCTCGCATATAATACAGTCACTATACTCGTTCCGGAAGGAGGTTTGCATGGCTGGTGTAACTTATAAGAACGTATGGAAGAAGTTTGGGGATGTTGTCGCGCTTGAAGATCTCACATTGAATATTGAGGACAAGGAGTTTTTGGTTCTGGTAGGACCCTCAGGGTGCGGAAAGACCACGGCGCTGAGGTGCCTGGCAGGGCTGGAGGAGGTTACCTCGGGTGAGGTGCTGATTGGGGATACTGTAGTGAATGATGTTGCGCCCAAGGATCGGGATATTGCGATGGTTTTTCAATCCTATGCACTTTACCCTCACATGACAGTCTATGACAATATGGCCTTTGGGTTGAAGCTGCGCAAGGTGAAAAAAGACGAGATCAAGAGACGGGTTGAAGAGGCTGCCCAGATTTTGGGCATCGAACACTTGCTTAAACGGAAACCCCGTGAATTGTCTGGTGGGCAGCGTCAGCGTGTGGCTGTTGGACGCGCAATCGTTCGCGAACCTAAAGTATTTCTCTTTGATGAGCCTTTGTCTAACCTGGATGCGAAATTGAGAGTTCAGACTCGCGCTGAGATCAGCAAATTGCACCAGCGTTTGCAAACCACCTTCATCTACGTAACACACGATCAGACTGAAGCTATGACGATGGCTACCCGTATCGCGGTGATGAATAAAGGGCTTCTTCAGCAGCTCGATACCCCCCAGAACCTGTATGACCGCCCTGCCAACCTGTTTGTGGCTGGTTTCATCGGTTCACCGGCAATGAACTTCTTCCCGGCTCATTTACGGAAAGATGGAAACAGCCTGTATGTTGACAGTGGTGATTTTGCAGTCAAAATACCGGAGGAACGCAACAACGTTTATATGCCTTTTGCTGGAAAGGAAATTATTTTTGGGATTCGCCCTGAAGATATTCACAACCCCGATTTTGCGCCCCCAGGGATTCATGCTGCTCCGGTTGAGTCGAAAGTGGATGTGACCGAATTGATGGGATATGAAATTCTTTTATACCTGGTGAGTGGAAAAAACAATTATGTGGCACGGGTTGACCCGCGCACACGGTTCAAGGTCGGGGACCAGGTTCAAATTGTTTTTAATATGGATAATTTTCATATCTTCGATCCTTCAGGTGACCCTGAAAATCCTGTGGCTATCCGCTGATTGCTGTTATTTACATCACATCTTAAGAGCATCTTGTAGCGCGAGGATTTTCTTGCGCTACAAGATTGTTGTCAGGAGGTTCTTGATGATTAAGCTGGTTTTATTGAGACATGGAGAAAGTGAATGGAATAAGGAAAACCGGTTTACCGGCTGGACAGATGTTGACCTTTCGGAGAGAGGGATTGTTGAAGCAACTCAGGCTGGTAAGCTTCTAAAAGAAGAAAAGTTTGAATTTGATATCGCTTACACGTCTGTCTTGAAGCGGGCTATCCGTACGCTCTGGTTGGCGCTCGATTCGTTAGACCAGATGTGGATCCCTGTTTACAAATCGTGGCGGCTCAACGAGCGTCATTATGGCGCCTTGCAAGGGTTGAACAAAGCGGAGACAGCGGCCAAATATGGGGATGAGCAAGTCCACTTATGGCGGCGAAGTTATGATATTCGCCCGCCTGCTTTGACACCTGACGACGAGCGTTATCCGGGGCGAGATCCACGTTATAAGGATTTGACAAAAGACGAGCTTCCCCTGACCGAGTGTCTCAAGGACACGGTAGCGAGATTTTTGCCGTTCTGGCATAACGTTATTGCTCCTACGGTACAGTCAGGCAAGCGGGTATTAATCACGGCGCATGGGAATAGCTTGCGGGCGCTGGTAAAATACCTGGATCAAATTTCTGATGAAGAAATCGTCGCTCTGAATATTCCAACCGGCGTTCCCCTGGTATATGAGCTTGACAACACCCTGAAGCCTCTGAAACATTATTATCTTGGAGATACCGAAGCTGTTCAAGCTGCCATCCAGGCGGTTGCTGCCCAAGGTAAGGCAAAGAAGTAGGTTTGGCAGGATACGGGCGGTAGCGAAAGAGCCGGTATTGCGCCCGGCTCTTTTTTTAATAGCCATCCTTTCGCGCCAGCCTTTTTCCAATCAGAATGAGGGCTACAGCACCGGCCAGGGTGATAACGCCCATGAAAATGAAGGCGTCTTGCCAAAATCGGAGAGGGAACAGACGGATTAGTGTATCTGAGAAGCGGAATAGCCAGGTATCTCCCTCGAAAAAGATTTTATGAAAGCCGGTGAAAAGGGCTTCAAAACTCAAAGCAATTCCGATCAAGATCGCTGCGATTATTCCAATCGTCAGCCAACCGCCTTTGATTAAGAACTGCCCGAAAGTGCTCAACCATCCAGAGCGCCAGGCCCCAAACCCGATGAGGAGCAGAATTAGAAGCAAAATAGAATGGACAACGATCATTTTTTGCACCAGGATTTTTACATCCAGCATGTGGCTGAGCTCGCGTTCATTATACAGTGGACTGCCATCGGGGAGTTCAAAGTCACCAAGCCAGTGGATGGTTTCGTCGTTAAGCAAATAATTGATCGAAATTTTTGACCAGTAGAGGCGATCTTGTATTGAAAAACCGTAAGGGTCTTCAGGGAAACCCGGCAAGCGATATTCAACTTCCACGAATGAAGAGGTGAGCAGGAGGCGGATAGCGGTCATCAGCAAGAAAAATGGTATGGCAATGGTGGTAAACCAGCTTGCTGCTATTTGTATTTTTTTCATTCCAGATTCTCCATTTCACCAGAAAATAAAAAACTCAGCACCATGTTATTGGTAATCCACTCGACGGGTGCCTTATCATCTGTAAACACCGGACCGGCTTCCGGCGGCTTTTGGAGGTTGGCGGCTGTGATTTTCATGGTATCCAACAGCAGGGAGGGGGTGGATTGTGCCCGACTCAGATACAGGAGGTTTTCCAAAAAATTGTCTGCCGTCGTGGGCTGTACGGTTGCAAACAGCATTGAGTTGAAGGTGTTGGGTATATCGACGACATGGATGGTAGGGAAAACGGTAAGGATTGTGCTGCCAAGCGCATTGATTAAACGGCGGTCGTTTGGGGCACGCCCCACGTTAATGACCATGACGCCATTGTTTGTAAGGTGACGGCGGGCGATTTGAAAAAATTCCTGGGTGGTTAGATGGAAAGGGATGTAAGGAGGGCGATAAGCATCAATACTAATGATTTGGTATTGATAAGGGCTGTGTTCGAGTCCCCAGCGGCCATCTTGAACAATGACATTCAGGTTGGGCTCATTCATGTCGAAATAAAGGCGCCCTACCCGTACAATCTCGGGATCGATTTCATATCCATCTATTTCTATCGCGTCGTATACGAGACTGGCTTCCCGGGCAGTTGTGCCGGCCGCTAAACCAATGATTGCCAACCGCTTAACCTGTTCGAGGGGGTAAGGCGCCGGGTTAAAGAAGGGCGCAACCAGCACCTGTTCCCAAGGACCAAAATAGTTGGTTTTATCGGGATGGTAAATAGAATGAATCCCCTGGCCTTCGTTAAGCCGCAGGAGAGTGTACCCATCCTGTTCCAACACTTGAATATAGTTATAGGCTGATTCGGTTTCATAGACCTGGCCGGTTGTGTTTTTTGTGCCACCGGGCAATCCCCAGACAAAAAGCGCCGGAATCAAAACAAGTGTCCAAAGATAAGGGATAACTGCTTTCCAGCCGGCATATAGCCAAAGCCCGGCGAGAGCAATCAGGAGAAGGAATGAACCAGAAACAAGAAAAGTGCGGTGTGTACCGATGGTTGGGATGAGAAGGAGCACCGGTAAAAAAGTTCCAATAAATGACCCGATGGTTGAGGTGGCGTAAATTTTCCCGGATACGCTTCCGACGGTTTTTCCATCCTGAACAGCGAGGCGGATTGCAAAGGGCGATGCGGTTCCAAGGAGTATCATGGGGATAACCAGCAGTACCAGCACAGAGCCAAATGACCCGGCCAGGATTCCAATTTCCAGGTGATCGAAGGCATTGGCGGCCAGCTGCAGGATTGGCCTGGCGATAACTGGGACAATCACAATCCCGACAGAAGCCCAAACCAAAATTTTATAAAAAGTTCGAAAGGTAGGTGAGCGATCAGCCCAATATCCGCCCAGAAAATACCCTGCGGCCAGGTAGATCAAAATGAGACCGATGATGCTGGCCCATACCAGGTTGCTGGTGCCAAAGACGCTCCCTAACAGGCGAGAGGCGGCCATTTCAACTGCCAATGTGGTTAACCCCGATACAAAAACGGTAACATAGAGGTATTTATGCATATTCGTCCAGAAAGGAAAACAATTGACTTGATGACGATTATACCGTATTGAGCCATGCAATTGATTGGCACAGCGACTGAGCTGCATGGAACGTGTATAATACGGTCAGAAATTACCTTGGAAGAGAGGGAAGCTCATGAAACTATTGGCCGTTACCCAAATGCGCGCCGTGGAGCAAGAGGCAAATCGCGGCGGTTATTCGTATGCACAGATGATGGAAAAAGCTGGTACAGGTCTGGCTGAGATCTTGCGTCGGCGATACGAATCCATAGATCGAAGAGCTGTTGTCGGTCTGGTAGGTTCTGGAAACAATGGCGGAGACACCCTGGTAGCGCTAGAAACCCTCGCAAGAAACGGATGGGTGACCGCTGCGTACCTGGTCAAGTCCAGAGGAGAGGATGATCCTCTCGTCAGCCGGTTGTTGAAAGCCGGCGGCTCGGTGGTTTCTAGCAGCGATGATCCAGACAGGAGTCAATTGCTGGTTATTCTTGACTCAGCGGATATTATCCTGGATGGCGTACTGGGTACTGGCTTTCAATTGCCTTTGAAGCCGGAACTGGCTGAAATCCTTTCTTTTGCTAAAGGCCATATCCAGCACCAGATTGTGGTGGCGGTAGATTGCCCTTCGGGCGTGGATTGCGAGAGCGGCGAGACCGCCCCTGAGACGATCCCAGCCCATGTAACGGTTTGTATGGGCGCCGTAAAAAAAGGGCTGGTGCGTTTTCCGGCTTTCGAATGGGTAGGCGAGCTGGAGACGGTTGATTTGGGTTTTTCCGAAAACTTTTCTGCCTGGCAGCAACTGGCGGATCTTGTGGTGGATCGAGATTTTGTTTCTTCAATTCTGCCGGCGCGACCCAGGACGGCGCATAAAGGCACTTTTGGAACGGCGATGATCGCGGCGGGATCGGTCAATTATACTGGCGCGGCCTACTTAGCCGCGAAGGCAGCTTACCGGGTAGGAACAGGGCTGGTCCGTCTGGCGGTACCGGGGCCTCTTTATGCTCCTTTGGCTGGTCAACTGCCAGAGGCAACTTGGTTAATTTTGCCGCATGATCAGGGCGTCATTTCAGATCATGCGGCTGGTGTGCTTGTTGAAAATCTCGAAAAAGTATCGGCCTTATTGCTTGGTCCTGGTTGGGGTTTGGAAGATACCACAGCTGGTTTTCTGCGACAACTTCTTCAATATAAGGATAAAAAGACGGAAAGGTCGGCCAAGACCGGGATTGGGTTTGTGTCCCCGGAGAAGGAAGAACCACATGGTGAAACTGTGAAACTGCCTCCTCTAGTTGTGGACGCAGACGGGTTAAAGCTGTTGGCGCGCATCCCTGACTGGTACTCTCAAATTCCGGAATATTCGATTCTGACACCTCATCCTGGCGAGATGTCTGTCCTGACCGGTTTGACCGTCAAGGAAATCCAATCCGATCGAGAAGAGACCGCCCGGCGGTATGCGAAAAAGTGGGGGCATGTGGTTGTCCTCAAGGGCGCCTTGACTGTGGTGGCGTCTCCGGATGGTACGCTGGGAGTTATCCCCGTGGCAACGTCGGCGCTTGCGCGGGCCGGTACGGGGGATGTGTTGGCTGGTGTGGTGGTTGGTTTACGGGCGCAAGGCGTGCCGGCTTTTGAGGCGGCGCTGGGGGGATGCTGGATTCATGCCCAGGCCGGACTTGTGGCTTTGGCCTCGAGCGGGCAAGAGATTTCAGTGATGGCGGGGGATGTCTTGGAGGGGCTTTCTAAGGTGCTGCAGGATCTTTTGTCTTAAGAAAATATTCTTGCGGGTGCAAGAGATACAAAACGGGTGTCATGTAAATGACACCCGTTTTGTAACTTTCTGGAAAGAGTGATTTTTCAAGCGGCGGCTTCGTCAGAAGCGGGTTTTTCAGCAGCTGGTTTTTTGCGGCCAAGTTTTTCTTTTTGTTCTTCGAGAAGCGCTGTGCCGCGCCGCTGTAATTCTTCGGCTCGAACTTTGGTTTTCGAAGCCAAGTCTTCAAAACGGGCTTGGGCTTCAGCGGCTGCCTCTTCAGCCTTTTTGTATGCGTCTTCTATGCTTTCAGAAGCTTTGTCTTTGAGTTCAATGGCCTTGTCGTGAATCAAGGTTCGAGTTTCAGCGCCGGATTGCGGTGCAAGTAGGAGAGCAGCAATTGCACCAGTCACACCACCCACAAAAAAGCCTATCAAGAATGCACCAAATTCATCTCGGTCTGACATATTTTCCTCCTTAGAAAGAAAAGATTATTTTTAACCAAATGGACGATTTTTATTTTTTGATCAGGCGGAATAATTCAAGAAGCCGCTTGATTCCGGCTAAATATTCGTTTAGCTTAATCACAGGCTCGGCAAGATTGTCACTTAAGAACGTTGCCGTTCCCCGTATTGTGTTGACCGTTTCGTTCGTTGAATCAAGGATAGGCTTGATCTCATTTTGTAAGAGGTTGATTAAAGTGGCCAATTGAACCATCAATATGACAAGCGCGATACCGATCACCAGTGATTCCAATGCCATAAAGATAATGAATACATCTCGGATCTTGTCTGTGGGGGTAGCTGGCTGCATGAGGAAATAAACCGCTATGATGATCAACCCCAGGAACAAAACGACGCCCGCGATGAGAAACGCTAACCGGCGGCGATCTTCAGGGGACATCCCTTTTTCTGTTGGAGAGGGAGTTGGTGATGGCGCTTTAGCGATTTCTTGGGTATTTCCTTCCATAAGAAGTTTTCCTGGGTAAAAAATCTATCGATATGATTCTGAGTTGTCTGGGCTGCACAGTCCCATTACCCCTACGACATGATAGTATTATACACTTATAATGATAGAAAACCTAGCTATTTTCGTTTTGCAAACACGGTTGCAGTTGAGTTAGTAACTTCGCTGAAAACCTCTCGAAGTGAACGAGCTGTTCGTTCGGTTATTTTACTGTGTTTGGGGAGTGGCTAAATTTCTGGATTAGAATAGAGGAATGAAAAGCTGTCCGAAATGCCAACAAACGAAACGCCAGAACAAGGCTGGTCGAACGGAATCTGGTGCACAAAGGTATCGCTGCATGCATTGTGGGTATAAATACACTCCAGAGCCTAAACCGAGAGGCTATCCAGAGGAAATGCGCAAGCAAGCCGTGCAGATGTATGTAGATGGCA
>JABLXC010000042.1 GCA_013178185.1 Anaerolineae bacterium | reverse complement strand
AGTTTAACCCAGCAGGCTGTCTGCTGGCGGCTGGCGATCTTTTCGGCCGGCTCTATTTGCTCGATATCGAAAACGGGGAGGTGATTTCGCAATGGCAGGCGCACACCGGACGGATTACCCATCTGGCTTTCAGCCGCGACGGCAGAATCCTGCTGAGTGTGGGCGCCGACGGCGCTGCCCGCCTGTGGGGACAGAATGGAGCGCTGGCGCTCCTGGTTGGTAGCCGGCCTCCCGTATCCTGCCGCTTTTCTTCTGCTCCTGTAACCTCCACGCCTGTCATGCCCACCGCAACCGCCACACCCGTTCCGCCCACCGCGACAACTACCCCGGTCGCCTTCTACCGCCCGCTCTCGTTGACCGACCCCGTCATGGTTGGCAACGACATATTCCAGATGCAGCAGCGCCTGTTCGACCTGGGCTATGTTCAGGTGGGCGCGCCCGATGGCGTTTTTGGCCCCAAAACGGACCAGGCGGTACGGTTGTTCCAGGAACGCAACGGCCTCGTGGTGGATGGCGTGGTAGGCCCGATCACGTGGGAACGGCTTTTCAGCAGGAGCGCCGTTCGTCACACCAACTAAACAAGGGAGGGAGACAACATGAGTGAAATCGTCATCAGCTTGCTAGTCATCCTCGGAACCGCCGTTTTGGTTGGCGGTTTGTTCCTGTACCTTGCCTACCGCAAGCGGCAAAAAGAGGCTCGCCTGGTACAGGCAGCCCGGGAGCACGGCTGGGAACTGGAACACATTCAACAGCCCATGTTCTCAGGGTTCATCCTCAAAGGGAAAACCGCCCACGGCCATTGGTCGCTCGAGGTGCTGACCGAAGCCAGCCCGCGCGATTCCGGCCCGGGATCTTCCAGCATCAGTCACCGCACCCGTTGGCGTTGCCAGGATATTTCCCTGCCGGACAGGGCAATCGTGATTGGGCCACTGCCAGCAGGCGCCAATCCGGGGGCGCTCCAGTCATTCGGCGTTCCCCTGCTCCAGCTCGCCCTGCGTAAAATGATCGGGGAAGACGCCGATTGGGTTTCCGGCCTTTCACAGGTAACACCTGAAAACAAAGCCCTTGCGGCAAAGTTCCTGTGCCTCGCAAATGAAGACCAGGATCTCAGTCGCCTGCTCAGCCTAGAGGTTGAAAATATCCTCCTGAAGCTGCCCGAAAAAAACAGACCGGTCATCAAGCTTCGCTCCACCGGCTTAGAAATCAGCCTGCCGACGGCGCAGCTTTCCGATCCATCCGAACTGGAAGCCATGATCCACCTGGGCAAGGCCCTCCTCTCTGCCTGGCAGGGCTAAAAAAGCACAAATGCCCGCAGTACAAGACCTGCCTGACCTAAAAAACCACCATCCTCAATGTTCGAAGGGAAAACCTCCATGAAAACCAGCTACTATCGAGCGCTTCTCCTGCTGTTCCTGATCGCTATGATCAGCCTTGCATGCCTGATCCCATCCCAAAAAGAAGACCAGGGATCAACCCCCTCCAACCCGCCCGCCGCAGATACCTCAGGTGATTCCAGTGCTGCAAAGAAGATCGTTTACGAGGAAGGCGGCTTTCAATTCTCCCCCCTCCCAGATTGGGAAATCACTTGCGCCGTCGGGATTATCCAAATGAAAGCGCCAGACGCCGATATGGAGCTTGGTCCGGCATTTCTGATCATGGCGGGTGACAATGATGAGGAAATGACGACTGAGGAGGCTTTTGAGAAGTTCAAGAAGGAGTCGACGGGCTCCGAGGTAGGGAAAGCCAAAAAAGTAAAAGTCGGAGGATTTCCCGCCTTGCAGGCTGAACTCACCACCCAGCAAAGCAACAAAAAAATCAAAGCCATTGTCTTGACCTCCATGCTCACAGCCAAACGGCAGTTCACCATGATGGCCTCTGCTCCCGCCGAACGCTGGGAGGATGACATCGCTCCGTACTTTGAAGAAGTGCGCGACAGCATCCAATTCATCACCATTGTCCCAGATGCTGGCTGCCCCGCAGGCACAGCCGGTGTGGACTTTGCTCCAGAACCAGGCTCTGATGACAACCTGCCGGAAAGCGATTCCACCACGAAGGATGGCCTCTTGCGCCAGTGGGCCGTCCAGGCCAGGGCCAGCTCGCAATACGGCGATCCCGATTGGGCCGCTTCGCAGGCTACCGGCGAACCGGATGTCGAAAATTGCGAGGATTCTGTCAAAGCCTGGGCTTCAGCCTCGCCGGACACAAAGGACTGGATCGAACTGACCTTTGCGACCCCAGTATATCCGACCGAGATCAACGTCCATATGAACTACAATCCCTCACAGGTGGTTGAGATCCAGATCATCGACGTTCAAGGCAAGGCCTACACCGTTATCGAAACAGAACCCGAAGAGGTTTCCTATTGCCCCGATGTTTACCAGATTTCGCTCGAACTGACCAAGAAGATTCTTGTTGATAAGGTCAAGATCTTCATCGATCAGACCGTCCTCAATCTGGGATGGAATGAGATCGACGCGGTAGAGCTGGTCGGCCTGCCGGAAGGCGTCACCGTCCCACCGCCCGCCAAACCTCAAAGCGGCAGCTCATCCGGCGGCAGCGTTAATTCTCCCTACCAGCCCGACGATTTAGCTTCTGGCGCTTACGCCTACGACGTTAGCGGCTACGAAAACGATTCCATCAAGGGAAGCAACGTCCAGTATCAATCCACCGAGAACACCTATGTCGTGGGCCTGATCAGCGGCACCGAGCGTTACATCGTGTCGCTCTTTCTACCCAAAACCGGTCTAAAGAAGGGAGTTACACCATTGATCCCTTACGACCAGTCTTTAGCAACCAAGAATCCGACCGCCGCCATCTACATAAACGCCTTTCTTTACATCGCGGATAGCGGCGAGATCGACATCCAATCCGATCCAGCCACCGGAAAACTCACCGGCGTTTTCTACTTCAAAGCTCACAGCAAGGATTTTTCAGACCGGAGCGTAGAAGTCACGGGCGCGATCAAAGACATTCCGCTCAAATAGCCCTGCGCGGCAACGAAGCGCTCCTGTTCGAGCAACAGACCTGTCAACAAACAAGAGGACGCCCGTCCTTCACCAGGCGTCCTCTCGAATTCAAGTTGGAAATCTGGTCTGATCCAGACCCTCAACACTTTCTTATTGAAACAGGCTCGAAGCCAGCAAACCAAAAAGCGCAAACAAGATTACTAGTGAGAAAACTCCGCCCAGGATGTACCCTGCCGCCGACCACGGATTCGGCGGCAGCCCGCCGCGCGGGGCGTCGCCCTCGGCCATCTGGCGAATGCTCGTGCTGGTTTCTTCAGCCACCTCGCTCAACGGTCGCGGGTGAAAACCCAGCCAGTACCACCCGCTTAGGTTCTGCGGGATGATCAGACGCGGTCCCTGGTAGGCTTTCAGCCAGCCCTGGAAACCGCCTGGGGGGTCAAAAGCCAGACCAGAGAGCATCACAATCAGTTTGGTCAGGATTGTCCGGTCATCCAGAGACCCGCCAGAAAGGTTGTAAACGGTCGCCGGCAGGCGCGGCGCCTGCTTTTTAAGGGCGCGCAGGATCTCCTCTGCAAGCGGCATTTCTTCTTCCCGCACAAGTAAAAGAACCGGGAAGGCCGCATGTAAGTTACCCAACGCTTCCTGCGCAGCGCGCCCATCCTGCTGCAGAATGCGTTGGTGATAGACCAGGAAAACCACCAATGCCATCAGGGTCAGCAGGCGCGCCGTCGCCAGTGATCCGATCCCCTGAATCGGCGAACCGAGCAGGTGCGAGACCAGGTTGTAAAGCAGGTCGCCAGTCGCTACCATCAATCCCACCACAAATGCAAAGACCGCCAGGTAAAGGTAGGCTCTCCGAGTCAGTGCCCGGCGCGCCCGGTTGCCTGCCTCGCCCGCTTCCATCGCCTCGTTTTTCAAAGGCGCCCAGGACGTCAGCCAGAGCGGCAGCCCGATTGCCAACGCAGCCAGGCCGCTGTTCAGTTGCCCCCAGCCGGGCGTCAGGCTGCTCCAGTTAAAAATGCTGCTAGTCAGGTAGGTAATCAGCGTTGCCACACCGGTAAAAACCACCGCCAGCCCCAGCGCCGAAAGGAGAGCATAGTATAACCGGCGTACGCCTGCCCGGCGGGGCTGCCTGGCAATAGCCAGCATTTCTTCATCGAGGATGCGCCAGTGATACGCCCACACCACCGCCAGCGGGACCAGCACCGACAGCGCCGGAGTAATCTCGAACATCCATTGCGAAAAAGTCTGGCGGCTGCCGAGCAGCACAGCAAAAAGGCTGGTCAACACCTGCCCCCCCGAAGCCAGCACCCCCACCACACCTGCCAGGTTGATGAGGTAAAGCACCACAAGTCGCAGGAGGGACGTGCGTTCTACTGCCTCCGCTCGTGACTTTTGAACTAGCCTCCAGGTCAAGCTCCAGACCGGCGCATTGACCAGCGCCATCGCCAGACTATTGGCCAGCAGGTAGCCGGAGGCGGCCCCAAGCTTATCCTGAACCGTCAGCAGGTAGCGCAGCATTCCCTGCACACCGAAGATCGTTACCGTCAGGCCAAAAAGCGTCCACAGGTAGCGGTACAGGCGGCGCGCCTCGGCCAGAAAATGATCAGGTGGCGCTGTGCGCCAATCGGAGCGAAGCCTGGTGTCGAAATAGGCAAACGCCAGCAGGTTAACCGCGATCGATATCAGGTTATCGCTCACCGTCTGGTCGCTACCGAACAGTACCCCCGCTTCTGCCAGATTCATGAAACCGGCCAGGGCGCGGTTCAAAACCGCCATCGCGCTGAAAACAACCGGCAATAGCGTCCAGGCTCGCGCCGCGTAAAAAAACACAGCCCGGATGCGGCTCGCGCCCTCTTCCTCATCGCGGGCTGCATCCCGCTGGGCAGTCAACCAGTGCAAGAGAAAAACCGGCAACCCGACCATCGCGAGCGCCAGCCCTGTTGCCAATGAGCTCACCGACCCCGTCAGCCCCTCATCCACCAGCGTGCGCAGCAGGTGGATCACCCCCCACACCAACGCCTGGCTGCCGATCAGGGCGAGCAGATAGAAATAGAGTCTTCGAACAGTGCGCATGGCGGATTACGGTTCCATCGCCGGGGGCTGCTTGATCGCCTCCGAGGGCGGTGGCGACCACTCATAGCTCCAGAAGGGATAAGGCATGTTGCGGATCTTCCACTCTCCTCCCTCCAGCACCAGTTCGGCGGTGTTGTTCTCGCGATAGCCCTGGTCGAACGGGCTGTTCCCGCCGCGTAAAAGAGAGAGGTAAACCAGCGCGCTCTGACCGTCCGCCGCCATTGAAGCGCCCCTGATCTCGACGCCGGTCAGAGAGATATCCCGATCCTGGTAATTATTGAAGGGCTGGAGAAAGCGTGGCAGGTCCGGTTTGTTTTCAAAATCAGTCAGGTAAGCATGGGCGCGTTCGTAATCGCCGCGCTGCAGTGCCACGATGTAATTCTGCACCACACCTTCGGGGGTATTTTCTGGCCCATAGCTCAGCCCGCCGCGCCGCGCCAGGTAAACCGCCAGCGAAAGCGCCGCCAGCACAACGATCCCTGCCAAAATTCCTATCAAAAAACGATCTCGCCGCATCGTGTTCTCCTGTCATCCCCTGGCTTCGAAGGCCACGCTGCCCCCTCGCATAGCCCTGGGCAACGAATTATTCATACCAAAAATATTCGAAATATCGCATTGATTATACAACCTGAGAGGGTTTTTTCATCCTCGCAAAATATAGAGATATTTTTAAGTTGGGCTGTTCTTATCCTGTATAACGATGCGGCTTTTAAAAATTGCATGAAAGAGACACATCTTGTATAAATAACATGGTTAACGGTCACCCTGGACGCAGTTGTGTGGGTCGCTTTCTTTGGACTCTGACCACGGCACGATCGGGAAAGCCGCAACAACCAGCATCCATTCAAGGAAACCGTCTCCATGACCATACGAATCGTAACAGACAGCACCTGCGACCTGCCACCGCAAATCATCGCCCAAAACAACATCGCCGTCATCCCTCTTCTTATCAACATCGCTTCTAAGGAATTTCAAGATGGCGTGGATCTCTCCCGCCAGGAGTTCTACCAGCGTCTTCCCGCCATCAAGCCCGCCCCAACGACCGCCGTCCCTGGTTCACAGGTCTTCCGCCAGGTGTACGAACGGCTGGCCGCCGAAGGAGCCTCTGAAATTCTATCCATCCACGTCTCCGAATCGCTCAGCGCGGTCGTGAATGTCGCCCGCATAGCCGCCCAGGAGACGACCACTGTTCCCGTCACCGTCTTCGACTCGCGCCAGCTCAGTCTCGGCCTGGGGTTTCAGGCGCTGGCTGCTGCCCAGACTGCCGCGGCCGGATTCTCCATCTCCCAGATCATTTCCCTCCTCAAAGCGCAAATCGCCCGAACCCACGTTTTCGCCGCCCTCGATACGCTCGAATTCCTCCGTCGCAGCGGGCGGGTCAACCTGGCCGTCTCGACCTTTGGTAGCATCCTGCACGTCAAACCCTTCCTGAAGTTGTACGATGGAGTCACCACCACTGAGCGCGTCCGGACCCGCAAAAACGCTCACAAACGCCTGGAAGAACTTCTCGAACAATACGCTCCCTATGAAAAGGTCGCACTGCTCCACGCCAACGCCGCCGAGCAGGCCCGCGCAGTTCTCCGGCAAGTGAGCAGCCTTCTACCACCCGGCGAAATCTGGTTCGAAGAGATCAACCCCATCATCGGCGCCCACCTCGGCCCCGGCGTGATTGGCTTCGCCTGCATCTCAAAAAACAGCTCAGAGGGAAAACATGACCTTTCTTGAAACGTACGCCATCGCCCTGGTGGTCATCCTGATCTTGATGATTCTCCTTTGGCTCTACAGCCTCTTCCTCAAAAATTCCAGCATCGTAGATATCTTCTGGGGGACAGGCTTCGTGATCACCGGCTGGCTCTACTTCTTCCTCAGTCCTGATGCCCCCCTGCCTCGCCGGCTGTTGCTCAATCTGCTCGTCACACTCTGGGGGCTGCGCCTCTCGATCTACATCCTCCTGCGTAACTGGGACAAGCCCGAAGATTTCCGCTATCAGAAGTGGCGCGCTGAATCCGGCTCCACCTGGTGGTGGAAGAGCTTCTTTCAGGTCTTCTTGCTCCAGGGTTTCCTGCTCTGGGTCATCTCTGCCCCCCTCCTGGCAGCCCAGCGGGGAGGCTCGTCAGGTTGGACCCTCCTGGACCTCTTAGGGTTGGCCGTCTGGGCTGTTGGCTTCTTCTTCGAATCCGTCGGCGACTTCCAGATGGCCCGCTTCAAAGCCAACCCTGCTAACAAAGGCAAAGTTATGGACCGCGGCGTCTGGCGCTTCACCCGCCACCCAAATTACTTCGGCGACGCCGCTCAGTGGTGGGGCTTCTACATTCTCGCCACCCCGGCTGGCGGCTGGTGGACGGTTTTTAGCCCGCTCTTGATGACATTTCTGCTCCTGAGCGTTTCCGGCGTCGCCCTCCTGGAAAAAACCCTGGCGTCCCGCCCTGGTTACAAGGAATACATCGAAAACACCAGTTCATTCTTCCCCTGGCCGCCGCGCAAAAAAGCCCCACGCCAGAAAAGAGACACCCGATGAAAATTGCAAAAGGAATCGCCCTGGCCGGATTGCTCGCCATGACCGGCATCCTGATCTACGGCTTCACCGCTGGCGACTTCTCCGCTGAAGGCACCCGGCTCCTCGCCATGCCATGGGGGGTGGTCTCCCTCGTCGACCTCTACGTTGGTTTTGCCCTTTTCTCCTGCTGGATTGCCTTTCGCGAAAAAGCGTTACTCCCTTCTATTTTCTGGATCATTCTAATGATGGCGCTCGGTTTCTGGACCGGCGCTCTCTACACTCTCATCTCCCTTCAGACCAGCCGCGGCGACTGGAAACGCTTCTGGTACGGTAAACGCGCATGACCCCGGAGGTCAATTTATGAACATCCTCTTGATTCTCAAAATCCTCTGCGCCCTCGCCACCATTGCCGTCGGCCTCATCTCTTTCCTGCGACCCAGATCGATCAAAGGCTTCACCGGCCTCGAAGCTCCTGGACCGCGCGGCATCGCTGAAGTTCGCGCCGTCCTCGGCGGCCTCTTCATCGGCCTCGGGCTGGCGCCCTTCCTCCTCCCCGTCCCGGCCGTCTACCAGGCTCTCGGGATCGCCTATCTCGCGATCGCCGTCGCCCGTACGGTCTCCCTCTTCCTCGACCGTTCGTTCGAGCGCTCCAACATCATCAGTCTAGTCATCGAGATCCTCTTCGGCTTCATTTTCATTCTCTAAGACCGCCTCTCACGGCTGGGAGTATCACCTCAAACCACACTCCAGGGGCGCGACGCAGGCCCCACCATTCAGCCCTCCCTCGGCTGCCTGATGTGACCTCAAAACCTTTTCGAAAGGATCACTAGAACGACGCCCGCCGAAATACACAGGCGGGCGTCGTTCTACATTCGGAATGGGAAGCGGCGGCCTGAACCACTCAGGCCTTGTGGGTTTCTGCCGAATTGGGGAGGGACTGACGTCGCCCATTGGCAAGCCGGGGCAGCAGAACGACCAGCAAGCCACTGGTCAGCAACCCCCCGCCGATGGCGCTGAGGGTGATATGCCAGGCATCGGCGTAGTTGACGCCACCGATAGTATGGGTGGGCTGCATGAGGAACTGGATGGTGAGTGTAAGCAAGCCAGCCGCCCAGAGGGCAAAGGCTGCGGCAGCCGTCCCCGCCGGTCGCCCGCCGGAGGGCTTTTCATAGTTGACACCCTGCCAGATGCGCGGGATGCGAAAGAGAAAAAAAACGACCAGTGTCAGTATATTCATGTAAAGGACGCCATCCACAGGCATAGACCCGCCGCGCAGGGCGCGAGACATCACCAGGTGAACGGCATTCAGCAGCGTGCCAGCAACCAGCGCGATCACAGAATCACGCCAGGCATGTGAAGCACCCCTGACAAGCAGGACAACGGCGCGGACACCCAACACCCCGGCTGCAATACCGAGTAGCACGAAAAGAATCCACAGCCACTGAAAAGGGGCAATACCGGCGAACTTTCCACCGAACCCCTCCGGGTTGAGCGCCACACAGGTGGTGCCTGCGCCGCCCATGAGGGTGAACGCTGCTGTCAGGCTCATCAAGATAATGCCAACTATTCGCAAAAGTTTTGACCACCATGCATTTCTCATTTTTTGTTCCTTTCGCCAATCAATCGTATTTTAAAATTCTCCAACGGTCTTTACAGGCTTGAGGATTCCAATTCTCAAGCAAGTGCAAAACCAGCCACAAAGGCGGCTGTCATCAGTAGCAACAGACCCGGCAGCAGTTGAAAAATGACCTGCCGGGAGAGGAAGGGGCGGCCAGCCTTGAGAAATGCCAGCAGCAGCCCGCCAAGGCCGATCAATCCGCCGCCGACGCTGATTAATCCATAACCAGATGCAGCGCGCCCGGCAAGGACCAGACCAGCCGGCAGGAAGGTGATGATAACACCGGCCACACCATGAACGACTGCCAGCGCCAGCACCGCCAGACGACGGCGCGGGATGAGTGATCGGGTGAGGGTGACAACGAGGAATCCAGCGACGGCAAAGACCAGGTAGGGCGTGCGCAACGCCGGTAAGTGCTGCCAGACCAGGCCAGTGGAAAGGCTGAGCGGGATAACCGTGGAGATGATGACGACCACCGGTTCATCGAGCACCTCCAGGCCAAGAATGAGCAGCAATAATTCGGCCACTAGCAACACGCCAAAAGCAACCGTGTACGCGAGCACAGGCAAAGCGCCAAGACCATTAATGCCCACTGCCACCTGGTAGGCTGCCAGCAGGCTGGCTGCCAGAAGGAGGAGGCGGTCGAGGGCAGATCGTTTCATAGGCTGCACGCCTTCATCAACATAAGCGGCTATCCATCACCAGATCATAAGAACCATAGAGTAAAGCATATAGAGCGAGGCGTATTTGAAGAGGCCAAAGCTAATCCGCTCAGAGGGCCGGAAGATCATCACTACAGCCAGCAGCACCAGGCCGCTTGAAAGAACGCCCAGCAGGCGCAGAAAGCCCCAGTTCATTCCGATACCCCAACCGGCCAGGCCCATAGCCAGAGCAGCCAGCACGCTGGAAACAGCAATGGCGAGGCGGGCGGTGCCCGGCCCATAGGTAGAAACAAAAGTAGGCACACCAGCTGCGCGGTAATCCGCATCATTGCGCAAGCTAAAGGTGAGGATATGGGTAGGAATCCAGAAGAGCACGCCGAGGGCAAGGACAATGCCGATCCAGTCAATGGACCCCAGGCCCAGCGTGCGGCCAGCAAGAACAGGCATGGCGCCAGCAATACCGCCCCAAACAATACTCCAACAGGTGCGGCGCTTGAGCCAGATGGAATAAACGACGACATCAAAGAAGAGACCGGCAAAAATGAGGAGACCATAAAGCGGGTAGAGGACAGCAGCCAGGGCAACGCCGGCAGTGGAGAGCAGCAGTCCAACGCGCAAAGCCTGGCGGTGCGGTACCATACCGGTTGCTAGCGGGCGCTGGCGGGTGCGGGACATAAGGGCATCAATATCTCGATCCCACCACATGTTTAGGATGGTGCTGCCGCTAATCGAAGCCAGCAGGCTGACCGTGAGTCCGATTAGCAGCGGCAGGTTAAACACCGGGCAACGGGCAGACATAAAACCGGCCAAGCCAGTGGCGGTCAGCAGACCAGTCTGCAGGTTCTTGATAAGCGGCCCGTATTGGCGGGAAATAGAGCGGAGGGGTTGCAATCTCAGAATCATGGCAAAGTTGTGCGGGCGCCGGAGTGAGACCGGCTGCCCGCCGGTAATTTATCTTTCGTCACGGGCGCAACGGAAACCCACGCCCGGACTGACATAGGTAGGGGTGGCGTTGTTGCGCGCCCAGGCGCGCAGATCCATCTCGTAGGTGTCTTTCGAGCCGCCGCGCAGGAAACGGTAGTGCATCCCCTCGTACACATCGCCCGTCCACTGCCAGACGTTGCCAGCCATGTCATACAGGCCGTAGGGCGAGGGGGAATCGATCGTAGTATAACCGTTGTAGGTGCGGCCGTTGTAAAAGCCAACCGGAGTGGTGCGCGAGCCGTAGGAGGTCATATCCTCGTAGGGGTCGCGACTGGCATAGAAGTTGGCGTTCTCCCTCAGGATATCCTCTCCCCAGGGGAAGGGGCGTCCATCGGTGCCGCGCGCAGCCTTCTCCCATTCAACTTCGGTCGGCAGCCGGTAGCCATAGAACTCACAATACCCCCGGGCGCCAAACCAGGAGACCATGGTCATGGGATGATCCTCGTAGCCTGGCTGGGGGCTAAAAGTGACACCGTCATAGCGGACGCGTTGTGAAGGGTCATCCAGGGGGATATAGAGTTTGTCGCCGGGGTCAATGCGCTCTTCATGCTTCACGCCGCGAAAGACATCGCCGGGATAATAGCCGTTAACCTGGTTGGTTTCCAGCGTGACTTCGCCTGCTGCCAGCGCTTCGTTCAAAAAGGCAGCATACTGGGCAGTAGTCACGTCAGTGACCATGATCTGGTAAGCATCAGTGGTAGCCTCCTCCTCAAACTGGCCAATGAGAAACTCACCAGCCGGCACAGAAGCCCAGGAATTCGAATCCACACCGGAGGAAAAATCAGGCATCGGGGCATTCAGGTTTACAGGCGCGCAGGAAGCCAGCAGCAGACTAAAGAAAAAGACCAGGGGAATTGGGCGTCTCACGGGTTCACCTCCTGCGAGAGTTCGTGATCTTTCTCCTCGCTCCAGCGGCCTTTCTTCCTGAACAGGTCAGTCAGCCGCCAGACCATGACGATGGCCAGCAGGAGCAGCAAAAGACCTAACCCACCATCCATCGCATACATCAACGCGTTCACCAACGGCTGCTGAGTGGCTTCTGAGATAAACAGCCGTTTCATTTCGAAGATTGTAACAGCCGCAAAAGCAATATCGGAGAGGATGATCAACCCCCAGCCGTAAAGCTGGCGCAAGCGTCCTTTCAGTCCGATCATGTCGCCGTAATAGAAAAGGATGATCGTGGCGATGATGGCGGAAAGCACGTGCCAGTGACCGGTGAGCTCGATGCGTTCCTCGCGAGCCGGCCAGACGCGAAAGATCTCATCCAGGCGGACGGCCATAAAGATGCCGATGCCGCTGGTGGTGAAATTCATGAAGAGCATCTGCCAGGTAGGGCCAACCTTGAGCGGGTCAGCAAGCAGGGCGCGCAGCTTTTGAAAGAAAGTGGGGCGTGCCAGGTGGGCTGTACCATCTCGAACCAGCTTGCCCCAGGACCAGATCAGCAAGAAAAGGGCAGCCAGCATGGACGGCGTGGCTCCCACATAGATAATCATGTGGGCGATGGGCTCAAGGGGTGTGACCACACCCCATACGCCCAGGTTGAGCACAACGGTGCCAAGGATCATCAGCGGCATGGCCAGCTTGTGCAACCTGCCCTTAAAGTTAAGCCAGCGGCCGATGATCAGCGTGATCATGATGGCGATCAGCGCCAGCATGATGTGCAGGTGGCCGATGATGGAATACTGCATGGTCGTCTTTTCAGGGTAACGGATGATGTTCTCAGCCAGGAAGGTCTGAAAGCCATTGCCGTAGAAGGAGCCAGGAATGGCGCCAAACAGCGCCGATATGACGGTGGTGAGGGCGGTAGCGAAGAAGGCCACCCGTTCCAGGTCCAAACCCGAGCGTGTGGTGGCGTACTGGCGGTCAGGCTGGTACCAGGCCTTATCCCAGGGCCAGAGCCCGATGGTAAGCAGCACGCCTGCAAAGAAGATAAGCGTGAGACCGGCAATGTAGAGGCCATGAAAGGCCCAGTTGTGGCCGAAATAGGCAAACGCCAGGCCAAAGACCATGGCAAGCATGTAACCGATAGTGATGAGCACATTGGAAGCAGTGCGGTAAAAGGCTTTCATCCTAATAAGGCCAGTCACCATATAAGTCTCGATGGCAATCACGGCCATGGCGATGGAATGATATAGAATGATGATTCGTCCCTCGCGTTCGACGGGGAGCATCTTCATACCCAAAAGGCGGACGACAAAATCACGCACTCCCATCTCTGCCATGGGGCCGGAAAGCATGCCCCAAAGACCAGTGGTCATGGCAATCATCGCGATGGCAACCAGGATGCGCCCCTTGGTGGAACCAAAAAGGTAATTCAGACGGTCTTTAAAGAATTGCATAAGCGGTACTCCCTGCGCGCCTCCTCCGCCGGTTTATCCCACGAACCGGCGGCGTGCGCCATAAAAAATGACACCGGTTATCCCTTCCTCGCGAACCCGATGGTAAACGCCAGGGTCATGAGGAAGAGAAGAGGGGTAAGGATGGCGTTGACGAGCTGGGGGCTAAAAAAGAGTAATTGTCGGCCAACTGAGATAAAGGCAAGGGCAATTCCCCCCAGGCCAATTAGCAACCCGCCTATTCCCACCCAGAAGAAACCTTTGGGAGCGCGCTTCGCATAAAAAGGCCCCAGGAAAATAACCAATCCTGCAACCCCATGGAAGAGCGGCACCGCAATCTTTTTCAATGTTTCCATCCCACCGATGCTGGAAATGGCGATGGCCAGAAAACCGATGACGGCAAACCATTTAAATGCCTTCTTCCATTTGGGAAAGTACTCTTCGGCCAAACCCATGGAGATGCCCAGCGGAATGAGGCTGGCAACCGTGAGCACCCACGGCGATGCTAAAATTCCCATCCCCAGGAAGATGAGCAAGAGACCAGAGACCAGCAGGACGGCGAAACCCATCAGATAATAAATATTATGAAGTGCCTTGTGAAGGTTATAACGCTTCCAGAAATACCAGCAAAGGTAGGCCGCCAGTAATCCGGCCAGCAAAAGGAAAAGATTGTTGATCGTGAACATTAACACCTCCTCAGTTGATCGGTTTTATCCCCGCCAGCAAGCTGGGGAAACACGCCATACAGACACACGCTGACTTCCACCCACTTCACCCGCAAGGGGATGGCGGACATCGCTGGGATCGCGGATCTCAGGCGCAATTTTATTTTAGTAATTTACTGGCTTTCCTGGATATGACTTTTGGCAAATTGCAGCCAAAAAGGGGCAATCAGATTTCTACCAGAGAGCGCCGCCCACCCACAACCGACCTGGAAGGACACGATGGCCCCCTCTCACTGGCCTGCGTTCTGCTGGCTTCGTGAACGAGCCGTTGACGCCTTTCTGCTTGGTAACTGGCAGATAGGCGCGCCATCACCTTCGAAGTCTCGACCCGCGAAAGCAGCGGCTTGCCGGTTTCAGCATCTTGCCGGTAGACTTACCGCCTTTTCAAGGGAAAGTCTCGATCTATCAAAAGCAGATGATTTCGTCGCTCATCGTGTATTGGGGGATGCTTACAGGGCAGTGTTTGATCAAAAAATCTTCAGCGTTTTTACCAAACAGCAGGTGCAGCAACAGATCTTTGCGCGATCTTATGAAAGGCTGGGGATAGCAGTCTTCAAGCGCCGGCTTGATGTAAAAAGCAGGGCGATATTTCAGACGCTCCTCGACGGAACCGAGCACTTTTTCAACCACCCAGGGGTTGGGCTCCGCGGGGGTGCGCCCAAACTCGCCCCGCAGGATCATCTTAAATTCCTCAGAAACAAAGTGATACCGGTCGCCAGAAATTACATTAAATGCAGCCTGCGAGCCAACAATCTGGCTGGTGGGCGTAACCAACGGTACATAGCCGACATCGGCGCGCACCTGAGGAATCTCCAGCATCACTTGATCCATGATCTCAGGCGGCTGGCCCATTTGGCGAATTTGATCGTAGAGATTGGTGAGCATGCCGCCAGGGATTTGAGACTCGAAGATACGGTCATCGTGGTCGGGATACCCAAGCGAGGCGAGCATCTGATGAGTCAGGCGCAAAGCGGCATTGATCGCGTCGTCTCCGCCGGCATCCAGCAGTTTAAGGATCTGTTGCACCTGGTCCCGATCCACGTCTTCAAAGCGCACAGGGCGGTAAAATTTGCCAAAGAATGGGCTGGTCGAACGCAGTTCGTCGGCGATAACAAACAATTCTTCTTGAGCGCGCAAAATCGCCTGCGGGTTCAAGTTGTGGTCAAGGCCTAGCTCTTCTGCGAACACCATCAGCACTTCTACCGGCGGCAGGGATGAACCGCCTGCAAAAGGAGTGATGGCAGTGTCGATTGAATCGATGCCAGCGCGCATGGCGATGACCGCATTAAGCAGCGCCACTCCGGCCGTGGAATGGGAGTGTAGCGAAAGCGGCACTCTTACACGTTGCTTGATAGCCGGGATAAGCTGGACTGCTGTGGTGGGGTGCAAAATGCCCGCCATATCTTTGATAGCGATTTGATCGGCGCCTTCTTCCTCGAGCAAAGCGGCAAAATTGACGAAATACTCGCTGGTATGCACCGGGCTGACCGTGTAAGACAGGGCAGCTTCAGCCGTGGCGCCATACGCTTTCGCAGCCACCAGCGCGGTTTGAATGTTGCGAAAATCATTCAGCGCGTCAAAGATTCGCATCACCCCAACGCCAGACTGGACAGCCTGGTGAGTAAAAGCCAGCACCAGGTCATCGGGGTAGGGCTGGTAGCCAAACAGGCTTTGGCCGCGCACCAAAGCCTGAATGCGAGCAGAACCGTTCACCACGCTGGCAAAGCTCTCCAAGCGCTTCCAGGGGTCTTCATCGGTAAAGCGGATGCAGCTATCCAGCGTAGCGCCGCCCCACAGTTCCATCGTACGGAAACCAGCTTCACAGAGATGCGGTAGAACACGTAAAGCCTGCTCGGTCGTCATACGGGTGGCAGACAGGCTTTGCTGTCCGTCGCGCAAGGTAACATCGGTAAATTGTATCATCTCAGTCATGATATCCTCCAACGATAAAGATTGCTTAGGCCTCGCGAAGAACAATATTAAACAAACGGCCAAACAATGAATTAATCATTTTTTAGATCAATTTGGTTTGGCGCAATGCTATTAGGTTAACCTTCTGTAAAGATCGAAGTTGCGCAGCAAAAGTGAGAACCCTCTTTTTACAACTATCTGCTCCTCTCTGCTCCTACTCCCCACGGTATTTAACAAATATCGAACCGCCTCAGCCTCCTGAAAAGGGTAGCGTCCCGCCATCTTTTTCGTTTCTTCTCTGCATCTTGAGTAACAAATCCCACCCTCTCCCGGACTTAACGCTTGCGCCAAAACGCATGTAAAATGATACGGAATTCAACGACCACCGGATTCAAAAGGTCAAGAGGAACCGCCTATGAAAACCCGCTTACCCGTGCTACTTGTCGTTTTCACCCAGATTGCCCTCACCATCGCCTGCGCAGTCGCTCCGCCGGCAGTCATTACCCCCACCGGTCCCGATCTAGCCGCCACCAATCTCGCCCTCCAGGCCACCGTCAACGCCCTTGCCGCCCAGTCCACCTCGCAGGCCATCGCCAAGATAGCTGCCGAATCCACCCTCCAGGCGCCCCAGGATACCCAGACCCCCCTTGTCATCACCGCCACCTTCGAACCGACTCTCCCCCCCACCGAGACCCCCCTCCCCTCTGAGACTGCCACGCCCGCTGTCACCGCCACCCTCAATGCCGTCGAACACACCCGCCAGATCGAAGCCCGCATCAAAGCCGCCAATGTTCTCATTTATGACGAACCTGACGGCCAGGGACGCCTCGTCCCGCGCATCAGCAAGGCCGTCGCCGCCATGGGATTCTCCGGCGGGAACATCGTCAACACCTCCAACTACCTCGGTAACTTCGACCGTCTTCTGCGCACCCAGACCTGGGATCTTGTCATCCTCTCCGCCCAGAGCCGCGATCGAGTCGAGATCGGCAGCCTGGGCGTCCTTGACCCCATCTCCAATCACATCGCTCGCGGCGGCGCCCTCATCGTCGAAACCTGGAATCTCGATGAAGACCAGTCCGCCCTCGCCGGCCTGCTCCTAAACGTCTGCGGCGCCCGTGTCGAAAAGGATTGGCACCGCGCCGAGAACTATACCTACGCCGATTTTCTTATTCCGGCCCTCAAAGCTGATTCCCCCGTCTTCTCCAGGCCCTATACCATCGCCATGCCACTCCGGCCCACCGTCTTCTGGCCTGGCGATGCCGGCGATCTCCTCCGCCTGGATGCCACCGGCAGTTCAAAGATCCTCGCCGGCGTCCTATCCTCTGACCCCAACAACTACGGCCTGCTCACTTCTTGTCTCGACGGGCGCATGGTGCTGCAAACCTTCTCCACCCACGACTACTCCCTCTACGAGACCGTCCACCTTTGGCAGAACATGATGCAGTACACCCTCGCCAATTATTTCTCGAGCCAGCCCTGAGCCGCACTTTTACAACCGCCTTTTCTTATTCCATCAGCGGGACGCAGCTCTCCTCGCCGCTCCCAAGCCGATAACAGCGGTCCTGGTCGCGCCAGTTGCGCAGCGTGATCTGCTCCACCAGCGCTTCCTGCCCCTGCGCGATCGCCGCCAGCTCATGCGCCAGCGCCCAGCCGTTCTCACCCACCTCATACGCCGCCGAGATGTGCGGGATCCACGTCAGGTTCCGCAGCCAGGCCAACGCCCCCGGCCAACGCTGTCGCAGCAAGATCTCCCGGCGCAACCCCTTCAAAACTGTCGCAGGTTGCACCTTCAAGGTCAGCGCTCCCGCTGAGGGGAAAAATGCTGTCCCCGTTACCCGGATTTTGAATGCCGGCTGGCGCGCCGCAATCTCCGGTAAGAAGCCTGCCGCTTCCTCCAACTGACGTTCCAACGATAACAATCGCAAACTCACGTGATACCACTTCGTTACCTTCAAGCCGTTCTTCGTCAGCAGTTCCTCCACCCTGGTCGTCACCGCCGCATCCAGCGTGATCGGCGCCAGCGCAATCACCCCCCGCCAGCGCAGCTTCCCGGCTTCGCCCTCCTGCGCCTGTCCGCTCATCCTTCCGCTCCTTGCCCCGCTACCCAAGCCGCCCAATGCGCCATGCCCGCTCCTGCCGCCCCTCACTCCAGCTCGATATAGATGCGCTTGTTGATCTTGCCCTTGCTCTTATAATCCACCACCCGGATGCGCCCCACCTCCCCGGTCGAGCGCACATGCGTCCCCCCGTCCGCCTGCAAGTCCAGCCCCACCAGCTCCACTACCCGCACTTCTTTGATCTCCGGCGGCAGCAGGTTGATTTTCGTGCGAATCAAGTCCGGGATCTTGAAGGCCTCTTCGCGCGGCAAAATAGCCACCCGAACCGGCAGGTCCTTCTCCACTTCGCGGTTTACCGCCTCTTCGATCACGCCCACCAGTTCCTTCGTAAGCGTCTCAAACTCGAAATCCATCCGCCCCTTCAAAGGCTCCATATCTCCGCCCGTCACCAGCGCCCCATAATCTCGAAACACCACCCCGCACAAAATATGCAGCGCGCTGTGAGTCCGCATCAGTTGAAACCGGCGTTCCCAATTGATCTCGCCCTCCACCATCGCCCCCACCGCTGGCAGATTGGCCTCGCCAGCCAGATCGTGCCACACTCCCTCCGCCGAACGCCGCAGTTTAGTGACTTCCCAGCTCATCCCCGCCAGCCGCAACAACCCCTCATCCTTCGGCTGGCCACCCCCGCCGGGATAGAAAGCCGTCTGGTCCAGAAGCACGCTGCGGTTTTCCGCATCCACCGCCTGTACCATCGCGGTAAAACTTCTTAATGAACTATCGGTCTGGTAAAGCAGTTTGGTCATCTTTAAACTCCTGGTTGAATGGGTCGTTTAAACTTCGTCTGCGGCTTCTTCGCTCTCCGAGTTTCCGTAAGTATAGTACAATTCACCGGTTCTGGCTGGCAAAGATACCCCCGCTTTGCCTGTATAGAACGGAGGTAGGATGAAAAAAAACCATCTTATAGCAGGCGCCATCCTGGCGCTCTTCGGTGGCGGGATCCTTTTCGGGCAGATTCGCCCCGATCTTGTGCAAACCTGGTTCGGACAGGATTTTCCCTGGCCGGGTTCCATCGCTGCTGCAGGTCTGTTCTTGCTGCTTCTTGCTGCTCTCCACCGCCTCTGGATTTTCGCTCTCCTGGCTGCCAGCCTCTCCGCCGGCAGCAGTCTCCTACTGCTCCAAGACGCCATCGGCGGCTCTCTCAACCTGGTTTTTCTCTGGCCGCTCCTCCCTGCCCTTACCGGCGCGGTGCTCTTCCTTGCCGGCTCTTTCGTCCTCTCAAAGCCGATTCTCCGGTGCTCCGGCGTTTATCTCCTGTTGCTCTCGCTCCTTGCCACGCTGGCTTTCTACGCCATGACCGCCGCTAACTTGAATATGAACCTGACCTGGGCAGCTCTCCTCCTCCTCTCTGGCGCTTACATTCTAAAGCGATCTTTCAGCCCGCCAGGATAAAAAAGTCCCCGCCCGGTTGGATGGGCGGGGAACCTGATAGACTGATATAAAACAGATTACCTTGCGCTCATGCGCCGGATGATCCATTTACCCAGCTCGATCGTCAGGAACACCAACACCGCAATCCCAACGCACAGCGCCAGATCATACAGCGGCATGGGCTTCGTATTGAAGATATCCTGCATGAAGGGCAGGTAAACCACCGCCAGTTGCAGCAAGAATGTAACTACTACCGCAATCAACATGCGCGGGTTGCTCATTAGCCCAATCTTGAACAACGAGGTGGAATCGGAACGAGTCGCAAAAGCGTTCCCCATCTGCGCCAGCGTCAGCGTCGTGAAGATGATCGTCTGCCAGTAGGGGTCGCCAACCCGCCAGAAAAGGTAGCCAACTCCTAGCGAAACCAGCCCGAGCAACAACCCGACCCACAGCGTATCACGCGCCAGGCCTCGCCCAAAGATGTTCTCGTTAGGCCGGTGGGGCGGCCGCTTCATCGTATTGGGTTCCGCAGGCTCAACCGAAAGCGCCAACCCCGGCAGCCCGTCCGTTACCAGGTTGATCCATAAGATTTGCAACGGCGCTAGCGGCAGCGGCATCCCAAGGAATGGCCCCAACAGCATCACCCAGATCTCACCCGCATTCGATGTCATTGTATACTTGATGAACTTGCGGATGTTGTCGTAAATCCGTCGCCCTTCTTCGATCGCCGCCACAATGGTCGCGAAGTTATCATCCAACAGCACCATATCCGAGGCTTCCTTAGAGACATCCGTCCCTGTGATCCCCATCGCCACCCCGATATCTGCCCGTTTCAGCGCCGGGGCATCGTTCACACCATCGCCAGTCATCGCCACGATATGCCCTCTGGATTGCAGCGCGTTCACGATCTTCAACTTGTGCTCCGGAGAAACGCGCGCGTACACCTCGATCTCCTCAACTCGCTGCGCCAGCTCCTTATCCGAAATCTGGCTTAACTCCTGTCCCGTTACCACTCTGCCCGTTGTGCTGATCCCAAGCTCGCGCGCGATGTATTGCGCCGTGAGCGGGTGGTCGCCGGTAATCATCACTGGCCGGATCCCGGCTGCCTTTGCCGTCGCGACCGCATCCCGCACTTCCGGCCGGGCCGGGTCAATCATGCCGAACATGCCGACGAAAATCAGCTCCTTCTCCAACCCTTCAGGGTCCTCCGCTTCTACCTGAGAAACTAACCGGATGCCCACCCCAAGTACCCGCATCCCGTTCTGCGCTAGCTTATTGTTGGCTGCTTGGATGCGTCCTCGCCAGTGTTCATCCAGAGGGTGTATTTCGCCGCTCACCCACACCTGTCGCGAAACCTCCACCAGGCTGTCTACCGCTCCCTTGGTAATTGCCAGGAACTCCTGATTCTTTCCTCTGGGGAGTTTCTCCCAGATCGCGCTCAAAACCTGCGGCAACTTCTGCGGCTCCATCTTGTGGACTGTGGTCATCCGTTTCCGCTCGGAGGTAAAAGGGACCTCCGCAATTCTCGGCATGCTCTTGTCCAGTTCAGCCTTCCATAGGCCTGCCTGCGCAGCCGCTACCACCAGCGCACCCTCCGTCGGGTCCCCAATCGCTGAAAAATCGCCCTCCCCACTCGAACTGGCTTCGAGGATGGCGTCGTTGCACAAAGCGCCGCCAGCCAGCAGCATCACAGCCGCTGGCGATTCCAGCACCGGGCGCATTACCTTTTCCGCCGGGTTGAGGCGCGGGCTGTAATCCCGCACCCGCTCCAGGATATCAAAACGGTTTTCGGCCACATCCAGAATCGTTACCGTCATCCGATTCTGCGTTAGCGTCCCGGTCTTGTCCGAGCAAATATAGGTGATCGACCCCAGCGTCTCAACCGCCGGGAGTTTGCGGATCAGCGCTCGCCGTTGCAACATACGCTGCGCGCCCAATGCCAGCGCGATGGTAACCACTGCTGGCAAGCCCTCCGGCACTGCTGCCACTGCCATGCTGATCGCCGTCTGGAACATCAGCCGGAAAGACTCGCCGCGCAACACACCCAGCCCAAAGACCACCGCAACGATGATCAACGCCGCCACCGCCAACCCCTTCGCGAGTTGATCCAACCGTCGCTGCAGCGGCGTAGCCTCTTGCGCTACTGTTTGCAGCATCTCGGCAATCCGCCCTAGCTGGGTGCTCATGCCCGTCTCGACCACCACCGCTGAACCGCGCCCATAGGTGATCACTGTCCCCATGAAGAGCAGGTTACGCTGGTCCCCTAAGGCTACATTTTCCCCTACAAGCCTACCGGGGTGCTTCTCGACCGGCTCGGATTCGCCGGTCAACACCGCTTCCTGGCTGCGCAGGTTCACCGCTTCCAACACCATGCTATCCGCCGGGACCACGTTACCAGCCTCGAGCAAGATGACGTCGCCCGGCACTAACTCAAACGCCTGCACCTCCTGAATATGACCGTTGCGACGCACCCGCACAACCGGAGCAGACATCTTCTTGAGCGCAGCCATCGCCTTTTCTGCCCGGTATTCCTGCGTAAAACCTAAAACTGCGTTCAGGGCAACGATCACCAGAATTGCAATGGCATCCTTCGTCTCTCCCAGCAGGAGAGAAATGACCGCCGATACAAACAGGATGATAATCATCAACCCCGTCAACTGCTCAAGCAGAATCTTCCAGGCGCTTTTCATCCCACGGTCAATCAGTTCATTCGGGCCGTGCTTTTCTCGCCGCCGAATGACTTCGGCGTCCGATAACCCCTGTTCTGCGCTCGTCTCAAGTTTCTCTAAAACCTCTGATTCCGACAATCGATACCAGTCCATTCAGTTACCTCGCTTTTGTATGCGGTGAGCGCCAGTTAATTAAAGCGACCACCACAGGATCGTGATGGTCTCGCCTGAGCTGATCCAGCCTGCCGGTTACCGGGAAAGATTCCGTTTTGACGATAACCCGCTCCCATGAAAAGGATGGCTACTCCCCAACTGTTTTTTTAGTCTAAACGCTCGATATAAAAATGTCAAGATTTTTTAAAATCTTTTCCGAATTTTCCCCTTAAATTCACAAGGCATATCCCGATAAACCATAATATAGATGAATATATACGATGTGAATTTCGTTTCATGGCAGAATGACGGTTGACACTAGAAACCATTAAAGAAGCAGCGCATAATGATGATGCGCAAGATTTACACCGATATTGTCCAAGTTCTCTTAATTCAAAATAAGGAGAAGAGAATGCCCCCAAAGGGACGAATCGAAGTCAACGAGAAATACTGCAAGGCTTGTGGATTATGTGTTGAGGAATGCCCGCAAGAAGTAATCGGGCTAGCAGCCAACCGGATCAATGCCAAGGGCTATCATCCCGCCGAATTGATCAATGCAGGCTGCACCGGCTGCGGCATCTGCGCGATCGTCTGCCCCGAAGCCGCAATCGCTGTGTATCGTGAGATTGCGAAAGTGAAGGAACCCGGAGCTTAGGAGAAAATCATGGCAAAGGAACTTCTCAAGGGAAACGTTGCAATCGCCGAAGCGGCAGTGCGGTACGGACTGGAGGCCTACTTTGGGTACCCAATTACACCGCAAACTGAAATGCTGGAATATCTCTCGAAGAGAATGCCAGAACTTGGGCGGGTTTTTGTACAAGCCGAAAGCGAGTTAGGCGCAGTCAACATGGTGTACGGCGCCGCTTGCACAGGCGCGCGGGTGATGACCTCATCCTCCAGCCCGGGCATCAGCCTGATGATGGAAGGTTTATCCTATATCGCCGGCACTGAGCTACCTGCTGTTTTGGTGGATGTCATGCGGGGCGGCCCAGGCCTTGGCAATATCGCCCCCTCTCAGCAAGACTATAATCAGATCACTCACGGTGGCGGTCACGGTGATTACTATCCCATCGTCCTGGCGCCCGCCAGCATCCAGGAGGCGATTGACTACATTGGCCTGGCCTTCGACCTATCAGAGAAATATCGGTCTCTGGCGGTGCTGCTGATCGATGGCAGTCTGGGCCAAATGATGGAGCCAGCCGAACTGCCCGAAATGCAGCCAGTCCGCGCCGCCTATCCTCATTGGGCTGCCCGCGGGGCAACCGGGCGCGGCAGGATTGTTCACACCTCCATTTACTTAAACCCGATAGAACAGGAAAAAACGAACTTCCGTATTCTCTCCCGCTGGCGAGAAGTGCAGGCAAACGAAGTGCGTTTCAAGGAATATTACCTCGACGACGCTGAGTACGCCATTATTGCCTTTGGGACGGCCGGGCGGGTGGCGCTGTCCGCTGTGCGAGCCGCTCGCGCTGCCGGGATCAAGGTTGGCCTGTTGCGTCCCATCACCCTGGCACCTTTTCCTGGGAACGCAGTTCGCGAGCTGGCAAAACGCGTCCAAAGCCTGTTGGTGGTCGAAATGAACAATGGCCAAATGGTAGATGATGTTCTGGCAAATATCCACGACCAGACTCCGGTCGAATTCTACGGACGCCCTGGCGGCAACGTCCCGTTGGCAGACGAAATCCTCGCTGAGATCGAGCGAATTGTCAAAGGAAAATTAACGCTCAATGGACATCCACGCGATCGCTGGCTAGATCGGATGCTGACAAAGAGCTAAGGAGCGCAAGAATGGATATGTTAGGCGAAGAAACAATCGTTTACGAACGTCCAGCAACTCTTACAGATTTATCCTCACATTACTGCCCCGGCTGTACACATGGTATCGCTCACCGCCTTGCCGCCGAAGTTTTGGATGAAATGAATTTCCGCGAACGAACGATCGGCGTGGCATCCGTTGGATGTTCCGTGTTCGCTTACAACTACTTCAACTTTGATTTCGTCCAAGCGCCGCACGGACGTGCCCCAGCGATGGCGACCGGCGTCAAGCGCGTCTTGCCCGATCGCATTGTGTTCACCTACCAGGGTGACGGCGACCTGGCATCGATCGGCATGGGAGAAATTGTCGCGGCCGCAGCGCGCGGTGAAAACATCACTGTCATTTTCATCAACAACGCCAATTACGGCATGACGGGAGGGCAAATGGCGCCTACCACCTTGCCGGGCCAGGTGACCACATCTTCTCCCACCGGCCGCGATATTGAAGTTGCCGGTTTCCCCATCCGGGTGTCCGAAATGCTCTCATCCCTGGACGGTGCCGCCTACGTCGTTCGTCGCAGCCTGCATGATCCCAAAAACATTCGCCTGGCAAAAAAGGCGATTCGCGCTGCCTTTGAAGTGCAGGCGCGCGGGTTAGGCTTCTCGATGGTAGAACTACTATCAACCTGCCCCACCAACTGGGGAATGACGCCGGTGGATGCAATTCACTGGCTTGAAACGAAAATGCTTCCCTATTATCCGGTTGGCGACTACAAAGTCGGACCGGCTGTCGCTGAAATCAAAATCTAAGCGGAGGAAACCATGCAGGTAGATATTATCATTGCTGGTTTTGGCGGTCAGGGCGTCTTATTTGCCGGGCAGCTTCTGGCCTATGCTGCAATGGACAATGGGTACCACGTAACCTGGTATCCTTCCTATGGCCCAGAAATGCGTGGAGGCACCGCAAATTGCACAGTGATCATCGCGGATGAAGAAATCGGCGCGCCTGTGGTGGGCTCTCCCCAGGTATTGCTGGCGATGAACCGCCCATCCCTGGATAAATATGAATCGTCCGTTAAACCAGACGGTTTTCTGATCATCAACTCCTCCATCATAGACCGGCCCGTCGTCCGCAAAGATGTCCATGTCATCAACGTGCCAGCCAATGAGATAGCGGAAAAAATTGGCGATAAGCGTATGACCAACATGGTGATGTTGGGCGCGCTGCTGGCCAATTTACCCCTCCTCAGCATTGAAACAATCGTCTCAGAACTGCGTGCCCATCTGCCAGAACGCCATCAGAAACTTATCCCGGCAAACATTCGGGCGCTCACCGAAGGCGCGCGTTTTCAGCTCGAACCGGTTTAAAGCTGGCTTGCCAAGCAACGATAGAGCAATTGCAAAGGCATTTTTAACAACATACTACGGCGCAGGCCAAGATCTGCGCCGTAGTTTTTATTCTCGTTTCTTTATTGCGCTGGCGCTAAGACCAGAGCATAAGGTCCAATCAAATCATGATAGGCATAGACCACGTTGCCATACCGTGCACTGGGTACCACCCGCCAGCTGTTCGACTCTTGATCGAAGTATTGAACCGTCAACACCATGCCAGAGGGAACAATAAAGCCTTCCGGCAGGAGGAACTTAATCTGCATATAACCATCCAGATAGCTCAAGCTGGTGCGCACCAGTCCAAAGACGTCAATAATAAAGACCGGGCCAACCATTTCGCTGCCAGGCGGCACAGGCAAAGGAGCATTTGCTGTAAGGGGCTTCATCCCAAAAGTAGTGCCCGGAAGCGTCGAGAAGCCTGGCACCTTCACTTCTGCGAGCAAATCCTCGCCGCCGTTGTTATTCCTCGATAACAGCTGGAAAACCAGGTTGCGCCCACTTACCAGCGTTCCAATATTGCCCTCTGTCCCAACATAAACTGGGATGATGATGTCTCCTAACCTGGGAGTCTGCACAGGAACCGGCTCCTTGGCAGGCGGCGGGCAGTTCCCGCTACAGCAGTAGTCTGCCTGGTAATCTACGTAACCGCCGCTGATGGTATAAGGGGCTATTCCGTTCCCGATTGAATTGATCCCATATAGGTAGACGGTTCCACCGCTACCCACATCAAAGCCAAATTCGCCGTTGTTGTTTGCGCCGCTGCAAAATATCGCCGTGCTCACATTGGACCAAGCCGATAACCCAGATCCCATTGGGCTAGAATTGAAGAACGAACTCGTGACAACCGCATTCCTCCCAGCAAACAAACGCAAACCGTCGCTGGTCGTGCTATTCGCCTGGCTATTGATGACATAGACATCTTTATTGCCACCATAATCGTTATCAACCAGGCTGTGTTTCACGTTGTTCAACGCCGTAACATTCGTGAGCATGACAAGGTTGTTCGCCGCGATATAAAAACCATAATTACCGTTATTTGAAAACTGGCTGTTCGAAATCATCACCGTTGCGCCGCTGTTTTGCACCTGGATATCCGCGCCGTCATCAGCGTTCCCAGAAGAAGTAACTCGCACCAGTTGAACGGCGCCTCCAGATCCGGTTTGGTTACTGATCGTTAACCCAGTTCCGGTCGTATTGTTGAGCGTCAGGTCTTCCAGATTGATGACCGTATTATCGTTGGCGTCAAACGCAAGCCCGCCTTGAATGGTCATGTTGTTGAGGTAAAAAACGGCATTGCTAAAATTACTGATAGTCAGTCCGCTGGTAATAGTCGTAGCTCCCTGCCCGGCGCCTCGGAATTCGAAAGAGAGCGGCGGGGTATTAACGCCCCAATTGACCGGCTGGACGGTCTGACCTCCGGTAAAAGTCCCAGCCTCAATGATGATGATGCCCTTATGATTCGCCGCAAAATTGTGGGCATAAGCGTCAGCCAGTGCATCATCCAGGGTTGCATGAGAAGCGCCGCAGGTGAGAACGTGTGTATTGGTATCTTCCCAACAAAATTGCGGATCAGCAAGGAGAATAGCAGCAGCCTCTTGGGAGGCAAGCGGCACAGTTTCCCCCTCACTATTTAAAACAGTAACATTCAGACCGATCTCGGCGGCGGTGCTCATTAGAACACTCACAGGGTCTTCGGTTGGTGCCTGGGGCGGTTCTGTAGGAAGCGCCGTTGTAAGGACAGGCTCTGTTGGCGCCGGTTCAGTCGGCGTTGGTTCAGTCGACGCTGGTTCAGTCGGCGCTGGTTCAGTCGGCGCTGGTTCAGTCGGCGCTGGTTCAGTCGGCGCTGGTTCCACAGGAGCTGCCTCAGTTGTTTCGGAAACCGGAGAAACAAGGGGGTCCGTCGCAGGAACTTCAGAAGGGACAGTACCTTCCTGCGATTCAACAGGCGGTTCGGGGGTTTCTCCTTCAGCAAGCACCCTGGTCGGTATGGCCAGCGAAATCACAAGCACAGACAGAATAACCAGGGCCATAAAACGACTTAGCCATATTCTCAGGTTTACCATAGGACCTCCATTACACAACCTGGTCGGTGGTCGCATTTATCCGGGTGCATCAAATAAGCCCCCTTCGTACAATAGGGCAAAAATGATTCTAACCAATTCTGTCTTAATTATAAGGCAACTTAAACCAATGTCAATGAAGAGTTTTTGATCCGGTTTGTGAAATATTTGTGTCCGGTCGCTTCGAACCTCACAATTCGGCCATAAAATTTTGCTGTTAGCCCAAAGTTAAAATGTCACCCAAACTGCCAAAGTTAGAATGTCCCCTTTCAGGGAGCAGCTTTAGTAGGGTTACGAGTAGATATGGGTGAACGCCAGGGATGGTTGGGTGCAGGCTTATGG
>JABLXC010000041.1 GCA_013178185.1 Anaerolineae bacterium | reverse complement strand
GGAGGACTCGATACCATCCCCTCAATGGGGAACCTCCAACCTCTCATTAAATAAAAAGGCTCCTCGAGGAGGACTCGAACCTCCAACCTAGCGGTTAACAGCCGCCCGCTCTGCCGATTGAGCTATCGAGGAAAGCGAAGGTATTATACCCATCTCAAAGCGCTGTTGTCAAGGAATTAGCCTCGCTGCATTGCGCCTGCCGGAATCCCCTCTCAACATTATACAAAGAATATACGAAAGAGGAGACCCGATTTATAATTCTGGTAGTAGATTGCAATCATTCGGGAGGAAGGTTATGGCGTTTTTTCTGGCATTCAAAGAAGTCTGGCGCAATCGCGGGCGGTTTTTCTTGTTCAGCCTGGTGATCGCGCTCATCACCACACTGGTCTTGTTCATCGCCGCCCTGGCAGAGGGCCTGGCGACCGCCAACCGCGAATATTTTTCCAAGCTCGACGCCGAGTTGATCGTCTTTCAAGAAAACGTGGACCTCTCGGCCAACACCAGTCAGATCGGGCGCTCGCTACTGCCCAAAATCCGCAACGTCGAAGGCGTCGCCGACGCCGGCGCCATCGGCTTGAGCGCCGCGGCGGTGGTCTCCCCCGTCAAAGGCGATAAACAGGTAGATGTCTCGTTGATCGGCGTCGAACCGGACAAACCCGGTGCCCCACCCGTGTTGGGTGGGCGCGAGCTGCGCTCCACCCTGGCAAATGAGGTGGTGATTGATCAAAAACTGGCGCGCGACCTGGGCGTCAAACCAGGCGACACCATCCGCATCAAGACCATCCAGGGCGTCGAGGATAAGTTCTTCAACCTGCGCGTCATCGGCGTGACCGATAGCCGCGAGTACCTCTTCCGCCCTTCTATCTTTGTCCCCTACCGCGCCTGGGATCAAATCCGCCCGCAGGCCAACCCCAGCATCATCAAGCCCGAACTGATCTTCAACATCGTCGCTGTTCAATTAGACGACCCCCAGCAAGCCGCCCAGGTTTCGGACCGCATCCGCGCCGAAGTCCGAAATGTGGATGTCTCCGATGTACAGACCGCCATCAAAGCCATCCCCGGCTACACCGCCCAGCAGAGCACCCTCAACACCCAGCAGGTCTTCACCCTCCTGATCGGCGTGCTGGTCATCGGCGGATTCTTCCAGATTCAGATGCTGCAAAAAGTGCCGCAGATCGGCGTTCTCAAAGCCATCGGCGTTTCGAACCTCACGGTCGGCGCAGCGGCCGTGCTGCAAATCATCCTGGTGACCACCTTTGGCGTCCTGATGGGCAGCGTGGTGACGTTGGCGCTGGCGCTGGGCATTCCGGGTAACGTCCCGATCATCTTCGATGGCACCCTGGTCGCCATCGCCATCGTTTCGTTGCTCAGCATCGGCCCGCTGGGTGGGCTGGTGACCGTCCGGCTGGCCATTTCCGTCGAGCCGCTCATCGCCCTTGGGCTCTCTTCGTGAGGTGGACCATGCAAACCATCCTGGATCTCCCCACAATCTCGCAAGTCTCCTCCCCGCCTCAGGCCGTGCTCAGCGCCCGCTCAGTCAGCAAGCTCTACCAAAGCGGCAGTCTTAGCGTCACTGCTGTGGACAACCTCTCGATGGATGTACACCCCGGCGAGTTCGTCGCCCTGGTCGGACCAAGCGGTTCGGGCAAGACCACCATGTTAGCCATGCTGGCGGCGCTGCTCAAGCCCACTCAGGGCGAAGTGATCATTGATGGCGTCAATCTGAGCGAAATGAAGGAGACCGACCGCGTCCGCTTCAGGCGCGAGAAGATCGGCTTCACCTTCCAGTCGAACAACCTCGTCCCGTACCTGACCGTGCGCGAGAACGTTGAGATGATGTTAATGCTCAACGGCCGCCTGGACCAAGCCGGACGGGAACGGGCGCTGGACCTGTTGGAACGCCTGGGGCTGGCGGACCGCCTGAACAGCCTGCCCAATCAACTTTCGGGTGGACAGAAGCAGCGCGTCGCCATCGCCCGCTCGCTGGTTCACAATCCCAGCCTGGTGCTGGCGGACGAACCCACCGCCAGCCTGGATTCGGAGCGAGCCTTCCAGGTGGTCAGCATCTTTGCCGACCTGATCCACGAACAGAAGAAAGCCGGCATCATGGTCACGCACGATCTGCGCATGTGCATCTACGTGGACCGCGTCATCCAGATGCGCGACGGCAAGATTGAACAAGTCCTCAACACCCGCCAGGAGATTGACGACCTGATGGCCTGCGCCTGATGTTTCTTGTCCTTATTCCTACATTACTAAGGAATTCCTCTAAGAAGAGCCTGCCACCCAAACGAGGCGACAGGCTCTTGCTTTTTCGAGCAGCCAGGCAGGCTCGCGCAGATCCTGGAAGAGCTCCGGCGGTCATCATCCCGGCTGCGTCGCTAAACGCTGGTACAATATCTCTGCCCGCAACCCGGGCGGAGGGAAAACCATGATCGATCGAAAACGGATCTATATTTACCTGGCGTTCGCCTTCGGCATCGCCTGGGCGACTGCGCTGGTCATCTATCTCACCGGAGGCCTGGCCAACAGCCCTGAACTCGCGCCCGGCACAGGGATCACGCTCGCGCTTGTGCTGCTTGCGGGCATTTATATGATGGCGCCGGCGCTGGCGCACCTGCTCACCCGCCTGATCACACGCGAAGGCTGGCAGGAAACCTGGCTGCGGCCGCGCTTTAAACACGGATGGCGCTACTGGGCAGCCGGCTGGTTCATGCCAGCAATTCTCACCATCCTGGGCGGGGCGCTCTTCTTCCTGCTCTTCCCGCAGTTTTACGATGGGGAACTGAACAACCTGCGCGACATGCTCAAAGCCAGCGGGCAGCCTGCCCTCAATCCCTGGATGGTGATCGCTCTCAACGTCCTGCAAGGGGTGCTGATCGCGCCGTTCCTCAACGGCATTGCGACCTTCGGCGAGGAATTCGGCTGGCGCGCCTACTTGCAGCCCAAACTGATGCCGTTGGGCGCCCGTAAGGCCATGCTCTGGATGGGCCTCATCTGGGGGGTCTGGCACTGGCCGGTTATTGCCATGGGACACAACTACGGTCTCGATTACTCCGGTGCGCCCTGGTTGGGGCTCATCGGGATGGTCTTGTTCACCTTTGTCTGCGGTACCCTGCTGGGCTGGATCACGCTGCGCGGCGGCAGCGTCTGGCCGGCCGTAATCGGACATGCCGCCATCAACGGTATGGCTGCTTTGCCGGCTCTCTTTGTCCAGGGAAAACCCAACCCCCTGCTCGGCCCGTTGCCGGTTGGCGTCATCCCGCTGCTGGTCTGGGCGCTGCCGGTGGCCTATCTATTCCTAAAGCCGCATCTGTTTTACCCCAAAACCGCAAGCGAGCCTGCTTAAACTACAAAATCGCCCCCTCAGTCTCAACGCGCCCGCCTGTGAAAGATCAGGCGGCGCGTTCTCTTAACTTTCTTTTTCCGCTGGAACTGTCTCGTTGGACATGGCTGCCCTCAGCAGGGGCAGGTCGGCGGTGGCGCCAAAGACGCTCACCTGGTTTCTGCCGGACTGCTTGGCATGGTACAGCGCCTGGTCTGCCCGGTCGAGCAGCGCTTCTACATCTTTACACCGTTCTCCTCGCGCCCCGGCAACCCCCAGGCTGACGGTGACCACTAACCGGCCATGTTCTGTGATGGTGGGCTGGCGCAGGATGCGATCCCGCAACCGCCCTGCCACGATCCTGGCCTGCCCCACCTCAGTCTCCGGCAACAGGATCACGAATTCGTCTCCCCCAAAACGCCCGGCAATATCCACCTTGCGGATCTCCTCGCGGATGTGGTTGGCAATCGTAGCCAGCACCTGATCACCGACCAGGTGCCCCCAGGTATCGTTGACCTGCTTGAAATCATCCAGGTCAATAATGATGACCGAAAGCGCATGCGAATAGCGCACCGAACGTTCAGCCTCCTGGCTGGCCAGGGTGAAGAAATGGCGGCGATTGTACAGGCCGGTCAGCGGGTCGGTGACGGCCATGGCTTGCAGCGCAATCTCGGCTTTTTTGCGTTCTTCGATTTCATTCTGCAGATCAACGTTCTTCAGCCGATACAGTTCGGCGTCTTTGCGGGTGGTCGCCAGCTGGTGTACGATCTCAAGTGTCTTAAGGCGGATGTCGGCTTCTTCGTTGAAAATGCTATCCTTAAGCTGGTAAAACTTCTCAAAATGCTCCAGCGCGCTGGCATAGTCGCCCTTTTTCTTATAGATCATCGCCAGCGTCTCGTGGCACTTGTAGATTTCTTTTTGGTCGCCGGTTTTGGTCAGGATTTCGAGCGCCTGCTGCACAGACTGGATGGCGTTGTCATATTGTTCCAGCGAACTGGCCACCACCCCGATCTTACGCAGGGCGCGCCCCAGTTCGATCGGGCTGTTGAACCGTTCCGCCGCCCCTGTCACCAGTTGAAAGAAAGCCAGCGCCCGCCCGTAATCATTTCGCGCCAGGTATGCGTCGCCCACGCTGTTCAGCGCCTCGATCTCGCCCTGGTGATTTTGCATCCGCTGATAGATTTCAACGCTCCGCAGCCCATATTCAATAGCGCGGGTGTGGTCCTTCAACCCGCATGCCGCCATACTCAGACGGTTGAGCAGTTCGGCTTGCAGGCGGCGGTTGTGCGTGCGCTGTGCAATCTCCAACCCGGCGTTCAGCAGCTTGCTGGCTTTCACCGGGTCTTCCAGGAAGAGGTTCAGCAGTCCCAGGTTGTTGAGCGCCTCGGCTTCCTGTTCGGCCAGGTTCAGGCGATGGAAGATTTCCCCAGCTTTCAGCAGGTGCTGCAAGCTTTCCGGATAGGCGCCCAGCAAGCTGTAATTGAGGCCAATAGCGTTCAGCGCCCGCCCGTTTTCGGCTTCGGCGCCGCTTTCTTCGAACATAGATTGGGCTTGTAAGTAAAGAATGGTGGACTGGTGGTAGTCCCCCTTATCGGCCAGCAGTCGCCCCAGCAAAAAGTGGCTTTTTGCCAGGCTCGTCAACAGCGACCGGTCGCCGTTCGCTCTTCCCGCCATTTCGATGGCTTGTTTGCACAACTCATGGGCGCGCTGTGGATCGCTCTGGAGCAGCGCTTCAGCCATGCGGTTCAGACGATCCACTCGCTGGCGGATCTCGTCAGGGGTAAGCTGGCTGTCCTCGAACTGTCTGCGTTGTTCCGTCACGGCACGTCTCCCGCCCTGCTTAAAACCAAAAACGGCGCCAGAAACTGCTACCCCTTTCCCTATCCCAAAAATATTCTATCACAGGAATCCAAAAAACGGGACAACAGAAGCGGCTGTTACGGATTTGGAAAAGGCGGAAACAAAGACCCCGCAACGCCTTCTATCGCATCGCGCGAAGCGTGGCGACGCGTAGCGCCTTGTCTGTCATGGTCCGCTGCTGCCGCCACTTAACCGCCCCTGGGACAATCACGGCTTGCAACCGCAGGTTATAATGAAGACATGCGGGAGAACAATGCCGGGTTGAGCGAGCGCGAACAACAAATTCTCCGGCTGGCGGCAACCGGCGCCAGCAATAAAGAGATCGCTGAACGGCTCGGCATCAGCGCCAACACCGTCAAGGTACACCTGCGCCACATCTTCGAAAAAACCGGCACGGGCAGCCGGACGGCTTCTGCCCTTTACGCCATCCAGCATGGCTTGCTGGAGGCCCTCCCGAACACCCCACAGGAAACCGAAAAGATCCCCGCTTCGCCCGCCGCCCGGCGGCCGCTGGGCCGCTGGCTGGCGTGGCTTTTAGCGGCGCTGGCCGTGTTGCTCCTTGGCCTGCTGGCAAACGTCCTCTGGGATTGGCCGCAGAATAACCGGAATTCAATGCCGCTTTCCCAAACCTCCATCCCCCGGCGCTGGTCCAGCCTGCCCTCTCTGCCACAACCCCGCAGCGCGATGGCTGCGGCAGCAGCGCAGGGCGATCTCTACCTGATAGGGGGCAAGACCGCTGGCGGGGTTACCGCTTCAACGCTTCGCTTCTCCAGCGCGCAGGGCCTCTGGCAAGAACGCGCCGCCAAACCCCTGGCCGTGGTTTCCGCCTCGGCCGCCCTGCTCGGAGAGCGTCTGTACGTTCCAGGCGGGATACTGGCGTCGGGACAAACCGTGGACGCGCTGGAAGTTTACGACCTCCGCCGCGACCGCTGGAGCCGCGCCGCCCCCCTGCCGGAACCGCTGGCGGAGTACGGCCTGGCCGCCTTTGAAGGCCGCTTGTATCTCTTTGGCGGGCGCGCCAACGGGGCGATTAGCGACCGCGTCTATGTCTACGACCCCCAGGCGGATGCCTGGTCGCAGAGTGGGCGGCTGCCCTCGCCGCGCTTTGGGTCCGCCGCTGCCGCTTTTGAGAGCGGCATCCTCATCGCCGGGGGCTCTTCCGGCGCGGCGCCCCTGGACGAAACCCTGGCTTACTACCCGGCGCGCGCCAGCAAGGGCGAAGACGCCTGGGAAGTCCTCCCACCCCTGCCAACGGGCGGGGCCGGCGTCAGCGCGGCCAGCCTGGCCGGCAGCGTTTACCTGGCCGGCGGTAGCGATTCGGCGGGCAGTCCTCTGCCGCTGCTGCGCTACACCGCCGGGGAGGCAAGCTGGGTCAGCCTGGAACCACCTCCTCAACCGCTTTCCTCCGGTTTCGCGCTGCTGGCTTCCGGCTCAACGCTGCACCTGGTGGGCGGCGAGCAGCAAGGTCGCCTGCTGACCCGCCATCAGGCTTTTCAGGCTTTCTACACCATCCTGATCCCCCTCATCCCCTGATTTTGCACAGCCTTACAATTTTGTCAGATCGAGGACGTTAACCCAAAAGGATTATTGACTCCGGACCGGGCAGATTGTAATCTTAGGGTGAAGCGCCGGCGCTGCCGGCCGCTGTTTTATGCAATGAAAGGAGCGGTGGAATGAAACGAGTAACCCTGGCGCTGCCTGTCCTTATCGTCCTTCTGGCGCTGGCGCTGTCGGGCGGCAGCCCAACCCGCGCCCAGTCTAGTCCGGTCTGGAACTCGGCGATCCTGTACTTCAACCCGGCCGATACGCCGATCGAGACCCAAGGCTGCGAATCCCCCCCCGAGTGCGATGATATCAGCATCGTCTATTACCGCGAGACCGGCGAGACGGTGCCATCCAGAGCCATCCCGGTCAAACCGTTCCAATCGGGGGTGGTGCTGATCGGCAGCGTGCTTTATGACCAGACCTTCAAAGGATCGGCGGTGATCAGTTCGACAGTGCCGCTGGCGGCGTTGTTCCGCCAGGTGTACAGCAGCAGCGATCCCTACAGCCCGATCGTTTACACCTCGCTCGATAACACCATGGCAGGCGAGGGTTTCTTTTACCTGCCATGGGTGCAGCGCACCAGCGGTTTCGATACCGAAATCGGCGTGCAGAACATCGAAAGCGTGCCCATATCGCTCAAGCTGCACTTCTACAAGCGCGACGGCAGCCTCTACACCTATGATCCACCGCAAGGCATCACCGTTGAGCCGCAGCGCTCTTATATCTTCCGCGTCTCCGCCATTCCATTGCCCTGGTCTGGAAGCTTCGACGGCTCGGTGGTGGTCGAAGCCAACTTCTCCGGCCTGCCGGGTTCTCACCCCAAGATCGTGGCGGCCGCCCGTGAGGTGCTGGTCGGCGGCAACAAAGCCTACGGCTTTGAAGGCGTCGGCGCCGGGCAGACCGCCTGGCACATGGTCAGCGCTCTATGTTCCTACGGGCCCGGGCAGCAGACCAGCCAGTATTCCATCCAAAACACCAGTCTGGCCTCCACCGCCCAGGTGCAGGTAGATTACTACACTGCAGATGGCACCCTCTTTGCCACCTATCCCGCCAGCGGGACGGCCGCAGTCAGCCCCGGCGCGGCGCTGCTCGTCAACGGCTGCGACCCCACCACGCAGGGCGTCCTGACCGGTAAATACCTCTCTGCGGTCGTGCGCAGCGCCAACGGCGTCGGCCTGGCGGTGGTCGGCAAGGTGATCGGCAAGGACGGCCTGCTGACGGCCTTCAACGGCCAGCTCCCGCCGCCCGCCAGCCCGGATGGCAAGTATTATGTCGCCCTGCCGTATGTCGAGTTCGCCGTTCGTGAAGACGGCATCCGCACCTATCTCTCGATCCTGAACGTCGGCAGCAGCCCCGCCAACGATATCCAGTTGACGTATTACGGCCGCGATGGCAGCCTGATCACCGCCGTCAACCTCACGGGAAAACCGCTTCCGGCGCACGCCAAAATCGGCTCCGATCCCAGCGCAGCGCGCGCCATTGATCCGGGTTCTTACGGCTTCATCGGCGCCGCCAACATCATCAGCGACCAGCCGATCGTGGCGCTGGCGCGCGTGCAGCGCGGCGTCAGCCTGCCAGGCGGGGTAACCAGCCTGGGCGATGATTACGTGGGCATGCATTATCTGAAGAACTGGTAAAGCTCTTTGAAAATTAAGATCGTCGCCTTTGCGCTCCTGGCGTTTTTTTTCGGCGGGTGCCTGCCGGCCGCCAACAGGACATCCGCCCCCATCCCGACAGCCACGCTGGCGCCTGGGGTGGGTGGCCTTTCTGGCCAGATCCAGCGCGCCGCGCAAACCTGGCCCGGACAGCCGCTGCGCATCTACGCCGCAGCGTACTATGGAGAGCCGGACGGGGGCGGCTTTTACATGCTCGACCCCGACCGCGACCCAGGCGCCCCGCTGGCGGCGGATGGCTCTTTCACGCTGGATAGCCTGCCGCCCGGAAGCTATCTTCTGGTGGTGGGGCCCTCGGCCGAACAGGGTCGCCGGGTCGTAGATGCGGACCAACAGCCCGCCTTGTTCCTGGTTCAGACCGGAACGTGGCAAGAGCTGGGCACGCTGGCGCTGGAACCTTGATGAACGTTTTGCAAAACTGTTAAGGACGCCGCCGCTGGATTGCGTTATGCTTTGAACAAGAGAAAACCGCCTGCGCTTCGAAAGGCGATCCTTTGCAACCCGCCGGTCTACGCCGCCCTCAACCACCCCTCTGGCGGAAAATATAAGGTAAAATCACCTTGGGTAGAATTGCCCAGGGAAGATGGTTTTTTAAACGATTGCGTCTCAAAGGCAAGCCTGCCCTGGACCGCCGCAAAACCGGCGCCCGGCAGTGAGGATGGATGGAGGGTATGGATATGAAAAAATCTCATGTTTTGATCGTCGCAACGCTGCTGGCGCTGGTGGCCGGCGCTTTCCTGCCAGCGCGGCCGGTCGAAGCCGCCCCGCCCCCGCAGGAGATTGACCGCGAAACGCCCTACGTGCCGGGCGAGGTCGTGGTGGGGTTCGATGCCGGGTTGGCAGCCGCCACTTACCAGGCGCGTGCTTCGGCGCTGGCCGGTCAGGTGGGCGCTATGGTGGCAACCCAGTACGAGAACATGGCCGTCTTGCGCTTCAGCCAGGATACAGATGTCTTCGCCATGACCGACCGTATTTACGCCACCGGCAAGGTGCGCACAGCTCAGCCGAACTACATCTACTGGATGCCCGAACGCGCCGAGGAACTGCTGGGGAATACCATTGTCACGGACGGCTACGACGCCCCCACCATCGAAGGCTCGACCGCCCGCCTGAATTGGGAAGAGGTTTCCCAACTTCGCTCGTACCAGTCCTCGGCTTACCCGACCTTTCCTTCCGAAATGCTCACCGGCAAATTGTGGGGCTGGGACGCCATCCAGGCCGACCTGGTCTGGAACGATTACGTCTACAGCCCATACGTCTGCATCCTGGATACCGGCGCCGACGTGTACCATCGCGACATCGTGGGGCGGGTCATCAACGGCTGGGATTTCGTCAACAACGACGCTTTATCCAACGATGATAACGGCCACGGCACGCACCTGGCTGGCATCATCTCGGCTTACGCCAACTACAACGCCGACAGCGCTATCGGCGTCACCAACTATTACTCCATCGCCGTCAAAGTGCTCAACGCCCAGGGGTATGGCACCTCCTATTCGGTGGCCGCCGGGCTGGTGTATTGCTCGCGCCTGGCCTATGTCACCACCATCAACATGAGCTTCGGCAGCACCAGCAAGGACAAGCTGCTCTGGGAAGCTCTGAGATATGGAATCCTCACTTTTGGCAAGGTGGTGGTGGCCGCCGCCGGCAACCAGTCCACCAGCCGCAAGACCTTCCCGGCCGCCTGGAGTACGTCATTAGAAAAGGGGCCTCCTACCCCACAGAATCCATCCGGGTCAGAAAATTCTATTGCCGGAGCGCTGATCTCGGTCGGGGCGGCGCGCGCCCCTTCGCCGGAGGGCTATGACCTCTGGGTTGACAAAAATGGCGATCGAACGGCAGACGCGGATGAGATCTTCAAGCCCGAACAGTGCGCCAGCGGCTACGCCACCGCCAATAGCGCTTACGGCAGCAACTACGGCCACTGGGTGGATATCGTCGCGCCGGGCGAGGCCATCTACTCGACCACCCCCACCACCTACCCGTTTTATGCGAACTACTACGGCAACGTCGCTTCGGGTTTCGACTACATGAGCGGCACTTCGATGGCGGCGGCCTTCGTCTCCGGTTCGGCCTCGCGCGTCTACAGCAAGATCCCGTGGAACGAGCCAGACGCCAAGAACTTCAAGACCAAGGACAACCTCATCGCCAAGGGCGACCCGCTCACCTTTGCAGTGGACAGCTACACTGGTGTAAGCGATTTTGACCCGACCAAAGGGTACGCTAACGCGACGGGATGGAACGACACGAATGGCGCTCCAATTAAATATGGTGTGCCGTACGACCGCGATGGCGACGGCGCCCTGGATACCATCATGGCGCCCTACTGCTGGCCGGGCTGGAGCGGTACTGCCCCGGGCAAGTGGAATACCGATGGCAGCGACCTGGACGACAACGCTCAGAACATGAACGCCTTCGAGTATCCCATCCCTGGCGGCACCCAGACCGACCGGGCGGCGGTTTATCTGAACCTGGCCAAGGCGCTCGACCGCGGCGCCATTCTAGCCGAAGTCAAGGGCGCCACCGACGGACAGCCGGTCAACTTTGGCTATGTTTACGCCTACCAGTTGAACGACCCGGTCTATATGAACATCCCGCTCTACCGCGACCTGGCGTACACATCGGCCAATAACTCGCGCGTCCTGCTCATCAACCTGCCGACCCCCAACGGCAAGGGCCATTACCGGCTGGATGTCTTCGTCTCCGGCCTCACACTGGCCTATACCCCCTTCAACACCCTCAACGATAGCGCCACAGCCGGTTATTACGTCGAGCCGGGCAAGATCAACACCAACCCCTACAACCGCGTCACGGTTCCGCCCTACACCGAGCTAAATTTTGTGTTGGAGTGGAACAACCCCGACGCCAACCTGGACCTTTACGCCTGGCTGCCGGAAAACATTGGTCCCAACCACCTAGGCACCACCGGCGGCATCATCGGACCGGCCTCGAACCGACTCTTGCAGTATTTCTACAGTGAAGATCCCAAGGGCGCTTTCAACGACGATTACCTCTCCAGCGGCACATTGCTGGCCCCCAGCCAGTTCGACCCCTTGAACCTGCAGTCCTTCTCGCCCTACGCGCAGCACCGCTTCGACGGCGGACTGCAGGTCGGCGCCGACGGCCAGGGCAACCCGCTTTCGCCGTTCGAGTTCCTCTCCATCAAGATGGGTATTTACAGCGGCTGGTTCAATGGCTGGTATCTCTTTAAGCCCCACTACGCCCCCGCCGGGCAACAGTACAGCCTGCTGGTCACCGATTACAGCAAGCAAATTGGTACGAATCCTTTCTGGCAGCAGGACGGCGGGGTCGGCGTCCCCAAATACTATCTCAAGCGCGACAGTTCTGATTTCGTGTACCCGATCCTGCGCGTTTGGAGCTATGGCTTCATCACCAAGACCCTCAAGCTCGATGCCGCCTCGACCGGCTGTACGACTGCCGATAATACGGCATGGTGGTGGATTGGGAATATCAAGGGCGATCAGGCCGACTGGACCGCCAACACCAACTTCACCAACGGTGCCAATCGCTGCTTCTCGGCAAACGACACAACAGCGTTCCCCTACGACCACACTGCCCCGTAGGGCTTTAACCTCCCCATTTAAAACAGTCCTCACAGGTTGCGAAGACCTGTGAGGACTTGATTATTCCCACCCCAACCTTTTCCTGCGCCCTTCGCCAATTCTTAAATCTCTGTGTTAGAATCTATGCTCAATGGCTTTACCGACCCTCTTGCTGGCCTCCAGCTCCCCGCGCCGCCGCTACCTGCTCTCCCTGGCAGGCTGGACCTTCAGCATCGCGCCGGCCGAGGTGGATGAAACCCCCTTCCCCGCTGAAAAACCGCAGCCTTATACCCTGCGGCTGGCAGAAGCCAAGGCGCGCGCTGTCCTGCCGCTGGCGGCTGAAAACACTCTCATCCTGGCCGCCGATACGACCGTGGCGGATGGGGATGCGTTGCTGGGCAAACCAGCGGGGGCGGATGAGGCGCGCCAGATGCTGCGGCGCCTGCGCGGGCGCACCCACCAGGTCTATACCGCCGTTGCTGCGCTCGAACCTGCCAGCGGGCGGCTGTTGACCGACCTATGCAGTTCGCAGGTGCCGATGCGGGAGTATTCGGACGATGAGATGGAAGCCTATATCGCCAGCGGCGACCCGCTGGATAAGGCCGGCGCTTACGCCATTCAGAACAGCGCCTTCCAGCCGGTGGCCAGTTTCAGGGGTTGCTTTGCCAACGTCATGGGGCTGCCCCTCTGCCATCTGACAAGGATGCTAAAAAAGTTCGAGGTTGCCCCGCGCCAGGATGTGGCGCAAGCCTGCCAGACAGCATTGCGCTATGAATGCTCGATCTATCCAGCCGTGCTGCGCGGCGAAGACGCCGGGTAACCTGCTGGCAGGCGATCAGGAGGAAAGAATGAGGTTTAAGAAATGGTTTATTCTGCTGGCGATGGGGCTAAGCGCCTGCAATCTGACCGGCAGCGGCGTAGAACCGCTCCCGACCATCACCCTACCCGCGCCGCAAATCTCCATCACCAGCGCTCCGGACATCCAGACTGTAGCCACAGCCTTTCTGACAGCCTGGCAAAATGACGATTACCAGGCCATGTACGACCTGTTGACCCCCGTCAGCCGAGACGCCGTCAGTCTGGAAGACTTCACCCAGCGATACCGCGACGCTGCCTCGAACCTGAGCCTCGAATCGCTCAGTTTCGAGATCCTCAGCGCCCTCACCAACCCCACTTCAGGACAGGTGGCATACCGCCTGCACTTCAAAACCGTTCTGCTGGGCGAGATCCAGCGCGAGACGATGATGAACCTGACGCTGGAAAACGGCGGTTGGAAGATCCAATGGGAAGAAGGCATGATCCTGCCGGAGCTACGGGGCGGCAACCGCCTGGCGCTGGATATCAAAGTTCCGGTGCGCGGCACAATCTATGACCGTAACGACAACGCCCTGGTCACCCAGGCCGACGCCGTCGCCCTGGGCGTGCTGACCGAGCAAATTGACAGCCGCAGCGAGCTGATCGTCCAACTGGCGCGGGTAACCGGCATGACCGCCGACGCCATTGCAGAGAAGATCCGTGGCCCGAACCTGAACTGGTACGTGCCGGTCGCCGAAGTGCCGTTGGCCGACGTCCAAGCGCGCTACGAAATCCTGACCAGCCTTCCTGGGCTGGCCATTAACAACTACAGCTCGCGCTTCTATTTTAACGGCGGCGTCGCCCCCCACGTGACCGGTTACGTCCTCTCCATCCCTGCCGAAGAACTGGAAGCCTACCAGCGTAAAGGCTACCGGGTGGATGAAAAGATCGGCGCGGCTGGCCTGGAAAAATGGGGGGATAACTATCTGACCGGCGTGCGCGGCGCTTCGCTCTACGTGGTGGATGCAAACGGGCAGGTGGTCACGCGCCTCGCCCAGACCGATTCGATGCCCTCCATGAACATCACGACGACCATTGACCGCGATTTGCAATTAGGTGTGCAGCAAACGCTGGCCGGTTTTCGCGGCGCGGTGGTCGTGATGGAGGTCAAGACCGGCCGCATCCTCGCCATGGCGTCTTCACCTTCATTCGACCCGAACGCCTTCGAACCAAACAACTTCAACAGCAGTATCCTCCTCAACCAGATCTTGAACGACCCCAACCAGCCGCTCTTGAACCGGGCTGCCCAGGGCGGCTATCCGCTCGGCTCCGTCTTCAAGATCATCACGATGGCCGCCGCGCTGGAAAGCGGTTTATATACCCCCCAGTCTGAATACCTCTGCAAGCACGATTTCACCGAGCTGCCCGGCGCAACTTTTTATGACTGGACCTACGAAAAAGAAGTGGCGCCCAGCGGCCTGTTGACCCTTCCAGAAGGGCTGATGCGCTCCTGCAACCCCTGGTTCTATCACATCGGGCTGGATCTCTACCGGCAGAACCGCACCAAGGATATCTCCAATCTGGCGCGCGCCTTCGGCCTGGGATCGGCTACCGGCATCGGCCAGGTCGCTGAAAACGTTGGCGCCATGCCCGACCCGGTCAGCGAAGAGGACGCCGTACAAATGGCAATCGGTCAGGGTACCATGCTGGTGACGCCGCTGCAGGTGGTGGACTTTATCGCCGCCATCGCCAACGGCGGGACGCTTTACCGCCCGCAGGTGGTCGAAAAGATTGCCTCGCCAAGCGGCGAAGAACCCTTTACCTTCCAGCCAGAAGTGCGCGGCAACTTGCCGCTTAAACCGGAAACCCTGAAGACCATTCAGGATGCCATGCTGAGCGTGGTCGAAAACCCGCGCGGCACCGCCCATATCACCTTCCTGGGGCTGGGGATCAAAGTGCACGGCAAAACCGGCACTGCCCAAAATCCCTTTGGCAGGCCGCATGCCTGGTTTGCGGGTTATACCGAAGAAAACCGCGAAGACAAACCGGATATCGCCGTAGTGGTGCTGGCCGAAAACGCCGGTGAAGGCTCCGAGATCGGCGCTCCGATCTTCCGGCGGGTGGTCGAGCTTTATTACAACGGAAAACCGCAGCGCCTGCTGCCCTGGGAGGCTTCTTACTGGGTGACCAAGACGCCCTCGCCAACGCCCGGCCCAACCGAGACGCCCGGTCCGTCGCCGACCCCCACCGAAACCGAGACGCCCGAACCCACCCAAGCACAGTAAGATGGCGCTGCAGGAAAGAATCCCCGGCTGGGTGGTGCAGTATCGATCGGGTTTTTACACGGTCGAGACCGGGCGCGGGCGCTTCACCTGCCGGTTGCGCGGGCGGTTGAAGCGCGGCGCCGGGCAGGATCTGATCACCATCGGCGACAGGGTGGAGATCCGCACTCTCCAGGATGGCAGCGGCGTCATCGAAGCCATCCAACCGCGCCAGCGCGCCCTGGTGCGCCTCGCGCCCACGCCGCGCGGGGATGAGATGCAGGTGTTGCTGGCCAACCCCGATCAAATCGCCCTGGTCTTTGCCTGCAAAAACCCCGACCCCCACCTGCGTATGCTGGACCGCTTCCTGGTGATCTGCGAGAAACAGGACATTCCGCCCCTGATCGTCGCAAACAAGGTGGACTTGCTGTCGCCCGAAGAAGCGCAGGCGCTGTTTTCGCGCTACCCGCCGCTGGGATACCCCGTGGTGTACACCTCTGCCCACCGCGGCTACGGCATCGCCGAACTCCGCAGCCGCCTTCAGGATAAGATCACCGGCTTCGTCGGGCCGTCGGGGGTCGGAAAGACCAGTCTTCTAAACGCCATCCAGCCCGAATTGGGGCTAGAGGTGCGCTCGATCAGCGGGGGAGGGCAACGCGGCCGCCACACCACCGTGGTGCGGGCGATGTTCCCGCTGGATGGCGGCGGCTATGTAGCCGACCTGCCGGGTCTGCGCAGCGTGGGGTTGTGGGATATCCAGCCCGAAGAGCTGGACGGCTATTTTCCAGAGCTGAGGCCGCTGGTGGCGCACTGCCAGTACAGCGACTGCACCCACCGCGACGAGCCCGGTTGCGCCGTCCGCCTGGCGGTGCAGCGCGGCGACGTCAACCCGGAACGGTACGATTCCTACCTGCGGCTGCGCGCCGGAGAAGAAGAGTAGCATGAAAAACCGCCTTGAAGCGGCGCTGAAGGGGCTAGGACAGCGTTTTGGAGATAGCCGCCTGCACGTCTTCGATCTGAGCGTCTCAAAGATCGAACAACAAACCGCCTTCCTCTGCGGGCGCATCCTGGAACAAAAAGACCTGGATCGCCTCTGCGAACAATTGGCTGCCCAGTTCCCGGGCTTGCGCCTGGATACCGGCAATGTGCATGTGCTGCGCCGCCCTGATAACCCGGCGCTGGCGGTGGGCGTCAACCTGACCTGCGTGTACGCCGAAAAATCCTTCCACTCCGAACAGGTCAACCAGGCCTGGTATGGCGAGCGTTTTGAGATCCTGGAACAGGACGATCGCTGGGTTTTCGCCCGGCAGGAAGACGGCTACCTGGGATACACCTACCTGCCTTACCTGACCGGCAAGGTCATCCCCCCGCCAACCCACCTGGTGACCGCGCCTGCTGCCGCGCTTCACGAAGCGCCGCAGCCGCGCTCGGCGACCCTGACCCGCGTCCTGGGCGGCACCGCCGTCCGTCTGGAAGCCGTCCAAGGAGAGTGGGCGAAGATCGCCGCCGATCGCTGCGGCTGGCTGCCGCTGGCGGATCTGCGGGCGCTGGAAAGCCTGCGGAAAGAGGAAGCGGAACTTCGCGCCCAGATGGCGCAAGACGCCTTGCGGCTGATCGGCGTCCCTTACCAGTGGGGTGGCGTCACCCCGAATGGGATTGATTGTTCCGGTTTTGCCCGTCTGGTACACCGCTGGGCTGGCATCAGCATCCCACGCGATGCAGACCTGCAGTACCACGCTGGTCACCCAGTGGAGCCGCCTTTTCGTCCCGGCGATCTGGTCTTCTTCGGCGAAGCCGGCGGAAAGAAGATCGCCCACGTGGCGGTCAGCCTGGGAGGTTGGGAGATTATCCACGCCTCGCTGGCCCGCAATGGGGTGTACAGCGATAACATCCAAACGGTGGAGCGCCTGCGGGAGAACCTGGCAGGCGGCTGCAGCTTCTTATAAAAACCGCAGGTCTTACCCGTCGATCACGTTACCGCTTTCATCAATGCCGATATGCACTGCCAGGATGCTCCCGGCGGCTTCATGGCTGATTTGAGCTTCCACCAGCGCAGTCTGGAACGAGAGCAGCGCGGCTTCCGGCCTGGCGACTTCCTTGCCTTCCGCCTTGGCCGCGTCGATCCACTCCTGGGCTTTGGCGGGCGCCCCAGGCGTGCAAGCCACGGTCGCCAAAGCCGCCAGGAGCATGGCAGCCAGCAAAGCCAGCGATGGAATTCTTTTCTTCGTCCAAAATCTTGTTCTCATAGAGATCCCCACAGGGAATATCTTGTCCTGATTTTCCCAGAGAGGCGTCAAGAGGTCATCAAGGGGATGTAAAAAAATTGAAAATTTTGGCAGGGATTCAGGGCAGGTAACGGTAGCCGCGCCCGATCACGCTGACGATATGGCGCGGGTTTTCGGGATCCGGCTCGATCTTACGGCGCAAACGGCGCACCAGCTGCGCCAGGCTGTCATCGCGAATACCTTCGAGAAATACCCTGTCCTCCGGCCAGACGGCGCGAATCAGGTCGTCTTTCTCGCACACCTGGCCGGGGTGGGCTTTCAAGGTATCCAGCAGCAGGGCTTCTTTGGCCGTCAGGCTTGCGGCGTCCACCTGCAAGGGCGCTGCGCCTGCCAGCAGGGGCTGGCCTTCGATCCCGCAGCGCCTCAACTCCTCGGGCGTGGGGTTGTCGGCCCAAAACTCCTCCACCCTCCTCGCCACGACCGGATGCCGCCGCAACGCCTCCGTTTCCAGCTCGCAGCCCGCGGCGTAAGCCTGGCAGCAAGCCCGCAGCAGCGCAGGATAGCCCCACGAGAGTTCGACCAGGCGATCGATCGCGGTTTCAGGC
>JABLXC010000040.1 GCA_013178185.1 Anaerolineae bacterium | reverse complement strand
GCGCCATGGCGCGCTGGACGGACCAGCGGGCATCCGCCGGAGAAAGGGGACCCAGCCAGAGGGTATGCGCGTCGAATAGCTCGGCCAGTTCATTGCGCGCATCCAGCGGGCGGCGGCGCGCCGTCAGGTAGGTGAGCTGGTACTTGTGGGCATCCCGCAGCGCCCGCAAGCCGCCAGCCACAAACGGGAAGAGCGGCTCGCTCAGCGCATCGAAACGGTCGAACAACAGGCAAAGCTGCGCATCCGACGCAAACAGCCGCTCATCCAGGAGTGCTTCGAGCGCGGCGCGCGCTCCGGTTTCGCCGGAAGGAACATCACCGCCGAGAGAACGATAGACCAGGCTAAAAAAGGCTTCAAGAGTTTGCGCCGCCAGGCGGTTGCAATCCACCAGCGCCAGTGGGGGATCGTCACCGGCGCGGTTCGCCATGAAACCGAGCAGGTTGCTCTTGCCCGCCCCGCTCAATCCAACCACCGCCGCGCATTCCCCAGCGCGCACGGCCGAGAGCAGCGTCTCCACTTCTCGTTTGCGGTAATCTTGCGGGTAGGTTTGCCAGACCGACATGGGTTGCCTCTCAGGGTGTGGACTGGTTTGCAGCCGGATTTTTTTCCTGCGGGTATTATACAGCCAGAGGCGGAATGATTTATACTAAACCTATCCGGCGGAACTTTACCGTGCCGACCACCGTCTTTTTGGTAAGGGAATTCACCTTGCCCAGGAATCGCATGTCAAAACGGACGCGTTTTTTGCTTTTGCTGGTTGCCCTGGCGCTCGTCGGTCTCGCTCTGGCGGCGCTGAATTATGCCCTGCCCGAGCTCGAACCCCAGCGCTTGCAGGCCACCCTGTCACCCACCCTTTTTATTCCCCCGCCGCCATGAGAAGGAAGATCCTGTTTTCGGCGTTCACGCTTTTGTTCACGGCTGTTGTGGCCGCCGGGCTGTCTTCCTGCGCGCCCGCCGCGACGTCCGCACCGCAGAAGGATAACGCCGCGCTCGCAACGACCGCACCCCCCCTATCGGCGCAGCCCGCAACCCTGGCGCCTCAAGCCACTCAGGCTCCTGCCGAAGTAGAAGCGCCCGCCAAAGAGGAACCGTCAGCAGGACAGCCTAACGAAAGCCCGGCCTTCACTGCGACAGCGCCATCGGAGGAAACTCCACCCCCGCTCAAACCCGCCCTGGAGAGCCGGTTGGTAGAGCTGGAATGGCCGCCGAAGATGCGGCTTGGCGATTCGGATATCGTACGGCTGGCGCTGACGCCCTACCAGGAAGGCTACATCGTACAGGCCGAATTCCCGGAGCATGATGTCCAGTCGCAAATCCTCCAGGTGGAACGCCTGGCCGGGTACACCCTGGCGGCGGCTGCCCGGCTGGACGGTGTGGGTTTCGATATCCAGCCCTCCGGCGACCAGCGCCAGTACCTCCCGGCCGGCCAGCCGTTGACCTGGCGTTGGACGGTGCGGCCCCGCGCCGCCGGGCAACAGCGCCTGGCGGTCATGGTGTTGCTGCAATGGCTGCCCGAAGCGGGTAACCCGGCCCCGGAACGCCAGACTCTGTTATTTTCCAAAGGATTGGATGTGCGCGTGACCTCCTTCATGGGGCTCACCCAGGCTCAGGCTGCAGCAGGCGGCCTTTTCAGCCTGGTCTTTGGCGGCGGGATCGGCCTATTTGCCCTCATCTACCGGCCGCGCTCTGTCGGGGCGACGCTCCGTACCTTGGCGCCCAACCCCAAACTGATCCTGGAGCCAAACCCCGGGATGCAGTTGCGCGCCGATGAGCGAAACCTGCTGGCGGCGCTCTTTCAACGCTATGCGCGCCTCTCGTTGGTGAGCGAATTCCTTTCCGGCTATTCCGGGGCGCGGGCCTTTTTGGCGCTACCGGTGCGCCCCAATGGACGCTCGGACGCCTATACGATCGTAAAAATTGGGCCGAAAGCCGCTATCCAGCGGGAATTTCAAAACTACGAAACCTATGTGCGCGACAGCCTGCCGCCGATGACGGCGCGCATCCAGCGCCCACCAGTTACGGTGCGCGGCAACGAGCGGGCGGCGCTGCAATACACCTTCATCGCCGAGCCGGGTCGCCTTCCGGTCAGTTTGCGCCTGGCGCTACGAGAGAAACCCGACCCTGACCTGCTGTTCCGCCTGTTCAATAGCTTTGGCCCCAACTGGTGGATGCAGCGCGAACCGCGCGTCTTTCGTTTGGGAGAAGAATACGATCGCCTGCTTCCGCCCCACGTTGTTTTACAGCCTGTGGCAGCCAGCGGCAAAGCCCTGCCGGCGCTGGAATCCAACCGGCCGCCGGGCGGTATGGTCTTCTCGCCGGGCAATACGCTGCTGGTAGGGCGCTTCCCGCAGGCCGAAAAACGACAGGACGGCGTCTCGATCACACTGACCGGCCAGCCAACCCCCGGCCAGCCGCCCATCCGGGTGCGCTGGTTGAGCAACACTCCCCCCGACCATTCCCCCGGCCGGGTAACCGCCACCCGCAAGACCCTCCTGCTGGAATATTCCCAAGGCTTTGATCGTTACGGTCTGCCCGATCCCATCGAGCAATTGGAGGAGCGGCTGAATGAAACGATCACCGGCACCCAGTCAATCATTCACGGCGACCTGAACCTGGAGAACATCCTGGTGGGGCCCGGCGAACTCGTCTGGCTGATCGATTTTTCAGAAACGCGCCTTGGGCATCCCCTCTTCGACTTCGCCCGCCTGGCAACCGAGATCATCGCACACGTCCTGGCGGCGCGCATCGGCTCCGGCAAGATCTACCTGGACGAGTTGAGCGCCGGCAACCCGCTGCTGAACGCCGTCGAGGAGATCGCGACAAAATGCCTGTTCAATCCGGCTATGCGGCGTGAATATCACCTGGCGTTGTATGTCTCCTGCCTGGGGGCGCTCAAGTTCGCCAACCTCGACCGCCGCCAGAAGCATCTGCTTTACCTGACCGCAGCCTATATGTGCCTCGGTCTTTAAACCCGAATTCAGGGCCTCAACCCGGCCGCAGCGCCAGGATGCGCCCGCCGTTGGGCGGGATAGACGCCAGGCGCGCCTGGCCGCCCACCACCTGGAACGTTTCGCCCGGCTGGAGGAGGTCTTCCAGCCAGCCCTTTTCTATCGGCAGGCGCATCTCCATCTGGGACGGCGCGTTAGCGGCGTTGACCACCACAACGACTGACCCCTCTGAATGCTCTCGCAGGAATGCGAACTGCTGTGGCGCTACCAACAACTCGCGATAACCGCCGCGCCGCAGCGCCGGGCAGCGCCGCCGGATGCCTGCAAGGCGTGCGATCCATTTCGCCAGGTGCGGCTGCGGCATCGTTTGCGCTTGAGCCGGGTCAAGCGCGGGGCGCAGGGGGGCGTCGCTTCCGGGCAGCCGTTGCCCCGGCAGCCCCCATTCGCTGCCATAATAAACCGAGGGGATGCCCGGCATGGTGAAGAGCAGGCAGTAGAGTGGGTAGAGATGCGCCGGGTCCTTGAGAACGCTGGCGACCCGATCTACATCGTGATTGTCGGCAAAGGAATACAGGCTGGCCTGACGATACAACCCCTGTGGGCCGAACTGCCGGTTGAGCGCGTAAGCAATCTCGAAGTAGTTGCGGTCGTTGTGGCTGGAATACAACCCCTTGTACGCTTCATAGTTGGTGACCGAATCCAACCCGCCCTCAGAAAGCAAAACGCTGTAGTCTCCAAAGACCATCTCGCCCATCAACCAGAAATCAGGGCGTAATTCCCTGCAAACCCGGCCAAGGTCAATAAGAAAATCGGGGAGGATCTGGTCAGCGGCGTCCAGGCGCAGGCCATCAATTTCAAATTCTTCGATCCAGAAACGCGCCGCCTGGAAGAGGTGGGCGCGTACTTCCGGGTTGGCAAGGTTGAGCTTGACCAGATCGTAATGACCACTCCAACCTTCATAATAAAAGGGATCGCCGTAAGGACTGGAACGGCTGAAATCAAGGTTCTGGAACCAGGCGGCGTACACCGAGCGTTCGCGGGTGGAAAGCAGGTCCTTGAAAGCCCAAAAATCACGCCCAACATGGTTGAAGACGCCGTCCAAAACTAACCGTAGCCCGCGGCGGTGCAATTCCTTGGAAAATGCGGTCAAGAGGCGGTTCTCTCCCAGGCGGCGGTCAACCTGAAAATAATCGGCCGTGTCGTAGCCGTGGGCGCTCGATTCGAACAATGGGCCCAGGTAAAGGGTGTTTGCGCCCAGCTCCTGGATGGGGTCAAGCCAACGGTAAAGCTCCTCTAATCGCGGGACGGGCGCGGAAACAAAATCATTGCGCGGCGGCGCTGCGCACAGGCCGAGCGGGTAAATGTGGTAGAAGAAGGCATCGTTTGCCCAGGGATGTTCTGTCATGTCGCTCCTCTCTCAATTCTTTATACTTACCGTTCGGTATAATCTGGGTCAAAAAAAATATAATCGCCTTACGAGTAGATGCCGTGCTGGAACTGGCGGAGGGCGTTTCGCAACAATTCCTCATCCAGTTCGGCGTAACCATTCAGCCACAGGCCAATACAGGTGTTGAGCAAACCAGTAAAGACAGCCGCATACAGGCGCTGGCGGCCGCGCATGTTGCCGTGTTGCTGGACTGCAGCGTTGAAAAGCTCCTCAATCTGCTGGTGTTGGCGCTCGTTCCAAGACGCTATGACCTGCCAGGCCTCGCTGCCGCGCGGTGAAAAATAGAGCGCAAGCTGCAAGCGGCAGTAAACCGGGTTCTCCCGTGCAAACTGAAAAAAAACGTTTCCCACTTTTTCCAACGTGAAGGGGAGATCTCCATTGTATTGCGCCGCCTGTTCCACCGCCTGCACAAACGGATCATGATAGGTTTCCACCAGGGTTTTCAGAAGGCCTAGTTTGCTGCCAAAGTAGTGATAAAGCGTCGGCTTGGTGACCCCGGCAGATTCGGCAATTTCCTGCACGCCAACGGCGTCATAGCCTCGGGCGGCGAATAACCTCAATGCGCAATTTAGAATGACAGTTCGGTTTTCCATCAGGAAACTAGTATACCGCTCGGTATAGCGATTGTCAAGGCAAAAAGACCCTTTTTTGTCAGCGGGTTGTCAGCCGTTTATCAAGCGGCGCAACCTTTTCAGCGCGAACCTCAAGATGCAAGAGGCCGGTTTTATTCCATACCCACCGGCCCAAAGGAGGTACGATGGATCACGTTAAGAAAATCTTTCTCGCAATTCTCGCATGTTTCATCTTGATTGGCCTGACCGCCTGCAGCCCGGCAGCCGCCGGGCCGCGCCTGATTGCAGCCGCCCAGGCCACGCCTATCGCCGTATACCCGACTCAGGCAGTGCCCCTGCTGCACACTGTTACCGTGTACAACCTGACGCTGGAACTGGAGGTGAACGACGTTCAGGCCGCGGCCGCCGAAGCCATCCGCCTGAACACGAGCTACGGCGGCGCCCTGGTCACCAGCCAGAGCTGGTTCGAAGGAAAGCGCAGTGTGGTCTTCCTTGAATTTGCCGTACCGGACGGGCAATCCGCCCGGTTGCACACGGCGCTGTTGCAACTTGGGCGCACCACTGGCGAAAACTATGCCACCTACGCGCACGACTGCCTGACCTGCCAGCCCTTTTCCCACATTTCGCTCTACCTGCGCAGCGCAAACCGGCTGCTGCCGGCGCTGCCCGCCAGCGGCTGGAATCCCGAACGCACCTTGCAAGCTTCCTGGCGGGTCTTCACAGCGATCTTCGGCTTTCTCGTAGACGTCATCATCTGGGTGGCGGTCGTGGTGGGCCCATTTGCGCTGGCCGGCTGGGGGATCGCCGCGCTGGTGCGGCGGCTGCGAGGTCGCGCCGGGGCCGCCAGAAAGCCGGACGAAGAAAAACCGGCCTGACCGGCCTGTCAGCCGTCTGTCAGACCGCTGTCATCCGGCCGTCAAGCACTGCGCCTGGGAGAACGGTATGCTGAATTCAAAACCTGATTAGACACGCATAAAGGAGGAAAAGATGAACACACAACGTCTTTCGATTACAGGATTGCTCTTCTGCCTGCTGCTGGCCGCCTGCGCCCCGGCTGCCCGAACCCCTACCCTGCAAACGACCAACACCGCCGCTCAGCCGCTGGCGCTGGATACAGCTAAGGGGGAAGAAGCCGGTCAAAGCGCGCCGCTGCCGCCTGCGGCGCCCCCGCCATACGCCACCGCCATGCCCTTCCCACCGATGGGAGAAGCGCCAAAGGAACTGGCCGCCGCGCCCACCACCAGCGGTTACCAGCCCGCCCTGGTTCCACAGTTGCCAGCGGGAGCGCCCCCCGCCGATAACTATTATCAAAATTACGGCATTAACCCGTTCGTGGATGCTCGCGAAGATCACCTTTCCACCTTCGGGCTGGACGTGGATACCGCCTCTTATACGGTCATGCGCCGCCACATCAACGACGGCTACCTGCCCCCGGCCGATTCCGTGCGGGTGGAAGAGTACGTCAACTACTTCAATATGGGGTATCCCACCCCCGCCTCGGTCGCTTTTGGCATTTACGCAGACGGCGCGCCCTCGCCCTACAGCGGCGACGGGACCATAATCCTGCGCTTCGGCATCCAGGGCTACCGCGTGGCAGAATCCGAGCGCAAACCGGCCAACCTGGTCTTCGTGATTGATGTTTCCGGTTCGATGGCGCAGGAAAATCGCCTGGAACTGGTGAAACGATCGCTGCAAATGCTGGTCGAACGCTTGCGGCCGGATGACAGCCTTGGGATTGTGGTGTACGGCAGTGATGCGCGGGTCATTCTGGAACCCACCAGCGGCGCCAACCGGGGGGTGATCCTTGAAGCGATTTATTCCCTGCACCCCGAAGGCTCCACCAATGCCGAAGCCGGTCTGATCGTCGGTTACGATATGGCGATGCGCGCCTACCGCAGCGGGGCGAATAACCGGGTCATCTTATGCTCGGATGGCGTGGCTAACACCGGCGCCACAGACCCCAACGTCATCCTCAGCCGCATTCATGGCTATGTCTCCGAAGGCATCACCCTCACAACCGTCGGCTTTGGCATGGGCAATTTCAACGATGTCTTGATGGAACAGATGGCCGATAAGGGCAATGGGTTCTACGCCTATGTGGATACCGAAGAACAGGCCCGCAAGCTTTTCATTGATCAGATCACGTCCACGCTGCAAACCATCGCCCGCGACGCCAAAGTGCAGGTAGATTTCAACCCCGAGGTTGTCGCCCGCTACCGCCTGATCGGATACGAGAACCGCGCCATCGCAGACCAGGACTTCCGCAATGACCGCGTCGACGCCGGTGAGCTCGGCGCCGGGCACAGCGCCACCGCTCTGTACGCCGTTCAGCTCTACCCGGGCGCCCAGGGACGCATCGCCACCGTGCAATTGCGCTGGCAGAACCCGGACACCTATCAGGTGCAGGAGATCAACGGCAACTTCAACACCTGGGACCTGGCCGCCAGTTTCGATCAGGCTGACCCACGCTACCAGCTTGCGGTGGTTGCTTCTCAGTACGCCGAAGTCCTGCGCAACAGCCCTTATGCGCGTGGCCTCTCCCTGTACCAGTTACGCGATCAGGCCTACCAGGTTGCCCGGCTGCTGCCCGGCGACCAGGATGTGATCGAATTCGCCTGGCTGGTAGACCGGGCTGCCCAGCTCAACCCGGCCCTGTTGCAATAAAGTTTTTCTGATTGGAACCTCCCCTTCTCTCGTGCGAAGCCCGAACAGAGGAGGGGAGGTTGCCTTTCTGGACAGGTTTCCCATAATTGCGATCTGGTAGGCAGGCAACTATAGAAATTCCGCCGGTTCTCTTGTACAATTCGGGTGGGAAAGCGATGACCTGGCAGTATTCCGGTCAGAGGGAACCATCGAGACAAAAAGGCGGTGGGGAATGGAAACAAATCAGGCAGGACAGCCCAAAATCACCTCCATCGTGATTGGCGTGGTCTTCTTTATCGCGCTGCTGGCGGTTTTCTTGTCGCTAGGAGAAGTTGTGAAGCTGGCCGGGGCGCCGTTCCTGTTCCTGCCGGTTAAACTGGGGCTGGTGGAAGAGGTGACCGCGTCCGAGGTGATCCATTTCAACCTGAACACCCATGAAACGACGCTGGAGTTCAAATCGCCTGGGCGCTATGTCTTGTACACCGCCGATCTGGATCTGCTGGAGATTACGAACGCCTTAGAGGCTGCGGGGGCGGAACCCTGGCTAAAGGTGCAAAGCCAGGCGGGAAATGAAGCGGCAGCGGTCAGCTTCGTCCGGCGAGGCTTATGCCCGTTCGATAGCGCCCTGGCGCGGGGAAGGCCCGTCTTCACTTTCGTCATCGAAACGCCAGGGGTCTATGTCCTGCGCCATCCGGCGCGAAAAGTAGCGGTAGCCATCCTGCCGGACGCCATCACCGGCAAGGAGGGCGTTCTGGCCCTGGCGTATATCCTCCAGGTTGGCTTCCTCCTGGGGCTGGCAGGTACCTTGTTCTACCGGGCGCGCAGCCGCCGCCTGAAACGCATCCGCGAGATCAGGCAGCTCAAACGCATCCAGGGAGAGGCCTTTTGGCAAAAGGAACTGGAGAAGCAGAAAAAAGACCGCCAGGAATAAATCAAAAAGAAAATGTGAGAAAATTAGGACATCCCGCCGGGGAGTTTCGCCAGCGAGACGTCCATTCTGTGAACAAAAGGCGGATCGTCGAAAGATGACGGCTAGTGGGGGATCACGCGTTCCGGCTTGATCTTGTAGATAACGCGCACCTCGCCGGGGGCAAGCCAGGGATACTTCTCGGCGCCGGTATATTTTTTGGCAAGTTTGTCAATGTGAGCCACAGCGGCCTCTTCGGTTGCTCCGGCCACAACGCCGCGCACCTCAAGGTAGCGATAAGGGTTGTCAGGATCCTGGATTTCAAGCGTCACCTGCGGACAGCGTTGCATGTTGCGATCTTTCTGGCGACCGCGCGAAGTGTTTACCAGGATGTATTCGCCGTCATAATCTACCCACACAGGGGTAACCTGTGGATGGCCATCGGGCATGATGGTTGCCAGATGACCATAAGCGCGTTTCTCGAACAGATCTAAAAACTCTTCAGGGATGGTTTTAGTGGACATATGGTACTCCTGAAATTGAATGATGCTTTAAAAGGATACCATCCATGACAGGATTAATCAAAAAAAAAGGATATACAGATCTCCTACGCGGGCTTATCTCGCCTGGGAGGAAGCGGCTGATCGTCGGTCAAACCGTACAGGTGCCCGTCCGGGGCCCGAAAATTCGTCCAGGCGTGCTTTTCAGCAGTGTAAACCGGGCCGACGAATTCCACACCCAATTTCTCCAGCTCTGCCCGCGCCGTTTTGACGTCATCCACCAGGAATTCTGCTTTAGGACATTCCAGTTCCTCAAGCTCTGGCTGGCGGCGGTTAATGGTCGGCGCCATGATTTCGAACACATCGCCGTTGGGCAGGACAAACACGGCCATCTCAGGCTCCTGAATGACCGGCTTTAAACCCAACTGTTCGATGCAAAATTTCACCATACCCTCTATATTTTTGGTTCTGGTCCCCAGCCAGGAGATTCCCTTCAGTTCCATTTTTGCTCCTCAGTCATAGGATTTATCATCATTTTAGCACCGCCAGGTCAGCTATCATTTGACATAAATCAAACAGAGATGAGATCGGTCGTGTGAACTTTGAAGCAAAAGCGGTTCCAGCAGGAGAAATCCAGATCTCATTACACCTCCGAAAGTCGCCGGGACAGCTCCTTCAACTGGGAGCGGTAGGTTTCAAAAGCGGTTTTCCCTTGCGCCGTCAGGCTGCACAGGGTCTGGGGTACCTTGCCGCGAAAGGTCTTTTCGATCGTAATATATCCGGCTTCCTCCAACCTCGAAAGGTGGGAGGAAAGATTGCCGCGCGTCAAACCGGTTTCGGTGAGCAGGTAGGTGAAGTCGGCCTGTTCGGCGGTGTACAAAACAGACATAATGAGCAGCCGAGCCGGTTCGTGAATCAACCGGTCCAGGCCGCTCAACTCCGGCAAGCCGGCGCTCATGCCTGCCAATCCTTTGCGGGCAACGTGGTCTGGCGAAGGTAACTTCGCAGCGCCAAAGCGCCGGAGAGCCACCAAATGACCGCCACCACGCCCAGCAGCAGAGCAGAAGCGTAAGCTCCTTCAAGCCCAAGCAAGAGCGGCAGAAAACCAGCCAGCATGATTGCAGCCGCCGCCAGATAAAACCGCCTCAACCCAAACTGGATGGCCATGTAAATGACAAAGAGAGCGATCGGAGCGGCCGTAAATACCGGCAGCCACGCTTCAGGAATGGACGAAGCAAAAGATGCCGCGATCATCGCCACCGCGAATGAGATTACGGCCGTGAGGGCAAGCTTCGCCAGGCGGCGGTTCGGCTGCGGACGCTTATATTCCACATAGCCGGTGCGAGGATAGGTAATGCGCTCTTTAAAGTACCGCACGGCGCGCCCTCCAACCCACCAACCCAAAAGGATCAAGGCCGGTTGCCCCAATCCCAGCAGCCAGTGAATTGCCGGCGACGGCGCAATGACGCCCATTAAGACGAACAACATCGCCAGCAAAAAGAAGACAACGCCAACCGCAATCTCGGTCAGGCCGTCCACATACCAGTAGCGTAACGTTCTGCGTCTGATTTCCTCATATTGATCCATTTCGTTCCTCCAATCATGCATACTAGTTTGTTATACAAACATATTTGTATTATACCTGCTTTCGCAAACCTGTCAAGATCTTGGGGAGCCAAATTGAAAGCTGTTGTACGAGGCTAAATACGCTACAATGAAATAGATTTTGGACCGCAGTTTTTCAGATTCTCAGTCTACAAAAGAGGTAAAAGCCGGATATTCCAGAAAAGAGGAGAAATCAAGATGAACAAGATGCAAACGATGGTAGAGGATTTCCTGGCTCAAAAACACATCGCCGTTACCGGGGTATCGCGCTCACGGGAAGACGCCGCCAACCTCAACTATCGCAGGTTCAAACAGGCCGGTTACGCCGTGTACGCCGTCAACCCCAATGCGCAAGAATTCGAGGGCGATCCATGCTATCCGGATTTACGCTCGCTGCCCGAAAAGCCAGAAGCGGTGTTCATCACCAACCGGCCAGCCGTTGCCGAAAAAATCGTGCAGGAGTGCATTGACCTGGGCATCCGGCGGGTATGGATACACTGCTCGCTGGGGACAAAACCGCCCTCCTTCTTGCGAAGAACCGCCGAAGCAATCGGAAGCCCATCCGATGAAACCATTCGGCTGTGCCGTGAAAACGGCATCTCGGTGATACCGGGCGGCTGCGCATTGATGTACCTGAACCCCGACGGCGCGCACAAGATGATGCGGGGTTTCCTGAATGTATTTGGAGCGCTAAAAGTATAATCGTAAGAAAAGAGAGCTCCCGGAGGCGCCCCATGTCAAAAACCCACCCCACACGGTTCGTCAGCCTGCTGGCAATCAGCCTGTTCATGCTGGCCTGCGGCCTGCCTTTTGCAACAAAAAACGAGCAGCCGCCCGCGACCGCGACACAACCCAGCCCCACTGAAATTCAACAAAAAACTCCAACCAGCGCGCCCGCCGTCCCAACAGAGGCGCCGCCATTGCCAGCAGAGAAACCCGTAGAACGCACCACCCTTTCCGAAAATGGTCCCTGGCTGCTGATCCCCGCGATCGAAGGCTTATGGGTTGCCAACGACGACGGCTCGGCGCTAAGGCAGATCACAACCACGCCGGTCATGTCTCCCACTCATCTGCAAAAAGGGATCGCGCCAGGCGGCTATTTTGCCTTCGTCACCGCAGAAAGTTATGAAACGTTAGAGAATCTATCGTTGATGCTCTTGAAACTTCCAGAAGGAAGGTTAGAAACCATCACACCGCTGATTCCATCCGGCGTGAAGATGCCCCAAACGCCGGAGATTTGCGAACCAGGGTTCGAGGCCATGCGCGCGCTCACGATTGGGGATAGCCTGGAGTGGTCGCCAGACGGTAAGACGCTGGCGTATATTGCTTTTACCCCTGGGGGAACGGCTGATCTTTACACCTATTCAATGGAAACCGGGAAGATCACCCAACTCAGCGATGGTTCCAGCCAGGCTTTCGAACCATCGTGGTCGCCAGATGGGACGTACATCCTGCACTATGGCGCTTCGTGCTTTGGCACCGGCGCCGGGTTTGCAATGACAGGCGCATGGGCTTCTGCCGCCGATGGATCGGATACCAAAAAGCTATACACATTTACCATGCAGGAAACTGAATATGAACACGTCGTAGGGTGGTATCCCCCGGCCACAGCGCTCATGGCATCTGCATCTGGCTGCCAAACGAGCAGACTACGGACGAAAGACATCCTCAGCGGAAAAGAAACAACGATCTATTCAGGCTGCGCTGCGAACGCAGCCATCGCGCCGGATGGCGTGATCGGCGTCCTGGTCAGCGATTTCATGGGCGAGCAACCCGGTTTCTATCTCTTCACGCCCCAGGGACAGCGGATTGCGTACATACCGGACGATGACGGGGTTGAACTCGAATATTCTGATGGGCTCGGATTGTTTTTGACCAGGCACTTCCGGGAAGGCGACCCTCCCTATTACGAAACGCTATCCTTCGATACGAAGGGGGCCGCAGGCGCTTATCAGAGCAAAGAAGCGCTGGATTTTCCGGTGCTCAGCAAAGACGGCAGCCGCCAGATCGAGATCACGCAAAAAGGGATCAAACTCACCGGCTTCGGAAGCGGGCTGGGGCAGATCGAAAAACAGGGCGTCAGCCAGGCGCTGCTCTACGAGACAGGGCAGGAACCCGGAGTACTGTTCTTCGTCAATGACACGGGCGAATTTTACAGAGCCAGCCCTCCAGATTATGAACCTGAACTGCTTTCGGCTGGCATTACCATTTGGGATGGGGCAACCTGGATGCTGCCCTGAAACTTCTTTTGAAACCGGATAGGAAATTTTTTAAGAAAATTCTGTCACGCCGGCTTGCAAAATTAAGGAAACGCTTATGTGTCGCAACATCAAGACGCTCTTCAACTTTGAACCGGCGGCAACGGAGGACGAGATTCGGTTTGCCTCCTTGCAATTCGTGCGGAAGATCAGCGGCTTTAACAGACCTTCCAAGGTCAATCAGGCAGCCTTCGACGCCGCTGTGGATGAGATCGCCGCTGCAACCCGCCGACTTCTCGCCTCGCTGGAGACCAACACCCCATCGAGAAATCGCGCCGAAGAGGCTGCCAGGGCGCAAGCGCGTTCCGCCAGGAGATTTGTAAAATGAATAGCGCTGCCGGCCCCAAAAACGGGCAGCCCTCCGGCGTCTGAAGTTCAGTTCAACAAAGTGAGCGTTTTATTCTTCTTCTCTGATCAGGTCCAAGATCTGCGGAAGAAGGAGCGGGTTGGTCGCCAGGCCTTCCTGGTGGTAGATGGTGGCCTCGCCTGACCAATCGCCAAAGTAACCGCCTGCCTCGCGAAAGATCGGCGGGTAAATGGCGATATCCCAAATGTTATCAATCGCTTCGAGCATAATATCCGCCCGTCCGGTAGCAACCAGCAGGTAACCAAAGGCATCGCCCCAACCGGCGCGATAATGCGTGGCGGCCATCACCCTTTCCCACGCCTTTTGGCGATGGTAACGCCCAAAATTGATCACATCTGTAAAAGCCACAACCGCCTGCTCCAACCGGCTGGTCTGGCTGACGCGCGCTGGCCGGCCATTCCACCAGCAACCCAAACCGGTACCAGCCGCCAGCAGCTCGTTCAAAGCCGGAAAATAAGCCACCCCCACTTCAACATTCCCTTCAATTTCGAGGCCGATCAAGACAGAATAAAGTGGCACGCCGCGCATGAAAGACCGGGTGCCGTCAATCGGATCAATAAACCAGCGATGGCTGGCGTTTCCGTCTCCCTCTATGCCATACTCCTCCCCCACAATCGCATGTCCGGGGTACTTTTTCTCGATCTGGCGGCGGATAAATTCTTCAGCCTTGCGGTCAGCCAGCGTGACAGGCGTGCCATCTTCCTTGGTATCCACCTGCAGGTTGGTCTGAAAATATCCCAAGGTAAACTTACCGGCTTCTACCGCGGTTTCAACAGCAAAATTCAGATAGGGTTGAAGCAGTTTGGGGTCTACGATTTCGGCCTCCTTAGCGTTCACGCATAATTATTATAATAGTTTTCGGAAAACGAGTTCTCGTTTCGTTTGGGCCGCATTCACAAAATGAATGCATTGCACACCGGCGCGAACAAAAGACATCGCCCGGCGGATATCGGGATCAATGACCAGCAAATCGGACAATTGCAGTTGGGCCATGTCTTGGAGAACGCCAGGAAGAGAGGAAATTTCTTTGCTTCCGCTAATCCCTGAAAACCATATCCTTTTTTCTGGTTTGAAATAACGAAGAAGATTAGAGGATGTCGCCATCTGGGACACCCATTCTTTGGGATAGTCTACCATAAGCCACAAGGGAATTCCTCTTTTTTTTAGGTCTGAAAGCAGATTGTACAATTCACTGTTTTTTGCCAGCGGCGGAACGAGCAGGGATTCGGGGGGTAGAACATCTAGCACAGGGGTAAACAACGTCGATAGGTGTGAAAACAGTGTGTTCAGATTAGCTTCACCCTTCTGCAATCTTGGTGCCCAATCCAACAATAATTCTCTCGGATTGATAACCCCAGTTTTTCCAACATGCCTCTCGATCTGAGAAAAAACAAAATCTTCAAAATCCTGGACAAAAATCCCGCCCAGCCAGAAAAACAAATTTGTCCCCATAGAGCCTTTCATTCTCCGAGTACCTGTACCACCAACCGGCGGGGTTTGTCATCCGTTTGCCAGTCCACCAGCAGAATATCTTGCAATGCGCCCAGCAATAATTCGCCGCCAGAGACAGGCACAGTGATCGAAGCCGACGACGATACCAGGATAGACCAGATATGAGCATGCCCGTTTTGATCCACCCCTCTCAAGTGGTGATGATAAAACTGGTCTGGTGAATTAATTTTATGGAGAGTATCCTGCAGATCGGCCAAAATGCCAACTTCGTGTTCCGCAATGATCACCGCGCCAGTGGTATGTTGAAAGTAAAGTGTAACCTGCCCTTCCTGGCAATTGGATTGCTCTACAAAGCTCCGGACTTTACTGGTCAGGTTGATGACATCAAAATTCCCGCTCGTATTTACCACCCAGTGTTCCGTTTTGACCATTCAGTTGTCCTTCATCCAGACCTTATGGTTGGAGACTACCAGACCCAAAAGCGCGCGGCAGCAAATCGGAGACTTTCATTTCATCCAGGATCTCGCCGCTCTCATTTGCAATGATGATGGCGGTATCCATGCCGAATTCAGCCAAAACCTGTCGGCATCCACCGCAAGGAGAACCTCCGTCGCGGGTGACCACTGCAATCGCAAGGAAACTCCTGTGCCCCTCGGAAACAGCTTTGAAAACAGCAACCCGTTCCGCGCAGATCGTCGCCGGGTAGGCCGCGTTATCGATATTAACGCCGCAAATAATTTCCCCATTGCTCGTCAACAAGGCTGCGCCAACCGGATAACGAGAATACGGCGTGTAAGCAAAACGGCGCGCCTTGTTGGCTTCTTGAACCAACTGCTTCTTTTGAGCTTCAGATAATTGATTCTTCATCCAGCTATTCTTCCCAAAACGCGGGAGGGATGATCTCCGCCTTTAAACCAACCTGATTTTTGTGGTTCTCAAGGGCTTCAACCACTTTTTCCAAGGGGTAATGGTGTGTGATGAACTCTTTGCCCGGCACATCGTTCGAAGCAAGCAATTTTAATGATCGGCCGAGAATATCAGGCGTCTGCAAATATACCGAAGGGCTCTTGATGGTCAGACAGTCGTAATGGATTTTTCGGGTATCCAGGGTAACAGTCGTGCCGCCTTTACAGCCCCCGAACAGCATCACCGTGCCGCCCCGGCGGGCCATGTTAACGCTCAATTCCCACACCTGAGGCTGACCTGTCGCTTCGATAACTACATCCGGGCCGGGTTGCCCCAAGATCTGGTATACCGCCTGGATCTGGTCACCGACATCGCGAATATTCAAAATATGGTCAGCGCCCAGCTTCTTCGCTTTGGAAAGCCGGTGCTCCACCGACCCGCATGTCACAACAAAAGCGCCGCGCAGCTTAGCCAGCCGCAGGAAAAACAACCCCAAAGGGCCATCGCCATTAATGACAACCGAATCGCCAGGCCGGATTTCTGGGAGCATTTCAATTCCATAGAGGGCGCATCCCAGGGGTTCAATTAAAGCCGCTTCAGCAAAGGAAAGATGCTCTGGGATGCGATGAATGTTATTACGAACGATTTTTTCGGGAATTGCAATATATTCCGCGAACGCGCCGCCGGCAATCGCCCCTCCTGGGATTGAGTAAGTCCTATCAACGCAGAACTCAGGTTGATTACGGTTACACCAGTAACATTTTCCACAGGGGGATGCAATGCCGGCAACAATCCGTTCTCCAATTTCCACATTTTTAACATCCTTGCCCACCTTAACCACCGTGCCAGCGCACTCATGGCCAAACGGCATCGGCAGGACAGGTAGCTCCGGATAACCACGCGTGTAAATCTTGACATCTGTCCCACAGGTGGTCGCAGCTCCAATCTGAAGGAGAATTCCGCCAGGCTCGATGGATGGTTTCTTCACCCGTTCTATTCTAAGATCCATCGGAGCATAGAACATTGCAGCAAGCATTTCGTTTTCCATAATAGATCAACCTCCAAAAATTCGTCAGAAAATATCGATAAAAATGATTACGCGACAGCATGGACGCCTTCGGAGTCTATCTTCGCCAGGATAAGGGGAAGACATTTTGGCTCCGAATTATCTATGGTGATGAGTTTCAGAAGTTCCTCTCCATACCAGTGGGCCGTTTTTTCGTCCTGGGCATACACCTCACCGATTACTTCGCCGCGATAAACAGGATCGCCGCAGCGCTTTCTGAGTGCAACGCCTACGGAAGGATCAACCTTATCCTCGCGAGCTGCACGCCCGACCCCCAAACCGATGAGAAGCTGGCCAATCTTAGTGGTATCGAAGCCTTGAACCGTCCCATCCAGCGCAGAATAGAATGGTAATTTAACAGGCGCAGCGGGCAAAATGTCAGGGTGATCCACCACGCGGTCATCGCCCCCTTGCGCTTTGACCATTTCGCGAAACTTCTTAATGGCGGCCCCGCTTGAAATACAATCCCGTAATATCTTTTCGCCTTCCTCATGGTCTTTTGTGCGGCCAGATAACATCAACAATTCTGCGCCCAAATAGAGGCAAAGATCAAGAAGGTCTCCCTGCTGTTTTCCAGAAAGGACGTCAATCGCTTCCCGGATCTCAAGCGCGTTACCAATTCTAGTTCCCAACGGTTGGTCCATACTGGATAGAACCGCCACCGTCTTAACACCGAAACTTTCTCCGATAGCCACCATCGTTTTTGTAAGGGCGATGGTATCATCCCAATCGGGCAAAAAGGCGCCTTTTCCCGCCTTTACATCCAACAAAATTCGATCTGCGCCCGAAGCCAATTTTTTGCTCATCACACTGCTGGCGATCAGGCCGATGCTTGCAGTGGTGCCGGTTACATCGCGCAGCGCATAGATCAGTTTATCGGCAGGCACGAGGTTCTGAGTTTGTTCAACGATCGCTACGCCTGTGCTCTTGACCAGTTTGATCATTTCCTCCCTGGAATAAGCCACTCTGAAACCGGGGATCGATTCCAGCTTGTCAATCGTGCCGCCCGTATGCCCCAGGCCTCTTCCAGACATCTTGCCAATTTGTACGCCAGCCGAACCCACCAACGGGATCAAAACGATTGTGGTCGTGTCGCCAACTCCGCCGGTGCTATGTTTATCCACTTTAATGCCGTCTAACTCGGATAAATCAATGACTTCTCCCGAATGCACCATTGCATCGGTCAACCAGACGATTTCCCGGTGGGACAGCCCTCTCCAATAAACAGCCATTAAGAAAGCAGAAGCCTGGTAATCCGGTATTTTTCCGCTAACCAACCCTTGCACGAAAAATTCAATCTCCTCTTGCGTCAGTTCAAGGCCATCCCGCTTATGAGTAATCACATCAACCATCAACATCGTTTTTCTTCTCCCTCTCTCACTGCCTAATGAGAATTTTTATTGGTATCCACCGGCAAATACTCAAAGAATTTTTCCAGGAGTTTCTTAAGTCTCGATCCGATCCTGGCAGCCGATTCCAAAACCGCCTCGTGCTCCAGAGAATTCTCATTCATATCCGTGATACAAGAAATCCCCAAAATTCGGATACCCGCATGATGGGCGGTAATGGCCTCTGGAACCGTGGACATGCCAACTGCATCCGCTCCAAACATCGTAAGCAAGCGCAGGTCTGCGGGGGTCGAATAGCTTGGCCCCAAAATGCAGATATAAGTCCCTTCTCGAACCTGCAGGTTGGCCTCTTTTGCAGCCCGGTGAGCCAATTTAAGCAGCTCCGTATCGTAAACCGAAGACATATCGGGATAGCGGGTTCCAAAATTCTCATCGTTAGGGCCTCTTAACGGGTCAAAACCAGCCATGCCTAACAGATTGATGTGATCTCGGATCAACATGAGGTCTCCCCCTTTAAATGACTGGTTAAGCCCTCCAGCTGCATTAGTGATGATCAAATTCTTCACACCTAGCAGTTTCATCACACGGACAGGAAGGGCCACCTGCCCCATCCGGTATCCTTCCAGGTAATGAACCCGCCCCTCCATCACTATTCCGAAATGATTGCCGATCGATCCCAGGTGCAATCTGCCCTCATGCCCCAAAACGGTGCTGATGGGCCAATGCGGAATATCGGCATAGGGAATGATCGCATCATCTTTCATAATGCTTGACGCCTGGCCTAACCCGGAACCCAGGATCAGGCCAAATTCAGGCTGGCGATTCGTCCAGCTCCTGATGTAAGCTGAAGCCTGTTCATACTCAACCATAGAGAGGAATGAATCTAGCAAGCGTGGGTTTTTTTTCATCGCGTCCCTGTTTAAATATCCTGCGCCTCAGCGGCTTGAGAAGCTTGCTGTCTTGCTTTTCGGGACTGCTGGCCATAGATCACAAGCGCGATTAAAGTGGCGACATATGGGATGATATAGATGAACTGCGAAGGAAAATTGGTCAAAACCTGAAAAGTGTTCGAAAGAGCATCGAAGGTGCCAAAAAGCAGCGCGCCCAAAAACACCCGCAGCGGTTTACGGCCTCCAAGCAAAACAGCCGCTAGGGCTATAAAACCTCGCCCTTGCACCATGCCTGTAACAAACAATTTCGTCGTTGATATGGAAAGCTGAGCCCCAGCCAAACCACACAAAGCCCCTGAGATCAGGATGGCAAGCCATTGGATTTTAATGACGGAAATGCCCGAAGCCAGCCCGGCAGATGGATTCGAGCCAACAGACCTCAACCTTAACCCAAATACAGTTTTGTAAAGAAAAAGATAAGTGCCTACCACGCTCAATAAGGAAAGATAAGAAATGATCGAGTGACCGGAAAAACTTTTGAAGAACGGCGCCGATTGAAGAATTGGAATGTTTATGTTAGGAAGTGCATCAACCGCAATGCCAGAAGAATACCCCTTGATGCCAGTAATCAGAAACATCAGAAAGGAAGTTAATCCGAGAGCGAGGATATTGATCGCGATCCCCGCCAGGATGATATCAGCCTTGAGGTGCAAATGAAATAGCGCCAGCAAGGCGCTTAGAAGAATCCCGGAAACAATTGCCATAAGCAAACCAATGGTCGAATTTTGCGACCAGCCCGAAAAAACGAGCGCGGTAAAAGCCCCCATCAGCATCAAGCCCTCAAGGGCAATATTGATCGCGCCGGATTGATCGGCTATTAAACCGCCCATCGCGGCAAGAATCAACGGCGTGGAAATTCTTATCAACGTATAAATAAACGAGGCGGAAAGAATTGCAGTGATAACTTGTTCCATAAGATTTCTACCCTTTAGGATTGAGATGTAAGGTTAGAAGGAGGTTTTACATCTTTTTCCTGCCAAAGGCATATTTCAACCGTAAATTTCTTATTCGCGGCAATGCCTGAACTGTCAAGAACAGGATCATGATTGCCTGTACAACAATGACAATTTCTCGCGAGACATCGCTCGTTCGCTCCATCACATCCGCGCCGATCCTCAAATAACTATAAGCAACTGCTGCAACAGGGACCAGCAGCGGGTTATTTTGGGCAAGCATAGAGACAATAATGCCTTCGAATGCCATTCCACCAGAAATTCTCTGAACCAACCGGGTATGGACACCCATAGCCAAAATGCCACCTGAAATCCCGGCAAATATTCCTGACACAGCCATCGAAAGCCAGATCACTTGCTTCACATTTAGACCAATGTGTTGGGCAAATTTTTCATTGAAACCCGACATCCGGAGGTTAAAGCCATAGGGAGTCCGGTATAACATGGCCCATACGATAATCACTGCCAGAACGGCCACAATTAAACCTGCGCTGGTGCGCACCTTTCCGCCGAGGACCGGGAGTAATCCTTGCGCTGGAAAGACATCAGAAAGAATGGCACCTGCCCCGGGAGGCATGAAAAAATTTTGCAACAAGAAATCGTAAATTTGTACTGCAATGAAATTCAACATCAAAGTGGATACAATTTCATCGCTCCCGAGATAAGCCTTTAACACCCCCGGAAGAACGCCCCACAGAAAGCCTGCAACCCCACTGGCAATCAATCCTACGATAAAAAGGCCTGTAAATGGAGGTAAAAATAGCGCAACCGCACCGGCCGCCATTGCCCCAAAAATTAGTTGCCCTTCAGCCCCCAATGAAAACTGGTTCGCTTGAAAAACGATAGAGATCGCCAGACCCAACATGGTAAGGTTGATCGCATCGGTAATCCAATCAGAAATTCTATTAGGCTGAGAAATTGGCCCCGTAATAAACGCTTTAAAAGCTTCCTGGGGATTCTCGCTGACCACTAAAGTAACCAGATAGACGATCAAGAGACCAAGCAGTACGGCAAGAACCACTTTCACAATAACAGAAAACGAATCGTTCGAAGGCAGGGTTTTTACATTATCAATAATTTGCTGGATCTTCAATCGTATCGATGTCACATTTTTCTCCACGGTTTGAATGACAACCCAATCTTTAGAGCGATTCAAATCCCTGCTGCGCGAGCAAAGAAGCATCCTGGCGGTCAACGCCCATCATATAGCGGCCAATTTGTTTCAAGTCCAGACCTGGACGGTTTTTCTCGATGGCGACGATTTGTCCCTTGTAGATAACAGCGATTCGATTCGCGAGCAGAACCAATTCATCCAGGTCAGAAGTCAGCAACAAAATCCCCAGGCCTTGTTTCAATGCATCAAGCAAGCGGTTATGAGCAAACTCCGCTGCGGCAACATCGACCCCTCGCGTAGGTTCCGCCGCGATTAATAACTTTGGATTACTCGAAATCTCTCGAGCCAGCACCACTTTTTGAATATTGCCTCCAGAAAGACTGCCTACCGGGGAATTTGGGCTGCTCGTTTTGATGCCGAATTCTTTTATAAGCTCTTTTGCTTTTAGACCTATCTGGAACTGATCGAGAAACATCCTTTTTCTAAAGGGGGGACTGCTCATTCGATCTGCAAGCAGCACTTCGAAAATTTTAGCCTGTTCTGCCACACCGGATGTCCGCCGGTCTGGAGGGATAAATGCAATCCCCAGCCTTCTCCGCTGTGAAACTGAATACGATGTAATATCGCAGTTCTTCAAGAGTATTCGCCCGCTTTTAGGAGAACGTAAACCAAAGATACACTCGATTAACTGGCTTTGCCCATTCCCCTCCACCCCTGCCAGGCCAAGGATTTCACCTTCGTGTATGGTCAAAGAAATTTTTTTGACAACTTCATTCTTCGCGTCAGAAAGAACGGTCAGGTCTTTAATTTCGCAAACTTTCTCTTTAGGTTTTGAAGAACTTCTGGTAACTTTTGAAAGAACAGAACGCCCGACCATCAGATTGGCGATATCTGCAGGGGTAACGTTCTCTGCATCTACGGTTGTTACGTTCTCTCCCTGCCGCAATACTGTTATCCGGTCTGCAATGGCTTTGACTTCCAATAATTTGTGAGAAATGAAGATAATCGTGTGGCCTTCTGCGCGCAGCTTCCGGATAATATCAAACAGGCTTTCTGTTTCTTGTGGCGTTAACACCGCAGTCGGCTCATCCAAAATCAGGAGCTTTGCCCGGCGATATAAGGTCTTGAGAATCTCTACTCGCTGCTGCTGGCTAACCGATAAATCTCTGACCAGCGCCTTTGTTGGAACATGAAATCCAAACGACGAACCCAACGAGTTCACTACGTCTTCAATCGTTTTTGCCTGAAGCCAGCCAAAACGGCTGGGTTCCGCGCCCAAAACAACATTCTCGGCGACGGTTAAATTGGGGGCAAGTGTAAAATGCTGGAATACCATTCCAATACCCAAACGGATGGCATCCAGGGAAGAGCGAATTTGGACGGGCTTTCCCCAAACCTCAAGTCTGCCGCTATCCGGTTCAACCGTCCCATAAATAATCTTCATCAGGGTGCTTTTTCCTGCACCGTTTTCACCCACAATTGCATGAATTTCATCTTTACGGACGCTTAAATTAATATTTCGATTGGCCCTGACATTTCCATAACTCTTGGAAACACCTTGCAGCTTGAGTGCAAAAACATCCTCGGAGGATGAATTAGAAAACGCGGCATCTCTTAATTTCATCTGCAAAATTCTCGACCCTCTTCAGGCAATGAACACGTTTATTTGATCCGGTGAAAAACGGGCGACTCGCAGGCTCCCTGAAAGCATCAGGGAGCCTGCAAAGAACCATATAGAACTAGGTTCCAACAGAAGGAATTTCTATTTTGCCGTCAACAATCTCTTTCTTTAGGGCTTCCATCTGCTGGCGGATATCTTCAGAGACGATTTTCTGGTAATATTCGTTGTTCTCCAGGTCTACGACGCCATCCTTGACGCCATAACTCACGTTCTGGCCGCTTACCATCGTTCCTTTTGAATAACTTTCCAGTGCAATGTAGAGCGATTGGCCAACATTTGCAATCGCAGCCCCTGCAATCGTATCGGCGTAGCCGGCATTATTGGGTAGCAAAGCTTTTACCTGATTCTCATTGACCGCGATGGCGTAGATATCCTTCTCAAGGGCAGCTTCATAAACACCCAGACCTGTAGCGCCTGCCACTGCCCAAACGACATCCGCGCCGTTGTCAACCATTTGCTCTGTGAGCTGCTTCCCCTTGGCAGGATCATTGAAGTCGCCGGCAAATGCCGTTAACAGCTTGACTTCGGGGTCAGTATCTTTGATTCCCTTCTCGTAACCGACCAGGAAGTTTTGAATTACCGGAATATCCATGCCGCCCACAAAACCAACCACCTTATCCGCATTGGCCCGAGACATATCGGAGGATGTGACCTTGGCAGCTAATGCGCCTGCCAAATAGCCGGCTTCGTTATACCGGTACACAATGCCATAAATATTCTTGCAATCCGGGCATTTTTCGAAGTCGGCAGAAACATCGAACAGGATGAACTGTTTATCGGGGAATTGGGGGGCAACTTTCTCCATCATCTCTTTCATATTGAAAGTGCCTGCAATAATGACATCATAGGGTCCATTGGCTGCATCGATTAACGCAGGCTCCCATTTGTTGGTGTCGTACGTTGCCTCAATGACTTTAACATCCATGCCAAAGTCTTTGCCAGCCCTCACAACGCCATTATTGGCAGAGTCGAAGAAACCCAAATCGCCCAATGTGCCATTAATGACGAGCGCAACTTTTTTGGGCGCAGCAGTCGGTTCCGGTGTTGGGGTAGCTGCCGGCGCACATGCAGAGACAAATAGCAAAACAATCAGCAATCCCCCTTGTAACAAGATTTTGAAAACTTTGTTAGAAACGGACATGGTTCCACTCTCCTATTTATTCGGCTAAAAATATTTTCAACTCGATGAGCTTCAGGGGATTGGCATCTTGTCTTCAATTTTGGGTTCTTTAAGCTTCGCTTTTTCAGGACTCAAAATAGCTTTGATCATTAGACGTTCGCTTTGCACACCGCTTCAACCCTTTATGTTTCGGATAAATCGATGCACCAACCCTGAGACGAACCAAAGGTATGATGACTATATTCCTCCTTTCCTTGCACAACACGCTCACCTCGAGATAGGCGGCCATCAGCATAGCGCAATGGTTACCCCAGGCAATGTGATTTGATCTTTCCGTTGGTGAAGGGAGAGTGAATCACCCCTTTTTCAGTCACGATGGAGGTAATCAGCGTCCCGGGGGTTACATCGAACGCCGGGTTCAAGACGCTCACGCCCTCCGGCGCGATGCGCGAACCGCCGCAATGGGTTACTTCTTCGGGGTTTCTCTGCTCAATCTTTATTTCACGCCCAGTTTCGATCGTCAAATCAAAAGTCGAAGTAGGCGCAACAACATAAAAAGGCAATCCGTGCGCCCTGGCAAGCAGCGCGAGCATATAGGTTCCGATCTTATTTGCAGTATCGCCGTTCAAGGCAATTCGGTCAGCGCCCAGCATGACGACATCGACCATCCCCTGAGCCATAGCATAACCCGCCATAGAATCCGTGCAAACTGTAACAGGGATATGGTTGTACATGCACTCCCAGGCTGTAAGCCGCGCCCCTTGCATCAGAGGGCGAGTTTCACAGGCAATGACCTCAATCTGTTTGCCCTGCTCTTTGGCAACGTACCAGGCAGCCGCCGCAGTGCCATAAGAGACGGCGCATAACATCCCGTCATTACAATTTGTCAAAACGCGGCAGTTATCCGGCAATAGACTCGCGCCAAACAACCCCATACTGCGGCTTTCATCCTCTGATTCCTGGCTGATGTCCTTTGCCTCTTGAAGCAAAATTCTCTTAAACTCCTCTACTGATTTAGGGGAGGAACTTTCCATTTTCTTTCTTATGCGGTTCACAGCCCAGGATAAATTTACGGCAGTAGGCCGCACAACCGCCATAAAGTCGCAAATTTCCCCGAATCTCTTTTGAAGGTTTGCTAGGCTTTCTTCTTCCATCCGTTGAATAGTTACCGCAATCCCCAGGGCAGCCGACACCCCAATCGCCGGGGCGCCTCGTATGCTCAGGCGTTTAATGTTGTCTGCAATGACTAAATAGTCATCAGTAACGACATAATCCAAAACATGGGGTAATTTATTCTGATCAATGAAAGCAACTTTTCCTTCTACAAGGTCAATATTTTTCAATGCGTACCTGCCTTTCTCAAATGTTTACCGCTTACGATAAATGTAATGAGTAGAGATTTCTGCAACATGGTATTCCGTTGAGACCATCACAGGCAGACCTTCTTTCGTATAATCAATCTGCCGGATTCGGAGTAAAACGCTGTCTGGATGAATTGATAACTTTTTAACCAAAAGCTCATCCGCTTTAATTGGCTTGATTTCAGCAAGCGCATGGTCAACATGTACGCCAAGACGATGATCAAGAATGTTATAGAGAGAGGCATCCTCGACGCACAAAAGTGATCTTAATTCCTGGATTGTTAACGGTTTCTTACCGTGTTTCAATAACGCAGGATCCATGTAATCTACGGAATAAATTACGGGTTTGTCATTAGCGGTGCGAACACGCTTGATTACAATCACCTCAATCCCTGTATGGATATCCAGTTCAGCCAAAACCTGTTCAGAACCATCCTCGATAGAAATCTCCAGCTCTATACACCCAGGTCGCATCCCCATGGACTTGATCATTTCGGCCACGCTGCTATTGATGTGCAGGTTATTGGTGATTAGCGGCCGTTGGTGAATAAACGTCCCAACGCCATGCCTTCGAACGACGTAACCCTGGGCGATCAATTCTTCCAATGCAGCTCTGAGAGTACCCCGGCTGACGCCTAACTGTTCAGTCAACTCCAGCTCGCCAGGCATCTGCATTCCTGGCGACCATACGCCCTCGATAATCAATTTGCGAATCTCAGCAGCCACCGCTTGAGGAAGTAACTTCGATTTTGAGAAATCGCGCATCTGGTTTATTTCTACATCAAATAACGGTTGTTTCATTCCTCATCTCCAGAAAGCAAAAGTTGAGATTTCGCAACCGGGCTATGCCCGTGAGAGATAATTCACTACGCCGGCCGCAGTTACTTTTGCGCATTGGATGACCGATTCAATTTCCACACATTCATCAGGGGCATGAGCAGACCACCCCTTGGGCCCAAAAACGATGGAAGGTGAAAAGCCACCACCCTGGGTAATTTTTGCATCACAGACCATCAACCGTCCCTGGGGCAAACCGGCAGGATTTATTCCGACCTGGGTAGAGGCCGCAGTGAAGGCGGAAACCAGGGGATGGTCAGAAGTTAACTCCCCGCCCAAATGGCCGATCGATTGAGAAAAGACCAGCGGAGGATGATCAACAAACCAGGGGTGGTCGCTAACCGCTTCTTTGACAGCGGCCTCTAGTTCACTCAGGGCTTCTTGAGGGGTTTCTCCGGGTAGCAGGCTCATCAATCCCTGAGCGAAGGAATAAGTAGGACAGGTCGCATCCCATTCGCCAGCGCGTACAGAGCCCACATTGATAAAGCCAGGAGAGTCATTGTCGAGAAAATCGGGTATTCGTTTTCTCGCTTCGATCTCACGCTGATGCTGTAGTTCCTCCAGCCGCCGGAGCACCTTGCCCATGGCATACACACTGTCGACTCCAGGGCTGTGCCTCAGAATAAAACCAGGGTTGCCCACCAACTTTATTTTGAAATCCTGAATACCGGTGTGGTGGTAAAGCACCCTTAGATCGGTCGTTTCTGCAAATACTGTTGCATCGCCAATAAATCCTTTCTCGATGCACGCCAGCGTGCCGTTGCCGCCAGTCTCTTCTTCGGGAACAGCATGAAGTTGGACCCGGCCTTTCAACTCCGTCTCGGTTTCCGCCAGGGCTTTAAGCGCCCCAATTAACCCCACCAAACCACCTTTCATGTCTATGGCGCCGCGCCCATAAAGACGGCCGTCTTTCACAAAACCAGAGAAGGGGTCAACCGTCCAATCGGCCATGGGCTCGACGCCGACGATATCAACATGCCCATTCAAGACAATCAAGCGGCTTCCTTCTCCATATTCAGAAACCAGAACGCCGATCTGATCACGCGTCTTCAGAAATGTATCATTGTGGGTGTAAAGCAAAGCGCCGTTGCTCGGTGCAACCACCTTTTCCACCTGTTCCCAATTTGGCTTCCAGCGATGGTGGCGAATGGAAGGATCGTTTAGGAAATCGGCGATAAGATCCAGGCATTTGTTCTGCTCAATAGTGCAGGGATAGCTTGGGATTCGGACAAGGTCTTGCAATAAGGCGATAAGGTCTGGTTTGATACGATCAACAGCGGCAGATAAGTGAGAATATTCCATCGGACAACCCCATATCAATTTGACAAAATATAACCAGCGTTCAGACTGTTGACTTTTCTATTCAGAACTATTATAATACAAAAGACATTAGATGTCAAACATCTAATGCCTATAACAAGGATTTATTTTCTTTTCAGGAGAAACCGAATGAGCGGTAAAGAATTATTGGCAATCGAGGGGGGAGCGCCCGTCCGGACTGAAGGCATGCCCCCTGAAGCGGATTTCTTTGGGTTGGAAGAGCTTGAAGCTGTAACGAATGTCATGAAATCGAGAGCACTGCGCCGCGGCAACATCACCGAGGAATACGAAAAGAAAATTGCCGACTGGTTTGGCGTCAAACATGCTCTGGCTGTGACCAGCGGGACAACGGCGCTGCACGTCGCTCTGGCAGCAATTGGGGTTGGCCCCGGCGACGAGGTGATAGTTTCGCCGTACACCTTCGTTTCTTCTGATACTTCGGTTCTTGAGCAAAATGCTGTCCCGGTATTTGCAGATATTGACCCAGACTACTTGCATTTGGATCCGGCCGATATCGAGAGGAAAATCACCCCCTACACCAAGGCCATCATCCCGGTCTCCGCTTATGGCGCGCCGGTTGATATGGATCCCATCATGGAGATCGCCAGGAAACACAATCTTTGGGTCATTGAGGATGACTGCCGTGCTATTGGGGCTACTTACAAGGGAAAAAAGTCGGGGACAACGGGACACATCGCAGTCTTCAGCACGGTTGCGGGCAAAGTCATCAGCACAGGAGAAGGGGGCTTTGCAATTACAAACGATGACGCCTTGTATGAAAAGATGTGGAGCTACAGCGATTTTGCTCGAAAACGATCCCTGGGCAGTTCTTCAAAATATCATTGGGGTCTTCCATGCACCAATTACAGGATTACCAATTTACAGGCTGCCATTGGCATTGAGCAAATGAAGAAGCTGGATGAGTTTGTTGAGGCTCGGAATAAAAACGGTCGCTATTTGAGCGAGCAGTTGAAAGATGTCCCTGGAATTATCCTGCCCAAAGAACCGGTATGGGGAGAGACCATCTATTACTATTACCTCATCCGCATCCAACAGGAAGTGCTTGGCAGCGATATGTTGAACTTTGCATTGGCGCTTTCGGCAGAAGGGGTTTTTGATAAAAAACTGCTGCCAACTACTCGCTGGCCAATTTCACAAAACCTCGAACCCCTTTTCATCGAAAAATCCGGTTACGGCGGAACAAAATGTCCCTTTGAATGCGCCCATTACAAAGGCAAGGTGGAATACGGCCCAGGACAATGCCCGGTGTCCGAAAAACTGCACGAAGAAGTGCTCTGGCTAAGCAGTGTAAACCCGCAAATGACCCGCAAAGACCTGGATGATATCGCTCATGCCGTTAAAAAAGTGGTTTCAGCCTTTTTAGAGAAAAAAGTCCGGGGAGAAAAAATTGAGTATGCTGCCGAGCGCGATCGCGCCTTGCTTTAGCACGCCTTTCCAGCTACCTGATTCTTGAATTCGCCTTATTCCCTGCTTAGAGAAAACCCGCTTTAACGGTAAAGCTCTTGTCCTGAACGACCTTAACTCGTCAGGACAAGGGTGTCTTAACCCAGCTTTACGCTCGGTCTTCCAGGTAACCAACCAGGGCGAGTTCTCCCGCAAGGAATACAGCCCATCATCCGAGAATCAATCTTCCAGGTAACCGGCCAGGGCCAGGGCGCGAGGGCCTGTATTGACGCCCAACACCGGCCCGGTGGTGTTGATCAATAACTCGATCGGGCTAAATTCTGCCCGGATCCGATCAGCCAGGCGCTGAGCCTCCTCCAAGGCATTCCCGTGGGTTATGGCAATCCGCAAAGCCCTGCCGCGCGCATCCAGCTTTTCAAAAAATTTCTGGTAGAAGGTTTCGACGGCGCGCCGGTAGGTGCGGGCAATGGTGAGCGGTTCAACGACCCCCGTGACGTGATTGATCCAGACCAGCGGCTTGATGTCGAGCAACGCGCCGATCAGCTTTCCGGCGTTCCCAATGCGCCCGCCGGTAGAGACGTATTTTAGGGTATCCATGCAAACGAACAACTGCAATTTACCCCGCAGGGTTTCGACAGCCTGGATCACCGACTGCACTGTATTCCCTTCAGCCAGGGCGCGAGCGGCTGTCAGCACCTGCCACCCCAGCCCCATGGTGACAGACTTCGAATCGACGACATGCACCGGCAGGTTGACCTGGCTGGCAGCCGCAACGGCCGACTGGTAAGCGCCGCTCAAGGCGCTGCTGAGCGTGATGACGATGATCTCACTGGCGCCGAGCGATCGCGCCCTCTCAAATGCGTTCAAAAAATCATGGATCGTAATTTGCGAAGTCTTGGGAAGACGCGGATCGGTCTCCAGGCGACGATAAAATTCTTCAGGCTGAAGGTCTATACGATCACGGTATTGCTCTTCTCCCCAAACCAGAGTATGCGACAGTACCGTGATGCCATAGGCCGAAGTCAACTCCGCCGGTAGATCACAAGTGCTATCAGTGATAATTTGAATCGCGTTGGACATGGGCTGCCTCTAACATGGGTGTCAAAATTCGCTCGATTAATTATAGCCCCAACCCAAGAATACGTAGTGCAGCCTGCCATGGCGCCTGGCAGGCTGCACCCCCAAGAAAAATGGACATCAAAAAGCCATCTGAGGGATTCTAGATCCGGGTTTCTCTCAACTCAGGTAAAGGTTTTCTAAAGAAATTCGTAGTCACGGCTGTATAGATGATCCCAACTGCCAGCCATATAAAACCGGCTGTTTTCGACAACGGAGACAGGCTAAACCATAACAACAAACAGACCACCGCGCCAATTGCCGGGACCACCAGGTAGCGTATCGTATTTTTAAGGCCGCGCCGCTTTTCTTTGAAATAATAGTGTCCGATGACTGCCAGGTTGACCATGACAAAAGCAAACAACGCGCCAAAATTGATCATGCTGATGATGGTTTCGAGGCTCTGGGTGGCTCCGATGACCGCCGCAACTGCCAGCAACAGGATGTTAATTACCGGGATCTGGGTTTTTGGATGCACGTAGGCAAATATCTTTTGCGGGATCACGCCATCTTTTCCCATGCCGTAAAGCAAACGAGAGCATCCCGCCTGAGCATCTAAGGCATTTGCCAGGCCTGCAATCATGATCGCCAGGGTAAGAAAAACGGAAAGCGTCTGACCACCGACCTCACCAGCCACGAAATAAAAAGCTGAATCTAGATTGGGGAAGGTTGTGAAATCTGGCCAGATCAACTGCGCAAGGTATGCCTGCAGAACAAACAGAAATCCCACAACCACCAGAGCGATGATAATTGCCACAGAGATATTTTTGGCAGGATCTTTCGTTTCTTCTGCCAGCGTGCTGATGGCGTCAAACCCCAAAAATGAAAAACAGGCAATTGCCGTCCCAGCCAGGATGGCGCTAAACTGGAAAGTTTCTGCCTTGTAAAACGGTGAAAGCGAGAAAAGCGTTCCTTCGCCAACACCGTTGCTCAATCCGATGACAGCGCTGACCACAAAATAAATAAGCACTGCAAACATAAAGATGACCAAAGCGGTGGTCATCTTTGCCAGCGAAGTCACACCTCTCAAATTGACAAACGTTACAATGATGATCGCGCCCAGAATCCAAACCCAGTAGCTCACAGCCGGGAACAACGTCGAAGCAAAAATGGCCAGGATGATGAAACTCATGATTGGCATGAGGACGTAATCCAACAATATCGTCCAGCCAGAAAGCAATCCAAGGTACTGATTAAGTCCCCGCCGTGTATATACATAGGTGGAACCAGCCTTAGGAAATGCGCCTGCCATTTGCCCAAAACTGTAACCGGTGAACGCCATAGCAATCATCGCCAAAATATACGCAAGCGCCATGTGACCTTGTGTAACCATGGTCACACTGCCATAAATTGCCACAGGCGCAATAGGCACCATCATGGCGATACCATAAAGGATCAAATCTTTAAGCCCTAAGACGCGCTTCAATTCTCGCGTTCCTTCGGTCTCTGTGATACCTTGCTCGGACATTGCTGCTCCTTTCAATGGAAAAACTGAAATGATAGTCAGACGGATTGAGACCTTCTCTATTCGTCTTCGCCCCAGCCATCCCACAGTTTTTTGATGTCTTGCCATTGCTCCATAGTGGTGGCTTCACCTTGATAATGACAGCCTTGAAAAGAATAATACGGTGCAGTGTAGGTACCGCGTTTCAATAAGCAGCGAATATTCTCGCGGTAAACCTCATCCACCGCTTCATGTTGGAGTGGATCCTGCTCAAGCCACAAGTTTTTCGGGTGAATAGGCTGTTCATACATGCGCTTGAACACTTCAGTGCGGACATCTTTCAACCAGTTGCTGTTCAGGTTCATTACCCTGAATTGGCGTAAGGCTTCGATATCTATGATCGCCGCTACCATCGTGTTGTACCCGGAAGCGGAATAAGACATGATGTTCCCCTGATAATCTACGATATGAGAGTTACCTCCAGCAATATCAACGGGATGTCTCATCTTTGGGTGCAAGAAAACCGGACCCACATTTGGACAGATCATATACACGCTGTTAAATTGAGCATGTCCGCGATTTTGAGTCATCCACCCGCCGCCACCCGGATACGAATTACCCGTCATGGGCATCGCTTCACTGGGGCGATAAACGACCTCTGCGCCATTAAACGCCAATGCCCGTACAACCTCAGGATATTCAGCGTCGCTGCAGCAGATTGTGCCAATGTTGCCGATATCATCCGTCCTCAGTACAGGATAAAACGCCTCGATGCCATCGCCAAAAAGCTCCACCCAGCGATCATAAACATCATGCGGGGTGCAGGAACGTTCCCGGCACCAGATATGATTTTTGGCCGCTTTGTGAACGACCTCGCCTTGAGGAGAGATGATAAAAAGTGTATTAAAAAAGCGATTTGCCATGACCTCGGGCCAGCGCGCCTTGCACTGCGCAATAATGTAGGTGTTGTACAGTTTTGCCAACCTGCCAAGCCATTCTGTCTCTTCACCTGGGATATCAATGAATAATTC
>JABLXC010000004.1 GCA_013178185.1 Anaerolineae bacterium | reverse complement strand
CATACACTTTCCACTTGTAACGCGCTGGACAACTCACCAACGGCTTCATAGCCAAGATCGAACATATCGGAATAAAAAGCAGGCAGGTGTGTATATGCTAATTTTTGTCCCGACATATTGTTCCCAGCAACTTTGCCCATCGAGAGCGCATTATCTTCGTGTTCGACCCTCACACGCTTGCCTAATTGCAGACTGTAAAAATTCGCCACGTCGCCAGCCGCATAAATATCTGGATCGCTGGTCTGTAAATATTCATCTACAATAATGCCATTATCAACTTTGAGATGAGCTATATCGGCCAGATCAGTATTGGGTTCAAGGCCAATTCCTGCCACTACAGCATCCATCATCACTGTCTCAGAATTGTTTGTCGCTAATGATATTTTGGCTCCTTCGACTTCAATATCCTTAACAAATGAGCCTGAGATCACCCGAACCCCCTTCGAAATGTAATATTGCGTAATGTAAGAAGAAAGATCTTTTGGGAAGATATTGACGTTGATACTGTTTTCTGGAAAGATCATTGTCACATCTTTGCCTGTTTGTCTCATGACCGCTGCAATTTCCGATCCGATAAATCCTCCTCCTATCACTCCAATTGATTGCGATGTCTCAGAAAGCAATCTCAATTGTTCATAATCTGCTAGTGTCCGATAATAAATTATTTCAGGATGCGGATTGGTTAACCGCAATTTTTTTGGAGAACCTCCCGTTGCGAGCAAAAGCTTTTCATAGCTATAAATTTCACCAGAGTTATCAAGAGCAACTTTCGCCGAGGGATCCAGCATGACCATTTTTTTACTGACGAAAATATCAACTCCATATTTTTCAAGGTTGAACCAAATTTTTTCAAATGGCTTACCAAGCCACAATCCCTTCGTCAACGGAGGCCGTTTGTAGGGAGGGTATTTTTCATCGGTTACAACACCAATCGCGCCTTTTGGATCATTGGCCCGGATACCTTCAATGGCTGCAACGGCTGTCATCCCGCCGCCGACTATTAAATACATATACTTCTTCATCCATCCTCCAAAATGCTCAGCGCAAAATTTATCAGATTATAACAAATAACATCTGAATTATTTAATTTAACCAGGCTATTCGGGTGGCTTCGGAATCGTTGATTTGATGCAGGCTAGATAAAATTGCAATTTCGCGTCTATATATGCGAAAAACAAGAGATAATAGGTCTTGGGCAGATTGGGCGTCTAGAAGAGGCTGCTTTTCAAACGCTGGAATTTGCAACAAGGCAGCAGAAAAATAAAGCACCGACAGATGATCTTCTGGCAACTGAAGGTCGGTAAGTTCATACTCCTCAGCCCCGATCATCTTCAACAGATCAACATATTTGTAAACAAGCGCATTCAGCAGTTTTCGGAATCGAACAACCCTTATCGTGGTTGAATTTTCAAGAGGAATAGATTCCACCTGGCCAGTTAGATATGGCTTAGAAAGATCCAGTGAAAGGATGCGAAACCGTTCATCTCCCATTGCGACCAAGTTCATACGGCCGTCTTCCAGTTTTTCCATTGATACAATACGAGCGGTACACCCAGTAAAATAGGGTTCGGGCAATGGTCCCATGGCTTCAACGCCATGGCGAATCAAGACCACGCCAAAGGGTTGACCTGTTTCCAGGCAATGTTTTATCATTAGCTTATAGCGCGATTCGAAGATGTGCAGAAAAATTGGCGTCCCAGGAAATAGTACAGTTTCTAAGGGAAATAACGGTAATTTGTACATTGTAAATTTATTTTACATCTCTTAACCGGCTTGTATATTAATCTGTACAAGCCTGCACTTTATTCGAAGGGTACTTTTCGGAATAATAATAATCCCTTACTACCATAAATATCCGTCGGAAGCGTTTTCCACAGTTTATAACGATCATGAAAATCCTTATTCCGTAGAAAAGTGTTTCTCCCATATACTTCCAAGATGATAATCCAATCAGGTTTTTCTTGAAGGATCAATTGAGTTGGGATAGCATAGTTAATGACATATTCATCTTGAGGAATTGGGTAGTACTCTAAGGATTGAGGAGAATTTAATCCAACTGTATCGAGGATTCTTGCAGGGGTGTAAAAACCTAGAACACCCACATCTCCCGCCGCTAGCAGCGTATCTTCTGTCATAAGCGGTGAAACTATAGAAGCTGCTTCATAGTAAAGTAATTCCAACTTTATCCAGGCCATTCCTGGCGATGGATTACCTGGTCCATGGTCTGGACGAATCTCCCAGCCATTGATATTCAACAACAATGGAAATGCAATAACTATTATTCCAACAAGCCATTTCCGCAATCTTGTCTTTTCCTTGAACATCCCAATATGAAAAATATCCATACACAGTTTTTCGGCGCCCATTAGAACAAACAGATACAGAACGGATGTGGGCGGCGCCAGATACCAACGGAAGATTAAGGGATTGGGAATTGAAAAAACCACCAAATAAAGCCATGGATAGAGCGCGTATGGGAGAATGGCAGAATCCGTTTTTACGGCTTTAATCGAACCTGTAACAAAAAGAAAGGGTACCAATATCAATCCAATACCCGTGCCAATAATGGGACCCAAAACCAGGTCTTGCATAAAGATAAGTGCGTAATGTTGGACAAGCCTTATGAAAGAGGAAAAAGATTCAAGTCTGTACACTTCAAGTTTTGCTTGTACAGAATGGGGTATAGGACTCCCAAAATACAACCAAGCAAACATCCCCCATGCTATTCCGGGAATCAGGAACAACATCGCTTCTGCAGCACTGATTTTCTCCTCTGCAAATTTAGCCTGATATAAACGATGGATAAATAGAGGTCCAACCAACAAAATTGCATCAGGTCTTGTTAGAAGCGACATGATAGCAAAAGCCGCAGCGATTTTTCTTCTTTTGGCTAAATGAGCCCAAATTGAACCGGTGAGTAGAAAGATGTAAACACTGGTCTCTAACCCCCCGACAGCAAATGTAACGCTAAACGGCGCGATCGCCCAGGCCAGGCCAGTCGCGGCACCCCCAATAGCGTAACCCAATCGCTTGCCGATTGAGAATAATAACAAGCATGTCGCGCTATCGGCAAGGGCATTTACGATCAAAGCAATCTGTGGAAATGGCGCCTCGCTTCCACCCCAAAAAAATCCCAACCCTGTCATTAAGATTGTATATAAAGGCGTTGTAGTTCCCTGAACATATTCCCCAGGATTAAATACGAAGCCATTACCGGTCAATATGTTTCTGGCATACCGATAAGTGATATAAGAGTCATCAATTGTACGCGCACAGGGGATGACCCTTGCCAGAATTGCACATGCTACTAATACGATCATAAAGAAATGAGTATATTTTTTCATGAGCAGATAAAAACCATTATACACTTGGGTAAGAGAAGGTGCGAGTTCGCAGAATCGCTTTGGAGATCAGGTTTTTACGTGTAGTTTATTGTAAAATTATCTTAGCAATTATTATTCTACAGTTATGGGATACTGGTAAATTCATCATGGATGGTGGAATTAAACTTGGAAATATCTGGGGGATTCCAGTTCGTATGCACCTAAGCTGGATGATCATTATCCTGTTAATGACATGGTCTCTGGCGGTTGGTTACTTTCCAGATGAATATCCAGCTTTTAAATCTCCAATTAATTGGGTTCTTGGCTTTATAACCAGCATGTTTTTTGCCGGTTCTGTTTTATTGCATGAAATGGGACATGCATATGTTGCGTTGCGCAATCAGGTTCCGGTTAAGGGCATTACGCTCTTTATATTCGGAGGTGTGGCTGAGATGGAACAAGAGCCGAAAACACCCAAAGCCGAGTTCCACATTGCCATTGCTGGCCCGTTGGTCAGCCTTGTGCTTGCTCTGATTTTTGGCGGTCTGTGGTTGATCGACAGACAATTCATTTTACTGTCTGCGCCCAGTGAATGGCTAGGGCGTATTAACTTGACTCTGGCCGTTTTTAATATGATCCCTGGCTTTCCTTTAGATGGCGGACGTGTACTCCGGTCTGTTGTCTGGAATTCAACAAACGATATTAAACACGCCGCGCGTGTCTCTTCAATGGCGGGTCAAATTATTGCTTTCGGATTCATTGGTGTGGGTATTTTCACCATTTTACAGGGACAATCTTTTTCTGGCATCTGGCTTATTTTCATTGGGTGGTTTCTACAAAATGCCGCTGCAAGTTCCTTTGCGCAAGTTGGGCTCCGACAAATTCTACAAAACACACGTGTCTGGCAAGTGATGAGTCGAGATCTTCCACTTATTCCTGCTGATATCTCGCTAGAAAGACTTGTGAACGAAAAAATTATACTTGGTGGCAAACGGTTTTTTATCATTGTCGATAGCAATGATAATAATTATTGTGGAATTGTCACCATTCACGAAATTAATACCATTCAACCCGATAAATGGGGAGAAGTGACTGCAGGAGAGATCATGATATCCTGCAGCGAAGTCGAGGAAGTTACTCCGGAAATGTCTTTGATGGAGGTGCTTCAGAAGATGGATGACAAAAATGTTGCCCAGGTTCCGGTTCGCGGAGCAGGGAATACAGTTATCGGGTTGTTATCCCGTGAACAAATTTTGCGATATGTACGCACCAGAGCAGAAACAAGCATTTGAATTTCACAGGTTGGTCACGGGCGAATTTGTAGATACGGTTATAATTAATTATTCCACAAGGAGCTTAGATAACGATGAATGAGATATTAAGAGCTATTTACTCAAGCATCATTGATGGTGAGCAGAAGGTAACAACTGCCAAGGTTCAGGAGGCGCTGGATCAGGGCACGGAACCTTCTGCAATATTGAATGAAGGCATGGTGGCCGCGATGGCCGAGGTGGGAAAGTTGTTCGAAGAAGGTGAATATTTTGTGCCTGAAATGTTAGTGGCAGCCCGAGCCATGCAGTCGGGATTGGCAATGCTAAAACCGTATCTGGTCAAAGCAGATGTAAAGTCTTCGGGGAAGGTAGTAGCAGGGACCGTGAAAGGCGATCTCCATGATATCGGCAAGAATCTGGTGTGCATGATGCTGGAGGGTTCAGCTTTCGAGGTCATCGACTTAGGTTCTGATGTAGATCCCGACAAATTTGTCGAAGCCGTTCACCAGACAAACGCTGATATCGTCGCGATGTCAGCGCTGCTTACAACGACGATGCCCAATATGAAAGTGACTATTGAGGCATTAAAGGCAGCTGGTTTGCGCGATAAAGTGAAAGTCTTAGTTGGAGGAGCACCCTTGACCCAGCAATACGCCAATGAAATCGGGGCGGATGGGTACGCTCCAGACGCCAGCCGTGCCGTAGCAACGGCCAAAAGTCTAATCGCTGCATAGCGGTCTTAGAACGGAAGAAGCCCACCAAATGGTTTTGTCTTTGTGCAGGAGGATTCAGCATGGAAAAAAGAACGTTTCTTGAGCGGATGAGTGAACGAGGAACACTCGTTCTCGACGGAGCTACAGGGACGAACCTGCAATCCAGGGGATTAACAAAAGGACTTCCCGCTGAGGTTTGGGTGTTAGAGCAGCCCGAAAAGATCATCGGGCTTGCTCAAGATTTCGTCGCTGCCGGCGCCGATATCATCCTCACCTGCACATTTGGCGCGTCGAGCATCCGCTTGGAGCATACCAGCCTTAACGGAAAAGGAGAAATGGTCAATCGCAGGGCTGCGGAACTCGCTCAACGGGCAGTAGAGGGGACGCCTGCATTGGTTGCGGGGTCCATCGGTCCAACAGGGCAATTGCTCAAACCTCTCGGCCCTTTAGATGAAACCGACGCCATCAGGAGTTTTGCAGAACAGGCCCGCTACCTGGCTGATGCGGGAGTTGATTTATTGGTAGTTGAGACTCAATTTGATCTTGCCGAGGCAAAAGCAGCACTGACTGGAATTCAAATGGTAACCAACTTACCAGTTGTTTGCTCCTTTAGCTTTGACAGAGGGACTCGGACCATGATGGGTGTAAAACCCGCCCAGGTTGGCAATGAAATATCTCCACTTGGGGTTGCTGCAATTGGCATCAATTGTGGAAGAAGTCTTGAAGACAACCAAAAAGCAATGATCGAATTGCGCGACTCTACTTCACTTCCGATCTGGTTCAAACCGAATGCTGGTTTGCCCCAGCTGGACGCGAGTGGAAACCCCACGTACGACATCTCGCCAGAGGCGATGGCAGCCAAGGTCCCAGAGTGGATCTCCATCGGCGCAAAACTAATTGGCGGTTGCTGTGGAACCAGTCCCGACCATCTGGCAGCCATAGCCAAAGAAGTCCACAAATCACAGCTTTTCCCCTCACGCTAAGTTCCATGTAAAGGTTGTTTATGTTTGCAGCAGCCATCTCCTTAGACATCACGCCAGAAATGGTGCTGCGAGGACAAGGCGCCAATCCAGCCATCATTACAAATCGCAAGCCCGTTCTTCTAGAAAACGCAGAACGCGCTATACAAGAAGGGATGGCGCTCCTTTCTCCAAAGATAATCGAACGCACAATTGAAGTTATTAAGATCAGCCATGATCGCATTTATTTAGAGAACAACCTCCTGATTGAAAACAGATTCATAACCCGAGAATTGTCTTCGGCCGGGAGGATAAGTTTCATTATCTGCACAATAGGTAGCGCGATAGAGGAAAAAGTCTCTGCATTATATCGCTCAGATCCGGTGTTAAGCCTGGCTTTTGATGGATTTGGGACTGCAGCTATCGAAGCCCTTGCGGCCTTCGCTTGTGAAACCGTTAGGATAAGGGCTAAGGAAGAAGACCTGTGCATAAGCATCCCATACAGCCCCGGCATGATTGAATGGCCTTTGGAAAAAGGACAAAATCAGATCTTTTCCATCCTTCAACCAGACCCTCTTGTTGTAAGACTGACGCCCTCCTTTCAAATGATTCCCAAAAAATCTATGTCCATGATTATTGGGATCGGGACCGGTTTTAATCACAATGATCGGCAGACCTGCGATTTTTGTGCAGCGCGCCAGACATGTCGCTATAGGCTAAATCGCGATTAGGTCTGATGAACAAAAAAATGCCCACAATCACTGTGGAATTTCAGCCAACCGGTCGTCGCATTGATATTGAGCACGGGGAGACCTTGCTTCACACCGCCCAACTTGCTGGAACCGATCTTGTTGCTGCATGCAGCGGAATAGGGATCTGTGGCACATGCCTGGTTCGAGTTGTGAGCGGAGAAACAACACTGCCAACTCTTTCTGAACTCGATCTGCTCGATTCAGAGAAAATTAAGGCTGGTTATCGGTTGGCCTGTCAATGCATTCCATTAAGCGACACGCGCGTTGAAGTTCCCCCAGAATCCTTACCAGCTGGGCAAAAATTGCAGCTCGAAGGCTGGGGCGGAGAAATAAAACTGGTTCCCGCCATAAGTGCAATTGACCTTTTCCTCTCGCCGCCGACTTTACACGATCTGAAATCTGATTATACGAGATTGAAAGATGCCCTTAAGCAATTGGGACTCAAAGATTTGTCAGCGGACTATCAGGTTCTGACTTCTATGTCAGAACGCATTCGAAATCAAAATTGGAGTCTACGCGTTGCCATTCGTTCTTCGACAGAAACCGGTCAAATAGTCAATATATTACCAGCAAACTCTGGTATTTTTGGCCTTGCCGTAGATATTGGCTCCACAAAATTGGCCATTTATCTTGTTAACCTTGAGACGGGAGCGACTGTTGCTCAAAAAGGGGTAGCAAATCCGCAAATATCTTTTGGAGAAGACGTCATTAGCCGAATTGCCTTTGCAAACAAAGGTATAAAAAATAGGGAACTACTCCAAAAGCGCCTGATCGAAATACTCAACCAATCCATCATTGAACTATGCCAGTCCTCGAATTGCACGCCGGAACAAATTGTGGAAGCAGTCCTGGTTGGCAATACTGCTATTCACCATCTTGTCACTTTTCTGCCTGTTCAACAACTGGGCGCTGCTCCTTATGTTGCTGCTATTAGCGACCCACTAGAACTACGGGCGCGGGATTTGGGTCTGAACATTGCGCCAGGAGCCTTGGTTTATTTTCCTGCCATTATTGCCGGTTATGTTGGCGCGGATCATACTTCCGCATTGCTGGCAACAAGGTTCAGTCAAAGCAATAGGATACGCGTGCTCATTGATATCGGAACCAATACGGAAATTAGCCTTGGGATTGGTGAAAAAATTTATTCGTGTTCAACTGCTTCGGGCCCGGCTTTTGAGGGAGCTCATATTCATGACGGCATGAGAGCTGCCCCTGGCGCCATCGAAAAAGTACAACTTACCTCAGAGCAGTGCAAGGTTGTCACGGTAGGGGGGATCCCGCCAGTGGGTATTTGTGGAACAGGGGTCTTGCAGGCGATATCGGAACTTTTGCGAAACGAAATAATCACCCCACAAGGAACTTTACGAAAAAATTGCCCAGGCGTTCGCTTTCAAGACGGGCGGGGGGGTGAATATCTTCTGGTTCCAGCCGCTCAAACCGGGCATGGTCGTGACATCGTGATCACGCGCAAAGATATCAATGAAATCCAACTTGCCAAAGGGGCAATCCGGGCAGGGATCGAAATCTTGTTGTCCCACGGTGGCATTTCTTCTGAAGAAGTTGAGGAATGGGTTATTGCGGGTGCTTTTGGGACCTATCTTAACCTGGAGAGCGCGATTCAGATAGGGATGTTTCCAAAAGTGCCCTTGGATCGTTTTCACCAGGTAGGAAACGCGGCGGGCACAGGGGCAAAACAAATGCTGTTATCTCTTGATGAGAGAAGCGCGGCGACTCAAATAACCCAACGAGTGGAATATATTGAATTAACGATCTACCCTGATTTTACGCAACAGTTTGTTAAACATATGAATTTCGATATTGAGTAAATTGTGAATATTGTTCAGCGGGTGATATGCCAGATCGATTGATAGAGCGGGCGTAGCTTTTTATAAAGATTCAAGTAAACATGATGATATAGTTCATCATAAATACGATGAGCTTGATAATCAGGAGTAAAGACATCCCCCTGGTGACACATTTCTCTGATAGCGGTTCCGAAGTCTTTATGAATTCCAGCACCAACGGCGGCGTCAATTGCGGCCCCTAATCCGGATGTTTCATACACATGAGGCCGCGAAACGGGCAGTCCAAAGATATCTGCAGTCAATTGCATCGCGGCATTGCTTTGACTTCCTCCACCAGCCACCCTCAGCTCAGTGATAGGAGTCCCGCTTCGGCGTGAAGTGCGTTCTGCGCCTTCTCGAAGCGAATAAGCGATCCCCTCCAGAATCGCACGGTAGATATGGGCGCGGGTGTGGACAGCGCCAAATCCTACAATTGCGCCTTTTGCTTCAGGTCCCGGGTACCGCAAACCCGGCGACCAATAAGGCTGAAGCACCAAGCCCTGTGATCCTGGAGGCACGGAGTTTACCAAATCATCAAAAAGCGTTTCTGGTTCAAGCCCTTGCTGTTCTGCGAGATTCTGTTCCTTAAGTCCGAACTCATTTTTAAACCAGCTTACCATCCAGTAACCCCGGTAGATCTGGAACTCCAGGTTATAAGATTTGGGAATGGCCGCCGGATAAGGGGGGATCAAGGGGATCACCTCGACGTATTTCGAATGTGTAGTATTTATCGTGGCCGTTGTGCCATAACTCAAACATCCAACGTGAGGCTCCAAAGCTCCAGCGCCAAGAACCTCACAAGCCTTATCCGCAGCCGAAGCAATCAATGGAAGGCCAGCCGGGATGCCAGTTTCAAGAGACGCCTGCTTTGTGATCATCCCCAAAACTCCGCCGGGCGGGGTCAATTTTGGCAGGATAGACTTCTCCATAGGCACTGCTTGCCATTTCCAATCCAGTTTACCAGCCCACTTTTGTTTTTTATAATCAAACGGGACATAGCCAACCTGACACCCAATCGAATCTGAAAATTGGCTGGTCAGACGATATGTCAGGTATCCTGAAAGGAAAAGATAGTGCCGCGTTTTTTCCCAAACCTGCGGCTCAAAAGTACGTAGCCAGTTTGCCTCGGCTTCAGCCTGAATATATGCAATAGTATTGGCAGCTCCTGCAAGAAGAAAAGCCGCTCCCCAGAATCCGCCAACAGGTTTAAGGCCTTCGGTCCTGCGTTGATCCAGCCACAAGATAGCAGGCCGCAAAGGCTGACCGTTTTCATCCAGGTTGACCATTGTAGCTCGTTGTGTTGTAATGGAAACTGCTGCGATGCTACTTTTATCTACGCCTGGCTGACGCCAGAGACCTTGGCATGCTTGACAAATTGCATCCCAGAAAACCGCTGGGTGTTGTTCTGCCAAACCGGGTGCAGTAGAAAAGTAAGGTTCGATTGGAACTCGTTGTTTTGCAATCAAATTTCCTTGCGGGGAAAACAACAATGCCCGAATGCTCTGGGTACCATTGTCAATGGCCAATAGGTTTTCTGGCATGGAAAAAGCTCCAAAAAGTTAATCCAGCGGTTCTGGATTGTAACCGCTATTCAGCAGTGATCCAATCTTTTAGCCATGCCTGATACTTTACCGGATTGAACTCTGTAAATGTATATTCAGCACAACCGTTGATACAGTAGGGGTCCTGTTTGAAAAATACTTCCATTTCCTCGTGGGAGGGAAAACGAGCAACAACCACACCACCTGTGCGAGGATTTTTCGGTCCTGAAAAGAGCAGCCATCCTTGATCGAAGCCAAACTGTAAATACTGACGATGTTGTGCAACAATTTGCTCTATCTTTTCAATCGGTGCAGTGTAGCGTATATCAACGATAAAATGCTTCAAGTAAGACCATCCTTGTACGAGAGTTCTAACAATTATACTCCAAGAGGCTAATGCGCATAGATTACGTCGATTAATATTGCTGAGATAATTTCATGCCAGCTCAATAATTTTAGATGCATAAATTTTGAAAAAGGGGGCACAGCAAAATTTAAGAGAAGGAAACTTTTCAAATGATTGCCTTCCTCTTATGTTTTTGGGAATACAGCCTGGGCATTTAGTGCTTGGGTTTGTGAAGGTTTTCAGAAGCGCAATCAATTATTTCCATAATAAAAGGCGCCGTGAAAAAGAATAGCATATAAGGTAAAAAACAATATAACTTCCGATTTGTATAAATAATCGGAAGTTATAAATATGAGTTGATATTATGATATGTAATAGACAAGACTTCGTCTGACACTCGTGAGTTCTCAAACGGTTGACTCAACCGGAGTCTTGTCCAAGTTTGGCACATTAACAGTCTCATCCACCTCCTTAGGGAACAGTGTGTCCAGCATTTTTCTTGAGCCAGGTGCTTGGTTTCCTGAAAGGTTTGGTAAGGGGTACGGCCAAAGCAGTATTTTCCAGAATGGGTGCGCTCATGGTTGTACTGCCACAGCCACTGGTCCAGATCGGCCTGAAGCTCTTCAATGGTGTGATAGATCTTCTTGCGAAAAGCAACCTGGTAAAACTCTTCAAGAATGGTGCGGTGGAAGCGCTCGCAAATGCCGTTGGTCTGAGGCGAGCGCGCTTTGGTCTTGGTGTGATCGATGTCTTCGATGGCCAGGTACAGCTCGTACTCGTGATGCTCCAGGGCGCCACAAAACTCGGTCCCTCGGTCCGTCAAGATGCGTAACAGGCGCACATTTTCTTCCTCAAAAAAAGGAAGAACTTGATCGTTGAGCAAATCGGCAGCCACCAGGGCGTTTTTGCGGTCGTAGAGCTTGACAAAGGCCACCTTGGTGTAGGTGTCGACGAAAGTCTGCTGGTAGATGCGCCCAACACCCTTGATCGTGCCCACGTAGAAGGTGTCCTGCGATCCAAGATAGCCAGGATGTTCGCTCTCGATCTCGCCGGTGGCTTCCTTGACTTCCTGAGCTCGTTCCAAGGCTTGTAGCTGGGCTTCGGTGAGCACCAGGTTATCCTGCGCAGCTTTGGCTTCCAGAACCTTTAGACGCTTCTTGAAGGTCTCCAGATCATGCCGCAGCCAGATCGAACGCACACCACCCGGAGAAACGAACAAACCTTGTTTCTTCAACTCGTTGGACACACGCAGTTGCCCATAGGCCGGTTGTTCGATCGCAAGCGCTACGACGGCTTCTTCGACTGCCGGATCCACTCGGTTCTTCAAGATGGGCTTACGGCGACTGATTTCCTGCAATCCGGCTTCTCCGTGTTCGTCATACAGCTCTTTGAAACGGTAAAAGCTGTCTCGCGAGTAGCCCATCACTCGGCATGCCTGGCTGACGTTTCCCAACTGCTCTGCCAGTCGGAGGAGGCCAAGCTTATTTTTGATGATCTTTTGTTCGTTTGTCATCTGTTCACTCCTTCCTGCATTATAACTAATCGGATAGGGAGTGTCAGATTAAATCTTGACTATCACATATGATAAAATTCATTTTGATCCTTTTAGCCCTTACTTTTCTTTTATGCATTTCACATCCTTCGTATTCATCCTGTTCTTCCTTGCTTTTTTTGTTCTTTATTGGGCATCTCCAAAACGCGGCATCAAAAATTTGTTGTTCTTAGTGGCAAGCTATTTATTCTATGGCTGGTTTCATCCATGGTATTGCTTGATATTGTTTTTCACGACACTGCTCGACTATTTTATTGCGCTTGGCATTGGTCGAAAAATTTTGAGCAAAAAAACATTGATGTTGCTCAGTTTTATTGTGAATTTTGGAACAATGATATTTTTCAAATACAACGATTTCTTTCTCTTAGAAATTCAAAATGCTTTAATTCAGCTTGGCATTGACTACCAACTTACAACTTTGCACATTATTTTCCCTCTCGGTCTATCTTTTTACACTTTGAAAAAATTTGCCTATATTCTGGATGTTGCACGCCAGAATATAGTGCCTGAAACAAACTTTATCAACTTTGCGCTTTTCGTCGCGTTTTTTCCCCAGATCACCTCCGGTCCCATTGACCGTGCCCAAAACCTCCTTTCTCAGATCCAAAGTGAACGGAAGTGGAGCAGATCTCTCTTTAATAATGCCTGGCCGCTTATATTGATGGGTTTTTTTAAAAAACTCGTTATTGCAGACAGCCTGGCAGTGGTTGTGGATAAAATCTTTACCCTTCAACAGCCATCCATTTTACTCGTCCTCATTGGAGCTTTCGGTTTTACCTTTCAACTTTTGACTGATTTTTCGGCCTACACCGATCTTTCTCGCGGAATTTCCTTTTTACTCGGGTTTCGGACCCCGGAAAATTTCAAGTCCCCTTATCTTTCGATTACCCCGACCGATTTTTGGAACCGCTGGCATATTACTTTGTCGGAATGGCTACGAGACTATATCTTCTTCCCAGTTCGAAGATTGTGTCTGCGCATCAAATCGAGGGCATCCAAACAAATTGCCCTCATTGTTCCCCCGCTCATAACCATGCTCGCCAGCGGGTTTTGGCATGGAACAGGTTGGACCTATATCGTCTGGGGAGTTTATTACGGGTTACTGATCGTGATTTACCAGATCGCAGGTTTTGGAGGCGCATGGAAGCCTAACAATCGCTTCAAACTTGCTGCAGCGTGGATGCTCATGTTTGGTTTAATCATGTTCGGCTGGTTGATTTTCCGCTCCCCCTCCATCGAGTGGCTGGTGAACATAGGACGTCACTCTCAATTTGTTCAAAGTAGCAATGAAATTTTCGTCGCAGTCGCCAGTCTTTCCACGATTACAGGATATATTGCCCCTTTGTTGATTAAACATTTCGTGGATGCCATAAAAAAAGACGCTATTCGCAACTGGGTAGAGCCACTTTTTTATGCTGTGGCGCTTACTGCTACCGTGGTTTATATAAACTCCTCAACCCCTGACTTTATCTATTTCCAGTTTTGATACCTATGCGCAAATTCGTTTTGTTTCTCATATTTTTTTTCTCTATGACCCTTCTCAGTGGGAAGATCTTGCCAGCCAGATATCAGACCCATTATCCCAGGGAGCTTGGGCCAGAGTTCAAGCCCCAGGTACGTCAGGATTGGCGTGAAAAACTTGAAACACAAAAAGCGGAAATTGTTTTAATGGGCGATTCTGTTCTCCGTGAAGGGATAGACCCATCTCAATTTAAGGCTTTAACTGGGGAAGAGCCGCTCTATGTAGCTATTCCAGGATCATCTTCCGCCCTTTGGTATGCAATTATTAAAAATAACATCGCAGTTTCAACACATCAGCCTCGCTACCTATTTCTTTTCTTTCGAGATACGATGCTGACAACACCAGATTATCGGGTTACTGGGAAATACTTTACCATGCTGGATGAATTTGCTTCCCCCGATGACACCTTGATTGTCCAATATGCGTACATCAATTCAATGAACTGGATCGAAAAATTATTAGAACAATATGTGCCTTTATATGGAAATAGAACCGACCTGCGCAACAGTATTGAATACCGCCTGAAATACACTCTGCCCTTCCGGCTATTACGTTGCGGTGAAGTGTGTGTAGACCAGGCGATAGCGAATGTGTTTGCAGATGAAAAAATGGCATTTATTTTGAAGGAGAGAGCCGTTTCTGAAGCAGAGGACTATCTTTATGAAAATAAGAACCTTGATTTTAATAACCAGGTCTCACGCTCATTTTTACCTGAGATCATTCGAACACTGCAAGAAAAAAACGTTCAGCTTGTCCTCGTTCAGGTTAAAACCACTCGCTTTCGCTCTGGAAACAGGCCGTTTCTTCTAAACAAGTACCTTGCCGACCTCCAGCAATATGCAATCGCCCATAACGTTCTCTACCTATCCTTTTCAGACAACAAGCGACTTAAGGATGCCTATTTTGTTGACCAAATTCATCTAAGTGATGAGGGCAAAGAAGTATTTACCACTCTTTTCAGCGAAGCGATCAAACCTATCATTGATACCCCATAGACCGGAACATTCTCAACTAACAGCATTCTTCTCACAGAATTAAGTGTTATAGTATATACATGCTAGTACAGCATGGTAGCCCTATGGGTTGAAAGTTTAGCGATGGAAAAGCGCGAGTCAATGAGCGATAAACATCTTGCACCTGAACAACGCTTTCAGAATCAGTTGCTGCCGGGTGAATTGCAAAGAGCCGGGCAGGCAGCCAGCCGCGCCGCTGCCAAACAACGCTTTCGATCCTACCAGCAGCGACGCGCAGAGGAAACCCTGCGCCGGCAGAAAGCTGATCTTGGGCTATTCAAGGAATTTTTACTCTCATTCAACCTTGAAACGGGCGATTTATTCAACGACCCGGTTGCATGGTCTGGGATCACATGGGGTCTCATCGAGGCTTTTGTAAAGTGGCAGGTTGACAAGGGGTATGCCGTCCCAACGATCAATGTTCGACTTTCAACGCTAAAAACTTATAGCCGCCTTGCGATGCAGGCTGGGACAATACCACCCCAGGAATATGCACTCATCCGAAGTATCCAAGGGTTCAGCCAGCAAGAAAAGCGGCGAATCGACAGCCGCCGTGTGCAAAGCCGGGTTGGGTTAAAAAAGGCGTCGCCCGTTCTAATTACACCGCAACAAGCAGTGCTGTTAAAAAACCAACCCGAAACAGCGCAAGGCAGACGCGATGCTCTCTTAATTTGTTTGTTGTTGGATCATGGGCTACGTGTTGGTGAATTGGCAGGATTGGCAGTTGAGGACTTAGATCTTAATACCGGAATTCTACACTTTTTTCGTCCCAAAGTTGGCAAAGATCAGACACATCGCCTTAGCCGAGACACGCTCCGAGTCGCGCAGGCTTATTACAACTTAGGAGATATGCCCCAACAAGGCCCCCTCCTCCGACGGAGTCACAAAGATGGTTCATTGGGAAAACAAGGTATGACAGAAAGAGCCATAACGCAGCGCGTCAAAGATTTGGGTGCGGCTATTGGTCTTTTCGGCCTTTCGGCTCATGACTGCCGGCATTATTGGGCTACTTCAGCTGCCAGGCATGGAACAGATCCATTTGTCTTACAAGAGGCTGGCGGATGGTCATCGCTGGCTATGCCACGCCGGTACGTCCAAGAAAATGAAATTGCTAACGAAGGTATCCAACTCGATTAACTGGAGGGCTATTCACGCCTTTGTTTAAGCCATCGACACGTAAATTTCTTAAAACAGCTAACGAGAAGCCAGGGATTCCTCTCCTGGAACAGCTGCATGGATATTTCTACATGCGCTTTCCCTATCTCTACATCGGGGTTGGAAAAGGAGAACACTGGCTATCTCCGGTTTTTAAGGCTCTCACCAGGTTTTTGAACAGGTTGTTTCCAAATTCTGAGAGCGGCAAGGCGTTCGCAGACACATACCATGGCAAGGTTATCCTGATCGAAACAGCCAGAGCTCTGGTTACCGTTCAAGAAGAAATCAGTATCGCTTATTCAGAAAAAGTTATTCCCTATTCTCTTGCCCGTGACTTAATTCTGCGAGATCCTGACCACATTGTGGTGCTGGATTGTCCCTGTCGCGTCTCCCGCAAGCAGTCTTGTCTGCCGTTAGACGTTTGCTTGATTGTGGGTGAACCGTTTGCCAGCATGGTGATTGAGCACCACCCGAACCGCTCCCGCTGGATCACACAGACTGAAGCATTCCAAATCTTGGAAGAGGAAGAAAGACGCGGGCATGTTCATCATGCTTTTTTTAAGCAGGCGATGATTGGCCGATTTTACGCAATTTGTAATTGTTGTGCCTGTTGTTGTGGAGCAATGCAGGCTTACCAAAACGGTACGCCTATGCTCGCGTCTTCGGGGTATGTCAGCCAGGTCAACATTGACCGATGCATGGGGTGTGGGGTGTGCGCTGAGACATGTCAATTTTTTGCAATCGCTCTGGAAAATGATAGAATTTCGATCAATGAAACGCTATGCATGGGTTGCGGCATTTGCGTCTCGCACTGCCCACAGGAGGCTCTGTCTTTAAAGCTTGCACCGAATAAAGGCGAACCACTTACAATCCCTCATCCATCTTATCTGTAAACTTAAGCAAGTTTGTGATTATGCAGAAGGATTGTTCGGGAACAAAAACAACTTAATAGCGTCCAATTAAAAAAGTGTTGGAGTCACCCGAAGAGGAATAAAACTATGAAAACATACCGTTCCGCCGTTTATATCGCACTGATCCTGATTTTTATTTCAAGCGGCTGTAGTTTGCCTGGATGGCAAGCCACTCCTACCCAACCGCCATTGGGAGATTCGGTTGCGACCGCAATCGCGTTGACGCTGACATCCCTGAGCGCCCAAATAGATCAAAATACTGGCCAAACCCCGATTGCAGTCATTTCGCCAACTGGCCAGGCCCCGCTGCCAACCCAAACTCTGGCAGCCACAAGCACCCCGCCTTCAACAAATACGCCCTTTCCTACAGTTACATCTATCCCCCCCACCCCGATCCCCGCGCCTTGTGACCGAGCGCAATTTGTAGCGGATGTAACCGTCCCGGATGGCGCGAATTATGCGCCCGGTGCTGTTTTCACAAAAACCTGGCGATTGAAAAATAACGGCTCCTGCACCTGGACGTCTTCCTATGCACTTGTCTTTGACGGTGGTGACGCTCTGAACGGCCCAACTGAAATTGCCTTGCCTGGAAACGTTGCTCCAGGACAGACGGTTGATCTAAGTGTTAACCTCAAGGCGCCTGCCAGCGCCGGTGTTTATCAGGGCTATTGGAAGCTTCGTAACATCTCTGGGGCTCGTTTCGGCATTGGCAATAATGCCACCGGGGCTTTTTGGGTAAAAATCACTGTGGGAAACACAGCAACGCCGGGACCTTCGCCAACATCTGGTACTGTTGTTAGTGGGAGTTGTCAAATCCTTGAAGTAGCTCCGACTTACGCGGCCGAATTCCCACCCAATGCTACCTTTGACTCCCGCTGGAAAGTCAAGAACATTAGCAGCAATTCATGGACCGTGGATGCCGTTGACTTTAAATACCTGGGGGGTACTAAATTTTATGAGGGCGAATCAATCTATGACCTGAAAGCCCAGGTAGATCCAAATGGAACAATTGATTTGATCCTCGATTCGATCGCTCCATCCAGTGTGGGACTATATTCAATGAGCTGGGGATTGGTGCAAGGGAATACCATTTTGTGCAACATGACCGTCACTATTCGCGTCAAATAACCACATCATTTAGAATTGTTTCGGGGCAGCCTTTTTAACTGCCCCGAAATCTTATATTTCAGGGACATGTTATGCTGCTGAGTGAAGTCAGAAAGCTTTTGCGTCTGGTTCGATGGACAAGATCAAGTTATTATCTCTTAAGTTCTTTTTTTCTGCTCATCTTTCTAATTGGGTACATATGGTGGCCGCTTTTAGAAGCATATTTGAATTTATTCAATCCCCAAATATCAATCTGGCGGCAGATTGACTGGCTTCTCTTGGGTATTTTTGCTGCCATGACATTTTTAATCATGGCCAACGCCGATCTCAAAAAAGATTGGGTGATTGTCATGATTGGCTTGTTTGGTGGGCTCACGATTGAGGGATGGGGAACCCAAACCTGGTTATGGACTTATTACACAAATGAACGACCGCCTCTTTGGATTATCCCCGCATGGCCAATTGCAAGTCTTTCGATTGACAGGCTATTTAGGGTGCTTTACCTCTTTTCTCGGCAGATGCCAGAAGTTGTCTTTAAAATTTTTTACTGGATGGTATTTCCACTGTTTTATGTGCTCATGTTAAGTTTTGTAAACCCAACAATCGAGAAGTCTTTAACGATCATGGCGCTGCTACTGTGTGCGTTTCTCATATTAACCCCCACTCATTATCGGGCGATGCTTTTAACCTTTGTAGCAGGGTCTGTGCTAGGATATTTCCTCGAGCGATGGGGAACTACCCGGCAGTGCTGGGTGTATTACACACAAGAGACTCCTCCCCTCTTCGCCGTTCTTGCGCATGGCATGGCAGCAACAGCTTTCTGGCGGGTATTGGTGCTTTTCAAGACATTCGAACCTAAGGTAACTGCCTTCCTGAAATATCCTCTAAGACAATCTAAGAATAACTAAAAAAGCTAACTGTACGGGTATGATCGCCTCGAACACTTCCACAGTCGCTGGGTAAGAGATTACTAACCATCTTTGGGAAAGACATACCACCTATCGTGACTGTAACATAGGCGGTGGGTTTTGACAAAAAGAGCAAGCTCCGGGTAAGATGGTAGTTATCACACTGACATCGCCCAGGAGCCTGCCATGTCAATTATTGTTCTGAAACTGCCAGAAGTCAAGCCAAGCACAGAAACTCGTCCGAAAGGCTGTCCCCACTGTCATGGAGAAACCTTCCAGCGCTGGGGGAAGGTGAGCAAGCCGGTCAAAGACAATCGGATAGATACGGTTGGGGTCTATCGCTATCGCTGCAATCACTGTCGGCGAACCTTTCGATACTATCCAGAAGGAGTGGATCGAGCCGATCAGACGCAGCGGATGCGCAAGCTGGCAGCGATCTGCTGGGTGTTGGGGTGAGCTTGCGAGGAGTGGGGGTGGTATTGTCGGCATTTGGGGAAAGCCTGAGCCATATGACAGTGTGGCGAGATATGCAGGAGCAGGCGGGATTGCTGGAGAAACGTCGCGGTTGGCAAGGGGTACGAGTGTTGGGAGTAGATGGGCTGTATCCGTTGGGTTGGGGCAAGAAGCAACCGGTGCTGGTTGCGGTGGATCTGGGGGATGGTCAGCCGGTGGCCATTGGACAACTGGATGAGGGTAATCCACAGGCAGTAGGCCGCTTCTTGCAGCCGTTGGTACAGCGCCTGGGGGTGAGCGTGATTGTGACCGACGACCTGAGCAGCTTCCGCACAGTGGCAGATAAGTTGGGGCTAGAGCGCCAGGTTTGTCAGTTCCATGTGCGTCGCTGGGTGGGGCGAACACTCCACGAGCTGAAGGACACCGTACCCAAGGAATGGTTCTGGGTACTGGATGAAATCAAGCGCTTACTCTCTGAACTGCCCCCTGAGGGTAGCCGCCGTCTGTTTGAGCTGTGGAAACAGATCCCTGAACGCCGTATCGGGCAGGCAGGGGAGCGTTCGCCTTTGGAGATGCTGCGTTATCTGTTGCTTCGTCTGAGCGAACACTGGGAAAGTTATCGAGTGTTTGACTGGCAAAAAGATGTGCCCTGGACCAACAATGGCACCGAGCAAGTGATTGGCAGAATGAAAATGCGTTCCCGCACTGTGCGAGGGTACAAATCCTGGCAGGGCATGTGGGCAGCATTGCTGTTGGCTGGCTCAGGTACTGCTTTCTAAACCTTGATTGGGGGAGGGGGATCGCTTGTATTGTGACTTTTTCTGAAATTTACCTACCGCTGATGTTACAAACACCATGAAAGATGATGCTTGATTCTGTTATCTAAATACTGTACAATTCATACAGATATAAGCGTATTTGCACTAGAGGTGACCCCCCATCTTTTCACCAATTAACATTGAAGGGAGAATCAATATGGATGTGATCAAAGTGAAAGCAAACTCCCGCACAGCTGCCGTTGCAGGAGCCATTGCAGGGGTGGTACGCGAACATAAACGAGCTGAAGTACAGGCCATTGGCGCAGGGGCTGTTAACCAGGCCATCAAAGCCCTGGTTTTGGCAAAAGGGTATTTGGCTGAGGATGGCATCCCCGTAGTCTGCATCCCTGAATTTGTAGATGTAGATATTGACGGAAAAATTCGCACCGCGATCAAACTGATTGTTGAGCCACGCTGATTACGGGGACTTCTCCTGACAAATATTTAATGAAACCGGTCTCCTGACTGATTTCATTGTTCGCTTGGTACAAGAAACTCACCGGGTTGAAAAACCACTTCGTCTTTGCCGGTGAGTTTTTCTTGTACTTTTTTGACGATCAGATCGAGGTGCGGCGCGTTCTTTACATAATCCAGATCATCCGCCGGCACGGTTAATACCGGGCAATCGGTGAAGTTGTTGATCCATTTTTCATACAGGATGTTCAATTGTTCCAGGTAACTTGGGCTGATGGTGCGTTCAAAGTCGCGGTCCCGCAACGCAATCCGCTGCACCAGTGTGGAAACCGAAGCCCGCAGGTAGATCACCAGATTGGGCGCCGGCAGAAACTCTGTTAGCGAACGGTACAGGGTGTGGTAAGTGCGATAGTCCCGCTCGTTGATATAACCTTGCAGAAAGAGGTTGTTGGCAAAGATCTCTGCATCTTCATAAATGCTGCGATCCTGTACCACAGATCCGGGAAAGCGAAGAAGATCGTACTGCATCCGCAAGCGGTGCGTTAGAAAAAAGATTTGCGAGTGGAAGCTCCAGGCCGACATATCGCGGTAAAAGTCGGCCAGGTAGGGGTTTTCGGCCACGGGTTCGTAAAAGGGCTGCCATCCCATCCGCTCGCTCAACATGCCCACCAGCGTTGATTTTCCAACGCCAATGTTTCCGGCCACCACGATGAACTTCTTCATGATTTTCCTCAAGGAAGGCAAAGATTTTATAAATTATATCACCCTGTTTTTAAAGAACGTTTGCCCCTGCCTGTCGGTGTTTTCAACAGGCAGGGGCAAACCCGGATCCGTGAATACGTTTAATCAGGCTTTTTGCGGAGCTTCGCTTGGGCAAACATCTGCGCACGAGCCGCACTCGCTGCACTTGGCGGCGTCAATGGTATAGAGGCCGTCCACTTCAGCGATGGCGCCTTCAGGACACTCAGCTTCGCAAGCACCGCACTGGATGCACTTGTCTTGATCAATTACGTAAGCCATTTTTGCTCCCTTTTGTTTCTTGAGAATTGAAGCTCATTGCTTCGTGAAGAATAGCACAATAAGAGTGTTTATGTCAACATTGTAGGAAATAACGATTGTCACTTTTCCCCCTGGCGAATGTCACATTTTCGCTTTACCGGACGATAATACCTGCCCGGATCAGAAGAACAAGACTATCCGGAGACTTTTTCCGAGCCGGAATGAATTTCGGCCAGGATTTCCGGCTGGACGCTATACATTTTACAGATTAAATGCATTTCCTCCACCGTCAATCCACCGGCGGGGCTGCCGGCCAGGATATTCATATATTCATACTGCGCCGCCGTTTCGGTGTATTCGATCAGGTCGGCTGCCTGTTCGATGGAGTCGTCAGAGCGGGCCAATACGCCATGCTTGCTCCAAACAACCAGGGGGCGCTCCGAAAGCGCCGCCGCGCTGGCTTGCATCAGCGCTTGCGAAGCGGGTGGTAAAAAGGGGAGGATGCCGATCCCCCTGGGGAACTGCAGGATCATTTCAGGTTGCCAGCGCAGTAGCTGGCGGTTGAGGAAGGCGAATTCCTGATAAGCCGGGATATGGCTGAGAAAGGTGAGGTGGCGGGGCTGCACATGGGCGACCGCATGGTGCTCTCCCCCACTGCGGGCAATGCGATCCTGGTGCACAGCCAGGTGAGAATTGAATTCACTGGTCACGCGCCGGAAGCGGCAGGGTTGTGCGGTGTGCAGCCTTCCGGTTTTGCCGTCTGCACCGATCACGATCACCGCCATGACCCCGGCAGCATCTTCGGCAATATCGCGCAGCCTTTGCCCGGAACCCGTTACCAGGCACGCGCCGCCCGCAAGCGCCGGGGCCGGGAGCGGCAAAATAATCTCCTGCGTGATGGGAAAACGCTCTGCAACCGAGTCGTCCGGTCGAAAGAAAATGGACAGATTGCCAGCGGCGCCTTCACACGATTGCAAAGCGGCCAGCCGCTGCCCGGTTCTGCCCAATGCGCCGATCAGCGCATCAAGGTTCTGGCAAGATTCAGGGGTCATCTTTTTTCTCGCTTGTCTGGTATGGAGGGGATTTTTGATTGCGTTCATTTTATCGTACAACCAGCGCCGCCGCAACAGGCTATCAAAACCTATCAACAGAAAGGTCTGATAGCTTTTGATAGTTTTGCCTGACTACACTATGCCTTACAAAGAAAAAAGGAGAGCTGAAAAATGGAAGTTCCACGTCATTGGCGTTTACAGAAACAGCGGTATGCCCTGGTAGGCGAAGCCTGCCCGCAATGTCAGGAAAAGATTTTCCCGCCGCGCGAAGTATGCCCCTATTGCGGCAGCGGCGCCAGGCTCCAAGTATCCGGCAAGCAGCAAGAAGCCTTCAGTTTTAGCGGTATGGCGCTTGCCCCAGTGGTCGTTAAGACCTCAGGCGGCGGTTAAAAAACCTTATACGGTAGTTGCCAGACAAAACCTCGCCCGGGTTTTAAAAACAGCCCTGTTGAAGCGCAGGGCTGTTGTTTTTAAGGCGTTGCAGTTTTTTTATTTTTTCTCTGATCTTACCTTAATCAATTCTCCTGCAATGGCAATTGCAATTTCTTCCGGCGATTCGGCTCCAACCGGCAGTCCGATCGGCGCGTGGACGCGCTTGAAATCTTCTCTCGAAAACCCAGATTCTTCCAGCTCTTTATAGATCAGGTCGCGTTTGCGCAAACTCCCGATCATGCCGATATAGCCTGCCTGGCTTCGCAGCGCCTGGGCTAAAACGGTCTTGTCGTGGAGATGCCCGCGCGTGACGATCACGATATAGGATGCGCTGTCGAGGGTGAACCCTTCCAGGGCGCGGTCGAACGACTGCACCAGCACGCGGCGGTCGGCGGTTGGAAAGCGCTCGGCGCTGACAAAGTCAGGGCGGTCGTCCACGACGATCGTCTCGAACCCGATCATGTGCGTCAGGGGCGCCAGCTTTTGCGAGATGTGTCCCCCCCCCATCAAATACACGGTACCGAAATGCGTGGCGGGTTCCACCAGCAACCGCCGCCCTTGCAGGTTGACGACGACGGGATATTGCGTTTCCATGATCTCCGGCCGCGCCATCACCTCGCTCACCAGCGCTTCGGGGAATTCTGCGCAGGCGACCCCTCCCACCGCGGCAATGCCCCAACCGTTCACGGTGGGGTCCTGCGCCTTCACCAGGCAGCGCTGCGCGCCGTCAAATTCGCCTTCCTTCTCCGGCAAAGTCAGGATCTGCCAGGCTTTGCGGTGATTCTTTATCGCCGTCAGTAGTTCCTCGAAGATAACCAGGTAGGTTTCATTGGCGGCGTCAATGGTTTCCACCAGCACCTCCACCTGACCGCCGCAGATCATCTCTAACACCGATGCGTCTTTACCGGTGAGGTTGAAATGTTTGACCAGGGATTTTTTCCTTTCAAACAGGTGGGGGGCAGCCTGCTGCACCTGCGCTTCGAGCATTCCGCCGCCGATCGTGCCTAGGATGTCCCCCCCCGAACGGACGATCATATGCGCTCCAGCAGTGCGCGGGGCGGATCCCGAACTGCTGAAAATTGTCGCCAGGACAAAGCTTTCTCCCTGCCTGAGCAAACCAACCATCGATTCTAAGATTTCTTTCATGTTTTCATCCTATCCGAGCGATTTTCTATTTTGATTTTACCATGCCAGGCTGTGAGAGGATTCGGAAAGACAGCGGAGGGCATGGCCTGTTCTCCGTCTAGATTTCTCGGTTGCTGCGCCGAGATAATCGAGGTCGGTTCGCGGCGGCCTGCCAGGTCTATCCCGATCTGTGGTTTAATTAGAGCCCTATGACCGGGGATGATCTCCTTGACCGCTTGCTGGCGCTGCCGCCGATCTCCAGGGCTTACCTCAGTCCCGACGGCCGCCAGGTGGCTTTTACCTGGCGCCGGGGCAGCCCGGCTCAGAATGTCTTCGCCGTCCCTGCGGATGGTTCGCAGCCGCCAACAGCCTTAACCGGCGCGCCACAGGTCGTTCACCTGGTCAGTTGGGCGCCGGACAGCCGTTCGGTCGTGGTCGCGCAGGATCAGGACGGCGACGAGCGCTTCCAGCTCTTCCGGGTGGACCTGGCGCAGCCGGGGAAGCTCCAGCCGCTCACGGAGCCGCACCCCCCTTACTTTATCCGGGGGGGCAGCCTCAGCCCCGACGGCCGTTACCTGTATTACAGCGCCAATTTTGACGCCGCCAGCGGCAAAGTGCTGGAAGCCGCCTGGATCTACCGCCACGACCTGCGCACCGGCGAGCGCCTCCCGCTGGCGCGCCCCGCACAGCCCGCCTGGACGGAGCCCGCGCTCAACCTGCGGGGCAGCCACCTGGTTTATGGGCGCAAAGACCGCAGCCCGGCCGGCCGGCAGTTCCATTTGGTCGCGCTTTCTGGCCAGCCTGAGGACCGGGAAATCTTGAACACCGGGGACGATCTAAAGGTGTTCGCGCGCTGGTTTCCGGATGGCGACCATCTGGCAGTTCTGGCCGAGACAGGAGACAACCCCACGAACCGTTATAACCGCCTGGGCGTTTATTCCATCCAGGATGGCGCGCTGCGCTGGCTTTTGGACGACCCTCGTCGCGATCTTCAGAGTGTCTGGGTTGGTCGCGACGGCCGGGTGATCGTCAACGAGGTGCACCAGGCGGCGCGCTGCCCGACGCTGCTCGATCCTCATTCCGGCGTAGAGCTTCCGTTCCCGCAAACGGGCGGCAATCTGCTCCCCCTGGGGCCATCGGCTTTTGGTGAGTGGGTGGGGGTTTATTACGCCGCCGACAGCCCAGAAGAGATCGTGCGTTTCCGCTTTGAGCCCGGCAAACCGGCAGCGATGCTCCCGCTGGCCAGTGTATGGGAAGCCGCAGGGTTGACCCCCCCGGCGCTGGTCAAAGCCGAGGACTTTCGCTGGCGCGCCCCAGACGGGCTGGAAGTGCAGGGCTGGCTCTACCGTGCCGCGCCCAACCGGCGGCGCGCCATCCTGTATATTCACGGCGGGCCGAGCAGCCATGCCGAAAACCGGCTCTCGCCTCAGATTCAATATTTTGCAGCGCGCGGCTTCAACGTGCTGGCGGTGAATTACCGCGGCAGCACCGGCTTTGGCCTCGCTTACCGCGAGAAGATCAAAGAGGACGGCTGGGGCGGGCGCGAGCAGGAAGACATCGCCAGCGGCGCGGCCGCGCTCATCCGGGCAGGGTTGGCCGAAGCCGGACGCATTGGCGTGACGGGAACTTCTTACGGCGGTTACAGCGCTTGGTGCCAGGTCACCCGCTACCCGCCGGAGCTGATTGCCGCCGCCGCGCCGATTTGCGGGATGACCGACCTGGCGATTGATTATGAGACCACCCGCCCCGACCTGCGACCTTACCTGGTGGAGATGATGGGCGGCGCGCCCTCCGAGTTGCCGGAAAAATACCGCCAGCGCTCCCCGCTGCATTTTGTGCAGAACATCCGCGCCCGGCTTTTGATTGTCCAGGGGGCCAATGATCCCAACGTCACGCCCGAAAACGTGCGCCAGGTGCAGTCCCGCCTCGAGGCGCGCCACATTCCCTATGATTTGTTAGTCTTCGAAGACGAAGGGCATGGCATCCACAAGCGGCAAAACCAGGCTGCGCTCATCCGCAGACTGGCCGATTTTTTTGATTCGGCGCTCCGTTAACCTTTCGACCGCCTTACAAACCTGTCAAGCAAATGTCGGCTGGGGGCTATTGACACAAACCGCCGGATTTTTTATAAACAATGCGAGACGCCGGAACGCGGAATAGCTGGTTATCCACACTTCAAGAGAAGTTGCGTCATCCCGGCTCTTATGTTGCCTGGCAAAAAACACGGGACTCTACTCCCCTCCACCGTGTAAGCACCGCCGGCGACCTTCCTGAAAGGATGAAAGGAGTACCCTGCTGATGAAAAAAGCAAAGTTGCTTGTTCCTGTTCTTGTTTTGCTGTTTGTCACCCTGGCGTGCAGTTTTGGCGGCGTGGGGAAAGAAGAATTGATCACCCCAACGGCCACACCCACCAACACCCCCGTGCCAGAAGCCGGGATCGAGAAATCCTTCTATGATGATTTCAGCACCTCGCAGGACGCCTGGTCGGACATGAAAATGGTGACCAGCCAGGCCAAGCCCGGCCAGATGAAAACCACCGTCAAGTACGAAGACGGGAAGATGATCTTTGAATTCCGTGACCTGGAAACCTATGTTTACAAATTCTTCAACAACCGCTCCAGGTCGGATGTGGTCATCGAGGCTCAGGTCCTGCCGACCGGCCACACCTCCAACGGCATGGCGCTGGTCTGCCGGGCGAATAGCGACCTGACGGCCTGGTACGAGGCGCGCCTCTCCAGTACCAGCCAGTACTGGCTCTATCGCTATGACGCCAAGCTGCGTGAGCAAGATCAGAACCCCTACGTTCTGATCAAGCAAGGCACGATGCCGATCAACGTTTTTTACCCCGCCAAACCCAACGTGGTACGCTTCACCTGCCAGGGGAATAATCTCAAATTGGAATCCAACGGGCAAGAAGTAGCCGCCACCACAGATGGCGCGTTGACGGAGCCGGGTCTGACGGGCATCGGCGCCATGTCGCACGAGATCCTACCGGTTGCCATCCAGTTCGATTATTTCTCTTACGGACAGCCATAAAGGGGAGGGGAGGTACCTCACCCTGCGTGGGCTGCCCCCCGCCATCAGGCGGGGGGCAGTATTTTTAAGGGGCAGTTGTTCATCCTGGATGACATAGTACGCCGCCCGCATAGCCCTGGTTTGGTAACGCGTGATGAGTATTTCCAGGCCGCCGATGTCCCCGTTTTTGAGACACCGGATGGCTGCTTGATCCGGCATAAAACGCTCCGTCTTGCAGGGATGTCCTCTTCTAATCTTAATACACAATCCCCGTTAAAAAGGTTGGGGGATTCCGTCTCATTGACCCGCCCTCCGAAGAAAATCTGCACCCCGCATGATATTTTATTATTCTTATAATTTACTATTGACATATAATGTGATACATAGTATAATGTGTAGCATGGAGATGAAATATGGAAAATGAAGCCTATTTAGAAAATGTCATCCTGGAGCTGCGACGCGGGGTGCTCGTCCTGGCGGTGATGAGCCAACTGCAAGAGGAGCAATACGGCTACTCGCTCATGAAGCTGCTGGCGGATCAGGGCCTGGAGATTGACCAGGGCACGCTCTACCCGCTGATGCGGCGGTTGGAAAGCCAGGGCCTGCTGGAATCGCGCTGGCGCGTGGATGAATCCAGGCCGCGCCGCTATTACGCCCTGAGCTCAGAAGGAAAGAAAGCGCTGCCCCGCCTCAAAGAGGAATGGCAGCGCCTGGTCGCAATCATTGGAAAGATCTTGTGATAAGGAAGGAGAAAACTGAAATGGAACTGATTGACCGTTATGTAGCTGAAGTCGGGCGGCATATCCCTGAGAAGATGCGCTCCGATATCGAGGCCGAGATACGCTCTCTGCTTGAAGATAATCTGGAGGACCGCGCCCGCCAGCAGGGACGCCAGCCGGATGAAGAAATGGTCGTGGAGATGCTTAAATCCTACGGCAAACCGGAAAAAGTGGCCGCCACCTACCAACCGCCGCGTTACCTGATTGGGCCGCGCATGTACCCCACCTTTTTGATGGTGGTGCGCATTATGCTTCTGGTTGTTTTTATCCTGAGCCTTGTCAAGTTCGGCTTTGCGGTTACGCTCTCGAACGGCGGGCTGGCGCAAATCGGTCTTTCCTTCGTCGAAGCGCTGAATACCTTTCTTTCCGGTGTGATCACCAGCCTGGGCGTGATTGTGGTGGTGTTCGCCATCCTGCAGTGGAAACTGCCGCAGCAGGGCGTGGAGAGCGACGATTGGGATCCCCGCAAGCTGGAACCGGTTACGCCCAGTGGCGACCAGGTGAAAACGCGCTCGATGATCATCGAGACGATCCTGGCTGTCGTGTTCCTGCTGGCTTTTCTCCTCTACGCCGACCGCATCGGGATGTACATGTTTGTGGATGGGCGCTGGGTCTTTGCGCCGGTTCTCACGCAGACTTTTTATAACTTTCTGCCCTGGATTTGCACGTTGTGGGGGCTCGGCATTCTGCTGAACCTGGCGGTGCTGCGGAAAGGACGCTGGCAGCCAACCACGCGCTGGATCTCCGCAGGCCTCACGCTGTTGAACATCGTCCTGCTGCTGGCGTTGCTGGGTGGCGCCCCGATCGTAGAGACAACCCCGCAGGCGTTGGAGATCCTCAAGGGCATGAACATCGCCCCCGACGCCGCAGGCCGCCTTGGCGATGTCCTGGGGCTGCTGGCACGCATGATCCTGGCGATCCTCTTGATAGTGGAAGCTGTTGACCTGGGGCAAACTCTTTACAGCCTGCTCTGGAAGAAAACATCCGACTGAGGTTACAATTCCTTCCAACCAAAAGATCATGCCGGGGTATAATTCCCCCGGCATGATCTTTTATCGGAGCGCATCGTGGAAACAATACAATCTCAATGGATTACCCCGTTAGAACAGCAACAGATTTATTCGGTAGTATGTTTTGGAGACAGCATCACAAATGGCCTGATCAGCGCCAATTACGTTGACCTTTTACGGCAGCGCCTGGCGCCGAAGGGTTTCCAGATGATCAACGCCGGCGTCAATGGCGATCATTCGGTCAATCTGCTGCGCCGCATCCGGCGCGTCATTGCCCTGCAGCCGGATTATGTCGTCATACTGATTGGTACCAATGATATAAACGCCGAAGTCAACGATTCAATGTTTTGGATCAGCCGTGTTTTAAAAGGAATTTCTCAGCGGCCCACAGCAGAAGGTTACCGCCGCACGATGCTGGAGATCGTCCAAAAGCTGAAAGCCGAAACAAGCGCCCGGATCGCGCTGGCTTCTCCGCCGCTGATCGGCGAAGACCTGGATTCGGCTGCCAACCGACGCGCAAGAGATTACTGCGCCGCCCTGCGCGAGGTTGCAACCCAGGAGGGCGCGGCTTACCTGCCAGTGCACGAACGGCAAGAAGAGACCTTGCGAGCTGAGGGGGTATCGCACGGGGGCGAATACACTCGCAGCGCGCTGCGCTCGGTTGAGCTGGTGCTTTGCCACAACATCCTGGGCGAGAGCTACGATTCAATCTCCCGGCGCAGGGGGTTTCACCTGGTTACGGACGGCATCCACATGAACACCCGGGGAGCAGCAATCATCGCGGCCGAGATCGAGAAGTTCCTGCTGGCATCCGTTCAGTCGTGAGGTTAGCCGGTTACCGCAGGGGGTGATTGAGAACGTCTTGGGGCTTTCTTTTTTGAAAATCCTTCTATAATAGTTTCATCATGGGCTCGTAAGAGGGGAGGTGTTCTATGACGATTCAGGCCGGTCAGTCTATCGGTCGTTACCAGGTGATGCAGCAGCTTGGCGAAGGCGGCATGGCCACCGTCTATAAGGCTTATGATCCCCGTCTGGAGCGTTCTGTCGCCATCAAAGTTATTCGCGGCGACCAGCTCAAAGACCCGCAATTTCTCAAACGCTTCGAGCGCGAGGCGCGCGCCCTGGCGCAGCTCTCTCATCCCAATATCGTCAAAGTGCTCGATTACGGCGATCACCAGGGCGCGCCGTACCTGGTGATGGAGTTCATCCCCGCTGGCACGCTCAAGGGGCGGTTTGAGGGCGCGCTGCCCCCGGCGCAGGCTGCCCGCCTGCTGGCGCCGATTGCCAGGGCGCTGGCGTATGCTCACCAACGGCAGGTTGTGCACCGGGATGTGAAGCCAGCCAACATCCTGCTCGGCGAGGGCGATCACCCCATGCTGAGCGATTTTGGCATCGCAAAATTGTTAGGAAGCGACGAAGGCGCCGACCTGACGGGCACAGGGGTGGGGATCGGCACGCCGGAGTACATGGCGCCCGAACAGGGCATGGGGAAAAAGGTGGACGGCCGGGCTGATCTTTATTCGCTTGGCCTGATCTTCTACGAATTGGTCACCGGGCAAAAACCCTTTAAGGCGGATACGCCGCTGGCGGTACTCCTCAAACAAATCCACGATCCCCTGCCCCTGCCGCGCTCGTTGAACCCAGCGCTTCCTGAGGGGGTGGAGCAGGCGCTGCTCAAAGCGCTTGCCAAAGACCCCGAGGACCGCTACCAGGATATGGAAGAATTTGCCGCCGTGCTGGAAAGGATCGCCGCGGCCGGTTTAGAAGCCCTTGCGGAAGCGACAAGCGTTGCTCCGAAGATTTCGCCCGTGAGGAACCGCCGCCGGAAGCTGGTCTGGGCTGCAATTGCCGCGCTGCTTCTTATCATCGGCTTGTTTTGTTTCCTCCCCTGGTTGCTTTACCAGTTGAATGTCTGCCTGCCCGAGGGGCCCTGGCCGGCTTTCCCCTGGTGCGGAAAAGCGCTCCCGCCCGACTATAACCGTCTGGTGTGTCCGCCGCCGGGGCCCTGGCCGCTGCCGCCCTGGTGCACGTTTTGAGGCGCTAAAAGTTCTCCTCTTCGCAGATCAACCCAAGCGCAGAGGCCTTGCTGATCGACTCGGCGCGGTTGCCGGTCCCCAGGCGGGCTTTGATGGCGTTAACGTGGTGTTCGATGGTGCCAGGGTGAATTTTGAGTCGCGCCGCGATCTGGCGGCTGGTGAGGCCCTCCGCCAGCCCTTTGAGTACCTGCAATTGCCTCCGACTGAGACCGCCGCCGCGCCGCCGGACTCTTTCCGGCCTTTGGGAAACCTGGTACCCCACCACAACGATGTCGCCTAAGCGGATGGCCTGCAACCGCCGAGTTCTTCCTCCCTGGCTGCCCTCCCGATAGGGCGACGGCGGCTGCCACAGGTTGTTCTGAATGCTGTGAATTAAATGGTCGGGGTCCAACGGGGATTCCAGCAGGATGAGCGTGGTCTCATCCGGTAGAAATAAAAGACGGGTCATTGAAGCTCCATCGGTACGATGCCCGGCAAAACGCTGGCCGGGAGAGATAGAATGACAAATAAATAGAACAATTATTCTATTTCATTATCCATCAAATCACCGATTTGTCAATAGTTTTTGTTGAGGTTTGAAAAAATACAGCGATATTTTTTCCATCCCTCCGCCAGCGAAGGGAAGCTTAAACTGAGCGCTTTGGGATGGATTGGACGTTTGAAACAAAAAAAGTAGCGCACAGATAAGCATTTGCCTGTGCGCTACGAAGGAAACATGAGCAGCCCTTTTCTCTTCGACGGAAGGTTTCCTGACCTATCCTGCCACCAGGGACAGGAGCCGCAACACTAAGCGGCCGTCTTCTTCACAGGGATCACCCAGAGTGTCCCTCACGGGCTATACGCTTTGCCGGATGCGTACGCCATTTACCATACCGTTTTCGGACGTTTCCTATCGTGACCGAATTGTAAAGGTAAAGGCTGCTCATGCCATATTCAAAATACCATGAGTCCGGCTGCATTTCAATAGGTTTCAGAATTTTTAAGATAGCTGTAAAGCGCCGTTCCGTTGATTACTGAATGATCACCTTGCGAGAACCATCTCACTTAACTTTTGTAAGGCAATATCTCAATTGGGAAAGAGTACAAAAGCGCCTTGGCCTTTATAAACATATTGGCGAAGTGTTTCCAATGGAGAGTTTACAGAAATGCTCTGATAAGTCGCCGTATTTTTGTCATTACCTCAGTTGGAGACTCGGGACCTGGCAAGATGAAGGGTTATTTGAATTTTTAGATAGACTACTTGAGATTGGCACAAACCTGTCAGGGTGGAATAAGACCCGCTTACCAGGAGGTTGCGAGTTTGACAGTTTCTGGGGGTTTATCTGGGAGTTACAGGTAGCTGCATTTTTTGCCGATCAGCTTGGATTGAAAACGGAGTGGCTAAAGACCGGCCCGGATTTTCGTGTGGTTGTAGAGTCATCTGAACTTTTCGTTGAATGCACCACTTATCGCAAATCATTTGCGCTTGAGGAGTTTATCAAAGAGATATTTCATTCCATCAACCCACAAATCATTGCCAAACATGTTCCATGTATGCAATTTTCTTTACCAAAGAACAAAAATATTGAAGGGTTTTTAGATGATCTGTTCGAACCATATCTTGATCCAACATTTTTACCTGGCAAACTAAAAGAGTTGGAAGAACTGTCTCCCTTAGTATTGCCTGTTCCATCAGAAGATACGAGAAATTTTTATGTATATTTAGAAAATCATGATGCAGTAAATCATAATGCTGAGTTAGAACAGATCTTAACATCGGCAGGCGATCCAACAGTTTTTTGGGATTTATCGCTTAAGGAAATTCTAAGCAACAAAAAATCAAAGAACAGGCTCGGGCAACATCAACCTAATCTGCTCATGGTAAATTTCCTGCTTGGAACGGATTGGCAATTGGCTAGAAAATTAATACCCATACCGGAACTGAATTTGTGCGAACCTTTTGGCGGTATTCTTTTTACTGCTTGTGGCATTGATCGTTTGCCCGCCTTTCAAAATTCATATATAGCTTACAAGAAAGGACATCCGATAGAATCGCTGATAGAAAGTCAACGCAATAAATGAGTGAATGCAGCCAATACCGCGCCCCCTTCTCACTTCGCCCGGAGTTGCGCCCAACCCGATAAAACAAAACCGGAGTTTCATATCCATTATTTTCTTTATGATCGAAAGAACGCTGGCAGCCAAAATGATCTCCCTGGCGCAGAAGTTCCAGGTGATCACCCTCATCGGGCCGCGCCAACCTGGCAAGACCACCCTCGTCCGAGCTGTCTTTCTGGACTTACCTTAAGTTTCTCTGGAAGAGCCAGATATTCGCCGGCTTGCCCAGCTGCATTACATGAAGGGCTCGCTTTTTGAAAATTTGATCCTCAACGAGTACATCAAACGCAGTCTCAAACACGACGAGAACCGCCAGCCCTGTTTTCTGGTAGGACAATCGCAGCCAGGAAATTAACCCTTTTCAACGCCGGCAACTTCTGCCGAACCATCTAAGAACCTGCGCCATATGGTTGCGCTTCTCATTCGGCCGGATGTAGCATGGCCCATGTAGTATACTTGCTCTAAAGCGTCGTTTGGAGAGCGTGGGCTGTGTTAAATGATAATAAGATTTTGTTAAGCGACACAAATATCGGGCTGGCCGAAATTAATCAACTTGACCAAAGTTTGCAAGAACACTTTAGCGACAGGCTGACAGTTCAACCTGTTCTAACTCGCTCTTTGGTGAGTTTTCAGGCCAATAAAAATCGTCCCGTTTATCGGTGGTACAAGTACAAAGAAGCATTTTCGGCGTCTTTGGTTGAATACTTCCTTGAAAAATACAAAATTCTTGAATCTGAGTTTACTCCTGGCGACTTCGACGATTTGAAAAAAGGGCAAAGTCAAAAATTTGGAAAAAATTCGAGAAAAAGTCGGGTATCTTGAGCAACGCCGCAAATTTAACCGATGAAAATCGAGTCGCATCAATATCTCGTTGGTTGTGTAATCTGTAGGACCCAGGGTGGTCAATCGCCGGATCTTTCGGCCGCGCGGCATTCGCGCTGCTTATCCGATTCTCACATGTAAAGGAGGAACAGCATGAAACGAACTCTGACAGGCGCTGCGGGTGGTTTACTGATCCTGGCGGCGGTCTTAGGATGGATCATCAGCCTGACGGCGCTTTTCTGGGTCTGGCGCGCTGAGCAACCAACGCTGAATCTGCTGACCGATACTGTGGACCTGCTGGATCAGACACTGGAGTCAACCAGCCAGTTATTAGAGGTCACCGATTCTACCCTGAGCCTGGTGCAGGCGACGCTGGAGATCACGCAGGCCAACCTGGAAGATGTGGCGGCGGCCTTGCGCACCACTACGCAGGTCACCGGGACGACCGCCCAACTGGTCGGAGGGGATCTGGCTTCCGTCGTCGAGGAGACGCGCGCCGCGCTGGATTCGGTTCAGAAGAGCGCCCGCTTGATTGACGATACACTGCGCATCATCACCCGCCTGCCTTTGATCGGCGCCCGCTACGCCCCTGAAAAGCCGCTCCAGGAGAGCATCGGGGAGGTTTCCACCAGCCTGGAGGACGTGCCAGATTCGCTCAAAGAGATGGAGAAAGGCCTTGCGGCGACCTCGCAGGACCTGAACGCCATCCAGAAGAACCTGGAGGAGCTTGCTTCGAGCCTGAGTGGAACCGGCGCGCAGATCGAGGAGGCCAAAACCATCCTCTCCAGCTACAAGACGGTGCTGGAGACTTCAAAAAGCGGGATCAACGCCTTCAAAAGCCGCCTGACCGGCGGTTTCCGCGCTGGTCTTTGGGGGGTCACGCTGTTTTTGGTCTGGCTCTTGATCTCTCAGGTTGGGCTGGCGCTGCAGGGGTTTGAGTTGTTCCGGCGAAAGATCGAATAAAAACAAAATTGAGCAGGTAGTTACCTGAAACTTATGGGATGGTAGCACAATAGTGCATATAGGGTGATCGTTTTCTGGGCGCAAGAAGACCGATCTTGGAGGTTGAAAGACATATAAACGTTTTTTATCTAAGAATTGTCTGCGTTGAGGTTCTCTGATCCCTCTCGCGAAAAAGGGATGAAAAAGAATACCGGTTGTATATTATACTAATCACGATTATAATAATTGTGATTAGTATTTTTTTAACGCCTTCTCGCGGAGGGAACCATGTTCATTAACCGAAAGACAGAACTGGATTTATTAGATCAACGCTATCGTTCCAATCAGGCAGAACTTTTCGTCTTATACGGTCGCCGTCGGGTCGGAAAAACCGAATTGCTGCGCGCTTTTTGCGCAGACAAACCACATATCTTTTTTATTGCCACATTGAGCAGTGATTCAGAGCAACTGGCCACGTTCTCTCAACAGGTGTATGGGTTTAACCACACGGAAGTACCCTCAGGGTTTACTTTCCCTTCCTGGGAGGCCGCATTCCAGGCGCTGATTGATATCCCCATGCAACCCAGGCCTGTCATCGTTCTGGATGAATTCACTTATCTGATCAGTGGGAACAAGGCCATTCCATCCATTCTGCAAAAAGTATGGGATGAAAAACTCAAAAACACACAAATTATGCTGGTGTTGTGTGGTTCGTATATCGGTATGATGGAAACAGAAGTGTTAGGTTATCAGTCCCCTTTGTATGGACGGCGAACGGCCAGCATTCTCCTGCGCCCTATGGAGCTGCCTTCCGCTGCTCTGTTTTTCCCCACTTATTCTGAAGAAGAGAAGTTCATCACCTGGGCAGTTGTCGGGGGAATGCCGCATTATTTGCGCACGTTCCAAGACACGCAGGATGTTTTTTCCAATATCCGGCAACACATTTTGGATGCACACACTGGCACTTTGTTCAACGAACCGCGTTTACTTCTCATGGAGGAGCTGAGAGAACCGCGTAATTATTTTTCCATTTTGAGGGCAATCGCACAAGGCCGAACACGTTTGAATGAAATCGCGCAAGGCTCAGGCATGGGGGAGGTAACGACGGTTGCCCGATATCTGGACATTCTACAACAAATGAGGTTGATTACCCGGCGTGTGCCGGCCACCGAAACGCAGCCAGAAAAGAGCAAAAAAGGAATTTACCAAATTGACGACCATTTCCTGCGTTTCTGGTTTCGCTATGTTCATCCCAATCAAAGTAGTCTTGATCTTGGATTAGCGGATGCGATCCTTCAACAGCGGATTAAGCCAGATTTGGATCATTTCATCGCCGCTGCCTTTGAGGAAGCCGCGAGAACATTCACCGGACGTCTGGCCCAAGCCGGAGAATTGGACTTTTTCCCTGAGCGAATTGGAGGATGGTGGAACCGCGACGCAGAGATCGATGTTCTCGCGATCAATCATTCTGACAAGATCGCCTTAGTTGGAGAGTGTAAATGGATTGTTCATCCGGTTGGTACGAGTGTTTTGGATGAACTCAACCAAAAGGCCCAGGTGTTGAAGAAGGACCATGGAATTGAGAAAATTCAATTTGCGCTCTTTGCACGACGTGGTTTCACTCCTGATATGCAAACCAGATGCAAGCAGGAAGGTGTTCGATTGTTTACGGTGGATTTGCTTTTGAACCGCGATTAATCTGACGTTCTCGTTCCCCCTTGGATATGACCATTAGTGATGCAATACCCGATTAAACTCACGACCATAAAGCCCAACGTTCGACCGGTAGCCGAGTGTTACCTGCTGGATGCGTACGTCAACGGTTTCCAAGCTCAGGTGTCTGGCTTTTGTTTTTATACCAACCTTGGGGGACCAATGACGGAATTAGTGTCCGTGGGGAACCTTTCATGCACCACCAGGTCTTGAATCCGATGCAATCAACTACTGAATCAACCTTTACGCAGCATCCCCGAATGTAGCCCACGTCCAACAGGCGTATGCGGGTGGGCTCAGAGTTCCTTCGAAAGAACATCGCGACAGGTATGGCAGAGGTCTTAACTTCGACATCCGTCATCTGATATTGTGGATCTTGAAGGCGGCGAAAAGCTTGTAGAATCTCAGCATAAGGGCAAAATATTGCCAAAATTGGGGGATCGATGTGATCTCTCCTGAGCATTGTGGTCTCCAAACCAAAGCGCTACCAGATTTCGCTTGAATCTTTTTGTCATCCCCTTGCCAGGTGGCAATTGGGATAATTTGTTTAAATCACTCTTGACAACCAGAACGATTGTTCTATAATAAGAAAGAACAATCGTTCTAATATTTAAGGACAGAATTATTTGGGTTGAGGAATCGAAAGTGTCCAGAATCTCGAAGACGGAAATAAGCGGTAGTCCTCCCCTCAAAATTGCGGCAAGCTGTATTGGGGTTTCAACACTGGGGCCAGGGTTGCGGTCTGTGGTGTGGGTGCAGGGCTGCCCCTTCCATTGTCCGGGCTGCATCGCGCCGGGTTGGGTGCCTTTCGACGCTCCAGCGGCAGAGATCTCCCCCCAGGATTTGGCGCAAGTCCTGCTAACGGATTTGCAGGTAAGTGGGTTGACCTTATCAGGCGGGGAGCCTTTCGCGCAGGCCGAGGGGCTGGCGGCGCTCGTTTCTTACGCCCGCCAACGCCGAGAGCTGGATGTGATTTGCTTCAGCGGCTACCGCTTCGAGACGCTGTTAAACCACCCCCCCAGTCCGGGCGTCTTCGACCTGTTGGATCAGATTGATCTCCTGATTGACGGCCCTTATATCGAAAGCAAAAACGACGGAAAAGGGTTGCGCGGCTCGAACAACCAGCGCTTCATCCACCTGACCAACCGTCTGCGTGGCTTTGACTTTGAAAACCAGCCCCGCCGGGCCGAGGTTTCCATCCAGAACGGCGAGGTGTTCGTGGTTGGCGTTCCCCCCAAAAACGTGCTGCGCACCCTCGATCAGGTTGCCCCCGGGAAAATCGAAATTCTCCTTTCGAAGGGCAGGGCGTATGAGCGGGCATAAACGGACGACCATCTCGATCAGTGAAGCGGAATACCGTAAGCTTCACGAGGCTGAAATGAAGTTGCGCTTTATGGAGAAATACCTGCCCGAAGCGCTCGGCCAGGCGAGACAGGAAGCAGACCCCGCCCTGAACAAAGCGCTGGAAGGGGTAGAAGCCAGGCAGCAAGCCTTTGCCATGCAAACCCGCGACCTGCAGCAAGAACTCAAAGCGGTCGAATGGGCAACCAGCCGGGCGATCATAGAACAGGCCGCGCATTTCACCCAAAACCTTCAGAGTTCTCAAAACCTCCTTTGGGAAAACCTCCAATCCGAGTTAGAGCAGTTTTCCCAGCAGTTCAAGGCAGAGATCGCCTACGAACATGCCCAAAACCAGGCAGAATTCGGCTGGCTGCGCCAAAAACTCTCTGGCCTTGAAGAAGAACAACAGAGAAAGAGAGAGCTGGCCATTGCCTGGGCGCAGTCGGCGGTGCTGCTCGACCAATTCATCCAGGAAACTTATCCCCCTCCACTGATTGATCCACAGCGATTTGACACCCTGGAAGACGAACTGCGGCAGGTCTTTCTCAACCTGGAACAGGATGTCCCAGAAGCTGCCATTGCGCTTGCACAGCAGACTTACTTTAGATTTTCACGGCTGCGGGTCGAGCTGGAAAACAAAACCCTACAAGCCGAATTGCTCTACCAGATCGTCGAACAGAGTACGGCGCGCCTGCTCGGTTGGATGGAATCCATCCGGCAAGTGCCAGCCTTAGACCTGGAAGGTAACCCCACCGGTCTATGGGTAGATGTGGATTACTGGACTGACGGACGTTTGCAGGCATTGATCCAGCAGATTGGCGATCACATGGCTGCCTTCATTGCATCGGATGCCCGGTTCGACCCAGAATTACTTAAAAGCTTACTGGATTTGCAGCTCCCGGCCTGGCAGAAGGAAGCGGAGGACCTGGTGTTCAGCGCCCGGCTGTGCGTGATCAACTCGCAGATTCGCATCAACATCGCCGAGTTGATCGTGCGCGCCTTGCAGGAACAGGGATTTCAACTCCAGGAGGGGAGTTACCGAAACAACGACATGCGGGATGGTTTTGAGGCGCTTGTTCAGGGGCTGGACGGCAGTGAAGTGCTGATCCGGGTGAATCCGCTGGAAGATCAAAGCGGCAGCGCCGACGTGCACCTCATCTCGCTGGATCAAGAAATGAGAACCGAGCGGGAATTGACCCAGCGTGCTCGCGAACTGGGCGAGACGCTGCAGCGCTATGGCCTGGCCGTCGGCGGGCAAAAACCAGGCACCACCTACCCGACGGAAGCAGAGCTCGCCCCGCGCCTGGTCGCCGAACCGGAAAAAGCCTATACCACCGCTAGAGACAGCCATGCCTACGCATAGAATTCGTTCTTTCTTCCAATCACCGCTCCGGCGGATCTCGATCCTCTACGGCCCTGGGATCGAAGATACCTTCATCTCAGAGGACCTGCAAGAGCTGAGCTTCGAGCAGTCGCTGCTGTCAACCTTGAAGGAAAACGGGGTTCGTCGCGTTGTTTTTACCGCGCCGCACAAGCCGTTTTTCTTCTTAGACGACGAATCCAGGCAACTGACCTTTCGCGAGTCCGATCCTGGCTTGAATCAAGGCGCCACCGATCCGACTTCCGAAATGGTCTTTTTGAACGGCGGACCCTTGCAGCGACGGCTTTTGATCCACCCTGGCGCGTCTACCGCTCCCTCCGGCGGGATGGGGGACGCCCACGCCATTCGCACACTCGACGCGCTGATGCGCGACGCACAGACCCCTACCGCGCTGGTCTTTTTGCAGGCAGAAAGCCTGATCCGCCATTTTCAGGATATCCGCATCCTCTCAGGCATCATCGGTGAATGGGCGCGGTTGCCCCGCGCCAACCCCAACCGAGCCCTCTTTTGCTTTTCAGCAGACCGGTATAACGATCTGCTGACCATCAGCCAGTCGCTCCCCGTGCCTGAATTGCGAACGTTCATCGGGCGCAATCCCCAACACCTGGATGACGATCGTTGCGTCTTCCACGTCGGCTACCCCGACTCCCAGGAGATTCTCAACCTGTTGGCTAGTTACGCGCACTACGACGGCTTGCAGATAGTGAATAGCGACCTGCCCCGTCTGGCGGCATGGATGTCGGCCGAAGGCGTCTTGGTGAATGAGTGGGCGCAAAAACTCAACCACCTTGCCTACCTGAACCTTGAAATAGCGGTGAAACGTGGCTGGTTTTCTGCCACCCGAAATACCAACCAGACGCTTGAAGAGCAGTTCGAGCAACTGACTGGTCTGAAACAGGTGAAAGAAAAAATTTTTGAATTGGCAGCCTGGCTGAACCTGGAACAACAGCGCTCGCAAACCTCCCGAATCCACAGCGCTCCCCCCAACCTCCACATGATCTTCTACGGCAACCCTGGCACCGGTAAGACAACCGTTGCACGCATGTTCGGGGAAATCCTGCACGAGCTGGGCTATCTGCGGCGCGGCCACCTGGTCGAAGTCACGGCGCGCGACCTGATCGCTGACCACGTCGGCGGTACGGCGCTAAAGACCCACGCCGCGGTTGACCGGGCGCTGGACGGCGTCCTGTTCATTGATGAAGCCTACGTCCTGACCGATAATGAAAGCGGCAGTTTTGGCCAAGAAGCGCTGGATGCCCTGCTGACGCGCATGGAAGACGAGCGCGGCAAACTGGTCGTCATCGCCGCCGGATACCCCGAAAAGATGCGGAATTTCCGTCGGGCGAATCCAGGCCTCAGCCGCAGGTTTCCGGCAGAAAATATGCTGTATTTTGAAGATTTCTCCCCCGATGAACTCTGGTTGATCCTGGAACGCTTTTTAAAATCCCGCCGCCTGCGACCTGATGAGCCGACCATGCGCGCTTTAAAACAGATCTTGCAGGCAATGTGGGAGAAGCGCGACGCCTCTTTTGGCAACGCCGGCGAAATGCGCAACCTGGCCGAATCGCTGGACCGCCGCCGGGCGATGCGGCTGGCAAACAAGGCAGCCCACGCTGGCAGGTCAGAACGCCAGGCGCCCCTGATCCTGGAAGATATCCCAGAGCACTACCACCGCTTTCTGCCGCCTGAAATCCCGCCGGTGGAACAGGCGCTGGGAGAACTGGATCGCCTGGTGGGTTTGGAGCCGGTCAAATTGTTCCTGGCCGACCTGATCAACCGGATCCAGCTCGAGCGGCTGCGCAAGGACCAGCTTCCGGACTATTCAACCGGATCGGCGCTGCGCCACCTGGTCTTCATGGGAAATCCAGGTACCGGTAAAACCACCGTCGCACGGCTGGTCGGAAAGATCTATCGTTCGCTCGGCTTGTTGACCAGCGGGCATTGCATCGAGGTCTCGCGGGCGGATCTGGTGGCGGGTTACGTCGGGCAGACAGCGATCAAGACAATGAAATGCGTCGAGCGCGCTCTGGATGGCGTCTTGTTCGTAGATGAGGCCTACAGCCTGTTGAGCGGCGGGGAAAATGATTTTGGGAAAGAAGCAGTGGATACGCTCGTCAAAGCCATCGAGGATTATAAAAACCGGCTGGTGGTCATCCTGGCCGGGTATTCAAAGGAAATGAACCGACTCATCCAGAGCAACCCCGGCCTGCGGTCCAGGTTCGCCGCGCCTCTGACCTTCCCGGACCTTTCGGGCGACCAGATGGCAGAACTGCTCACTTCGCTGGCGGAAAAAGAGATGTACACCCTGCCAGAACCGGTCAAGCGACTGGCCGTAGAAAGCCTTCTCTCGCGACGACAGGCGCTCCCCGAGACCTTTGGCAACGCCCGCGAAGTATTGGATCTGTTCGACCAGATGAAGACCAGCCTGGCGCGCCGCGTGATGCTGGCCATGCGGCAAGGCAAGGAACCGGTTTTACCTTCGCAATGGATTGCCTTCATCGAAGAGGACGTTCCTGACCCCCTCTATCCGGTACAGTTGCCCTCCTTTGCGATCTCGTGGAAGGATAGCAATTTCGCGCAGCCACCAGGACTGGCAAGAACCCCTACAAGCGCGCCGCTTGCCTTTCCAACGCCACCGGAAGAATTTCGAGCAGCCGGTGATACCATTCCCAGCGCTCCTGGCGATCCTGATGATCCGCCTTCTCCTCCAGTTCTCGAAAAATCTCGATGGCCTGGTTCCAATAAGGGATGAGCTCGCGCCGCCGGTCTGGCATGCGCCACAACACTGCCCCGATCATCCAATACGTCACCGCCTGCTGGTGAGAGCGCTGCGGGAACATCGCCGCAGCATGGCGCAGCAGCTCGACCGCCTCTTCGTGCATGTCCATCTGGTGCGCCGCCAATCCACACTCAAGCCAGGTTTCCGGTCTCTCGCCGGGATCGGACGAGCGATCTGCCAGGAATTTTAGCTGGTCCATGAACTTTCTGGCTGAGGCAAAGCGATGGCGCTGGGCATGGTCAATGACCTTGTCAACCACCACGTACACCGGAGCATCCGGCTGCGGTCTCGCGATCAACCCTCGCAGATGCGCGTCCACATCCCCTTTCGGTGCGACCGCGGCCCCCATCCCCTGTACCCTAAGGCGCGACGACCGAAGCCGCCCCCCCTGGGCAAAGTCCGGCGGAAACAGGTTCAACCAGGTGAACGCTTCCTCCGCCCTGAGCGCCAGATCTACATTCATATCCCACAAGCGATCATGATACCAGCGCGCCTGCTGGGGATTCCTGCGGCGCACCTGTTCGGCAGCCAGTTCTTGAAAGATTTGCCTGGCCGCCTGCCAGCAGGAATAAGCGGTGTTGTTCTCCAAAGCCTGGTATTCCAGCATCCCTAACATCCAAAGGCCTACCGCCCGCCTGTGACGGTTGGCGGCGTTTTCAGGGTAAAGCGCCAGCGCCTCGCGCACTGACGCCCGGCTGGCCTCTAACTGGTCGCGCTGCTGCTCTGCCAGCGCCGCCGCCAGCAACGCCTCTGGACGCTCCAGCGGGTCCAGGTCTGTGATCGCTTGCAGCGTCCGCAGCTTGATCCCGGCAAAGGTATAGTCGCTGATCGATTGATCCGCCCAGCCATCTACCTCACGGCGGATAGCGGGGGTCAAATGAGAGACGCTGAATTGATTTAACCAGGAAAAAGCGCGTGAAAGCGTGATCATTCCACCTTACTCCACCACGCCGCTGCCATCCTGCGCCATTGCATCCAATACCTGAGCGGCGCGCACCAGCAGCAGCTTGCGCAACCTGGATGGGTTCTTCTCTGTCAGATCAATATCTTCCAGCGCGCGGGAAATGCTGACAATCAATTCCGCCTGGGCTTCAGCCCGTCCCAGTTCTTGATAAGCCAGCGTCTTGGCTTCACCGATCGCTCGCTCGGCGTCCGCCTCTCCGCGCAGGCTGGCTGCCCACAGGTCAAGGCGCTTGCGGTCAACCGCTTCCTCCTGGATATCGAAATGCCCCAGGTCTACCCATAAAAGCTCAGCCCCCAGATTGGCCAACGCCCGGCGGCTGCCTGCGGAGAACAACTCCTCCTGGATGCGCTGACGGGGGTCCTGTTCTTTCTCACGCGGCGCCGTCAGAAAATCCAGCGTGTGGGCGTTGATGTAATCCACGATGGCGCCGACCGTCACCCGTTGAACGGCTTTCCGCCAGGAATCCAGGCCGTCCTCGGTGACGGAAAGGTTATTGGCCATATTTTCGATCGCCTCTTCGGAAACCGGAAAGGGATCCTGCAAAGAGCGCCGTACGGGCCGCCCATTCCGGACGGCGGGGAGAATTTGATAGCGGAAATGAATGTCCTGCAACCGCAGCCGGATTCCGTCGCGTGTCAGGGTAGAGACTTCTTCTACGTGCCCGTGCTGCTCGTCCAAATTAACGATCAGGCCAAATCGCTCGAATGGGGACATGAAATAACTGGATGCGATGCTCACCCGCGAGGGCCGGCGCAGCCAGCGGAACAAGACGGCGTTGCCAGGTTGGATCAGCGCATAGCCTGGCCCACCGATATGGTCAAGCAGGTTCGTCTTGCGGTCGCGCGGTCGCATCTCACCGCCGTCAATCGTCAGTTGCGGGTACCCCACTGCGAAAAGAGAAGCCAGAAGATACCGCAGCGCATCCCGCCAGGGGATGTTGTACACATCCGCGACGAAGGCCGCGCCGCGCATCACGATGATCACAATTGCCAACAGCGGAGCAACCGTATAGCGGATCGTATGAGGATCAATGACGAACACCACCAGCGCCAGAATCCAGAGGGGCACGTCGCGAAAGAACGGGTTGGTCTGCTGGATCATCTGCGCTCGCCCGGCGGCGTTGATCTGGCCAAAATCCTCAAAAAGTTCTGCGCCTAACAAAATGAACATGACCAGGATGAGCGCCAACAGCGCCAGCCGCGCCAACCCAAGCAAACTTTGGACGAGCTCAGCGTTGGTCAACAGCGTCTCGAGGATCTGCTGGCGCGTTCTTTCTAAGAACTGTTCCAGGCGTCTTAAGAAATTCATGGCTGCGGCCCCTGTGAGAATCTACCGGCGGCGGCGTCGCCAGGCAGCAGCCAGTTATGAATGTTGCGCATCATATCCACCGTGTTCGAAGGAAGCAACTGTCGCGTCAGCGGGTTGGCTGCGGCCTGTTCCAGCGACTGGTAAACGCGGATCACAAGCGCCTCTTCGGTCAGGTTGGTGTCCTCGAAAAGCCGCCTGAGGCTGTGGAACAACTGCTGCTGCGCCTGCGCCCTGGCTTGCGAGCGTATCCGCCCGACTTCCAGGTCGGTCTCCGCCCGCACGATCGCCATCTCGCGCACCCAGGGAGCGCTCCAGTTATCCACCCGCTGCTCCCACACCTCCGGAGAGAGGGGCGTCAGATCCCCAAAACCGCTGGCAATCACTTTGATCCCCCGGTCGCGCAGGACCTTTGAATTCCTCAAAGGCTGGACGGCGGTGGCGCGCAGCTCCTGAAGGTCGTATTCGCTGCCAACCTCCAGCCCCCGCCTTTCCCGGTGATAGATGACCCGGTAAGAAAGGATGCCGTTATTCTGCATGGCAAGGCGCAAACGTGCTTTGACTTCGGGTAGTGGAAATCGGTTTGGATCCTGCCCCTTATATAAATCCTCGTAATTGATCGTTGAGATCACCTCGCGGAACAATTCCGCAGCGACAGCGGTGGGCAGGTCTACCCAGGGCACCAGCTCGTTTTCATTACCGCGCGCCTGCGCAAACACCGCCGCAAACACGCGTTGCGGGTTGAAGACCGGCCAGCGGCTTGGGGCGGGCAAGTCGGCGTATTCCCTGATTTCTTCCAGCCGCCCGGCTACGCGGGCATATTGATGAATCTCGCGGCGGTCAGCTTCGTCCAGGTCGTCAGAAACCTTTACAAGGCGCAGGCGACTGCCATCCGACGTTTTTTCGAACGTCAACGCCCGCAAATTCTCTTTGCGCAACTCGCCCACGTAACCGACCTGGATCACATCGGGTTCCTGCCCAACGGTGAAAAGCGCCCAAACATTGGCTTTCAATTCGATCCCTTCACGGGTGTAACACGGCACAGCCATCCGCATACGGAACTGTTTGCGCAGGTCTACCACGGCGCGAATGCGCTCCAGCGGGCGCGTGAACACAATGCCAGGTCCCCGCACGCGCGGCGATTCGAAACGGTCGCACAATCCCAGCGACGCCAGGATGTTCATCAGCATATTGACCAGCGCCCGCAAGAGGCCCGGCGGTGGGATCTGCTCTTCGAATACTACGGCGCTGTTAAAATCAACCACCGTCACGCCAAAGCCCCTGCGGTTAAACTCGCCTGGCGAGTCGATCTGCTGGCCATCGCGCACAAAAACCGCCCGGCCATGAATGTGAAAGGTGTGTAATAAAAGATGGAAAGCGGTGCGATAAATTTCTTGAAAGCGGTCCACCAGCCTGAACTGGCCCGGTTCATACTCCAATGGCACGCGCACAGGCAGCAAGGCCTGGCTGGAGGTCAGGATCAGCCAGCTAATGAAGACCCACAAAAAACCCAAAATGGAATTGAAGCAAATGACCTGGATCGAATATCCAAGATCCGGCGGGATCTGCCCCGGCTCAAAACCCAATACGGTGATGAAGATCGTCCAAAAAAGCCATACGACGCTGATCACCTCGCGCCAGAACAGGAGGATGAACAGCAAGAGCATCCCCACCGGCAGCATCCAGGGCCGAGGTCTAAATCTGCGAGAGTCGCGATCGCTCAGCAGCATAACCCGCCTTCAACAGAGACTGGCATTAAATTCGGAGTCAATGAAACCAGTATATCCTTGCCCTTTCTCCTTTGTCAAGTAAGGAAGGAAAGCCTTCATTATTCTTTCTCTCGTAAATAGTGTGCTATGGTATGATAGTATTAACAAACGAGGATTAACAATTTATGGCAAATTTAAGAGATAAACCAGAAAACAACCGGCGCATCGCCATGCTTATCGACGGCGATAACGCCCAACCTTCCTTGACCGAAAAGATGCTGGCGGAGACCAGTAAATATGGCCTGATTACCATCCGGCGTATTTACGGCGACTGGACAGCCTCGAACATGGGGGGATGGAAAGACAAGCTGCAAACCTACGCCATCCAGCCCATCCAGCAGTTCCGCTACACCACCGGAAAGAACGCTACCGACAGCGCCATGATTATTGACGCGATGGATATCCTGTATGCCGGCGGCGTGGATGGCTTCTGCCTGGTCTCCAGCGACAGCGACTACACCCGGCTGGCAACGCGCATCCGCGAGAAGGGTTTCTTTGTGATGGGGATTGGCAAAAAATCAACCCCGCGCGCCTTTGTCAACGCCTGCGATATTTTCGTCTATACCCAGAACCTGATGCCGCAGGAAGAGCAGCAGCCCGCCAAGAGGACTCCAAGGCGCAAGGGCCAGACGACGCAGCCCACCGCGACCGAGACCGCGCCGGAACCGGAGATCACGCCGGAACCAGGCCCAACCCCCGATCCCATCCCGCTGCTCAAATCGGCTTTCGACATCGCATCCGGAGAGGATGGCTGGGCCTTTCTCGGGACGCTGGGACACCACTTGCGCCAGCTTGATCCCGGTTTCGATGCCCGTACCTACGGCTACAAACAACTTTCTTTGCTGATCACGGCCCTGCCGCATGTTTTTGAAGTGAAAGAGGTAAAGAGCCCGGACGGCACATCGGTCATTTACGTCCGCCTGAAGGAGACATAACAAGATGAGCGCAATCCTGGAGGCCATTTTCAGGCGCAGGAGCATTCGAAAATACGAGGAGAAGCCAGTTCCAAAGGATTTGCTCCTCCAGCTCTTGCAAGCTGCCATGGCGGGCCCCAGCGCGCACAACGGCCGGCCGTGGGAGTTTGTGGTCATCACGGATGAGGCCACGATGGCCAAACTGCGCAGCCATCTGAAATACGGCAAGCACAACGCCCCTGCCGCCATCGCGGTTTGCTACAACCCCGCCATTGCCAGTTCGCCTTCCAGCAAGCGCTGGTGGGTGCAGGACTGCGCGGCAGCCCTAGAGAACATGTTGATCGCCGCGCCCGGCCTTGGTCTGGGGGCGGTGTGGATCGGCATTTATCCCAAAGCAAGCAGCGTAAAACTGGTGCGCCGCATTTTGGGGCTGCCGCCTGAGGTCACACCGTTTGGGCTGGTCTATACCGGCTTTCCCGCGGAAGAAAAACCCCCGCGCACGCAGTTTGAGGAAAGCCGCGTCCATTGGGAGCATTTCTAGCGGGAAAAACCCTCTCCAACCAGTGCTCGCCAACATTTTGGACACTTTTCAAGCCTCATGAACGCTGCTCTCGAAACCCTTTACAAACGCCGCAGCATCCGGCAATATACCGGCCAGCCGGTCAGCGAAGAGTTGATGACCGAGCTACTCAAAGCCGCGATGGCTGCGCCGAGCGCCTGCAACAGCCAGCCGTGGGAATTCGTCGCCGTGACAGAGCCGGCCGCCATGGAACGGCTGCGAGAGGCCTTGCGCTATGGCCGGTACAACGCTCCGGCGGCGATTGCGGTCTGCGCGAACCCTGCCCTGGCGCTCAACTCGTGCGCCCGGCTCTTCTGGCAGCAGGATTGCAGCGCCGCGTTGCAAAACATCCTGATCGCGGCGACCAGCCTGGGACTGGGCAGCGTGTGGATCGGTGTGTATCCCGTCCAGTACCTGATCGATGCCGTACGGGTCGCGCTGGAACTACCAGAGGAGGTAACGCCGCTGGGGGTAGGATATATCGGCTATCCCGCCGAGGAAAAACCGCCCCGCACACAATTCGACGAGCGCCGGGTGCACTGGCAAACCTACCGGAAAACCGAATCGTAAAACGGGGGAACGCAGAACGTAAAACCGACCTACACTTAAGAAGCCTGGCAAAAGGCGGAAGGAGGGAAAGATGACTTTTTATGATCCTGAAACCGAGCAAAAAGCGCGCCGGACTTTGAAGTTCATCAACCGCGCCATGATACCTCTCTGGCGGCTGGGATTGGGGGGCTGGCTGAACTTTTGGCCGAAGGTGGGGGGACGGATTATGGTGATCGTCCACACCGGCCGCAAGAGCGGGAAACGCCGCTACAATAACGTTAACTATTCCATCATCAACGGGGATATCTACTGCACCGCCGGCTTTGGATCCATCACCGATTGGTACCGCAATATCCTCAACAATCCCAATGTCGAGGTCTGGCTTCCGGATGGCTGGTGGAACGGTATCGCCGAGGATGTCTCCTATGACCAGAACCGCCTGAACATCCTGCGCCAGGTGCTGATCGATTCGGGTTTTGCCGCCCGCGCCATGGGCATCGAAGCAGCCACCATCCCCGCCGAGGTGCTGGAACGGGTGACGCAGGATTACCGGCTGGTGCGCATCCGCCGCACGGCAGCCCGCACCGGCGCAGGCGGACCGGGCAATTTGGCCTGGGTCTGGCCGCTTTCCACCTTCATCCTGCTTGGGCTTTTGATCTTCCGCCCACGACATGGCAAGAAAGGTTGAAGTCCTCCCCCACAGCCCGTTTCGGAGAGCGCGTTACCGGGAGGAGGCTGCCGGAATCGCATCTTAATAGAATGACAGCGGCCTGTTATGACCGCTGCATCTTTTTTAGCAAATTGCGTGATTGGTATTTATTTGTAAACTTTGACGATGAAGAACCCGTCCATATCCTGATTATCTAAAACGAAGGTAGCGCGGTCGTTCCAGGATTTATAGTCATAGATCATTCGCCTTTCCAAATTCAGAACCGATAAATCCGATTTCCGGGGATGCGCCTTGTGTTCTGTTCGCATCGCAAATTTCCATGGGGAGATTGCGAAATGAGAGAGCTTCAACCAATTGAAACCCCACCCGACTGCATGAAAGCCCTTGCGGGCTGGCGGCGGAGAATTCGGCGCCGGTTACTCCATGGGTTCGCTGGCGCCGTTTCTGAGGGGGAAATCTGCCGGCTTTGTCCGTTTGGCTGTGTGTTAATTTTGCTCAGAGGCTATAATTCAGGTATCGCTATGTCGCTTCGCAGGGTGTTTTTTAATTCTGCACAATTTAATAGTGGGGCGCACACACCCGGGTGACCATGAACCAGAAGAAAACTCATTTCAGAACTTATCTTGAGAAGATTGCAGATGTCTTTCGCGCTGGCGATGCCCGTGAGGAAAGTTTTTATCCTGCGCTTGCTGATCTGATCCAGGAGACCGCCCAGGCAAGCGGGCGGCCCGAAATCCAGGTGACGATCCAGCCCCGCCCCACCGAGGCAGGCAACCCGGATTTTCGCGTCTGGGATGGCGCAAGTCAGATCGTTGGCTACATCGAAGCCAAGCCGCCGACTGCGGAGCTGCTGGATCAGTTTGAAGACTCCGCACAGTTGCAGCGCTATCGGGGCACCTTTCCCAACCTCATCCTGACCAACTTTCTGGAGTTCCGCCTCTATCGTGACGGTCAACGCGTGGCTATCGCGAAATTGGGCCATCAAGTGATACTGACGAAGCTGCAAAAGATCCCACCTCTGGCACACGAAGAAGAGGCCTGGACGTTGCTCGATCGTTTCCTGGGTTTCACCCAGCCCCGGCTGCTCACCGCCGAGTACCTGGCTGTGGAATTAGCCAAGCGTACCCGCTTTCTGCGGGAGGTCGTGAAAGAGGAACTGGACAAAGAACAGAAAACGGGCAGCGGTCAACTGCTGGGTTTTTACGAAGCCTTCCAGAAATTCCTCATCGGAAGCCTTACGACAGACGACTTTGCCGACCTCTACGCTCAGACAGTTACGTATGGCCTCTTTGCCGCCCGTACCCGCGCCGCTGATGGATTCTCGCGCCTGGCGGCCTTCCATCACATTCCCCCCACCATCGGTATTCTGCGTGATCTCTTCCGCTTTATCTCGCTGGGAGAACCTCCAGAGGAGATGGCCTGGATCGTGGATGACATCGTGCAGGTGCTGGCGGGGGCCGATGTCTCAGAGATGATGTCACAATACTACAAAGAAGGTAAAGGGGACGACCCCATTGTCCACTTTTATGAAACCTTTCTGGCCCATTACGACCCTGAAGAGCGTGAGCGCCGCGGCGTGTACTATACGCCCGATCCGGTGGTCTCGTACATCGTCCGCTCCCTGGATTTGTTGCTGAAAGGCAGGTTCGGCCACGCCGACGGGTTGGCTTCGGAGGGTGTAACCCTGCTCGACCCAGCCGCCGGCACGATGACTTTCGTCGCCCGCGCCGTGGAACAGGCTGTGCGGGAATTTGCCGGCAAGTATGGAACGGGCGGGCGCGAGGCCTTCATCCGCAAACACATCCTGGGCAACTTTTACGCCTTCGAATTAATGATGGCGCCTTACGCCGTGGGCCACTTGAAAATGGCTTTCTTCCTGGATGAACTGGGTCACCGGCTGCAGGGAAACGAGCGCGTGCCGTTTTACCTGACAAACACCCTGGATATGAACGAACTGGAAGCCAGCCAACTGCCGGGTCTTTCCTCGCTGGCAGAAGAATCACACCTGGCCGGGCGGGTGAAGCAGAAACAGCCCATCCTGGTCATCTTGGGTAACCCGCCCTATTCCGGCCACTCGGCGAACAAGGGTGAGTGGATTCTCCGCCAGATTGAAACCTACAAGCAGGTGGACGGCAAGCCGCTGGGCGAGAAGAACCCCAAGTGGCTGCAGGATGACTACGTCAAGTTCCTGCGCTTTGCCCAGTGGAAGATCGAGCAGGCCGGACGCGGCGTGGTCGGGATGATCACCAATCACGGCTATCTGGATAACCCCACCTTTCGCGGTATGCGCCGCAGCCTGATGCAGACCTTCGACGAAATTTACCTGCTGGACCTGCACGGCAACGCGCTGAAGCGCGAGCGCTGCCCCGACGGCAGCCCGGATGAGAACGTCTTCGACATCCGCCAGGGGGTTGCGATTGCCTTGCTCGTCAAGACCGGGAAACAGACGGAAAAGAGCGTGCGGCACGCCGAACTGTGGGGAACACGGGAGGACAAGTATCAATGGCTGAAAGAGAACGATGTAATTGCCACACCATGGGCGGAAATCTACCCCCGGCCCGGATTCTACCTTTTTGTGCCGCGGGATGAAGCCGAACTGGAGCGATATAACGCGTTCCCACGGGTAACGGACATTTTTGAGAAGTACAGCGTGGGCATCGTCACCGCCCGCGACAGCCTGACCATCCACCGAGCCCCACAGCAGGTGTGGACGACGGCGCTCAACTTCAGTCAGTTGGAGCCCGAACTGGCGCGCCAGGCGTATGGGCTGGGCAAGGATGCGCGCGACTGGAAGGTGACCCTGGCGCAGCAAGACCTGCGCGATTCCGGCCCGGATTGGGATAAGGTCGTCCCCATCCTCTATCGGCCTTTCGATGTCCGCTACACCTACTACACCGGCCGCTCACGTGGCTTTTTGTGCATGCCCCGCCCTGAAGTCATGCGCCACATGCTGGCGGGAGAGAACCTGGCGCTAGTTACACCTAGACGCATGGAGTATGTCGGTGAATGGCAACACGTTTTTATAAGCAAGGCTGTTTCTGAGCATGTAGCCGTTTCCCTTAAGACGATAGACTATCATTTCCCCCTTTACCTCTATCCCCAAGCCAGGCAAGTAGATTTGTTCAGCGCTTTAGAGCCGCAGCAGCGCCAGCCAAACCTGCATCCTCAGTTGCTGGCCGCGTTAGCCAACGCATTCGGGGGGCCGCCCGCGCCGGAGCAGATCTTCTACTACATTTACGCCGTGCTCTACGCCCCCGCCTATCGGGAAAAGTACGCCCACTTCCTGCGCTCCGACTTTCCGCGCGTCCCCTTCACCCGCGACGCGGCGCTCTTTGACGAACTGGCAACGCTCGGCAAAAAGCTGGCCGACCTGCACCTGCTTAACTCGCTGGACCTCGATCCGCCCGCCTGCCGCTTCGAAGGGACGGAAGATAACCGTGTGGTAAAAGTCGTCTATGACACCTCAAAAGAACAAATATCCATCAACCCCGCGCAGGTTTTCGCTCCGGTTCCACCGGCGGTGTGGGAATACACCATCGGCGGCTATCAGGTGTGCGAGAAATGGTTGAAGGACCGGAGAGGCCAGTCATTAACCCTAGACGAGATCCGCACTTACTGCCGCATCGTGACCGCACTGGCGCACACGATCGAGATCCAGGAGCAAATTGATGGGATGTATCCGCGCCTCGAACAGACGCTGCTGTCGCTGAAAATTTAACAGGGTGCCAGCCAAAGCTGGCTTTCCTGAACCGAGCAGGGGATTTCTCTTCCTTTCTCTTTGGCAACTTGAGAATTGCCGTGCCTCCCTTGACAGCGGCGCGGGCTTCTGTATAATTAGCAATGCTAATATTTAGTCTTGCTAAAATCTTTAAGAGGATTTCTCAATGAGAGCAGATCAGGCGGCAGTGCAAACCACCCTTCATGATTCGGACGTCATTGAATTTGGCGAACTCTTGTACAGGATCGGTTCGGCCATCCGCCGAAACATGCGCGCCGAACTGGCGAACCTTAACCTGACGATGGCGCAATTCGGCGCCCTGCATTGCCTGATGAAACACCCAGATGGTCTGACTGTCTCCGACCTGGCCGAATCCACCCACCAGGTGGCGCCAACGGTGACCGGCATCCTCAACCGTTTAGAGGAGCGCGGGCTGGTGCTCAGGAAGCGCAACCCCAACGACCGGCGCCACCAGCTTGTCTCGATTACGCCCGAAGGGGAGCGCACGCTGCAGATTTTTTTTGAACGCCGGCACCAGCAGATCGGACAGTCCCTCGCCCGCCTGAGCGAAGAGGATCGAAAACAACTGTTCCGGCTGTTGAACCAGTTCTTATCGGTCATGGTTGAAATTTGAGAGTCTCAAGATTTATAGGTGGTTTCCACGGATGAAAAACAATCGAAACCTCGTCATTCTCTTTTTTACATTGGTCGTCGTGATGATGGGCTTTGGTCTGATCATTCCCATCATGCCGTATTACATCGAAAGTTTTGGCGCTGGGGGGGTTGCGCTGGGTTCAATGATGGCGATTTTCAGTATTGCCCAGTTCATCTTCTCGCCGGTGTGGGGCAACCTTTCGGACCGCTACGGGCGGAAAAAGATCCTGCTGGTCGGGGCGTTTGGCAATGCCCTTTTTATGGTTTTGTTCGGGCTGGCAACCCAGCTCTGGATGCTTTTTGTCTTTCGGGCGTTGGCCGGCATCCTTTCTTCGGCCACGCTTCCGACCGCAATGGCATATATCTCTGACAGCACAGATGAGCGCAATCGCGGCGGCGGGATGGGGGTCTTCGGCGCAGCGATGGGCGCTGGCATGGTGCTTGGCCCCGGGTTGGGCGGCTGGTTGGGTTCTGACAGCCTCTCCATGCCCTTTTTTGTTGGGGCGGGGCTTTCCATGCTGGCCGTGCTGGCCATCCTCGCTTTCCTGCCCGAATCGCTCCCGGCCGACAAACGCACAACCGCTGGGAGGGTGAAAGGATTCGATCTCAAACAGCTCTGGCGGTCGCTCTCAGGTCCACTCGGCTACCTGAATGGGCTATCGTTCCTGGTCTTTTTTGCGTTGACTAATTTTGAGGGTATTTTTGGCCTCTACGCCCAATACCGTTTCGATTACAGCCCCGCTCAGGTTGGCCTGATCATGACGGTGATCGGCCTTGTTTCGGCATTGGCGCAAGGCGCCTTGACCGGGCCGGTAACGCGGCGATACGGCGAAAATTGGATCATCCGGACTTCACTGATCGCCAGCGCGGTCGGCTTCGTTTTGATGCTGCTGGCGTGGGATTTTGCCACCGTGCTGATCACGGTGGGGTTGTTCGTCTTCTCGAACGCCATGCTGCGCCCTGCCATCTCATCGCTGGTCTCGCGCAACGCCGGCGACCAGCAGGGGGCAGTGCTGGGCGTCAACAACTCTTTCATGAGTCTGGGTCGCATCATTGGCCCCCTGTGGGCTGGCTTTATGATAGACCTCAACCTGTCTTTTCCGTACCTGAGCGGCGCTTTAATCATGCTGGCCGTCTATCTTGCCAGCCTGGCCAGGTTGCGCGCCAGGCCGGATGAAGCCGCGGCGCCCGCGCCGGTCAAAGCCATACAGCCCAGCGGCGATTGACCATCGGCAGGTGTAGAAATTAAGAAGATCTCTGGTTTTCCCAGAGATCTCTTTTTTTAGATCATTTTTGTTTTGTGTTGTCCTACATCGTCAGCGCCATGACGGCCTTCTGAGCGTGCAGGCGGTTCTCGGCTTCGTCATAGACGACGGACTGCGGGCCGGTGAGCACGTCGGTGGTCACCTCGATATCGCGGTCGGCCGGCAGCGGGTGCATGTAGATCGCATCCGGGTTGGCCATCTTCAGGCGGCGGCCGTCCATGATCCAGTCCTTGTGCGAGTCCTGCATCTCCTTGCCCTTGACCTTGTCGGCGGTGGTCAGCAGCGGTCCCCACGACTTGGCGTAGATGATATCGCCGCCCTTCATGGCCTCGTCCATGTCGTTGACGATATCGAAGGCGGTGCCGGCTTTCTTGGCTTCCTGCTGCGCCTGCTCGACGATATCGGGCATCAGTTCAAAGCCCTTGGGGTAAGCCAGCGTGACGTCCATGCCGAAGCGCGGCATCTGCAGGATGAGCGACTGGGGTACCGAGATCGGCTTGAGGTAAGAAGAGGCGTATGCCCAGGAGACCACAATGCGTTTCTTGCGCAAGTCGCGGCCCTTCTTCTCCATGATCGTCATCAGGTCGGCCAGGCACTGGAAGGGGTGGTAGATGTCGCACTGCATGTTGAGCACTGGGACGCGCGAGTACTTGGCAACTTCGTTGATGTACTTGTTGCCTTCCAGCCAGTCGCAGTGGCGGATGGCAATGCCGTCGAAGTAGCGGCCGTAGATCTCGCCGACTTCCTGGGCGGTGTCGCCATGGGCAATCTGGGTGGTGGCGCTTTCGATGAAGGCGCCGTGCCCGCCCAACTGAGCCATGCCGGCTTCAAAGGAGCCGCGCGTTCGGGTGCTGGAGAAGAAGAACAACATGGCAAGCACTTTGTCGCGCAGGTAGGGGTGCGGTTCGCCCAGGGCGCGTTTGCGCTTGAGGTCAAAAGCCACCTCCAGCACGGTTTCGACTTCCTCTTTGCTGAAGTCAAGATCGCCGATTAAATCTCGTCCTTTTAGAAAAGTTTGCATTTCAAGCCTCCAAAGAATTTGGGTTCATTATTGAATAGGATCGTTTATGGAATGAGTGCTGGCAGCACGGCATAGAACTCCGTCGCCTTGACCACATCGTCCAGTTTCACCCGGTCAATGGTGGTGTGAGCGGTCACTTCATCGCCGGGGGCGAAACCGATGCAGGGAATGCCAGCCTTGCCAGCCCAATAAACGCCGTTGGTGCTGAAATCCCATTTGCCAGAAGGAGCATCGGACAGGCCGATGGCCGCACGGGCAGCCTGGCCGGCTTTTACCAGGGGGTGGTCCTCTTCCAGCATCCAGGCCGGGAAGTACTTATCCACCGGAAATACGAAACCCGTATAGGAAGGTTCATCATAGAACAGCTCCTCAATCCGCACCGTATCTCTAGACTCGGGCGGGATCAAATCGGCCACCTCTTTCATCACCTTTTCTTTGGTCTCGCCAAAGGTCATGCGGCGGTCAATGAAAATGGTGGCCTCATCTGGAACGGCGTTGATGCTGGGAGTTTTGACCTTCATATCCGAGACGGTGATCTTGCCATGCCCCAGGAAGGGATGATCGCCCAGTTTAGGTTCCAGATCGCGAATGCCCGCAATAACCGGCAGCAATTTGTACACCGCGTTGTCGCCCAGGTGGTTGCTGGCGGCGTGGGCGCTGCGCCCTTTGGCGACCACTTTCATCTCCAGGCGGCCTTTGTGCCCCCGATAAACCAGCATCTTGGTCGGCTCGCCAATCACGACAAAATCCGGCCGCACGCCAGGGTCAACTTCTACAAAGGTGTTGGCGGCGATCCCATCGCACCACTCTTCCATATTGCCAAAGTAATAGGCCGTCCAGCCTTCCAGCAGCCCCAGATCGCGCGCCATCGCCAGCCCATAAACCATGCCGGGCGTGCTTTGCTTTTCATCGCTGGCGCCGCGCGCATAGAGGTAGCCGTCTTCGATCTTGCCCTTGAATGGATCCCATTCCCAGGCAGCCGGGTCGCCGATGCCTACCGTGTCAATATGGGAATCATAAACGATTGTCCGTTTTCCGTTCCCGATGCGCCCTAAAATGTTGCCCATCTTGTCGAAACGAACTTCGTCGAATCCCAGCCGGCGCATCTCGGCGGCGATCCGTTCGCCAACATCTTTAAGCTGCGATTCCATGCTGGGGATGGCGCAGATCTCGCGCATGAACTTGATGATCTCTTCACGATTTGCTTCGACACGCTTTTGAATTTCTCCAACCATTTCTTTTTGCATTTTTTCCTCCGCGGTTAACCCACTCCCATACTTGTGATTTAAAGCCAGTTCAGCCTGGCAGGTTTCATTTTTTCCTCAAAGCGAAAATCTGGGAACGGCTTCATGCACGCCATTAAGTGTAACAAATTCCGGTGAATTGTCAATTGTCTGACATTAAGAAATTCGGGACAAAGTTAAAATCCCACCTGAATGTCTGGAGAAGCCCTTGCGGGCTGACATAGAGCGGGCTTTGGCTGGCTTTCAGGTACCGGGCAGGGGATGGATCCCTGCTGAGAAATCCTGTCCCCGCCGCGCAGGTCTAACCCAGAATGGACACCATCCCAGCCGTTGAACCTTGCTTTCGCCATCTGAATTTCGCACAAGCAGCAGCTTGAATAAAAAAGATAGAGTAGGTAAAATAAGTCTTATAATCCTCTGCCTCATCGCAATACCAGAGAGGCGCAGAAAAAAGGTTCGGGGTGGTGTTCAGCCTGCGGAATGGCGAGGCAGTTTTGGCGTTCGCCGCCGGGCAGCGGGAGCTTGGTTGTCCTCACTTTTATTCAGGGTTCAGGAGATATGAGATGAACAGGAAATTTCAGGTTTTTTTGCCAATCGCTTTTCTTGTCCTGGCCAGCCTGGCGTGCGGGACGTTTTCAGGCGGCGGCGAGAGCACGCCCCTGCCCACCGAAACCCAGCCACCCGCAGTCAAGACGCTGCTGAGCGATGACTTCACCAGCTCCCGCTGGGGGACGGCCACTGACGCCAATGGTTCCATTGAATATGCAAACGCTGCCCTCCAGTTCATGATCTACACCAAAAACTGGTTCACCTGGAGTACGCCCAACGATACGACCTACCAGAACGTGCGCATCGAGGTCACGGCCATCAACAATCAATCCGACCCCACCACCGCGCTGGGCATCTTGTGCAACAAACAGCCCGCCCAGGACTCTTTTTATTACTTTGCCATGACCCCGGCGGGCGAATATGCCATCGCCAGGGCTGCAACTGGGCAAAGCGATGTTTTCCTCACGAACAACGATAAGTGGGCTTCCTCCAGCTTGATCGCGCGAAATGCTCCTTCGTACCGCCTCGCCGCAGATTGCGGCAACGGCGCCTTCACCTTTTATGTGGACGGCAAAAAGATCGATTCGGTTTCCGATGCGGCCTACACGAGCGGCGGCGTTGGGTTACTGGTCTGGAGCGGCGAGGAGGCAACCAACACCAACATCGCCTTCGACGATTTTCTGGTCGCCGAATTGCCATAACGCCAAAACTAGAACACCCATAAGGGCTGCCCGGCGCTTTTCGGGCAGCCCTTCTTTGCGCATGCCCGGTTTTGAGAAATGCTCACAAAATTTGATGTAAACCGGGGAAAATTGTGCTAACTTTAAAGGTGTTCCGCCACAACCATAGGTTGGCGAAGCTGATCTTGGATCGCAGTTGCATGGGTGGAATGATGGTTCGCTATGCGGACGAATTGCAGAGCAGCATAAGTCCATATATTTAATAGTGAGGCCTTTTTTCGGAGTGATGAATGTGGAACATCGAATAGCTAAAACAGAAAAAGGACACATCGAATACACATGGTTGGGAAATGGGCCTGTGATTTTAGTTTCTCATGGCACATCCTCTGATTGTTTTTCGCATGATGGTTATGCCCCTCTTTTAGAAGCAGGTTTTTCTTTGCTTACGCCATCACGGCCAGGATATGGGCGTACCCCATCTAAGATAGGAACTTCAGCAAAGGAAGCAGCAGAAGCGATGGTTGCACTTCTGGATACCCTGGATATCAAAAAGTGTTCGATCATGGCTATTTCAGGAGGCGGTCCGACCGGAATTTCTCTTGCAGCCAATTGGCCTCAAAGAATAGAACGATTAGCGTTAATCGCAGCAATCTCACAACCCGAAGACCGCGTCAACGAACCCAACTATCAAAGCCAGGTAGCATTTTATGGACCAATGCACAACATAACCTGGACTATGTTGCAGATTATCAGTCGATTGTCACCCAGTAGTATGGCTAAACAAACCATGGCCATATTTTCTACTCACGATCTAAATGAAGCCTTTTGTAATCTTACGCCGGAAGATATCGAGAATATCTCTCACTTCTATCGACATCGCTCTTCCCGAAGAGGAGCTTTAAACGATCTCACACATACTGTCGAAGAAGAGCTCTTACAGAGTATAAAGATACCAACTCTGATCATTCACAGCCGCGAGGACAAATCAGTGCCTTTCAGTCACGCAGAATACGCACTTGCACAAATACCAAACGCGGAATTTTGTGAAGGTGGGTTCACGGGGCATTTCCTGTGGATAGGTCCTGATTATCAAAGAATCAGCCAGCGATTGGTTGAATTCCTTAAAGCTGAGCCTGTACTAATGTGAAAAGGTCTAACAATGTGTGCACCCGATAGGTGAAATATTGCGCAACAATTCGTATTTTCATGCCTTCTGGTTTATACTCATCTCAGGCCGAATCCACTCACTGCCCCACCCGCCGCTACCGTAAAGCGTTAACTCACCCTTCAACCGACATCAGGCGTTATGAACTTATCCGGGATTTCAGATAAATCGCTGTTCGGGAAACTCCTGCGCTTACCGCTCCGGCTGATCCCCCCTCAAACTGTCGTGCCGATCCTGCAGGGCAGGCTGAGAGGCAAGAAATGGATCGCGGGCTCCAGCCTGCACGGTTTCTGGTTGGGCACGTTTGAACACGACAAGCGGATTGTGTTCGAGCAGATCGTGAAGGAAAACAGCGTGGTTTTTGATGTCGGCGCGCATGTCGGCTACTACACCCTGCTGGCCTCGGCACTCGTCGGGCCTGGCGGCAGGGTCTTTGCCTTCGAACCGCTCCCGGCAAACCTGGTTTACCTGAAAGAGCATTTACGCTTGAACAACGTCGAGAACGTGACCGTCATCGAAGCCGCGGTTTCAAACAGATGCGGCGCAGCTTTGTTTGAAGATTCGGCAGGCAGCGCGATGGGGCGTCTCTCGCCAACCGGTAAGCTTCAGGTCGAAACAGTTACCCTGGACGAACTCACCGCCAGGGGAGAGCTGCCACCGCCCGATTGCATCAAGATAGATATCGAAGGCGGAGAAGCGGCGGCGCTTTCGGGCGCGGCGTCCACGCTGGCGCAATATCACCCCGTCATCTTTCTGGCGACGCATGGAGAAAGCATTCATCATGGATGCTGTCGCCTGCTCCGCTCGCTTGGCTACGAGCTGCAGCCCCTGGATGGAAAAGACCTCGAGTCATCCGACGAATTGTTGGCCGCCCACCATGCTTCGCGTGCGCAAATCGTTGGGCAGATTACTTAAAATCCTACCCAAAAGGCATCGTTCTATCAAGGACTCGTTTTCTCTATCATGCCCTCGCACTCGATTTTTGTCACCAGGGTCAGTTCTCCCGCAGATAAAGTTGCTGCGTAATTGCTCATTGAAAGTTGGGAAAGACCAACGTGCAGGTGTTCTCAACGAGTTAACCAGCATTCCTTTTGAAGGACGTAACATTCATCCGAAATCCGTGATGGATATTGAAATTCGCGAACCCTTACGAACGTGGTTGGAAGCGAGGATGGCTTTATTTTCTTCTTGGAGCGGTGTATCATTACAAAGCGATGAATAAGTGTGACCTGGACAGAAACAAGGATGCAAGATGAACCCTGATTCTTACGACCCCATGCTCGAAAGCCTGAAGTATCAACTCGAAATTCTCAAAACGGAACTTGAGAGCATTGATAAAACTGTCGCTCGAATTGATGAAATTACCCAAACCATCAAAAATTGGGCAATTGTGACCTGGGCAGGCGTCATTTCGCTGGCTGTCGGTCAGCCAGAGCTACGAAAATACATCATGATCACCGCGCTTTTGCCCCTAATATTCTGGTACATGGATGGCTACTGGCGTCACCTGCAAAGACGGTCTACCTTCCGGGCGATCAAGATCAGAGAATTTTTGAATGACGAACGATTGCAAAAATCATTCGCGCAGAAAAAACTGGTCGGTTTCCTCATTTACGACCCGATCGGTCACCAATACAAAGACCTCCCCGAATACAAAAAGTATATCGCCGCCCGGAGGACATTGAATTTTGCCGAAGTCCGAAATTTCTACCTCGGTCTTATCATCATCAGCGTCATTCTGGGCGTTGTTTTTTTCTACATCTAAGCTTGCCTGGTTGAATAATGCCGGCTGCCATACCAGACAAAAAGGAGATAAAAGACATAAAAAAAACCATCAGGGAGGTTTTTCTCGTCGTTGTTATCCTGGCCGTTTTAGCGAGTGGGTGCGCCCCTGTCCCTACCCCGGCGCCAACGCCGTCGTCTACGCCTACGCCCGTTCCACTCACGCTCACGCCTTCCCCTGTTCCGCCCACATTTACGCCCGAGCCAACTGCAAACGCCATGCCCACAAGCACCCCGGAGATTGCGCCGGTTTCACTAGAACACATCGAATCTATGCTGTTTGCGAACGGCTTTGAAATTGATCCATTGATCACCTGCGATTTCCCGTGTAGAGGGTACAAATACGGCGACACCATGAAAGCGCTCGTGAACAAAGAAAACGGGGCGTTCACTTTATGGTGGTCCACCTTTGGAGGCCAGGCGGATGCCGATCAAGAACTGGTCGGCTTGTACCAGGAGGTCATCCTCGCTTTGTATCCTACAGACCTGGCAGAGGCGATCATCGGCAGCGACATGAACCACCAGGGCGAAACCGGCGGTTATTGTTACATCGTCGAAATGACCACTCAGGGAGATTTCTCCGTCGCGTATGCTTCTACCTCTCCCATCGAAGATTGCCAACTTTCGGGCATTCAAAATTAGCGCCGCCGCCCAATCGTTTGCCGAAAACCAGCACGGAGCGATCTTGTGATTCCCCCCTGGATTGAGGAATACATTTTGTTAGCCTTGCGGATGGACCAGGCCTTCAGGCGTTTGGACGATTGGCCGTTTGTTGACTTCTTCTATGGACCATCAGAGTTGAAGGCGCGCATTGAAAAAGAGGAAGAACCACCGGCAGAAGTGCTCGCCAGGGCAGCCATCACGCTGGGCGATACTTTGCCGTCGCAGAACTTCGAGCGCGATCGCGCCGGTTTTCTTGAAAAGCAGATCAGCGCAATGGAAACCCTCTGCCGCAAACTTTCAGGCCAGAGGGTGATCCTGCAGGAAGTGATCCAAGGCTATCTCGATCTTGAACCCACCTGGCAGCCTGAATCAGACTTCAAACAGGCGTTAGATCTTCTCGACCAGGCGCTGCCCGGTACAGGGGACTTGCGAGCGAGGTACCAAAGGTTCCGTGAAGAAACCGCTTTGCGCCGGCCCGAGCTCGTTTTGAGCCTGGCGTCGCGCATGGTAGCCGAGGCTCGCCGCAGGACTCGGCGCTTTTTAGAACTACCCGAAGAAGAGGCCTTCGATTTCCATGCCGTGCGTGAGGTCTCCTATGGGGCTGCAAACTGGTACCTGGGTGGGTATCGCTCCCGGCTGGAACTCAACATTGACCGTCCCGCCAGTCCCTTTTCTCTGCTGTACCAGATGTGCCACGAAGCTTATCCAGGGCATCATACAGAATTTGTGATGAAAGAGAAACATCTTTACCTCGATCGTGGTTTTACAGAGCAATCCCTATTCATCGTTGGGCCGCAACTGGTCATTGCCGAAGGCATTGCTTCGCTGGCGCAGGAGATGATCTTCACGCCTGAGGAAGCTGAAGTGTGGCTGAAAGCGCAGAACCTCGCTGAAGCGGGCATCGCGCTCAACCACCTCGACTTGCCGAAAGTCATCCAGGCGTTGGGCGCGAATATGCTGGATGACCTGGAATCCAATCTCGCGCTGATGCTGTGGGATGGGCGGTCGGATGAAGAGCTGGTTGCGTATGCAATGGCGTACACACCCTTTACCGGGGAACAAATCCGCAGGACGGTTCAATCGCTCAAGTCGCCGCTGAGGCAAATCTATGCGTTCACGTATTCGCAAGGGAAACGATTGATGCGCCCACTGCTGCAAGGCGCCAACCGCTGGCAGGTCTTCCGGCGGCTGCTCACCGAGCCGGTTTACCCTTCCCTCCTGGCAGAGTGGTCAAAAGCTGGGGGAAGATGAGCAAAGCGGCAAAACCAGTTTTCTTTTTTACATCTGGGCGGCTTGCCCACGCGCTGCCGGTTAGAACCTGAGGTCAGCCTGTCTAATCCTTAAGGTTCATCCACGTCAATGAGAATGATTTTTACGGGAACCGAGGGAAAGTGCCGTTTCAAGCGTTCGATATCATAGACCAGTTGCTCGCCATACGAGACCCCGGTGGACATATTTTTGTGGAGAGCATGGCAGGGAACGATCTCCACCCCCACATCCGCTTTATTTTCGTTAAAGAAGTATTGAAACTTTGCATTCCTTCGCATAAAATCCAGCATCGTCAAGCAGCCGGGATTGGGCAGGTCCTCCCAGTCGCACCGTCTTCGGCGGTAAAGAAAGGCTCTTCCCGTTAGGGTCGTAAACCCCCCGTTCCATCGGACGGATGCGCAATTTTCCTTGCTCCCCAAGGCGGATGCGCTCTTTGGCAATGCGGACGTATTCGGGCATGATTTCGGCTCCGATCGCCTTGCGCCGGTGCATCAAAGCGGCAATGGCCGTACTGCCGACCCCCATATAGGGATCCAAGACCCAATCGCCAGGATTCGTCAAAGCCAGGACCAGCCGCTCGACCAATTCGATCGGAAACTGGCAGGGGTGTTCGGTTTTTTCGACGTGATTTGATTTTACATTAGGAATTTCCCAAACATCCGAGGGGTTCTTCCCCAACGGGTGGCCAGAAAGCTCGCCTTTCTTCGGTCCCTTAAAATGGCGCTTTTGTGGATACTTTTGCGGAACGCGAACCTCATCCAGGTTGAAAACGTACCGGTCGCTCCTGGTAAACCAGAGGATTACTTCGTATCTTCCAGAAAACCTTCGAGATGCATGAAGGCCGTGGCCGAAATGCCAGATGATGCGATTGCGCAGGTGCAATCCCAACCCTGAAAATATCGGAAACAGCAAAATATCCAGCGGGATAATCTCACCGTTGAAGACAAAGTTTCCCACCTGCCAGCATAAACTACCGTCGTCTTTGAGAACCCTGACGCATTCCCGGATGACTTTTTCTTGTTCTTTCAGATAGGCCTGGATGTCCTGCTTTTCTTCGTAGGGTTTCCCAAGGTTATATGGAGGCGATGTCACCACCAGGCTGACGAACCGCTCTGGCACCTGGGCCATTAAATCGAGGACATCGCCTTCATGAAAGATAAAGTCGGCGGAGGGATCAAAACGAGAATTGATTTTTACCAGGTCCATTTTGGCTTCTTGTGATGGGTTTTGTCTTTCTCGGACGAAAAGAGATTTAGCATTCGCTATTTTCTCCTCTCTTCTATTTTAGCCCAATAATTCATTGGGGGAATCGTTCCAATCACTGCACCTGCGATGATCAACAGCATGGCGGCAAAGGAGAGGGCTGTCAGGCGCTGGCCGGCGAAGAGCGCCAGGTTGAGCGTAGAGAGCAACGGAGTCAGATAGGCCAGCGCGCCGATGCCGCGCGGGTCGCCACGCTTGAGGGCGGCATCCCAGAAGAAAAAAGCCGCTCCCATCGGGCCAGCGCCCACCAGAAGCAAGAAAATCCACTGGGTAAGAGTTAACGCGGCAACGGCCTGAAAATTGCCGCCAGAGAGGAAATACGCGCCCAGCGCCAGCAACCCAGAGAGCAGGCAAAATGCGCCGACCGAGTCGGTCGGAAAGGGCGGCAGACGCCGGGTGAGCAGCGAATAGAGCGCCCAGGTGAGCGCCGCGCCGGCCGCAGCCGCATAACCGGGCAGGTACTGGGTTTGTAAGCGCAGGCTGCCGCCTGTGGCGATCAGGCCAGCGCCGGCCATACCCAACAGCGCGCCAAGCAGATGGTTGGGGCGCAGCCGCGCCCCAGGCAGAACCAACGGCGAGAGCAGCACAATCAACAACGGCCAGAGGTAATTGATCAGGTTCACTTCCACAGCCGGAGCGCCAGCGAAGGCGGTGAAGTAAAGGAAGTGGTAGCCAAAGATTCCGCCTACGCCCACCAAGAATACACGCGCCGGCACGCGCCAACCAGCCCGTCGCGCCAGAGAGACCAGGCCGCTGGTCAGCAGGGTGACGCCCAGCAGCAGCAGGCGCGGCACGCTCTGCAGCCCGGCGCCAGCCAGGGCCAGCGCGCTCCACAGGATGATGGCGGCCAGCGCCAACAGGAAACTGTTCGAACGATACATCCAGGGTGAATGATAACATAAGAAGCGACTCCACCCCGCAGCGCTGTTGAATCATGCAGAGCTTTTGAGGAGCAATCCGCCACCAGCTTCTTTTGCATGGGGCGCGCAGCGGCACGAATACCCCTCGATGCCAACCAGCGCCTTGTAAACGCGCTTCCCGCTGCCTATAATGGATTCGGACGCGATGCAGTTTGCTCTGCGCCGGAAGATGGATGGCGGAGGCATCGGCTATGTTCCAAAAAACTCTCCATTTTCTTTTACTCATCCTCGCGCTGCTGGTTTTGGCCGCTTGCACAGCGGAGGAAGAACTGCCAACCGCTCCTACTCCTGAAGCGAGCGCCTCGGAGGCGACGGCCGCGCCGGCAATCGCTGAACCGGAGGCAAACGTAACGGATAGCGCCACCGAGCCACTTTTTGGGACGCCTTCGTCGCGCAGCTACACCTTCAGTGGTGATCTTGAAAAAGTTGAACCCATTCTGTTGGATCTGTTGATCCTGTTGAACGAACCAGACCGCCCAGGGGCGCGGGAGCAGCTCCAGCTCATCGGGGAAGAAATTGTTCTGCCTGAAGAAGCCGGGTTCGATGAGGATTTCTGGCTAGAGATCCTGTTTGGTCTGAAGGCCGATGCGCCCACTCCGCCCCAGGCTGAAATCCAGCACTGGCTCAAGATTGACGACCTCGGGTTGCTGGCGGCTTCGTTAGGGCTGGCGCCTTATGCGCCCTGCTCTGAAAATGCTACCCGGTTGGATTACGATAAAGTGGATGTTTTTACCGGCAAAATCCTCGTCCGGGCATCCGGAAAACCACCCCTGCAAAACCAACCTCTGTTGGCGCTGGCCGCCTACCCCGACGTGGTTTCCATCCAGCCTTCTTACCGAAAAGAACTCGATTTGGACATCAGCGTTCCGGATACCTGGGCAGCCACGCCCCTGGGCGCGGTCTATACCGGGATCAATGCTTCTTCTTTACGTTGGTGGGGATTAGACGGGAAAAACGTCATCGTCGGCATCCTGGATGGCGGCATTGACTGGGATCACGAAGCTTTTACCCTGCCGGGGATCCCGGAAACTTCGCGCCTGTTGGCTCAATGGGATCAGGCGAGCAATTCTTTTTTAAACCAGGGTGCGTTCGACCGGTATCTTTCGATTGGCGTGCAATGCGCCACTGGCACCCGGCACGCCACCCATGTGGCAGGCATCGCAACTGGGGATGACAGTGTGGCGCGCGCGCTTAACTTTTCTGGCGAGGGCGTGGCACCGGCCGCCAGTATTGTGGATGTGATCACTGCAGGCGGCGATCGCGACATCCTGTTGGGCGCAGCGTATATCTTTATGGAATCAAAATACCGGAACCAACCGGCGGTTGTCAACATCAGCCTCGGCTCGCATTATGGCCCGCATGACGGAACCGGATTGGATGATATCGGTCTGGGGCGCGCCACAGGCCCTGGCTGTCTGATCGTCAAATCGGCGGGGAACGACGGCAACAAGCCCATCCACACCGACAACGATGGAAACCCGATCGTCGCGGGGGGAATGGGCGCCATCGAATTCCAGGTTGATCCGGGCACAACCCTGGTGGACATCCGCATCTGGTTCGACCGCGCCAGCGGTTTCGAAGTCGGTCTGGTTCCGCCGATCCTTCCAGGTTCAGCGGCGGTTAGTATCCTGCCCGTCGCCAAAGGGAAAACAGAAGAGGTCTTCTGGCAGGTTAAAAATCCTCTCAACCTTTTTGAAAGCCTGATCCAGGCGGCAGTTTCCAATACGAAAGCGCACACCGCCAGCGATTCCAGGATGGCGCAGATCACCTTAAGGGCATTCATGGGCGAATTGCCGCCGGGGATTTATCGGATAGACCTTTCGATGCCAACCGGTGCGACAGGCTCAGGGCAGTATGACGCCTGGATTGCGAAAGGAAAACCGAAAGGCAACGTGAAATTCGTCGCCCCTACTTATCGTCGCCTGATCTCTGAGCCAGGCAACGCCGCCCGGATCATCACGGTCGGCAGTTTTGACGCCCGCGATTACATTGTAGACGGCAAGCCGGTCTGCGCCGTTGGCCAGCGCAGCGCCTTCAGCAGTATGGGGCCGGCCCGCCTTAACCCCTCCACTGGTCGCGCCATCCCCAAACCGGATATCTCGGCGCCCGGCTGTCCAGTCTTTGCTGCCGAATGGAGCGCTTTTCAGAACCTGACCTCGAATTACATCCCACTATGGGGAACCAGCATGGCCGCGCCACACACCACTGGCTGCCTGGCGCTGGGCTTGCAATCCAACCCGGCCATGACGCCCGAAAACGCTCTGGCGCTGTTGCAAACCCTGACGCGCGACGTAGATGCGGCTTTTCTCGGCATCCCAGATTTCTTCTGGGGCGCCGGAAAACTGGATTGCGGCGCGGATAAGGACAAGAACCTGATCCCGGATCTCTTTCAAGTGAAAACGATCATCAACGCGGCAGACGGCGAACTGCTTCATACGGTAGATACGGCTATAGACGGCGCGCCAGGCGGCGTGGACGTGGAAAGCTTTGGGGCAACCGTGACCTTTACCAATCCCTATTCCGCCGCGGAAGGCCAGTGGGATTATGGCCTTCTGTTTCGCCATACCACGCCCGACCAGTTTTATTCGGTGCGGGTGGAGTCGAGCGGCGCCTGGCGTTTCAAGATCAAGCGAGAAGGCGTTTGGGAGACCCTTCAGGAAGGGACGCTTTCGAACCTGAGACTGAACGCAGGGGAACAAAACGCCTTTCAACTAATCGTCAACGGAAAAAATGGTCTATTTTACATGAACGGCGAGCGCATTGCCGAGCTGGATACCTCTGCATTGAGCGGCAGCGGGGATATTTGGGTAGCGACCAATATCCTGAACACCTCCGGAATCAATGGAAAATCCACCGGCTATCAGGATTTTTCCATCTGGTCGTTCAAGACGCTCCCATAAAAGCGCCCCCTAACGAGGCAGCGCAATCGGTTGGGCTCTCCCCACCCAGTTTTATCCATCAGCGGCAAAGATTACCTGCACCAATTCAGTCCGATCAGGTAACCGCCGCTCCTAAGCAGGTTTAGCTTATGAAACGTTTCGCCTAGCCCGGTAATATCGGGTAGGTGCTTCCGCCATAAGGGAAGACCAGCACATTTGCCCTGCCAGGAAATTTTGCCCTGGCTTCTTGCAGAGCGGCTTCGGGCGATGCGGTAAAACGCACAAACGGCAAGCGCTCGTGGATCTCGTGGGGGATGGTGGGCGCGTACAGCAGCGCGTCGCAGCGCAGCATCGTTTGCAGGGCAAAGTAAAGGAAGAAGCGATCCTCCTCGCCCATCCCTTTGAGCTTGAGTTTTGGAACGCGCGGCAACAGCAGCGGCGCCAACAGTTTGAGAAGTCGCTTTCCGACCGGCAGTTTGCGATTTGCCAGGCCAAACACCCCCACCCCTTCGTCCGCCCGCACCAGCGTGATCATCATGCCGCCAGGGCGCACAGCCCGGATGGTGTTTGCCAGCGCTTTCACGCCCTGGCGTAGATCCTGATCCATCGGGTGCGAATCTGTAATGACGATATCTGCCAGTCCCGGCGCCTGGACGCCGTAGATCGAGGCGCTGACCTGCGCGCCGGCGCGGTGCGCCTGGATGGGATCGCCGCTGACCACCCGCACCACCTCGAGCGCGCTGTTGAGCACAGCGTTGACGATGAAGACCGGCGGTTTGAGCATTCGACCGCATTCCTCCAGGTCGAGGCGCATCGGGTTGCCTTCGATGGGAGCGCCTACGTTGTTGAAGGTGCCCGGCTGGCAGTTGAGCGCGTGGTTGTGGGCGATGGTGGCGCGCCCGGCTACGCCCGGAAAGAGATTTTTAAACCCACCGCCAAAACTGGCGATAATATGCGGCTCGATGCAGCCGATCGAAATCACCAGGTCCGCCTCGGCCACGGTCTTATTCACCAGCACCGGCGTGCCGCGGCTGCTGACGCCCAGGTCGGCCAGTTTGGCAGGGTCGTCGCAATCGTGAGATTCCCACTTCACTTTGGCCAGCCATGGAGGGCCAATGCGTTCGCCCAACTCTTCTGCGCTCATGGCGCGGTGCACGCCTAGCGCCGCGATGACCGTGACCTGCTCCGGGCTGGCGCCAGCGCGCTGGAGCTCATCCATCACGGCAGGGAAGATGGACGCCACAGGCGTAGGGCGTGAGCCGTCATCAACCACCAGCGCAATCTTCATGCCGGGCTTCGCCAGCTCCGAAAGCCGCGGAGAACCAATCGGCTCCGACAGGCTACGGAGCGCTTCCTGGGTGGCGTCGCCCACACCAGGCTGAGAAGATGGTTCCAGCACCCCCATCAGGTTCCAATTTTCCGGCAGGGTCAGTTGGATAGGGTTCTGACCCCAAGGCAAAGAGATCGTCTTTTCGCTCATTCCACAACCTCCGGCTGATCAATTGCATAGGGAAAATTTTCTTTATTATCGCTTAATTTCTAGAAAATTGTCTCCGGCCTTCCTTCGAATTTGCACGTCACCGTTAAACGCATCAATCGCCGGGGTGAGGGGGGCACCTCGGCGATTGATGGTGTATTTATACACCCATTTTTGAAATTTTGCAAGGGTAAAAGAGGGGGATTTTTACGATTAGTTAAATAGAATATATGTTCTATTTAACTCCTTTTCTTTGCCGTCAACAACGCGGCACGGTTGAAGCTGCGCACGGCAAGCGCCAGCAGAACCAGCGCGATCACCCAAAACGCCAGCCCGACCAGCATCCCAACGCCCACCGAGAAATACAGCACACCGCTGACCTGTCCAAAGAACAGGGCCAGCACAAGCACCACCAGCGAAGCGCTGGTCTGGTAAGCGCCCATAAAGGTTTGAGACCGTGCGGAGATCAGCACCGTCGCGCCCACCCCCAGCAGCGCCAGCGCCGGGGTAACCCAGAAGATGAGCGGGTACCAGCCAGGCAGCGGAAACCACAAACGCCCAAATACCGGGTAAGACGCCGCGTTCACCACCAGAGTGTACAGGAGGAAGGTAAACCAGGTAAGACTCACCGCCGGGAACAGGGCAGCCAACAGCTTGCCTGTGAATAGCTCTTGGTCGCTGGCCGGAGTGTACAACAACGCCTCGATCGTCTTGCGCTCGCGCTCGCCTGCAAATGACTCGGCTGCGATGACGGTGGTGAACATCAACGGGAAAATAAGAAAGAACGGAGCGAAAAAGTAGCCGAGCATCAGGACGATCAGGTTCTGAAATTCATCCAACCCTTCCAGCGAGGCTTTCAGCGGCGCGGGCATTTGCTCCACAAACCGCCGGAGATCCGAATCCGAGGCAAGCACCTGCGGCGAGATGTCCATCTGGGTTGGGATCAGGATCAAAGACAACGGAAGCAGAACGGAGATCAAGAGTGGCACAACCAGCACCGGAATCCAGACTGCCCGGTTGCCCTTCACCTCCAGCAAATCCTTTTTAACGATGGCACCGATCTTATTCCAGCGCATGATGCACCTCCGCGACGTTTTCCTGCCGGTCCTTTTCTTGCAATGCAAAATAAACATCTTCCAAAGAGATGGGCTGCGGCCGCACAGCCAGAAGCTGCCCACCCAGGCGGGCGAGTTCTGTCACCAAAACCGGAATGGCGGCTTGTTCGCTGACCAGGAGGCGCAAGGTAAGCTCTCCGGAGCGAGCGATTTCTAAAACGCTGGGATTTCCTTCCAGGCTGCGCCAGACCTGCTGGGGCAAGGGCGACCACAGATCAACTTGCAGCCACAGCCCTGGCATCACCTGCTTCCGCAATTCATCCGGCGTACCCAACGCCAGCAGGCGTCCCCGGTTGATCACCCCCACCCGGTCGCAGAGGCGTTCCGCCTCGGCCAGGTTATGCGTGCAAAGCACCACGGACTGGCCATTTTCTTTTCGAATATTTTCAATGAGCGCATGCACCTGCCGGGCGGCTTCGGGGTCCAGCCCGGAAGTAGGTTCATCCAGGAACAGCAGTGGCGGGCGGTGTAACAGCGTGCGCGCCAGCGCCAGGCGTTGCTTCATCCCCTTGCTGTAAGCACCCACCGGCTCGCTGGCGCGGTCATGCAACCCAAAAAAGGCCAGCAGTTCTTCTGCCCGCTTTCCCCTCTCCACTGACGGCATGTCTGCCAGGCAGCCAAAAAAATCCAGGTTTTGGCGGGCGGTCAGCCGCTCGTACAGGGCGGGTGTCTCGGTCAATACCCCCGTCTTGCTGCGGACGTCGTCCCCCTGCCGGAAGGGTTCCAGTCCAAAGACCGAGATTTTGCCGCTGGTGGGCGCGAACAATCCGTTAAGAAGACGGACAGTGGTAGTTTTCCCCGCGCCGTTTGGGCCGAGCAGCGCCAACGCCTCGCCCTTGCGAAGTGAAAAAGTCAGGCCGTTGACTGCCGGGCGCTCCCCGTAATCATAGATCAGATCCATAACTTCGACGATATTCTGCTGCATTCAAAGCTCCAATCTACACACCTGTCAATGATGAATGTTTTGCGTATCCTGCGTTTCCAAAAAATCACGTGGATGATTCAATCATTCCTGCGATGTTTCACGTGAAACATCGCAGGAATGACACAGGGCGAAGGCCTACGCCCCCTTTTCTTCGCGGCGATAGAGGATATAAGAATAAATCAATAGCCAGATCGCAGCAGCCAGCACAGGCAGCAGGACGAACAAATAAGTATAGGCAGGGAAAACAACTCCGGCCAGCGCCAATACGCCCGAAATTTTGAACAAACGTCCTCCCAGGCGGTGCGTCTTTTCCCAAACCGCATCGCTTGCCAGGGTCCAGGGCGTGCGGATGCCGATCATGTAATTGCGGCGCGCCTTGCCAAGCAAGACCCCCAAAAAATAAAATAGCAAGCCAAAAGCAGGTGGGATGGCCCTGTTCATGTCGAAGCGCATCCCCAGCCCCCACAAAACCGTCAAAACGTGGATATACAGCAAAAACAGGTTCATCAGAACGATGAGCAGGTTGTAATCCGCTCGAAAGAGCTGGATATTGGCCTTGAGCGGGTCAATTTGCGGAACGACCAGCAACAAGAGCGTGATCCCAGCCATCAGCGCCGGCATCAACAGCATCGCCGTCGGGCGCGAGGAGAAACCATCTGCCTGGCCGCGAGCGTTCCAATGGGTGGCCATTTGCTCTGGCAAACTTGGGCCTGCCACCAAGCTAAGCGCGAGCGCAGCCAGGATGAGCAGCAGTGAGAGCGCCCATGTCAAACGGTTCTTCATTTTTAAAATCCTTTCAAGTGTGTTGTTCTACGTTTCACGTGAAACATAAGGTCAGAAACAAAAGAACATTTTCGCGTTACCTGGATTGCCGCACTGGGGTTAGCGCGCCAGCAATTTCAGGAGCAATATACCTAACCCTTTTCGCCAGGAAAGCTGGTCTCTTGATTCCCCGCCTGTTGCGCCAGCGAGACGATCCCGCTCAGGCCGCCCAGGTTCATGGTATCTACGGCGCTGCTTGGGACGATCACCAGAGCGCCTTTTTCTTTCAATCCTTCGAACAGCATGTTCATGGCGCGCAGGTGCAGGGCAGTCGGGTTGTTGGCGTAAGCTCGCGAGGCTTCGGCAAAGCTGTGGGCGATCTGCATTTCCGATTCGCCGAGGATGACGCGCGCCTGGCGTTCCCGTTCGGCCTGGGCCTGGCGGCTCATGGCGTCTTCCAGATCCTGCGGGATGATAACATCGCGAATCTCAACCGATTGGACGGTGATGCCCCAGGGGGTGGTGCGCTCATCAATGATGTGCTGCAACTCGGCGTCCATCTTGGCGCGCCCGACCAGAATATCCGCCAACGGCATCTGCCCGATGACCTCGCGCAGCGCGGTCTGGGCCGCCCAGGTGATGGCGGCTTTGTAATCTTCCACTTCCAGAGCGGCTTTTTCGGCGTCCCATACCAGCCAGAACAACACTGCATCCACATCTACCGGGACGGTGTCTTTGGTCAGCGTCTTTTCGGCGTTGAAAGGCGTCACCATCACGCGGTGGTCAATCCAGACCGGCGTAGAATCCAGGATCGGAAGAATGGCAAATAACCCCGGCCCACGCAGGCCGCGATATTTGCCCAGCCGCAGCACAATGGCTTTTTCCCATTGCTGGGCAACTTTGAGGGAAAACATCAGCAGGAAGCCGGTCAGGAAAACGGCGATCACATAGAGGGCGATCCACCCGCCGGGAACGCCGCTGGAATCCAACAACGCACCGCCCAGGATGCCGGCCGCTACGAACAAGAGAAACGCCACCCCGCCGATCGCGCTGATACGGGTGGTATCCGGGGGTTTATGATTCCTTTTCTCTGCCTGCGTTGTGCGTTCGGTCTCACTGATTTCAGTATTTTTCTTTCTCATTCTCTCCTCTGCTTCTTGTACAATTCCGGTTTTCCCGCTTACCGGTTCTGGCAGCGTAACCTGGCTGCCGGTTTACAGGGGGCGCAGATCCTCGCCCGGCTCATTGTGTTGATCCGCTTCAAAGCCGAAAGGTCTCGATGGGTCTGAAGGACTCGGCCTCAAAAGGGCGTGCAGCGCGCCGAGCGCCTCAGAAGCGCTGAAGCCCAGGCGGTGGCTTTCTTCCAGATAACGGCGCGCCATCTCTTCCAGCCGGTGATGGCGGATCTGGTCAAGGGTGTCGGCGTCCGGTTCTTCCCAGATGTATGTGCCACGACCGCGCTGGGTGGAGATCAGGCGGGCTTCATCCAGCAGGCGGTAAGCCCGCGCCACGGTGTTGAAGTTGATGCGCAGCTCGGTCGCCAGCTCGCGCACGGTGGGAAGTTGGTCGCCCATTTTTAGTTCGCCGCGCGCTACCATCTGCTCGATCTGGCCTGCGATTTGCAGGTAGAGCGGTTCAGTCGAGCGAAAATCCAGCCGGATGTGACCGGACAAATTATTCAAGCGATAGGACCTCCATTGTATCTTTGTTTTATTGTATTATTGTATTGTTGTTGTATTGTATATCTTTTTGCAAGATTGTCAAGAGTATAGAACGCGCCAGCCACAGCGCGCTTAGCGTGGTTTTCGCTTGTGAATGTCCTCCAAAAAAGTCAAAGAGCCGGGTATCTGCGGCTCTTTGAAAGAAGATTATTTCTCAATTCCTGTCGCTGAACACTTCAATCCAGGATCGGGATCATCGAGGGGATTACCTGTTCTTCGAACCAGACCGCGTGCTGGTAAACCAGTTGTTCTGCTTTTTCCGGGTCGCGGTTTTTAATGGCGGCAAGCATGGCGCGGTGTTGAAGCGCCGATTCTTGGATCATCTCACGGTTGCGCCGCCAGATAAGCGGGCGCACTCGGTCAATCTGATCTTGAAGCTGTTCGAAAATGGCCCGCAAGACCATGTTGCCCACTTTTTCTTGCAGATAGGTGTGAAATTTCGACCCAATCGTCTCACTGCCCTGTATATCGCCCGCTTCTAGGGCGACTTCAGATTCTGCCAGGATTTTTTCCAATTCCTGGATGTCTGCCTCGTTCAGTGTTCGAATGGCTTCTTTGATCACAAAGCCTTCCAAGACCATTTTGACCTGGATCGCTTCTGAGATCGTTTTCCGAGATGGCCAGGCGACCATAGCGCCGCGCACGCCCTGAAGCTTGACCCAGCCCTCTTTCTCCAGCAGGATCAGCGCCTCGCGGACGGGGGTGCGGCTGATTCCGTAAGCCTTTGCGACCTCGCCGGTGATCAGGTATTCCTTTGGTTTCAACTCAAAGGATAATATGCCCTGTTTCAGCGCCTGGTAAACCCTGCTTGGCAGCGAGAGCTTTTCATCCTCTGGGAGGGGCGGATAAGCCATCGTTCGCTTGGATACTCCAATCCATAAAAATTGTTACCCATTAGAAAATGCACTTTCATAATTATACTTCCAAAGCTTGGTTGGCTTATGGGGGGTAACCGTAAATCCTTTCGATAAAATGGTTGTCCACCGTATCTTCCACCGCCAGGACGCCCGACGTCAAACCGATGGCGGCGTACGTTTTCAGGTTACGGCTCCAGCGTTCTAAATCCAGAGCGCCATAGCGGCTGTCGCCAGCCTCATCATAAAGATAGGGGATAAGCTGATCAATGACTTTGCGAGCTGAAGCGACATCGCCGCGCCCACCCAAAAATTTTGCGACGATTTTCGCCGCCTCGTCGCGCTGGCTAACGCTCTGCCTGAAGCCTTCTAAAGAAGCCGACAGGAAGGACTGAATTGCAACCGGCTCCTGTTCAATATTTTCCAGTGTGGCGAAGAACACCTGGGCGTAGGGATGGATGTGGTGATGGCGCACCGGCAACGTCTGAACATCAACCCCCATCGCGGCCAGTTGAAGCGGCTCATACATGGCATAGCCCTGCACTGCCTGAAATTCATCCCTGACCAGGCGATCCGGTTGGTACGGCAATTCATGGATCTCGACTGCTCCCGTCGGGATTTTTTCGAGCGCAAGCACCGCCTCCAGAATGCGAATGCCGTCACAATGCATGGCCACTTTTTTCCCTATTAAATCCCGGATAGTTTGAATACCACTGGAATGCTTTGTCATCAGTACCAAAGGAGAAACCTGCAACATGGTCGCCAGTGCCCTGACGGGCAAACCGGCTGCGCAGGCCGAGATGATCAGGTTATCCTCGCTACAGCCGGCGCACAAACGCCCGCCATCAATCACTTTTTGAATGATCGAACGTCCGTCCTCAACCCATTCGACAAATTCTACGTCTAACCCCGCCTCCTTATAAAGACCTTTTTCCAAAGCCCAGAGCAAGCCGACGAACTGGCCTTCGATTAAAAAATCGAGAAAGAACGTAAATTTTTTCATTTATGCCCCCAAGGCTCTCACCAGGCAATAAAATGATCGGGATCACCGGCGTCAATATATTCCGCTCGGATATCCGGCCGGTTCTGGATGAACCATTCATAAAAATAGCGCATGCCCGGCGTTTCAGTGGCGTGATGCCCGCCGAGGATCAACCCCATATTCACGTCCCGCGCAAATTCTACGTCGCGCCATTCCTCCACCTCGCCGGTGATGGCGGCGTCACAGCCGTAGCCCAGGCCGCGCACAAAGATCTCGATTGCACCGGGGCTGCCCCAATCCAGCGACACTCTTTTGACCATACGATCAGGGTCTCCCACAAAGCGGATACCCCTCTTCCCCAGCTTTTTGCCCACCTGTTTTGCAAGCTCTTTCAAGGGCGTCGGTGGCAGTTCATAAATCCAGGCATCCTGTGTGATACGTTTGCCCTGCCAGCCCAGGACCTTTTCGATCGCGACCCCCATGCCTCGATCTGGGAAATCGTTCCAGGCGTCGTGCAGGCGATAGGAGACCAGATTATGCTCCTTGATGAGCTTCTGTTTCGCCAGGCCGGGAGGGGTGGCTTTTTTTTCTTCAAGATCTGTATCGGGCATTGGGATCATGTAATTATCCCCCTTGGGGTAATTCCAGGGGTGGTGGTAAAACACCGGTTCGTGACCGATGACAAAATTCAGATTCTTCCTGGAGGCCTGCTCCAGAACATAGATGTTCGGCAAAAAAGTAACCGCCACCCCGCGCACTTCGGCTTGGGGGTCGCCTGCAAAAATACCATCCACTTTATCCTGAGGAACAGGATTGGGCAATTTTTCTTCAAGCCATTGCTGCAACTCGAACGCTTTCATTTGATGAACCTCCGAAAGAATTGAGATAATATTCAAAAATTTTCTTCTAAAATCTACTTGTCGAAACCTCCGGCCGCAAAGCCCGCCACCAGGTATTTCTGTAAAAACAGAAACAAAATCAGAATGGGGGCAGTGGTCACCGTGCTGGCTGCCATGAGCAACCCAAAGTTGATATTCTGGCCGCCCCCCACCAGGGCAGCCAGCGTTACCGGTACGGTTTTCATAGTATCTAGGCTGAGCAACACCAGCGGGAACAGGTATTCGCCCCAGCAAAGAATGAAAACAAAAATAGCCGTTGAGATAAAACCAGGCAGCGCCTGAGGCACAACAACGTAAAGATAGGTCTGAAAATGATTGGCGCCGTCAATCAGCGCAGCTTCTTCCATGACCGTTGGGATGGTCGCAAAGTAAGAACGCATCATCCAGATGGCAAAAGGGAGTGTGATAGTCAAATAACTGATGACCAACCCCACATGAGAATTGATCAAACCCAGCGCCTGCATCACCAGGTAAATCGGCAGCAAAAGGATGATCGAAGGCACCATGTAGGTAAATAAGGTGAACCTAGCCATAAACTCGCCTGCAAGCACGCTGTAACGGGTGATGATATATCCGGTCATCCCCGCCAGCACCAGCGTGAGGGCGGTAGCCAGGATGGCAGTCCACAGTGAATTCTTCAGGTGGGTTAGGATGATGGTCTGTTCAAATAATTGCGTATAAAAAGCCAGAGAAAATTGTCGCGGGAAAAAGGACGGATTGATGAAAATTTCCTTGAAGGGTTTGATGGAAGCGGTCACCATCCAATAGAATGGAAACATCGTGAGGATAAAAGTGATCAGCGCCGCCAGGTAAATTCCAATTTTTTTCAAAGTTTTCGTTTTCACCGAAGGTCCCCTTTTATTTATCAAGAACGGGTGATGCGGGTTGCCATGCCATAGACCTGGAAATAAATCAACGCCAACACAACCAGAAAAACGAACAAAGCGGTTGCCACCGCGCTGGCGTAACCGAGCCGGAAAACGCTGAAGGCCGATTTGTAAGCAAGGATGGGCAGGACGTAGGTCGCGTCCAGCGGGCCGCCGCCTGTGAGTAGGTAGATCATGTCGAAATTGCGCGCCGCCCAGATGAACCGGATGATCACCACCACCAGAAGCACCGGTGTGAGCAAAGGGATGGTGATCTGAATAAAGCGCTGAATCGGCGAAGCGCCGTCAATCGAAGCCGCTTCATAAATGTCTTTTGGGATCGCCTGCAAACCTGCCAATAAATTGATCGCTGAAAAAGGAAACCAGACCCAGGCAGAGATCAGGATCACCGTTGGCATAACAAAGCGTGTATCGCCAAGCCAGGGAATGTACTGTTCGATCACGCCCAACTGCACCAAAAGTTGGTTGATCAAACCCCGGCTGTTGAACAGGAATTTCCAGATAAAAAGCGCCACGATGGGGGGGACGATGTACGGGAAGATCACCGTCGCTCGTAAGATGGCACGGCCTCTAAATTCTTCATTTAGGAGTAAAGCTACCAGCAAGCCCCCCAGAACCGAAAATATGGTTGAGCCAAGTGAATAGACAATGCCGTTCTTGAACGCCAGCCAGAATTGAGGATCTGCAAAAAGGTTTCTAAAATTTTCTAGACCTGCAAAGGTATAAGGGCCTACCAGGGTATTTTTGTTAAAAAAACCAAGCACGAGCGTGAACAGGATTGGGAAGAGAATAATCGAAAAAATGACCAGAGCAGTAGGCAGAAAAGATACCCAGAAGAAGATCTTCTCATCCCTGAAGCGGAAAACGTTCTGGTTTGTCTCCATAACTCCCGAACCCCTTTGAAATTCAGATTACATGGGCTGAGTTTCAATCTTGAAAAACAGCCCATGTAAGGTTAACTCATCAGCGAAAATCGTGGATTACATTATTTTACGCTGCCGGCGTCCACTTCAGCCTGGAGCTTGAGGATTTGTTCCTCTGCCCATTTGGTAGCGGTTTCAGGGGACTCATTCTGCAATAATATCTTCTGGATCATATCCACCAGGATATAAGAATTGTTCAACGCCCCTGCATAGGGATTTGGCGGATGGTTCGGCGACTCCCAGCCCAGGCTGCGTCCGTATTGGGCAGCTTCATATACCAGGTCCATATCCTCTTTGTGCGACTGGATGAGGGGATGGGACATGTAGGCGTCGCTGTACTGAAGGGACTTCAGCGGCGGGGTCAGGTGAACGGGGACCGTCAACAAGAACGGGATCAGATATTCTTCCTGCATGATGAATTCAATGAATTCTTTCGCCAGTTCTTTGTTCGGGCTGTCCTTCATGATCACATGAGATTTGCGGCTGATCGGATGGGCGCGAATTTTCTTAAGCGGCTGGAGCATGACGCGAGTATAGGGCGCCAGTTCAGGATTATCGCGGGCGGTGTGCACCAGCAGCCGACCGCCGTACATAGACATCGCAACCGTCTCGCCTAAGAAGGCGTCAATTGAATCCCACCACTCCCATGTCGCCGATTCGGGCGGCGAGTACTGGTAGAGCTCTTTCAGGAAGTTCAATGCTTCGATGGACTCCTTCGAAGTGACGGCCGGTTTGAGATCGGTGTCGAAGACATAACCGCCGTTCTGCCACAAGAAGACCTCATAGTGCCACGCGGTCCACTCGCTGTGGCCGGCGGCAATCGCGATCCCGTAGAAATTCTTGGCAGGGTTATTGAACTTCTTGGCGGCTGCCAGCATATCGTCCCAGGTCTCGGGGCGACTCAGGCCAGCCTGTTTGAACAGATCCTCCCGGTACCACCACATCTCGTAGGTCAGGGCGTAAGGGATCGCCCAATAGTGGTCTTTGTAAGGAACTGAAGCGTTCTCAACGACATCATCGCCGTGTTTTTCAAACCACCAGTCGGCTGGTTCAAGCAACCCCTGGTCGGCGTAGTACAATTGCGCCTCCAGTTGCATGGTGGTGATATCCGGCGGCGATCCGGCCGCAATGCGGATCGGCAGGGCGTCAGCTGCGCTGGCCGGGAAGTCGAGGATGACCGCCACGCCGGGGTGGGAGGCCTCAAAGTCGGCGGCTGCTTTGCGATAGAAGGCCTGGCTTTCCGGCGAGGTTTCCTCACTCATCAATGTTAGAACTTTGGCGTCTCCAGAGGCTGGCTTGACAGCAGGGGTCGCCGTAACCACTTTTTCGACGATTTTTTCGACTACCTTGCCTTCAACGATTACTGTCTCTATCACCTTTTCGGGGGCAGGCGCCGGCTGGCAGGCGCTCATCGCCATGCTCAAGATCACGATGCTGACCACGATGAACATAATTTTTTTCTTCATCGGTTCCTCCTGTTAATTTTTTCGATAAAAAGAAAACCATAGTTGGATCGGGTACGATGTAAAAACCCCAGGAACAAAAATGCTAGATCTTCCCCAATAAGCACCTCCTTAAAAGCAGGTACAGGCCTATCCCTTCCGACTGTTTGATGACTTGATGGGTTTCACGCCCTGCGCCGATGAAAGGAATTCCAGCAGCATGGAATTTCCAGCACGCCGGTGGATCCTTATTAATATATTATATTGCATGGTAATCTGCATATATATTTACATTTATATTAGCAATTTATCTCCCCCTTGTCAATAGACTCTTTGAGGTATGCAGAACTTTTCCTAAGAAAGGTTTTTGCGAAGCGATCTCCCAACAGGAAAATGGACCGTCTCACTCAAACATCTTCCACCGCTTTCCAGCAGCCGGGATATAATCAAAAAGAGATGATCGTCAGTGTATCTTCACAGGGAAGCCGATGAAACTTGTAGAGCTGGTCAAAAAATCCCGCAGCATCCGCCGCTTCCACACAGATATTCCGGTCCCAGCAGAGACGCTGCGCGCTCTGATTGATCTGGCGCGCTGTATCCCTTCGGCCTGGAACCGGCAGCCGCTCAAATATTACATCTCAAACAATGCGGAGAAAAACGCCCTGATCTACTCCAACCTGGTCTGGCCGGAGTTCGGCAACTGGCGGGAAGCTGCACCCGAAGAACGCCCCGCCGCCTACATCCTCATCCTGGGGGATACGGCGATTGCGGCGCACTTCGGCGTAGAAGCCGGGATTGCCGCCCAGACGATCCTGCTGGGGGCTGTCGAACAAGGCCTGGGAGGCTGCATCCTGGGTCAGCTCAACCAGGAGGGATTGCGCGCCAGCCTGCGTATCCCGGCGCGCTACAAAATCCTCCTGCTGTTGGCGTTGGGCTACCCGGCGGAGCGCTCCATCCTGGAAGCTCCCTTAGAGAATCACAACCAGGACTTCTGGCGCGATGAAACGGGGCTCGTCCACGTCCGCAAGCGCCCGCTGGATGAAATCCTCCTCACGGCGTTCGACGAAGCGTAGAGATTTTCTTCTTCGGCGGATTTTCGCCTGCTTGTTACGTTTTTAGCACAATGCGGGCGTCCACTACCTGGATGCCGTGTTCAAACGCCAGCACGGGGTTCAGGTCCAGTTCCGCAACCTCCTCCAGGTCAACCATCAAACGGGAGAGCTTCAGCAAAGCCGCGGCGAGGGCTTCCAGGTCTGCTGGCGGCTGGCCGCGCACACCCTGCAGCAATTTAAAGCCGCGCAAACCAGCCAGCATCTCGCGGGCTTCGCCCGCATAAAGCGGCGCCAGGCGGATGGCCGAATCGCGCAGCACCTCGGCGTAAATTCCGCCCAGGCCGCACAACACCAGGGGGCCAAAAGATGCATCCCGCTTACCGCCCAAGATGACCTCGCGCCCGCCTTTTGCCATCTTCTGCACCAGGAATCGCGAAATCCCCGCCAGGCCGTGCTTTTCCAGCCGGGCTTGCATATTTTGCAGCGCGGCGGCAAGTTCCCGCTCATCCTTCAAATCGAGCGCCACGCCGCCCACGTCGGTTTTGTGAACCGCGCCTGCGCCAGCCACCTTCAGCGCCACCGGGTAACCGATACTTGCGGCAGCCTGCAGGGCTTGCTGCTCGTTTTCGGCTACTGCCCAGGGCGCCAACGCCAGCCCATAGGCTTCGCAAATTTGCAGCGCCTGGTCGAGCTGCACTTCGCTGCCCTTCGCCGCTTTGAGGATTTGGCGGGCTCGCGCCGCGGCATCCTGTCCGACGCCCGGATCGTACGATTCCTTGCGATATTGATCTCGCAGTTGCAGCCTGCGAAAGCGGCGGCGTGAGAAGGCCAGCGCCTGGACGGCTTCGTGCACTTCCGTGAAGACTGGGTAGCCCAGATTCTTCTCCAGGTAGTAAATCTCCTCCATCTCAGTAAAATAGCACAGCGCCACCGGCGTATCGTACTGGCGGCTGATCTTTGCCAGTCGCTCTGCCACTTCGCGGGCTTTTGGAACCGTCTCACAGCGATAATTGAAGACGAGCAAAACGGCATCCGGCGCGACGGTTTTGATGGCTTCTTCCACCAGGGCAGGATAAGCGTCAAAATTAAAGACAGTGCCCAAATCGAGCGGGTTTTGCCGGTCAATCACATCCACCCGAAAATAAGGGCGGGCAGTCTCAATCAAGGCGTCTGGGTAGGGCGGCAGTTCAAACCCGTATTCTGACGCCGTATCCACCGATACGATTGCATGGCCGCCCGAACGAGAAAATACGGCCAGGCGGCTGCCACGCACCGGCGGCATGGCAAACGCCTTGCCGGCAATCATCATCTCGCGAAAGGTGCGCGCCCGGGTGACGCCATACTGCTCAAAGGCGGCATCCACCACGCTCTCGTCATTGGCAAGCGCAGCGGTGTGCGATTGGGCGATCTGAGCGCTGGCCTGGCTGGTATTGGATTTATACACAATGACTGGCTTTTCTCCCTTGCCTGCCAGTTCGACCAGCTCGCGGCCTTCGTTGATGCTTTCCAGGTAGAGCATTACCATGTCGGTCGCCGGATCGCGCTGGAAGTATTCCAGGTAGTCGGATTCCTTCAGATCCAGCTTGTTGCCAACCGAGACCGTTTTGCCCACGCCCAACCCGCTGGCGGTCAACAGGTCAGTACAGGTCAACACCACGCCGCCGCTCTGTGCCATGAGGGAAACTTTGCCGGGTTTCATTTCGTCCGGCTCGGTGCGCACGAAGACGGTACAGATGCCGTTTTCGGTGTTGATGATCCCAATGCAGTTCGGGCCAACGATGCGCATCCCCCACTTTTTGGCAATGCGCCCGATTTCCTCTTCCAACGCTTTTCCTTCTGCAGAAAATTCGCTGAAACCGGCGGTCTCGATGACGGCAAAACGGATGCCGCGCCGTCCAAGCCCATCCAACAGCGGTGGCACGGTGGCAGCCGGGGTGAGGATGACCGCCAGGTCAATACCCTCGGGCAATTCCTCAACCGCGCTGTAAATCGGCTTGCCCTGCAGGCTGCCAGGCTTTCGGCCCAACAGAAAGACCTCCCCCGGATATTGAAAGCGAAGGAGGTTTTCGGCAATATTGCGCGACAGGTTATCTGGGCTTTCCGAAACGCCGACGACCACCATGCTCTTCGGATAAAAGATTTTTTCCATCCCTTCCTCCTGATAACATGGTATTCTTTATGCCCGTACTTTGCCAGCAATAAATCTCGTTACCGATAAATGGCCCCCCTGCCATTCTATTATGCCACAAGAAGGGAAAATTATATTGCGAAGAACTCTTATCCGTTTAAAACGAAAAAGTCAATTTAATCGTATAGATAAGCTTTCTGATCGGACAAGAGATAATCTTTGATCTTTTTCTTCGTTAATTCCCTGACAGCATCCTGAGCCCTGGCAATCTGTTGAGAAGGCAGCTTCCAAAACTCGACGTCGGGCAACCGCTCTAAAATCCCAAGCGATTCATAAAGCGTCATCTCTAACTCGGTGGCGATATTAATCTTGCTAACGCCCCCAGAATCCATCTGGATCGCGCGTCTAATCTGCTCAACCGGGATTCCCGAACCACCATGCAGCACCAATGGAATTTGAACATGTTTTCGAATTGCTTCTAGTCGGTCAAAATCAATCTTTGGCTGCTTCGTAAAATAGACGCCATGCACAGTTCCAATAGAGATTGCCAAGGCATCCACACCTGTTTCCCGGGCAAAGCGTTCTGCCTCAAGCGGATCTGTGAAGATCTCTTCCTCGCTGGTGGTTTCAAATTTGTCACTGCTTAAGATTCTTCCCAGTTCTGCCTCAACCGATACCCCCCGTTTTCTTGCCAGTTCCACCACTTGGCGGGTATAAGCAATGTTTTCTTCAAGCGGCCTGGATGAGGCATCGATCATTACAGATGAAAAGCCGCCGCTTACCGCCTCTTGTACGAACTCCAGGGTATTGGTATGGTCAAGATGGAGACAGACCGGAACATTCGGCGAAACTTTGGAATAGATCTCATGAAACTTCCGAACATAGTAGGGAAGGGAAATTTGATACCAGGAAAATTCAACCTTGGAAATCTGGACAATCACCGGGGATTGCAGCTCAAGCGCTGCCCTTATGATCGGCTCGATCATACCTGTGAACCTGGCGCTGAATGCGCCGATCGCAAAATGATTTTTCTGGGCTACCGGCAGTAAATCTTTCAGGGTAAACAATTTTTGGGTCATTACAAACTCCCTCGAACCTGTATTTTGAAAATCGTTCAAACCAATTGGTCCCACAATCGTGGCTGGTCTCCGATAGCGAAACCCGCCACAGCCGCGGCTCCCCGCGTTGTTGCATCAATCTCAGGAGCACGAATAAAAGAAAGATTTAGTTTGGATGATTTGCGGCGACATAACTCAGCGCTTTTTGCGCTGCCGCCGATAAAGATTACTCGTCGAGGAGCGTCACAAAATCTTAAAAACTTGTTCGCAGCGCGTCGGAATCTTTCTGCAATGACATCATAGAGAGCACTCCATAGCTCAAAAGGCCGGTCCTGTAAATCATTTCTTAGGATAATTGGCATACGGGTCTCGCTGAGTTTTACCCGGAAGTCATTCCTGTGATAGCTTGAGGGCGGCGAGATATTGTTATCCAGAACATCAAATTCCAAGCCAATTTCGCGAGCAAGCACTTCGATTAAAGCCCCCGTAGTTCCCGCGCCGGTTATCAAAGCATAACTGCGCTCAGAAAAATAAGGCGCGATGGCAATCCCAAATTTTGCCAGGTCGCCCGGATGCACAAGGCGATCGACGACTCGGATAATTCCTTCAGCCGTTCCAGTTGAATCGACCAGATCCCCGGGCTCAGCATTCACGCCATAGGCAGCGACGATATCGTCATGCCCGGCAATAAAAATCAGCGCGTCGCCGTTCAAACCCAGTTTACAACCCACATCTGGCTGGATGGATCCAATGCAGGCAGGAGCAGAATAAACAGGAGGAAATTGGTCTTGCCTTGCATGAAGATAATCCAGGATCTCACTTGAATACTTCTTAGAGCAAACATTATAAATGCCAGTCCTGGTTGCCAGCGTTGCGTCCGTCCCATAATTGCCCGATAACCATAGCCCCACCAGTTCAGGGACGCCGATCCAGCGCGCAGTAGAATAACCTGTCCTGGCTATCAGCCAAGCAAACTTGGACAAAGACCGGACATGCGTCACTTTTAGACCGCATTGCGAAGCGACCAATGAACCCAAATCCCTGCGGATCTTATTTGCAAAAAGGCGGCTGCGATCCTCATACCAAAGATGAACAGGGGTCAAAGGCTGGTCAAGATCGTCCAGGAGACAACCGGCTTCTGCCATTCCACAGATGCCAATTGCTTGAACTGCGCTATTGTTTTGCGCATCCATACACTGAGATATGGCAGAAAAAACCTGATGGCGCAAATAGTTAACCTCTATCAAACCCTCATCCCGCTGGGAGGGAGTGGCCGTTTTTACCGCAGCGGATTGAACCATTTCTAGCTGGTCATTATAGAGAACGACCTTAATGTTCGTAGTGCCGACATCAATTCCTAAAAAATAACGTGAAGTCATTTTCTCGAATACCGTTTTTATCGGTTGACAATAATCTTTTTCTTATTATAATACTAGTTAAACGTTTGCGCAAACGTTTAACTAAACTCAAAATTACGCAAAATATTATGCCCACGATCCGCGATATTGCACAAAAAGCCGGTGTATCCACAGCAACCGTTTCACACGTTATTAACAATACGCGTTATGTATCTAGCGAAGTGAGCGACCGCGTGCTGCAGGCCATGAAAGAACTCGGTTACCAACCAAATGACCTCGCAAGGTCTTTAAAACTCGGCAAAACAAATACGCTTGGCTTAATCCTCCCCGATCACAGCAACCCCTTTTTCGCCGAGGTGAGCAGGATCATAGAAAGTTACGCTTACTTGCTGGGTTACAGCGTCATTATTTGTAATACAGAAAACAACGCCGATAAAGAACTGGTTTATATCAAAACGCTTTCCCAAAAGAAAGTAGATGGAATCATATTCGTTGCAGCAGGCAGCGACAATCGCTCGATTATGTACCTTCAATCACTAGATTTGCCGATCATCATTTTCGACCGGGAAATCCCCGTACTAATGGAAAAACCCAATATTTCCTTCCTTGTCACAGATAATTACCTCGGCGGCGTTATGGCCACAGAATATCTCATCTCCCTGGGTCATAGCAGAATCGGCTGTATTACCGGGCCATCGAACTTAACCCCAGGAGCACAGCGCACAAACGCTTTCAGAGATGTGCTCAAGAAACACGATATCCCCCTTCACGAAAATTTGATTATTAAAGGAAACTTTGACTACCCCTCCGGCTATGAATGTGCACAGAAATTGTTATCACTTCCCGAACCTCCAACAGCAATTTTTGCCTGCAACGATATGATGGCCATTTCCGCCATGCGCGCCATTCGGGAACATGGTCTGCGAATTCCAGAGGATATTTCAATCATCGGCTTCGATGGAATCACTCTCACTGCCTATCAATGGCCTTCACTGACAACAATCTGCCAGCCATTCAAAGAAATCTCTGAAACGATCCTAGAGCTATTTGTGAACACTACAAAATCAACCCCCAACAGCGCAAGCCGTGTAGTTTTACAGCCTGCCCTCATCCTGAGAGAATCTTGCAAGGCGATCAAATGAAAAAAGCGCTCGTTATTGGAAGTATTAACCTGGATATCACAGGCAACATAGATCATTACCCTAAATTAGGGGAGACCATTCTTGCCAGCAACACCTCCATTACTCCAGGGGGAAAGGGGGCAAATCAAGCCCTGAGCCTTCAAAAGATGGGGGTTGCCGTTACCATGGTAGGCAGAACGGGTCAAGATCAGTTGGCCGAACCCGCCCTGGCCGAATTATCAAGACATCATGTTGATCTGACAGAGGTGAGACAAAGCTCAAAGAAACCAACCGGTCTTGCGATGATCTGGGTCGATAAAAATGGGAACAATTCGATTGTTGTATCGTCCGGGGCAAATGCCGAGCTTACCGTGGAAGATATTCGAGAATTAGAAGGCTTGATTGCTTCATCGGCTGCGGTGGTATTGCAATTGGAAATCCCTGTGGAAACCGTTTTTGCAGCCGCAAAGATGGCGAAAAAGCACCACGTTCCAGTAATTCTGAACGCCGCGCCGGCTGCCAGCTTGTCGACTGAGATGTTTGCGACGATTGATGTTTTGGTTTGTAATGAAACAGAAGCTTCTCTCTTGACTGGGGAAGAAATCCATACGATTGAAGACGCTAAAGTAGCTGCTGGCGTCCTGCTCAAGAAAATCGGCCTAGGCAAAGTCATCATCACCCTGGGTGAATCAGGGACGATTTATACAGAAACTGGAGGAGAGATTAATCACCAACCCGCTTTTAAGATTGAACCTGTCGACTCGGTAGCTGCAGGAGACGCCTTCGTAGGAGGACTGGTCGCTTGCCTGATTCAAAAAAAGACCCTCAAAGAAGCAGTAATGTGGGGCAGCGCCTGCGGCGCAATCACAGCAACCCGCCAGGGAGCGCAAACCGCGCTGCCCGAAAAGAAAGAAGTGGAGGCATTTATTCGTTCTCGTCAGTAAAGATGGCACGATCTACACAAAGCAGTCCCTTCGTAATAGTTCATCAACATGTTAGGGTGATGATTGCCTCTAAAGGTGACACATAGGGACATAATTCACAGAGAAAAGGAAAGGAACCATGGAAAATCTTGCATTGTTTGGTGGAAAACCCGTCAGAACGACTCCCTTTTTGCCCTGGCCCAAAGCCGGCAAAGGTGATCTGGAAGCTTTAAAAAGGGCGCTGGAGGCTGGTTCATGGGGGGGACACCCTGAGCCCAACACTGAGGCTGCTGCTTTTGCTGAGAAATTTGCGGCCAGGCATGATATGAAATATGGGATTTGCATGAATACCGGGACTGAAGCAAATCGCATTTCTATGCGAGCCGCAGGTTTGCAGCCTGGCCAGGAAGTCATCCTCCCAAGCTATAACTGGATCAGCCCCATTACTTCGGTGACCGCCTGTGGGGCCGACCCCGTCGTTGTGGACATTGACCAGGACACTCACTTGATGGACTTAACGCTTCTGGAGGCTGCCTTATCAAAGAAAACCGCCGGCGTCGTTTCAATGCATTATACCGGCCGAATTGTTCCTCCCGAACCGATCCTGGAATTCTGTAAAAAACATGGTTTGTTCTACGTTGAAGATTGCGCTCAGGCGCATGGCGGACGTTGGAAAGGGAAAGCCGTAGGATCATTCGGCGATGCAGCTGCTTTTAGTTTCCAGTCTTCAAAGATTCTCACTGCCGGAGAAGGTGGTTTCGTCGGCACCAATAACTTAGAGATTGCCAACCGAGCGCATGCGATGGTGGATAATAATCGCCAGAAGCCCTGGTTCACTGAAGAGATCCGTTTTCCCGAAGTATCGAACTCACGTATGTCAGAATTCTTGGCTGCGCTGCTCTCCTCACAACTAACACGATTAGATGAAGAACAGGCTACCCGGCAGAAAAATGCCCGCCTCCTGCATGATTTTCTTGCCGAGATCCCAGACATTGGCTCTCTGGAGCCCGTGCAGGATGAAACAACGCCGGCTTACTGGAAATTCGTGATTACATTGGGCGAATCCCTTGCCAGCATCTCCAAAGATGTATTCTTGCGAGCATTAATGGCTGAAGGCATCCCTGCGGAACCAGGACATGTTCCTGTTCATATTCACCCGCGCACCACGTTAAGTCGCGACAACTGGATTCTCGTCTCACGAAATGAAGGGAGAGGAGCAAAAAGTCTGCCAGTGGTCGAACACCTGGCCACCCGGGTGCATGTGTGGCTCCCGCACGGTATTCTGCTTGGATCCGAAAAAGATATGGAAGACATCGCTACCGCGGTTCGCAAGGTCCGTGATGGGATGTTGGGAGCCAACTACAAAGAATCGCTTGACCTGGCAAAAACGACCCGCCAGGTGTGGTACGAATCCGCTGAGGTCTAGGAGGAGCCATGATCAAAGGGCCAGCCATCATTACTGGCGCTTCCAGGGGGATGGGACGTGAAATTGCCTTAAGAATAGGGCCAGAGTGTGGTTCCTTAAGTCTTTGGGCCACAAAAGAGAATCTTCTTAAGGAAGTTGCCGCTGAATTAAGCGAGAAAGGAGTGAAAACTCACATTGCAGTTGTTGATGTCTCTGACGAAAAAATGGTTGCAAAAGCTGCTGCCGAGGTCGAAAAAGAATTTGGATATGTACGCGCGGTGATCAATAATGCAGGTATCGCTAATCCTGGACCGTTTGATGACATTACAGTAAGCGACTGGGACAAAATGTTCGCCGTCAATGCGCGCGGCGTTTTCCTGGTCACCCATTTTACCTTACCGCTTCTCCGCAAAGCCGGCGGCGGCAACATCATTAATGTCGTATCCGAAGTAGGCAGGTTAAACCAAGCAAATAATGTTATTTACGGCGCGAGTAAATTTGCAGTTGTAGGATTCACGCAAGGACTCGCGCTTGAACTTGCGCCTGAAGGTATCCGCATCAATGCCATTGCTCCCGGACCGGTTGAAACCGATATGTGGGACATGGCTGTAAAAAAGCGCGCTGGCGCCGAAGGAAAAACGCCCGAAGAATTCAGGGACGCGGTGATCAAAAAGATCCCTCTTGGCAGGTTTCCAACCACCCGCGAAATCGCAGAAGCGGTTGCATTTCTGCTTGATGATGACCGCGCCGGTGCAATTGTTGGCGACTGTCTGTTTGTAACGGGCGGTTCCACTGTGTATTAGGAGCGTGTGGGTCAAAAACATGACCCATTAAAACTTTTCATAGTTGAAGGAGCGGAGGTAAAAATGAAGAAGGTCTATCTTTTTTGCATCATCGGGATCATCACATCTCTGATGATGACCAGTTGCCAGCCGGGGCAGACCAGCGCCACAGAAAAGGACACCATCAACATTGTTCTGGCTCGCGTCGGCGGCGACCCTTTCTATAAGACTGTAGAATGTGGCGCTATCGAAGAAGCTAAAAAGCTTGGCGCAAATCTCGAAATTCAAAGTATGGCAAACTTTGAAATTGCAGAACAAACCCGGGTGATCGACGCCATCATTGCGACAAAGCCAGATGTGTTAATCACTGCCCCTGTTGACGCTGTCGGTGTTGCGCCTGCCATCCAGAAAGCCAAAGATGCCGGGATCAAGGTGGTCACCTTTGATACGCGCCTCGAAAACTTCTCCATCGTAGATGCCGAAGTCATTACAGACAACTTTGCACAGGGAAAACTGGCAGCAGAAACCCTTGCTAAGGTCGTCGGCGAAAAAGGAAAGGTGATGGTGCTATCCGATATGCCGGGTATTTATACAACCGGTGAGGAGCAGCGCGGTTTCGAAGAACAGATTAAGAACTATGCCAACATTAATTATCTGGGAACCGAATACCACAACAATGACCAGAACCGGGCTGTCCAAATCATCAAAGCAAAACTTGTCTCGGATCCAGATCTTGCCGGTATTTTTGCTACCAATACATTCGGATCACTGGCTGTTGCAACCGCCTTACGCGAAGCCGCTATGGTTGGCAAGATCAAAGTTGTAGCGTACGACACCCCGCAAGAGATCATTGACGGACTGAAAGAAGGTGTTTTTGACGCAGTCCTCGCCTATGAAGCAAAGAAAGAAGGCACACTGGCAGTTCAGGCGGCAGTCGCGCTGGCAAAAGGTGAAACGCCCGAAAAACTAACTTACGTCGGCAATATTATGCTTACAAAGGATAATGTTGACAATTCAGAATACGCTTACCTGCGGTATGTCAACGAATGCCAATAACAAAGGATGGATAAGAAACAGGTAGAGAAATGATGGAAACTGACATTAGGGAGCTAGAGAAGGTACAAAACGCCGTTCTTAAAGCCAAGAATATCGTAAAGCGTTTTGGGCATGTGCAGGCATTGGGCGGGGTAGATTTCGAATTGAAGCGCGGTGAGGTGGTTGCCCTCGTCGGAGACAATGGCGCCGGAAAATCCACGCTCATTAAGTGCTTCAGCGGTGTTTATCAGGCCGACGAAGGTGAAATTGAAATTGACGGCGTTCCGGTTAAGATCAACTCACCGATGGAAAGCCGGTATTACGGTGTAGAAACAGTCTTCCAGGACCTTTCTCTAGCCCCTGATGTTAGTGTAGCCGCAAATGTTTTTTTGGGACGGGAAATTGAAAGACACGGGATTCTAGGAAAAATCGGCTTTCTGGACTACCCGGAAATGCAAAAACGAGCGGATAAATTTATACGCGAAGTTGGAGTAAATTTACCCTCGGTTGAAATCCCTGCCGAATCATTATCTGGGGGACAGCGCCAGGCAGTTGCTATTGCACGGGCGCGGGCATGGGCATCAAAAGTATTGCTGTTGGACGAGCCCACAGCATCTTTGGGAGTGAGACAAACTGAAATCGTTTTGGACATCATCAAAGCTAGTAAAGACAGAGGAATGGGAATCGTGGTGATCTCGCATGATTTGCCTTCGGTGCTAAAGATTGCTGATCGAGTGGTGGTGCTTCGCCTTGGCAAAGTCGCTGGTAATTTTCAGGCTGAATCGGTTACCTATGCAGATGTGGTATCCGCTATGTTAGGTAAGGAATTTAAAGCATGAAGAATACCACCACATCTCTCAGGATCCAACGACTCGTCAAGACATTAGCAACCCTTCATACCTTCTGGGTGCTGGTTATCTTGTTGCTGCTGTGCATTGGATTTTCGATCATTACCCCGCCAGGCACATTCTTGAGCGTCATCAATTTCAAATCGCTAGCCGCCGACAGCTCACAACTGATCATTCTCACCATCGGCGCCGCCTATTTGTTAATATCAGCGGGTATCGATCTCTCCACCGGCAGCTCCCTGGTATTAAATACTGTGTTGACGTTGAAGGTAATGATCTGGTTAAGTTCTGTTACCTCTGTAACTATTGCAATAATTTTTGGGGTGCTGTTTGCAGCATTATTCGGTATCGTTATAGGGATTATCAATGGGCTGCTGGTTACTAAACTTCGCATTCCTTCATTTATCGCTACACTCGGAACTATGGGTGCAACTCTTGGGTTCGCCCGCCTTGCCAGCAAAGGAACGAACGTACCGGGAGTTCCGAAGGAGTTGATGCATTTCATTAACACCGAGATCTTCGGCTTGCCCCTGATCGCCTACATTGCTCTTTTTTTGGTCATTCTAGCCTCGATCGTTCTTAAATACACCCGCTTCGGTCTTCACACCATTGCAGTCGGCTCTAATATGGAATCGGCAAGGCGTGCCGGCATCAGGGTGGAATACACACAGATCATTGTATACGCCCTGATGGGATTGATGGTGGGGATTGTGGCGATTATTGACCTTGGACGATTTGGCGTTGCTTCGATTGCTGCGCATACTACCGACAATTTGCAAGCCATTGCAGGAGCGGTAATTGGTGGAACCAGCCTGTTTGGAGGGCGCGGATCGATCCTGGGGGCTGCGGTCGGAGCCTTTATCCCATCTGTTTTAAGGAATGGTTTTATCATTCTAGGGCTACAACCGTTCTGGCAAGAAGTTGCCGTGGCGTTTGTCCTACTTGCCGCAGTCTATTTCGACCAATGGCGCAGAGAACAGATGCAGAAAATTGAATCTCAGATGAGCACCGCGCCGCTTGAAGAACCTTCCGCCTCATCGGATTAAGTAGTGTGAAGAGACCTTGAATCCCGCGAGCATGTTGGTTGGGACACGACCACCCTGCGAGTTGTGGAATGGGAAAATACCTGATTGGAATTGATTTGGGCACATCAAGCCTCAAAGCGCTCCTTTTGGATTCGCAGGGCCATTATCAATCTCCCACCTCTTTTAATTACCCAACCCACTCGCCATTGCCTAATTATTCAGAACAGGATGCGGGTGACTGGTACTCCGCAGCAGTTATGGCAATTCGCAGTCTAATCAGCGAAACAGGAGTGAAAAAAAAGCAAATTGAGGGGATAAGCTTTTCAGGGCAGATGCACGGCCTTGTCTGTGTTGATCACCATGGAAACCCTGCGAGAAATGCGATCATCTGGTCGGATCAGCGTTCAGCCCCACAGGTTCAAAGAATTTACTCTGAGTTTGGAAAAGAAAATTACGGCCTTCTTACCGGCAACCCCCTCTCTACGGGGTTTATGCTGCCATCCTGGCTTTGGGTGTGTGAAAATGAAAGCTCAACAGCCAAAAGGACGCGGTTCTTGATGCTCCCAAAAGATTACCTGCGGTATAAGATCAGCGGAGATTTTTACAGCGATCCCAGCGACGCTGCCTCTACTGGTTTATTTGATGTGGCTGAGAAGACATGGTGTCAATCGTTGCTCGAGGCTTGTGCTATTCCTGAAACGCTGCTACCAGAAATTCGCGCATCCCATCAGGCTGCCGGCCAGGTTGCCAAAACGGTTGCAGCAGAATGCGACCTGCTGGAAGGGACGCCTCTCTTTGTTGGCGGTGGAGATACGGCCGTTCAGGCGCTTGGACGAGGGATATATCGAGAAAATGAAATATCGCTGGCCATCTCTACAGGTGGCAATTTACTGGCCATCTCTAGCGCGCCCAGGATTGACCGCGAACTTCGTCTTCACTGTATGAATTATGTCCTCCCTGATCTCTGGTACAACATGGCTGCCACGCTCTCTGCAGGCTATTCTTTGAAATGGCTAAAGGAAAATTTTGCCCCAGAACTTTCATTTGCATCTCTGGCTGACCTGGCCCAGGACATTCAATCTTCTCAAGGGTTGTTCTTTTTACCCCACCTTCGTGGGGAAAGGACCCCCTACATGGACCCAAAATCCAGAGGGGTATTGATCGGGCTGACCTCCCAGCATCGTTTGGCTCATTTTGTTCGGGCGGTGATGGAAGGAGTGGTCTTTTCGCTAAAGGCCGGATTTGATACGATGAAAGACTTAAAGGTGAACGCCCAGTCCATCACGATGAGCGGCGGGGGCGTCCAGCATCCGCTCTGGATCAGGCTCGTCGCAGATATTTTTGCCCGGCCGATTAGGGTATCATCTTTTGCATATTCTGCGCCTCTCGGTGCTGCCATGTTGGCGGGGATCGGTTCCGGCATTTTTTCCGACTTTGCAGAAGCCTGCCAGGTCGCTGCCGCGCCCAGTGTTTCGGAAGTCTTCCCGGATGCGAAATCTTCCGAGCAATATCGTAGGATGTACGAGCAATATCAGTCCCTGTACCCTTTAGTCAAAGAATTTTATAAAAATGAGGTAACCTAAAAAACCAAGCGCTAAAGATCAAGAAAAAGGTGGCAGGAAAGAAACAGTTAACACAAAACGCGTAGAACGAGACAGGCCGCCTCGCTCTACGCGTCCTGAGTTGTATGCGGGCTAATCTTTCAGCCGCGCCACTTCAAAGCGGGCCAGGTTCTCCCCATCGGGGCAGGCGATGATCGTGCTGTCTCCGTCTCCCCAGGGGAATTTGCCCCGGTTCTGAAGGACAAGCACATACGGCCAGAGGCTCACCAGCGCGTGGGGGCAGACATAGCCCGAAAGGGTCACGTTATCCACGATCACCTCTTGCCCCACCTGGTGGCAGGCCTGGCATTCGCCCGCGATGCTCAGCACTTTGATCCGTACTTTATCAATTCCTGGTTCTTGCATGGATTTCTCCCTTGCTCGAAGGATTCTTGTGCAGAATCTATTTTACCCGTAGCGATAAATAACGCCAAATCCACCGCGCGGGTATTCCCAGGAGAGGGCTTCAGTTGGACAGGCCGCTTTGCAGGTGCCGCACTCCACGCACCCGGCCCAATCGGCAATGATCTTGCCTTCCTGCTCGCTGTACACGCCTGCCGGGCAGACAAACAAGCAAGCTTTGGTCTTGCAAACGGCGCTGCACACCTCGGTATTGACCACAATATGGGGGTGGCCCTCATCTAACTCATATTTGTTGATGGATAATTTTTCGGGCAAACTCATGCGGTTCATAGGCTGCGCGCTCCTTTCAGACCATCCACAGCGAGGTCAAACAATGAAAGCTTGCTCTCTTTGATGCTTTTCATAACCATTGGGACAAGATGTTGTTTGGGGGCGCCGTCGTGGTGATAGATTTGCGTCATCAGCGAGACCAGCATTTCAGGATACGCTTCGTACAACCGATCGTTTTTCATAAAAGCTGGCGCGCCAGCGTAGGTGCGCATATCTTTCATGGCGAACGATTCATCCATCAGGCGTTGATAAGCGCTGAGACCCTGGGCGCTAAAATCGTTTTTCTTCTTCGCTTCCAAAACCGCTTCGGCCGCCGCCACCCCCGACGCAATCGCCAGGTCCATGCCGCGCACCACAAAACCGTTGTTCACCGAGAGCCCGGCTGCGTCGCCGGTGACCAGCATGCCATCCATCGCCAGGCGGGGCATCATCGCCAGACCGCCTTCTGGCACCAGGTGAGCGCCATATTCCAGCAGCTTGCCGCCCCGGATGAGCGGCGCCACCATCGGGTGGGCAAGAAAGTCTTCGATGACCTCAGCTGGTTTGACCCCGGTTTCAATCAGCTCGTCGAGGTGCATCACCAGCCCCACAGAGATGCTTTCCTTATTGGTATAAAGAAAACCGCCGCCTGCCACGCCGCGGGTTGCAAAACCTACTACACCGTAAGCTACCCCTTCATCGCCCGTAAGATTGAACCGCTCTTCGATGGTCTCGCGCGGCAGCCCAATCAGTTCCTTGACCCCCACGGCCAGGTGCCCGGTCTCAAAGCGGCCGCGCAAGCCGACCTGTTGGGCCAGGAAGGAGTTGGCGCCGTCGGCGGCGATGATCACATCGGCGCGCATGTCTTCATCACCCGCCACAACCCCAACGGCGCGGCGGTCTTCGATTAACACCTTATCCACCCGGATGCCGGGCACCAGCATCGCTCCGGCTTCTTCGGCCTTTTCTCCCAGCCAGCGGTCAAACTTGCCGCGCAGGACGGAGACGGCGTTGTAGGGGGTCTGGCTGAAAACCTGGTTCTTAAAATCAATGTTAAAGAAGGCCTGCTCGGTGATAAAAGCAACCCGCTGGTTGGTGATGTAGCGTTCAATGGGGGCGTCTTTCCAATATTCGGGGATCAGGTCATTGAGGACGCGCCCGTACAGCACGCCGCCGCTCAGGTTCTTGGCGCCGGGATAGGGGCCTCGTTCGATCAAGACGACCTCTAAGCCCTCCTGCGCCAGGCGGTAGGCTGCGGCGCTGCCAGCCAGGCCTGCTCCCACGATGATGACGTCAAATTTTTCTTCCATAAGGCATTCCTCGATCCTTACTTACGGGCTTTGAGCGCGTTGATCAAAGCCGGCACGATCTGGTAAAGGTCGCCTACGATGCCGTAATCGGATTGGGAGAAGAGGGGCGCCTCGCCGTCTTTGTTGATGGCGACGATGACGCGCGACTCTGTGATGCCGACGGTGTGCTGCGCCTGACCGGAAACCCCAACCCCCAGATACAGGTCTGGCTTGACAAAAGCGCCCGAAACGCCGATATAGCGCTCGCGCGGCAGCCAGTCCAGGCCTTCGGTGAGGGGCCGGGTCGCGCCGACTTCCGCTTCGAGCAGGCGAGCCAGTTCAAAAATCATCTCGAGGTCTTCTTTCTTTGCAATACCGCGCCCGGGGCAAACCACCTTTTTGGCGGCGGCCAGATTGACCGATGACGGCGGGCGAGGTTTGCGTTCTCGCAGGACGGCCTTCCATTTGGGCTCGACAAAGGCCACCTTTACAACCTCTCCCTTCCGGCTGGGATCCGGCGGCAGGGCTTCGACGATGCCAAAGCTGACGGTAGCCAGCATGATGTCGGTGACGGCTTTTTCCAACCGCACCGCCGCGCCGCCAAACACCATGTGCGATACCTGAAGGCTATCGCCCTCGGCAATGAATTTTTTGACGTCTGCCAGGACCGTCACGCCCAGCGCGGCACCCAACCGCCCGGCAATGGCTTTGCCCCGGCGGGTGGCGCCCACCAGCATTCCGGCCGGCTTCTGCTCTTTGAGGAGCGCCGCCAGGGTAGGAACATAATCGTCCAACAGGAGATGATCAGGTTTTTCACCGAGCCAGAATACTTTATCGGCGCCCTGGGCAAACGCCTGATCAACCGCTGCCTGGTTTCCTAAAACGACCGCTGCGGCCGCGTCCCCCAGCGTTTTGGCGCAAGCCAGCAATTCTGCCTGCAGCGCCGGTTTTTCCGCAAATACCCACATTTCTTTTGCCATGCTGCACCTCCTAAAGGACGCCTTCTTTGCTGAGATGGCCGATCAACGCCTGGGCGGCTTCTTCTGGTTTGCCCTCGATACGGATCTGCTTGCGATTCACCTGTTTGGGGGAACGCACTGAAAGCACTTCCACCCGCTGGGCCAGACCATCTTGCACCGCGAGATCGCCGAGCGTCCATTCGACCACTGGTTTCTTGCCAGCTTTTAGAATTTCTTTCATGGAAGGTAAGCGCGGCTGGTTAATATCGGTCGTAACGGCCAGAACCGCCGGGGCAGGAACCTCCAGCGCTTCGACTTCGTCTTCCAGGCTGCGCTCGACCGCCAGCTTGCCGCCGCTCCATTCCACCTTGCTGATGGCGTTGAAAGTGGGCAAGCCGAGCAATTCGCCCAACTGCATGCCAACTTGTTGAAAGTACAGGTCGGCAGAACCTTCCCCGGTCAGGATCAGATCGAATTCTCCCAGTTTGGCAACCGCCGCCGCCAGCGTCCGCGCCGTCAGGCTGGTATCGGCGTCCCGCAGGCCATCATCCACCACCAGGTAGAGTTCATCCGGGCCGCGTGAAAGGACATCCTTTTTGGCTTTGGAGTTCGCGAGTTGAGACGGCCCCACGCTGAGCGCCATCACCTTGCCGCCATTTGCTTCTACCAGCTGGACTGCGGCCTCGATCGCCATCAAATCATAATCGCTGATGATCCATTCGGCCTGGTCAAGCGAAATAGAGCCATCCGGTTTTGCGACGACGTCTTCGGGATCCGGGACGAGCTTGTAACAAACGATAATATTCATAGAACCTCCTGTCTCTTACCTTCTTAATTCGTATTATTCAAACACAATCAGCCGGGCAGGTTTTCTCCCCGCCCGGGCGATCCGATATGATCATTTCTGTCGTCCGTCCACGGCAGGGGAGAAGATGAACCGCTCCCCTGCCTGAACAACCTGTTTGACTGAAATCCAATTGCGAAAAACTTTACCTGCCTTTATAGACGGCTTTTCGCTTTTCCAGAAAAGCTGCCATGCCCTCTTTGAAATCCTCGCTTTGCATGACGATCTCAAGGGCAAGGGCTTCCAGATCATAAAACTGTTCCAGCGACATGCCCCAGCCGCGATCAATGAAGGTCTTAGAGAGTTTGTAAGAGAGCAGCGGCCCGGCTGCCAGTTTGCGGGCAAATTCGATTGTCTTGGGCATCAGTTCTTCGGGCGGGAAGAGCTTTTGCGCGATACCCAGGCGGTACATTTCTTGTGCATCAATGATTTCGGCGGTGAAACACAGTTCTTTGGCCTTGTATGGCCCAACCACGCGCGGCAAAAGCCAGAGATTGCCGCAATCCGGCACCATGCCGATGTTGGCGTAAATTTCTGAAAATTTCGCTTTCTCCGAAGCGTAAATGACATCGCACGCCAGCGCCACACCAGCGCCCCCGCCAGCGGCAATGCCGTTGAGGGCACAGATGACCGGTTTTTCAATCCCCTGGATCGCCAGGATGGTCTTGCCCAGCGTCCGACCGGCGACATAATCCAGCTTGAGTTTACCACCGCTCATGTCGTCAATATCGCCTCCGGCGCAAAAGGCCTTACCGGCGCCGGTCAGCACAACTACCTTGACAGCCTCATCCTTCCGCAGGTCTTGAAAGGCTGTCCCCAGTTCCTCCAACATTTTCATACTGAGCGGGTTCATCCGTTCTGGACGGTTGAGCGTAACCACCGCCACGCCTTCATCCAGGGCAATATCAAGCGTTTCGAATTTGTATTCCATAACCTATCCTTTTCAACCCAATCAGCAGAGCCAATGCAACCAAACGATTTTTCGGGGAGCGTGCCCGAAGGATCTCTGGTGGGGTCTTTGGTGAAAGCAATTGGGGAGACCCTCCGGGCTTTGCGCCCCCTTGTTCTTCCTGGTCTGTGAAACCGCGATGAAAATTTCCAGGCGAACATCCAAAAAACGAAATCAATTAGTGGCAGCCCTTGCCAGCCTTGACGACGCCCTTCTGGTAGAGTTCTTCGATCTGTTCATCGGTGTAGCCAAACTCGCGCAGAACGTCGTCATTGTCCTGGCCATAGAGCGGAGCGCCGCGCCAGATCTTGCCGGGGTTGTTCTTGAAGCGCGGCATGGTGTTGACGCCCTTGACCTTGCCGTACTGCGGGTCTTCCCACTCAGCAAAGACCTCGCGCGCCAGGTAGTGCGGGTTGTTTTCGGCCATGGCAACGTTCAGGATGATGCTGCAGGGCACCTCGGCTTCCATGAAGATCTTGTCCACTTCTTCCGCAGAGTGGGCGTCACAGAACTTCTGGATGCCCTCTTCCAGCTTTTTCCCAGCAGGCGTACCGTGCAGCGCGAGCTGGATCCCTGGCGGGAAGTCCGGATCATTCTCTAATCCAAGCAGTTTGAGGCCGCGTTTCATGGGGCCGCCGCCGACCAGACCGATGAAGACGTAATTACCGTCCTGGCATTTGTAGGCGCTGTAACCGGCAAATTTGGGATCGGCGTTGCCATTGCGAGGCAGGATTTTCTTATCCATGAAGTAGGTCATCGGGTAGTGCAATTGGATCTTCATCATCATTTCGAACTGGGCGATATCAATGACTTCGCCCTTGCCGGTCTTTTGGGCCTTCAGATAAGCGGCCAGCGCAGCCCAGGCGCCGTTGAGCGCGGTGACGTAGTCGCAGGTGTAGGGGTTGGCGCGCGTTGGGGGCATGGGTTCCGGGAAACCGTTGATGAACATATAGCCGCCAAAGGCCTGGCCGATCGCATCGTACGAGGCGCGAGAGACGTATTCGGGAACGCCTTCTTGCCCAAAGCCGGAAACATGCACGATGACCAGTTTGGGGTTTTCTTTGTGGATCACTTCATCGGTCAATCCCCATTTGGCATAGGTGCCGCCTTTCGAGGATTCGAACCAGATATCCGCCCAGCGGATGAACTTGAAGAAGAGCTCTTTTCCTTCGGGGGTCGGGATGTTGATGGCAATGCCCAACTCGTTGCGGTGCTCCTGGTTCCAGGCGTATGGAATGGCCCGGCAGGTATCGGGGGCGACGGCGCTCTCGGCGTGGATGACGGTCGCGCCTGCCTCAGCGAAAAGCATGGCAGAGTAGGGAGAAGCGACGACGGTTCCGGTGCTGAACACCTTTAGCCCGGAAAGATTACCAAAAACGGGGATATCAGTAGTCTTAGCCATGTTAACTCCTTATAAGATAGATCAAGGGACAAGATTCTCAGAGACTGCCTCCGGCGAATCGCCGGGGGCAGTCTCGCTATGCGCTCGGTTATTTCTTAAATTTCTTGAGAAGTTGCGGGCCGGCGATGTTGTACATGATCTGATCGGTGCCGCCGCCAATGCGCATGACGCGCACATCCCGCCATAGCCGTTGAATGCGGTGAGCCATCATGTATCCCATACCGCCCAGGATCTGCATGGCGTCGTCAATCACCTCGAAGCTGGCCTGGGTGATATAGAGCTTGGCCATAGCATGTTCGTGGCGCACGGGCATCTTGTTGTCCATCATCCAGGCGATCTTGTAGTAGTAGTTGCGCATGTTCTCGATCTTGATGGCCATGTCAACCAGTTTTTCCTGGATCATCTGGAAGTTGCCAATGGGCTGCCCAAATTGGACGCGCTGGTTGGCGTAGGTGGCCGCATCTTCATAAGCTGCCTCAGCCGCCCCAACGCAAGAAGCGGAAAGGATGAGACGTTCGATTTCAAAGTTGGCCATCAACTGCATCCAACCATTGTTGACCGTCCCGACCAGCGCGCTCTTCGGCAGGCGGACATCATCTAAGAACACTTCGCAGGTCGGCACCGACCACCAGCCCACCTTCGGGAGCGGGTTGATGCGGACGCCTTTTGTATCTGTGGGCAGCAGGAACATGGACATGCCCTTGTAGGGATTTTCGGCCTTCGAATCGCGGGTCATCAGGAGGATGTATTTGGCGACGTTCGAGAGGGTGCAGTAGATCTTCTGCCCGTTGATCACCCATTCCTCGTCCCCTTCCAGCACGGCGCTGGTCTTCAGCCCGGCGGCGTCTGAACCGGCCTGCGGTTCGCTGATCCCAAGCGCTACCGGCGGCTCGCCCTTGATGATGCCGCCCAGGACTCTGGCTTTTTGCTCGTCCGAGGCAAATTGCTCGATGTCGCGGATGGTGATCACACCCAGGCCATAGATGACGCCGACCGGGAAGGCATATTTGCCAAGCACATCCGCCACCAGGCATTGCGTCAGAACATCGGCAGGGGTACCGCCGTACTTTTCGTCAATCCCCAGGCCGAGAAAACCGTTATCGGCCAGCGCTTTCCAGGGTTTCCAGGGGAATTCATGCTTCTCGTCCAGTTCGGCGATATAGCTCTCAGGAGCTTCTCGCTCGAGCAGTTCTTTCAGGCTGCTCATCAATAGTTCTTGTTCTTCAGTCAATCGAAAGTCCATAGCAGTTATCCTTTCATTAAGTTAAAAATGGGATTGGTAGAAAAAGATTAGATGGGCAATAGCGCCCAACAGGGGCGTCTGAACAGGCCAGGTGGAAATTGGCCTGGTGCAACCGGTTAAAAAAATCTGGCCAGAAGGCCAGATTTGGTCTCGATAGAAAATGCAGTCATAGATCTTACCGGTGTTACAAATTCTCATACCAGCTTCCCAAGGTAGTCTGGGGTTTCTTGGGAACGCGAAGTCCGTAGGGGATCCTACCCTAAACACAGCCAGACGCATTCAAAGCCTGGAGAGCATCAGGCAAACGAAACAGAATGAATCGGCCCCCCAATTCACGTTTGTGCTTATCATGCTGGGTTGTGTTGTTGTTCCGTTGTTTCAGGGATCAGGGGATCCCGAAACCCCACCGTTAATGTATAGGATACTCTTTTCAGGAACGCTTAATAAGTACTTAAAATCATCAATTCTCTATGATGAATTCATGATCCAGCGCCAAAAAACAACCCTTTAAAGACTAACATGAAACCATTTAGCAACAAATTAAAAAGAAAACCACCCCAAGCGCTGTGGGCGTATTTCAAAACGCTGGATGGGCCAGGTTTTATTTCTTTAAGCTTTGTACTTTTTTCTCCAACCGCTCAGCGAAACGGGCGCAATCAATGATAAACCGTTCGTGTTCGCCGCTTGCGAACTGTTCCACTTCGTCCCAGGCTTCCACCTTGAACCGCAGACGGCGGCCATCCACTTCCAGAAGCTCAAGCCGGAAGCGCACCTGCATCCCGACCGGCGTGGCGGCGGTGTGGTTGAGGTGCACCGAAACGCCCACGCTGGTCTGCCCTTCGGCCAGGAACTTTTCGATCGCGCTGTGCGCGGTGGTCTCCAGCAGGCTGACCACGCGCGGCGTGCTTAACACCGGCGGCAGGTTGCCCCCCGCCACCGCCGCGGCTGTATCGCTTTCTTTGACAATTGTCGTGTACTCGCCGACCAATCCGGGTTCAATTGCCATAAGGGTTCCTCCTGTTTTTGCGGTTTAGCGCATTGCCACCCATGCCTCTGTGCTGTACTTCTCGGCGGCCAGTTGCCGGGCGCGCGCCAGCTCTTCGGCGGTATAGTCTCCCATTTCCACTTCTCGCCCCTGGCTAAAAGCCTTCTCCAACGCGGCGGCTAACGCTTCAAAGGATACCGGTTTGATCTCTGAAAGGCTGGTGACGCGTTTCTTCACGCTGCGGATCAGTTTGTCGGAGACTTTTTCCTCGCTCACCGTGAGCAGCGTAAACATTGTTTCCACCGAGACGCGGTAGAGGATGGTGCCATGCTGCAAAAGCACCCCCCGCTTGCGGGCCTGGGCGTTGCCGGAGATCTTCTTCCCGTCCACCAGGATATCATTGATCGGCTGGAACGAGGATTCGACCCCCAGCATGCGAAAAGCCTCGATGATATGCCCGCAGATCAGACGATACGATTCGATCACATCGGCAGGAAACTCCTCCAGCGGTCCCAGGATGCTGTAGGTGATCTCGCCATCCCGGTCGTGGTACACCGCGCCGCCGCCCGTGATGCGGCGCACAACATCCACGCCCGCCTGGCGGCAAGCCTCGCGGTTCACCTCATAGTCCAGCCCCTGGAAGTAACCGATCGAAACCGCCGAGGGCTCCCAGCCGTAAAAGCGGATGACCGGCGCCCCACCGGCGCGAATACCCTCCATCAGGGTCTCGTCAATTGCCATGTTCATGGCTGCGCTGAAATAGCGGAAAGGGATCATGCGGTATTTCATTGCAGCGCCTCCTCTAAAATATCCATCAAATCTGCCGGGCTAAAACCGATCAGGGTGGCGCCCTGCTCATCCAGCAGAGCTTGCAAGTCAGACGCCATCTGCGGTTTGGAAAGCGGCAGCGCCGCGCCTGTCAGACGGTTTTCCATTGCCACCAGCAAATCTTCGGGGTGCAGGAAGAAATCGCCGGTGATCTTCACGCTTTCGAGCCGGGCAGGGGAGTAGGTCACATCCACCCGCACCAGCTTGCCGCCAGGGATTTTTTTAATCGCCTTACCTTGTTTGAGCATACCTCACCGCCTTTCGAAAACAAACCAGTAAGTTTTTCCTGAGGAGTTAATTGCATCCAAAACCGGATTTCAAAGCGTATTGTAGCATAACCACTCAAAAATTCAGGGGAAGTAAATTGCCTTATTTTCGCCATTGCAGGCGGAATTCTCTGTGACCGGTCCAGAATCGGTAAAGAGAGAAGAAAAGATTTCTCACCCTGCGCCCTGCACAACCGTCATTTTGAGGGCGCCGAGCGACCGAGAAATCTTGACACTGGCGCCGCTCGATTATTGTGATCCCGGCGATTAATCGGATAGTCAGGATTTATCGGTTGTTCATTCTTTTCATATCATGATCATATGGCGGTGGATGCTTTGCAGATTGATTGGTAATTGCTCCCAGGTTTCGCCTCGATCGCGTGAACTCCAGACATCTCCGTTGCTCATCCCGGCAAAAACACAACCTGGCTCGCTGAGGTGCGTCAACAGAGCATAAGGCATGTGACTGAGGGGCTGCGGTAAGCCTCCCCCCAGTTTTTCCCATCGCCCGTTGCCGGTGGAGCGAAAGATATAAGCCTGTGAATTTCCATCGCTGTGCGCTTTAGATGGTGAGGGCGAAATTGAGACGTAACATATGGCAGGATCCTGGGGATCAGCAGCGCAGGCCCAACCGTAATGGCGGTCTAGACCGGTTTTTGGTTGTTTCCACGTGTTTCCTCCGTCCTGGCTGATAGCTACGCCGCCTCCGCTTCCACCTCCTTCATACGCCCAGTTGCCATTCGAAGCATGGAACTTGATGGAATGGCAGTCCCGCAACGCGCCCGGACGGTGATCTTGCCAGGTCTTCCCGCCATCCACGCTGCGCACCACCGCGCCCGCTTCAATTCCTGCCAGGATCATGGCTGGATCGGTTGGTGAAAGGGCAATTTCCTGTATGTACGCAGAGAAGGGCGGTTCTGCCGGAGAAAACCAGAAGTGGCGCGAAAAGATGCCGCGAAATGAGCTCAGCTCCTCCCAATGCAAGCCGTAATCCAGGGAGCGGAACAGGCAGGCCGGTTTGGTCCCGGCAAACAGCATCCCTGGGATCAGGGGGCTGGCAGTGATCGCTTTAATAACCTGTCCGGCCAGCCCGGTTGGCGTCCAGGATTGCCCGCCGTCCAATGAGGTGAATATCCCAGAGGCGCGTGTTCCAGCGTAAACTGCTCCAGGCCTGAAAGGGTCTGCAGCCAGGCAAGTTACTTCCTGGTTTTCGAGAGTTTGCTCAACAAACCAGCTTCCATTCAGTCCGCAAGCGGCGCGCGAGATCCCCTTGCCGGTGGTCGAAAGAAAGGTCTTTATCATCATTTCTGACCCTCGAGAGGGAGAGACTGGAGGTACAGCCACATTGCCTTCAGCTCATCATCCGTCATCTGCCTGATATACATCCAGGGCATGAACGGGCTCATCTGGCGGCCGCCCGGTGTGCTGCCGGTGCGCAGCGCCTTGATAAAATCTGCCTCGCTCCAGGTGGATAATTCGCCGCCAGGGGTCAAAGAGGGAGCGGGCGGGGCATTGGGATCCGGATCTTTTCCTCCGTTCAGGTTCATGCCATGGCAGGTTCTGCATTCACCGGCGCGCACCAGGTAATCTCCATAGGCAACGGTCACGCCTGGCTCCACAACAGCCGGCCGGGCAGCCTGATGGTCGATCTTTTCTGCTGCAATCAAATCTCCAAACGCTCCCGCGCCGATCAGCGCAATCCCTAAGGGTGTGATCCGGGTGGCCGGCAGCGGGTTCTCGATTGGGGTGGAGCTCTGTAGATAGGCAATCATTTCTCCTAATTCCTGGTCGTTGATATAGTAGTAAAATTCGGACGGCATCGTCAGGATTGGGCGACCAGCATGGCTTACACCGTGACGGATGGCGGCGATGTAATCAGAATCTTTAAGTGGTTCTCCACCGATGCCGCGTCCTGCCGTCAGGTTGGCTGCAGAAATGGTTCCCAACGCTCCATCTTGAAATATCACCGTGCCGCCCGCAGACGGGCCGTGGCAGCCGCCGCAGCGGGCGGTGACCAGGCGTTGCCCCCGGCTTATGGATTCTGGATCTGACGGGATAGAGATCGTCTCGGCAGGAAGTGAGTACATTTTTTTCAGCCGCCGAGAGGTGGATACATAGAGCACCGCTCCAGCCAGCAGGATTAGCGCTGCTAATCCAAGTAGTCCAATACCGGTCCATTTCACGATTGTTCGCATGGTGCACTCCTTTTCATTAAGTAGCAACTCTAAAATTACCGTTAAACAGAGACAGCACAGCCGTTTTATATTTCCCAACATCCAGGTCTGGGCGAAAAGCTTTTTGTAGATATAGCCCGAAATAGCTGGACAGGATGACTTCACCGACCGCTTCCGGATCAAGCGCAGGATCGATCACCCCCATCGTCTGCCCGCGGCGAACGGTTTTACTCAGCTCGCCCAGAAAGGCTTGTAAAGATTCGTGCAGAGGCGCAAGCAACTGCGGGTTGACCAGCGCCTCTGCCCAGCCCTGGATGTTCACCCGGTCAGCGCCCAGGTCGGCGGCGGATTCCAGGCCGGCGTAGAAAAAATCAAGCAGGCGCGCAATGGCATCTAAGGGATCTGGATTTTCAGCGGCCTGTTGAAGCACAGGCAGCCCGCGATGATAATCAAAGATGAAACTGGCCTTGATGATTTCTTCCTTACTGGAAAAGTAATGATAGACTGCTCCTGCACTCAATCCGGCTTCTGCGTAGATGTCGCGCATGGTGGTCTGGTGAAACCCTTTCCGTGCAAAACACCGGTAAGCTGCATTCATAATTTGCTGCCTGCGTTGATCCAGATACGCTTCGGTGACTTTAGGCATAATCCCTCATTAAAATCGAACAACCGGTTTATTTTATTGAATATAATTCATATAATTTAGATAGTCAATATCTAATATAGCTTATTTTTCGTTTTTGTCCAGAAATGAAAGCACAGTACAAAAGCGGTATCAAATTTTTCAGAGTGATTATGAATTACTTCACGTCATCGCCGCAGGGCTGTTTTGCAGGCAATCTGTCGCCTGCGGGCTGAAAACTGGTGAGCGCCACGCCGCCCAAAATCAAGAGACCCCCCAGCAGCGACTGCCAGCGCAACTGTTCGGTTAAAAGAAAAACGCCCAAAATCACGCTGACCAGCGGTGTGATATAGCTGACCAGCGACGTTTGGGTGGCTCCAACCGAGTGCAGCAGCGAAAAAAACAGGATATAAGCCAGAGAGGAACCTAAAAGGCCTAACCAGAGTGCAGCCGCCCACGTCAGGGGTTGGCTCGGGACTTGAACCGGCTGGCGCGTCACGGCAATAGCCCCCCATAGCCATGCCGCCGCCATCAACAGTTGCAAGAAGGCCTGAACGACCGGGGGAGGTCCCTGCGTCTTTTTGCGGGCATAGACGCCGGTGGCGGCGTAAGAGAGCGCGGCCAGTAAAGCGGCGGCGTAACCGGCTGCATGGCCGCTGGCGCCGCGCCCTACCCCCGGCTGGATCAGAATCGCCACGCCCAAAAAACCGACCAACACCCCGCCCAGCTTAGCCAGGCTGAAGCGTTCCTCCGGGAGGAAGAAAGGGGCAATCACGACGGTCAGGAGCGGGCTGGCGCTCAGCAGGATCGCAGTCATGCTCGAGTCAATGTACAATTCACTCCAGGTGATGAGAAAAAACGGAAGCCCCACGTTGAATAGCCCCAGCAGCGCAAAAACGCCCAGAAAGGGATAGACCTCCCGCCATTTCAGTTGCCCTTTCCCCCAAAAGATCAAGAAAAAGAGCAGCCCCAGCGTCCCAAACAGGGTACGGTAGCCCACCAGCACCACCGGGCTGATCTCTGTAATCGCAACTTTGATCCATGCATAAGAAGTGCCCCACAGGAAACCCAAAACGACCAGACGAGCCCAATTTTTAAGCGACATAACTGCCTGTACCCTTTTCAACGTTGAGATAATAATGCCAAAGCAAACGGGCAGCGGCTGCCCTGTAAGGCCGCCAGCGTTCGCCGAGACGTTCGAGTTCTGGCGGTTTGGGAATTTCCGGCAGGGCGAAAGTCCGCCTGGCGGCAGCCGCCAACGCCAGGTCGCTGTGAGGCCAGGCATCCGGGCGGCCGAGCGCCATCAGCAGGTAGATCTCTGCCGTCCACGGGCCGATGCCTTTCAAACCGGTCAGGACGGCGCGCACCTGCTCGTCGCTCTGACCGGCGAGCGCGTCCAGCTCCAGGCCACCTTCCAGGATGCGCTGCGCCAGGTTGCGGCAGGTAGCCGCCTTCTGACGACTGAAGCCGATCGCTTTAAGCGCGCCGTCATCCAGGCTGAGGAACTGCTCTGGCGTCAGGCTCGGGCAGGCCTGTTTGAGCTTCTCGAAAGCCGCTCGCGCCGAAGCCAGCGAGACCTGCTGTTCCAGGATAATGTGCACCAGCGTTGAAAACCCAGGCGGGCGCGCCCAGAGCGGCGGCGCGCCCAACGTTTCCAGGATATGCTTAAAAACCGGCTCGGCTTTTGCCAGCGCAAGCACACAGCTCCGGAGCGTTTCTTCCGTTAAGAATTCGGGCAATGGATGGCTACTCCCCGTCCAGCCGTTCGTGCGCCAGCAGCGCTTCTTTGCGCGCCAGCCCCCAGCGGTAACCGCCCAGTCCCCCGTCGCTGCGGAGGACGCGGTGGCAGGGGTTGACCAGCGCGGCAGGGTTGCTGGCGCAGGCTCGCGCCACCGCCCGCACCGCCTTTGGCTGGCCGATCGCCTGGGCCACCTGGCTGTAAGAACGAGTCTGGCCGCGCGGAATCTTACGCAATTCTTCCCAAACGCGCAGTTGAAAAGCGGTGGCCTGCACATCCAGTGGCAGGTCGAGACGCGGGCGCTGCCCGTTCAGGTGTTCCAACAGCGCATCTACCCACTCGCGCAGTCCCGCCTCGGCTTGCCGGATTTCGGCGCGCGGGTACTCGCTGCGCAGCGCGGCTTTCAGTTGGTCATCCTCCTCGCCAAAACTGACGGCGCAGACGCCGCGCCGGGTGGCGGCAACCAGCATGCGCCCCAGGTAAGTCTCCACAATGGCGTATTGGATCTCCATGTTCTTTCCTCCATTCCGGTAGCTGGCGGGCGTCATCCCCAACCAGTCCGAAGCTTTTTCGTATAGCCTGCTGGACGAACCATAGCCAGCTTCGTACAAGGCCGTGGCGACCCCGCCGCCCTGCCGCACCTGGTCTTTGAATTGCCGGATGCGGCGCAGTTCGCTGTACTGGCGCGGTGTCACGCCCATCACGGCTTTAAAAGCGCGGTGCAGTTGAAAGGGGCTGACGCCAAGCTGCCGGCTCAATTCGCCCAGCGAGAGGGGCGCCTCGGCGATTTCGATAAGGCGGCAGGCTTTCGCAACCAGATCCACCTGGGGGTGCGGGCGCAACGGCTGGCCGGGACGGCAGCGCAGGCAGGGTCTGAAACCGGCTGTTTCCGCCTCGTCGCAGGAAGAAAAGAAAATTACCTGAGGGCGCGCCGGACGTCGCGAAGGACAGGAGGGGCGGCAGTAAACGCCGGTCGAGCGGACGCCGTAATAAAGCAGGCCGTCGAAACGGGCATCCCGGCTTTCGAGCGCCCGCCAGCGGGTATTTTCATCCAGAAATGTTTCCATAATCCATCCTTTCGTTTTTCTGGGTCTATCATACAGAAAAACGAAGTCAGCATCTACCCGTTTTTTGCGTTCAAAGTGCTGGATTCTGGTCTGGAGGATCCTCAAATCTTCGCTTTGCCGGGGTAGATATGATATGATTCTACCGCTAACTAGTAAATCACCAGAACCCAAAAGGAGGGTAAGCTCATGGAAGAACCCCGCAGCGCCGAACCTGGGTCCGATGCCAGCCACCCGGCGCCCCCTCAAAAGAGCAGAAAAAAATACTTGCTGGCTGCGCTGGCTGCGGTCCTTTTGTGCTGTCTCTGCCTGGCGCTGATCACAGCGGGTTTTGCAGCTTACAGGGCCTTTGGCAGCGACTTATTTGGAAAGGATACGCAACCCAAAATCGTGGAAGTTACCGTTGCGGTGACGCCGCAGGAGACCCCCGCGCTCCAGAGTACCCCCCCTGCGCCACAGCCTGCCGCTGCAGGCAGCGGTCTGGGAGTCAGCCGCGCTGAAATGATTGATTTCTTCGGATCCGGCGGGGCGTTTGAATTCGACGCGCCTTTTACCGCTCAGGGCAAAGAAGTGGTCATGGGCTCGCACACCTGGTTATGCCTGGAAGGTGACTGCGCGGCGGTAACACTGTTAGGGCCGGAGGAGAACCTGGAGGCCGTTTCGGTCGCCGTCCCGACCGATCCGAACGACGATACACAAAGCGCGACTGCCATGACGCTGTTGATGACGCTGGCGAGTCGTTTCTCCAGCAGTTCCAGCACAACGCCATTCGATGTATTGGACGCTGTAACGAAAGCCCAGGCCAGCAGACAGAACAAGGAAGCTACATTTAAAAATAACGGTTACACTTTTAACGTCAGTTATGACGCCGCGTCTGGCATCGCCGCTCTGGCGGTCAGCCGGTAAAAGAACGAAGCCAGCGTTTTGGATCGGCCCCCGATGGGGTTATCCAAAACGCTCTTCTTTCCAGACATCCGCGTTGTTGTGATAGCCGGCCTGTTCCCAAAAACCGGGTCGGTCCTCTGCCATAAACTCCAGCCCGCGCAGCCATTTGGCGCCCTTCCAAAAGTAGGGCGTCATGAGATCAGGGCGGGAGGGCAGGTAACCAACCACGCCGCGCAGGGGGTAACCATGATCCGGGCTGAGCGGTTCGCCGTTGAAATGCGTCGCCATCAGGAAGTTCTCGGCCAAGACCACCTCCAGCGGTAAATTGGCGGTGAAACCGTACTCGGCATGTTGCATCACAAAACGGGCGGTGGGCTTCAGGCGGATGAGACCCTGCTCCACCAGCATGCGGACTGAAACGCCCTCCCAGATCGTATCGAACTTGCTCCATTGGGTAACACAGTGGATGTCCATCGTGAGGGCGACGCGCGGCAGGCGGTTGAACTCCTCCCAGCTCAGCCGGAGCGGGGTCTCCACCTCCCCCCAGACGCGGAAATCCCACGTCTGAGGGTTGAAGGCTGGCACGGGGCCGTAGTGTAGCACCGGAAAACGCTGGGTATAGGCCTGGCCCGGCGGCAGGCGGCCTTCCTGGCGGAATTTTTCTTCGTCTTCTTTTCTGCGAAAGATACTGTCGAACATGGCTTGAACCTCCGTTTTCCATTATACCTGTTTTAGGTTAAGGCGATCGAAGTACGAATTTAGAGACTTTGGATAAGTGAGAGAGAATATTCGCCCATCTATGCCCTGCCGCCCCGCAAACAGAAAACGTTGTGAAATTGCAATGTTCAAGAATTGACAAAATCATTTGTTTTTAATATACTTCTAATTAGAAAGAAATTAGAAACCTTCAACATTTTTGAAAAACTGAATACTTTATAAGAGACGTTGATCCGAGCGCCTTAATTGGTCGCCTGCGCGAAATTATTTATCACACGATTTCGGCCGCGGGCGCTCGGGAAGTCAAATGGCGAAACCGGCTAAGTTCCATATTAGCCGGATTTTTTGTCTCTCTTCAGGGAGGATCGAACATGAACATCAAAACCACCAGACAGCTCCTGCTTACTTTTACGGTCATCCTGACTGTACTGGTCTCGCTGGCGCGCGTGACCCCCGTGCTGGCCGAGGAGACCATCCCACCTCAGACCGAGCCGGTATCCGCCGAAGGCCCGGTTGAGCCGCAGCCGTCCGAACCGGCGGAGGCAAGCCCTGCCGTCGAACCCTCCGGCGAGCCGCAGCCGCCCGAAGCGACGGAGGCCAGCCCAACCGGCGAGGCCAGTCCAACCGAGCCGCCTGCCGCCGAGGAGACTTCTTCTCCGCAGGAAGACCTGGCGCAGATTGTCGAGACGCTCGACCAGAACGATATCGTCCTGGTGGACAGCCAGGGCGAAGTCGTCCCGCTGGCGACAGAAGAGGCGGCGGAAGCGCTTCAGGGCAGCGATCCCTGGTTCGTGGCTGCGGATGGCAGCGTGATCGGCTACTCGGCCACTGGAACCTGCGCTGCGGTGGTGACCACATGCAACACCAGCAGTACCCCGCTGGCGGCAGCCATTGCCGCCGCCCCGGCCGGTTCGACGATCGTGATTGACGGCACCTACGCCGAGCAGGTCACGATCAACAAGAACCTGACCCTGCAGGGCGCCACCACCGGCGGGACGCTGCGCACCCCCGCTTCTGTCACTCAGTATGGGACAGTGGGGACGACGCGGGTTTACTCGCTGGTTCAGGTCACCAACAACGCGCTGGTCAACTTCGAGAACCTGACGATCGAGAACCGGCTGCTCAACGGTACGGTGGATACCAATCCGATCGATTCCTACAGCGGTTCTGCTTACTACGTTGGCGTCTGGTTCAACAACGGCCGGGGGACCATCAATAATTCCACCATCCAGGAGTTCGCCGAGAACAGCTCTGGCCAGGACGGAATCGGGATCTACGTCGCATATAATAGCGATAGCGGTGTAACTGTCCAATATAGCAATATTTATAATAATGAATATGGCATCCGCGTGACCGGCGACAACGTCACCATCCAGCGCAACCAGATCAGGGACAACACCACGGGGATTTATACTGGCGATGGTTCCAGCCTGGATGTGCACGAGAATAACTTCCGCCTCGGCGCCAGTTCAGATACCAGTTTCAACGATCAGAACAGCAGCACCATCAGCGCTTCGAACAACTACTGGGTCAATGAATCCGGAACGGTTTGTTCCTATACAGGCACTGGCACCAGCAATTGGAGCAACTTTCAAAACTGCGCCAATATCACCGGGCTGAGCGATACCCAGATTGGCGGCACGAGCGGCGACTCGCAGACCGCCTGGTCGCTCGACCCCGATGGGGACGGCTTCTCGGTGCTGACCGGTACGAAGGACAACTGCCCGACCGTCTCGAACCCCAGCCAGGCCGATAACGACAACGACGGCGCCGGAGATGCCTGCGATACCGATGATGATTCCGACGGCGACCTGGATACGGCCGACAACTGCCCGCTGGTCTACAACCCCAACCAGGCTGATTCTGATCATGATGGCATAGGCGACGCGTGCGACGTGGTTGTGGATAGCGACGGCGACGGAATTGAAGACGGTGCAGATAACTGCCCGACGACTGCCAACGCTGACCAGGCGAACGCCGACGGCGACAGCATGGGCGACGCTTGCGATCCCTTCCCACAAGACCCGCAGAACGACGTGGATGGCGATGGCGTCAGCGGCCATATTGACAACTGTCCGACCGTCAGCAACGCCAGCCAGACTGATACAGATAGCGACGGCCAGGGCGACGCCTGCGATCCCTTCCCACAAGACCCGCAGAACGACGTGGATGGCGACGGCGTCAGCGGCCATATTGACAACTGCCCGACCGTCAGCAACGCTAGCCAGGCCAATGCCGACGGCGACGCACAAGGCGACGCCTGCGATCCCGACGATGATAACGACGGCGTGCTAGACGGGGCCGATATCTGCCCGGGCTTCAATGACAATGCGGACGCCGACGGCGACGGAACCCCCGACGGCTGCGATGCCATGCCGAATGACTTCGATAACGATGGCGCAGACGATGGCGCAGATAACTGCCCGACGACTGCCAACGCCAGCCAGACCGACACGGACGGTGACGGCCAGGGCGACGCTTGCGACGCCTTCCCACAAGACCCGCAGAACGACGTGGATGGCGACGGCGTCAGCGGACACATTGACAACTGCCCGACGACTGCCAATGCCAGCCAGACCGACACTGATAGCGACGGCCAGGGTGACGCCTGCGATGCCTTCCCGCAAGACCCGCAGAACGATGTGGATGGCGACGGCGTCAGCGGACACATTGACAACTGCCCGACGACTGCCAACGCCGACCAGGCCAACGCCGATGGTGACGGTCAGGGCGATGCCTGCGATACAGATGACGACGATGACGGCCTGCTCGATGGAGCCGACTCCTGCCCCGTTACTCCCAACCGCTTTGTTGACGCCGATAGCGACGGGATTGACGACGCTTGCGACCCGTTTATTGCTACCCCGACCTTCACCGTCTCTACCGGAACGATTGGCGGCGCCGGGGCATTCGTCATCCCGGTCACCGGCAGGCAGATTATGAAGATTGACTGTGCCAACCCCACTACCATTATGCAACTGGATAACAGCGATCGGGCGCTTTTCACCGGTTTGTGCGGCTACGACGCCGTGCTGGAGCATCTGACTGAAACCAGTGTAGAGGGGTTGAAGGAATTACCCGACGGCATGTCTTACATATCCGGCATGAGCGTCTCGATCCTCGAGGACAATTCGCCGGTGAAACCGCTGCCCAAAAACGGTTCCGTGACGATCTCCTTCTTCGTTCCCTCCTCCTTACAGGAGAAGAAGCTTTCGATCCTGTTCTGGGACGCCGAAGCCGGTGAATGGGTGAAACTGCCTGTCCAGCAGCTCAAGGACGGCGTGGTGACCCCGACCGATTTGGAAGGCAAAGCGGATGCTGAGTCGCCGGAGGTTTTGAGCGGCGTCCACACCTCCCGCTACCGCATTGAGGTTACGCTGACTTTCGGCGGAACCTTTGTCCTGGTCGCCGAATAAGCGCAAACCAGAAAACCCACAAGCAACCCCCCTCTCCAGGATGCTCTGAGAGGGGGGCTTCTTGTTGATAATCTTGTGAGCGCGGCGCGCCCGCTAATTCAGGCGGCGCGGGATCAGCATTCCGCCGGGTTTTTCCGGCAGCAGATTCCCGTTTTCAACCAGCACTTCGCCGCGCAGCGTCACGGCGCGCAGCCTGCCGTACACCTGCCAGCCTTCATAGGGCAAACAGTCGGTGTTCATGTGAAGATCCTCAGCCCGGATCGTCCAGACGGCATCGGGCTCCAGAATGGCCAGGTCTGCATCGCTCCCGATCGCGATCTGGCCCTTGCGCGGGTACAAACCAAAGAGGCGGGCCGGCTGGGTTGCCCAGGCGTCCACAAACCGTTCCAGCGAAAGGCGGCCTGTTTTCACGCCCGCGCTGAAGATCAAAGGTAGCCTGAGCTCTACCCCTCCAATGCCGCCGGGGATGCCCGGAAAGTGATCCAGGGATTGCGTTTTCTGCCGGCGCGAATAGGGGCAGTGGTCGGTTGCCAAAACCGAGAGCTCTCCTTGCGCGAGGCGCTGCCATAAGCCCTGCTGGTCAGAAAGACTTTTGACGGAAGGCGCGCAGACCATCGCGGCCGCCAGCAGCGGGTCGCCTTCATAATCCTGGTTCGTCAGGGTAAGGTAGTGCGGGCAGGTCTCACCGCTGACCGGCCTGCCCTCCTGGCGGGCGCCGGCGATCAGCCCCGCCCCCGCCGCCGTGCTGACGTGGTGGATGTGCAGGCGGACGCCAGTAACCTGCTGGTACGCCAGGGCGCGGTGAATGGCTTCGACCTCGCAGATCTCCGGGCGCGCCGCGGCGTAATCACGGGGCGCGGTTTTTCCCTGTTCCACCAGCTTTGCGGTGAGGGCGTCAGCCAGCGGACCGTTTTCGGCATGGACATCCACCATCCCGCCTGCGGCCGCTGCCGTTTCCATGATCCGCAGCAGATCCGAATCATCCACGCGGAAGCCCTCGTACGCCATAAAAACTTTGAAGCTTGGAAAACCCGCCGCCGTCAGAGGGGGGATTTCCGCCAGGCGGCTGCGTACGTCGCCGCGGATATTCAGGTGAAAACTGTAATCCACCCAGGCGTTTTGCCGGGCTTCTTGCAGCTTTTTTTCCAGCGCATCGTGCAGCGTCTCTTCCTCATCCGGGATGGCGAAATCAATCACAGTGGTCGCCCCGCCAAAAGCGGCTGCCCGGCTGCCGGAGCGGATGTCGTCTTGCGAAATATGCTCTCCTTTGGGCCAGGGCAGGTGAACGTGTACATCAATCCCGCCTGGCAGCACGTAGCGTCCCTGGGCGTCAATCACTCGCTCAGCGGAAGCTTCGATCTTCTGCGCAATCTGGACGATTTTGCCATCTTCTACCAGCAGATCAGCCTTGAAGGAGGAAGCGGAAGTGACGCAAACGCCGTTTTGAATCAGCAATTGGCTCATTGTGATTAACCTCAAGTGGAAAGGTATCGCGCCGCGCAGCTCGCAGCCTGCGCGGTTGAAAACTGCCCGGCGGGGATTTCTTTGTATAGTATAGCAAAAGCTCTTCTACAAAGCTCGCAGAATATGGGTAATTTCGAGTAAAATTAGTTTGGAAGCGAATTTTTGCGAATTGATCCTGAGATGAAACGAGCACAAATGGATGAAATCATCTTATCTCGCGAGCAGCTAGAAGAACGTCTGGCAGCCCTGCACGAGGCCAGTCTGGAACTGGTGAAAGAGATTTCGCTGGAGGCGCTGCTCGAACGATTGGCCTCCCTCGCTTGTGAGCAATCCGGGGCGCGCTATGGCGCGGTCGGCGTTTTGGATGATTACGGCAACCTGTCCCAGTTTATCACCATCGGCATGACCGCCGAACAGCGTGAAAAGATTGGCCACCCGCCGCGCGGTCTGGGTTTGATTGGGGCATTGATGCGCGCCTCGAAGCCCATTCGCATCCCAAGCATCCCCGAAGATCCTCGTAGCATCGGCTTTCCCCCAAACCACCCCCGTATGCATACCTTCCTCGGCGTTCCGATCCGCTTGGGCGACCACGTGTATGGCCAAATTTACCTGACCGAAAAAATCGGCGCCGACAAGTTCACCGAACAAGACGAGCTGGTCATCGAGACGCTGGCGGCCTATGCGGCCGCGGCAATCGCCAATGCTCGCTTATATAAGCAGCTCGTGGAACACGAACGCACGCTCAGCAAGCGCACCGAGAATTTAGCCCTCCTCAATGACCTGGCGGTAACGGTAACTTCTTCCTCGGATGTGGATCAGGTGCTGGATAAATCGCTCACCCAGGTGATGGACTATCTGGACATCGAGGTGGGCGAAGTTTACCTGCGGCAGGGCGATAGCCCCACCCTTCAACTGGCGCAGCACCGCAGCAAATCGTTCCATGCATTGTGGAAAGCAAATAGCTTCAAGATCGGCGAGGGCATGGTTGGTGAAGTCGCCCGGAGCGGGCATCCCAGCGTCCTGATGTTGCCATCGCACAATGCAGTGGACCTGCACAAGTCGGTCAAAGAGAGCAACTTGCAGCAAATCGCCTGTTTTCCACTGCCAGGCCACAGCACCATCATGGGCGTTTTATGTGTTGCAACCGACCATGCAGAGCCTTTTGACGAATTGCAGTTCCAGTTTCTCACCTCGATCAGCTCGTGGATCGGAACGATCATCGAAAACATGCGATTGAGCCTTCAGCAGCGCCGCCTTGCCGTTCTGGAGGAGCGCGAACGCATCGGCATGGATTTACATGATGGCATCATCCAGTCTATCTATGCGGTTGGCCTGACACTCGAACATTCTCGCTTGTTATTAAAGGAAGATACGCAAAGGGCAGGCGAACGGATCGAGCAGGCCATTGCCGATTTGAACAGCACCATCCGCGATATTCGAGCCTACATTCTGGATTTGCGACCGCGCCAGCTTCACGACGACAATTTGATGCAAGGCATTCATCGGCTGGTGAGCGAATTTCGCGCCAATACCAACGTGGATGTCACCTTGCAAGGCCCGCAGGATGGGCTGGCGGAATTGGGCGATGTACAATCCATTGCCCTTTTTCATATATGCCAGGAAGCGCTGGCGAACATTGCCAAGCACGCCCGCGCCAGTCACGTGAGCGTTACCCTGTGGGTCACAGCGAACCGGGTGCTGTTGGAAGTGAGCGACAACGGGCGCGGCTTCGATATCGAAAACACCAAACTCACCCTGGGGCATGGCCTTTCGAACATGCAGACCCGGGCGCGTAACGTGGGCGGTGATGTGGAGATTACCTCGGAAAAAGGCGAAGGCACAACCGTACTGGCCTGGGTACCTGCAATTCCCCGGACCTGAAGCGCCGTTCTATACCAAACCCCCACAATCCCCCTTAAGGAAGCGCTGTCATTTCATGGAAACCAACTATTCAAAAAACGCCGCCTTGCGAGGCGAACCTTCTTATGTCTGGCGGGCAGGGCAGGAGCGGCGGCTGGAGATGATCCGCAAGGCAGCCGGAGCTTGCGGAACTGGCCGGGTTCTGGTGGATGGCTGTGGGGTCGGCGCTTACCTGGAACGGCTGGCCGAAACGGCGGCTTTCGCCGTTGGGTTGGATATCGAGTGGGAACGCGCCGAGGAATCTCATCGCAAGACGCCCGTCGTGCTCAACGCCGCTGGGGAACACCTGCCTTTCCCGCAGAACCAGTTTGACCTGGTTTTAAGCCACGAGGTGCTGGAACACGTCCAGGATGATCGTCGGGCCATTCAAGAGATCGTGCGGACGTTGCGGCCGGGCGGAAGGCTGGTGTTGTTTTGTCCCAACCGAGGCTACCCTTTCGAGACACACGGCGTTTATTGGAAAGGCCGGTACCGCTTTGGCAACATCCCGCTGGTGAATTACCTGCCGCGCCGCTGGCGCGACCGCCTGGCGCCGCACGTCAACGTCTATACCCGCCGCGACCTGGAGCGATTGTTCTCCGGCCTGCCGGTTAGGGTGATCACCCGCACGGTGATCTTTGGCGCTTATGATAACATCATCGCCCGCTGGCCAGCCATCGGGAAGCCGTTGCGGGCTTTCTTGCAAGCCTTAGAAAAAACGCCGCTGCGCATTCTGGGGCTTTCTCACTTCTGGGTGGTGGAAAAAATCAGCCCTTCTTAAGGCGAAAATCGTAGATGCCGCCTTCCACCGGGTAAGAACTGCCACAAGCCGGGCAAACCAGTTCGGGCGGGGTATCCTGGATGGGGGCAGCGCAAGCCGGGCAGGCAAAAAAGGCATCCTCCGGGGCGTTGGGCGTTTCGCCCACCGCGCTGGTCAGCACAAACACGCTTGGGCTGAGCTGCCATAAATCGCCGCTCAATTGGGCAACCGAATCCATCCAGACCAGCAACCGCAGCGGGATGAGCTTCTTGAGCAGGCCGATGCGGTAATGAGAAACCGTGAGCTGGCGGCGCACCGCAAAACCGCTCAACCGCAGCCAGGTGCGCACGGTTGAGGGGTGAAAATCATAGTTGAGCGCGGCAAACTCCACCGGTTCGGGCGAGAAGGGATTCCAGTTCTGCCGGCGCAGGGCGTAGCGTAAAATTGCTTTAAGGTTCTGTTTGTTGGCGTATTCCAGCACGAAGACCGCCCGGCTCTGCAACACCCGCCGCACCTGCTCCAGCGCCAGGCGCGGCTCTGCCATGTGATGGAGCGTGCGGATCATGGTCGCAGCGTCAAAAAGGCCGGGCGCAAACGGCAGGCGATACACATCTGCTGCAACGTAGCGGTAGCGCGGGCTTTCTCCCAGTCGCTGGCGCGCCTGTTCCAGTTGCGTGCGCGAAAAATCAACCAGCGTCACCTGTTCAAAGCCCTGGTAGCGGGGGGTGTTGCGCCCCGCGCCGGCCCCAAGCTCTACCAGGCGCTTTCCGCCTGGCGGCAGCAGGCGGCGCAGCGCTACTTCTTCTACTGCATCTTCATAGGCGCGCCCGCCTTCTTCCCAAAAGGAAGTCTGGTAATCGGAGCCTTCATAGTTGCAAACAGGGGGTGTTTCCATGGAGAAAAATGCCTGGTCGTGATGGATTTTGTCGCGGCAGATAGAAAATGCGCCCAGGCAGGTTGCCCGGCGGCGCCCGGAATGGCCTCCTTACCGCTGCTTCCTCTCGGACCTGACGGGGTTCGGGGGTTTCCGCCGCGCCGGTCCCGCCCGGACGCGGCCTAAGGATACCGCAGGAAAGGCAGGCTGTCAACAAAAAGGAATTGTTCAGATTGAGTAAGATTATGATATGTGTGCAATCAAATTTCCTCATCTTCTATGCAGGGCGATCGCAGCACAATTTATCCAAGACGATTTGATCGCGTTGTTTGAATTCGAAAAAACCAACGATGGCATCAAAGTGTCATCAGAGAAACATGATCGCCTGGTTCACTCCGAAGATTTATCGCAGGAAGAGTTAGAAAGCTATCGAATTCGCCCGGAATAAAAACCATTCGAACGCCCGCATTTCTGGTTTAATCTGGATAAATGATCTTCGGGATTGCCGTGATCAAACCGGCCATGGCAGAGATATTGAGCGTTAGCCAGAGGATCACCAAAAACCAGTTTTGCAGGATCGCCGTCCTGAATTGGGCGATATGCGCCGGACTGAAATCCCGCAGCAGGCGGAGAAAACTGTCAATGATCCCTTCCGAAAGCGGGTTGGCCAGAAACAGTCCCTGCACCAGCATGGCCAGCGACACCAGCAAAAGCAGAAAAGCCCGCCCGCGCGAGATACGCTTGCGTTCCACCACTTCCAGGGTATCCACCAGCGCTTCGGCTTCCGGCCAGCTCAGCCCAGACCGCTGGCAAATGTCAAAAAGGATATCGTTGCGCGATTCGCCGCGGCTCAGGCGCGCCACAGCGTCTGCCCGCAGACGCGACCATTCCTCTTCCGTAAGCCAGGAATTTTCTTGCATACAGGGTTATTGTACAATCTCCAGGTTGGCAAGGGAAGCGATTAGGCGCTTGAAACCCACCGACTCGAACTGCACGTCCAGCGTCTCCTCGCCATCTTGGATGCGGCTTTCCAGAACGATACCATCGCCCCACACCGGGTGGCGGACGCGTTGGGTAGGCCGGTAACGGGAGGCAACGGCCGCTTTTGCCTCCGGCTCGACGGGGCGCGCCCGGGCACTCTCCCAGCGCGGCGCTACTTCGGTCCGCCCGAATCGATCCCAGGCCGGGGCAGCGTACCGGCTGGTTCTAATCCCCTTTCTGCTCAAAAGCTCTTCCGGGATATCCGCCAGAAAACGCGATTCTTCGCTGTATTCATAGGAGCCGTAGGTGGTGCGCTGGCTGGCGCGCACCAGATAAACCGCATCCTGGGCACGCGTCAGGCCGACGTAAAACAAGCGGCGCTCTTCTGCCATTTCCTCCGGGTCGTCGCGCGAACGGCTGTGGGGCAAAAGCCCCTCGTCCAACCCGATGATGAAGACTTGTTTGAACTCCAGCCCCTTGGCGGCGTGCAGCGTGAGCAGCGTGGGCGCATCCAGTTGATCCGGCAGCGTATCCTGGTCTGAGACCAGCGCCAGGTTTTCCAAAAATTCCGCCAGGCCGCGTTCCTGGTATTCGTAAGCCAGCTTGCGCAGTTCTTCCACGTTCTCCCAGCGGTCCAGGCCCTCATCGCTCTGATCGTCAAGGTAAGCCCGGTAGCCGGTGTCCGAGAGGATGCGGTCAAAAAGCGCCGCCAGTGGCTGGCTGGCGGCTGCCTGCCGCCAGTTGAACAACATCGCTCCAAAATCGGCCAGCAGACTGGCGCCCCGCCCCCCGAAGGCTTTCCAGTAGGGCGAGGCGTCGCCGTCGCGCCCCAATTCCAGCAGGACCGCGCCGGGGTTGGTATTGTTTTGGATCGAGGCCATCCGTAGCGCCATCATGGTCTTGTCGCCAATGCCGCGCGGCGGCAGGTTAATGACGCGCGCCAGGCTGACTTCATCAGCAGGGTTGTACACCACTCGCAGGAAGGCGATCATATCCTTGACCTCGCGCCGGCCGTAAAACCGCTGCGCTCCCACCAGGCGGTAGGGCAACCCGGCCCGCAGGAAGGCTTCTTCCAGCAGGCGGGATTGGGCGTTGGTTCGGTACATGACGGCAAAATCGCCGCCGCGCGCTTTGCGGGCGCTCAAAAACTGGGCGATTGTATCCACTACATAAGCCGCCTCGGCGTGGTCATCCACCGCTTCATACACCACAATCCGCTCGCCGCGCCCGCGTTCCGAGAAAAGATGTTTCGGCGTGCGGTAGGGGTTGCGGTCAATTACGGCCCGGGCGGCATCCAGCACCGTCTGGGTGGAGCGGTAGTTCTGTTCCAGCAAGATCTTGCGGGCTTGCGGGTAATCCTGTTCAAAGCGTAGCACGTTGCGGTAATCGGCGCCCCGCCACCGGTAGATGGATTGATCTTCATCGCCGACGACGAACAGGTTGCGGTGGTACGAAGAAAGCAGCCCCAAAAGCTGGTACTGCGCCATGTTGGTATCTTGAAATTCATCCACCAGCACATGCTCGAACCTGCCAGCGTAGCGTTCCCGCACCGCCGGATTCTCCTCCAGCAGGCGCACTGCCCAAAGCAGCAGATCGTCAAAATCTACTGCGTTGCTGCTCTGCAAAATCTGCTGATAGCGCTGGTAGATGCGCTTGACGACCTCATCGCGATAATTCTGAACGTTGAAATCTTCCGGCAGGAGCAGGTTGTTTTTGGCGTTCGAGATGGCGGCGTGGATGCTACCGGGGCGGTAGAGCTTCTCATCCAGATTCAGATCTTTTACCGCCCGCTTGACGATGGCTTCCTGGTCGTCGCTGTCCATGATCACAAAGCTGGCATCGAACGGCAGCCGGTGGGCAGCCTCGCGCCGCAACAGGCGAGCGCAGACGGCGTGAAACGTGCCAAGCCACAGGCCTTCGATGCTCTCACCCAGGGCGCGTTCCACCCGCGCCACCATCTCTCTGGCGGCTTTGTTGGTGAACGTGACCGCCAGGATGTTGGAGGATCTGACCCCCATGACCTTGATCAGATACGCGATGCGGTGGGTAAGGACACGGGTCTTGCCGGAGCCGGGCCCGGCCAGCACCAGGTTCTGACCCAGACCGGCTGAGACTGCCTGCTGCTGCTGGGGGTTGAGGTCGTCGAATAGTTGCTGCATGGGTTGAATTGTACCGTTCAGGGGAGAGGGTGTCAACGCGAGGCATCTTAAGAAAAGCAATTGACGGTACAATAAGCGCAGCGGAATTCATCGTTAAGGTATCTTGATGAAATCAAAACCTTTCAGACTTCCAGCCGGGCAGTTAAAAGGGATTGAACTCGTCCCAGTCGCTCGGTTGCTTTCCTTTCTGACCGGTGGTTGTTGGACCTTTACGCTATTCCTCTTCTTTTTGCAAGGACAGATCATTAGCAAGCGCAAACTGGCGATTGCCCTGGCGCTCTGGCTGATCTTTGCGATCCTGCTAACGCCGCTGTTCCAGCGCTTTCTGCTGCCCTGGCTGCGGCAACTGACCGCCCGCCAGCGCCTTTCGGCGGCGATCTTCAGCCTGGCAGCCGGTTTTTTGCTGATTCCTGCCCTGCCGCTGGAAGTTCCCCCTAACCTGCTGCTGGCGCCCCAACGCAGACTGGCGATCATCGCCGCTGGAGATAAAAACCCCGCCTCCAGCGGCGCGGTGGTCGAAATTCATTGGATTGATACCGGCGTCTACGCCTTGAGCTTTAATGCGCTGCAAAGCGAAGGGAACTGGCAGCCTTCGGAAGGCGGGCTGGTTTTCGATGGCGCCGGGCAGGCGCGCCTGAGCTGGCAAGGCCCTACCCTGGAGAATACGGATATCCTCTTCAATACCCGGCCAGACGGCGGGATAGTCGAGGTGATTTGGGATGACAAACGCCAGGTCATTGATCTGTATAACCCCGCTGCCGCAGTAATCCATGTACACGAAGAGCTTCCTTTTCCAGCAATCGTGCGCGTTTCCAGCATTTTACTGACCGGCGTTTCGCTTTCCAGCCTGGTATTTGCCGCGCTGGTGGGGCTGGCTGCCACTCCACCCCGGCGAAAACCGGCGGCCGGTTTAAAACGAGTCTGGCTTGCGCTGGCATTGCCGATGTGGGCGGGTTGGAGCGTTTACCTGTTGACCTTTTGGCCTGCGATCATGTCGCCGGATTCGACCAACCAGTGGGGACAGGTGCTGACCGGGAAATTCTTCGACTACCATCCTATCGCGCACACCCTCACATTATGGCTCATCACCCGGCTGTGGTTATCCCCGGCGGCGGTTGCGCTGGCGCAGATTCTGGCGCTCAGCCTGGTGATCGCTGCGGGGTTGGGAATGCTGGAACGGTACGGCCTGCCGCGCTGGGCAAGCTGGCTGGTGAGCGTTCTGTTCGCGCTCTCGCCGGTGATGGGCAGCATGAGCGTCACGCTCTTGAAGGATGTGTTTTACAGCGCGGCCTTTCTGGCGCTGGCGCTGATGCTGTTAAAAGCGACCCTGAGCCAGTACACGTGGCTGAAAAGCGGCGCAAACTGGATCCTGCCCGGGCTGGCGGCTGGCCTGATGGCGCTCTACCGGCATAATGGTTTCCCAGTAGCATTGGGGGCGCTGGTTTTGCTGGCGCTGCTCTCTTGGAAGCAAACCCGCAAGGCGCTTCTGAGCATCTTGCTGATGCTCGCTCTGTGGTTTGGGGTGCGGCAGGCGGCGATTTGGATCACGGGGTCGCCCAGCGGCCTGGCGCTGGCGGATACACCCATCCTGCACCACTTTGGCGCCCACGTGGCTGCCGGTACGCCCCTGACGGACGAGGAACGCGCTTACCTGAACGCGGTGCTGCCGTTGGATGCGCCCTGGCCTTACCGTTGCTTTTCGATTAATTCAATCTATAACCACCCGGAATTCGACGCCAAACGCTTTGCCGCCAACCCGCAGCTCAACCGCCGCATCTTCCTGGATCTGCTGCGGCGCGCCCCGCAGGTGGATCTTGACCACTGGCTGTGCAGCAGCGGCCTGGTCTGGAAGATCCGGGCGACCGGCAGTTATATGGCCGGGGATTCGCTGGTATTGAAGGACGGCAATGTGATGTGGATCGAGCCGGGGCCTTTCAGCCCGCCTCAGGCTTCGATTTTACCTGGCCTGGCGCCGGCGCTGGCCTGGCTGATCCGGGCGCCACAGGAAAACCTTGCCGTCGAAGCCATCCTCTGGCGACCAGCGACCTATTTATATCTGCACCTGTTTTGCACAATAGCGCTGGCAATCCGCTTTCGATCCTGGAGACAGACCCTCTTTGCATCCCCGGCGGCGTTACAATCCGGGCTGCTCTTGCTGGTTAATTTTGCGCAGGATTTTCGCTACCAGTTCCCTGTTTACATGTTGGGGATCTTCAGCCTGGCGCTTTTGTTCCTCCCCCCGCCGGTTGAGGATACGCCGCCCGAAGGGCTTTAGAACCTCTCTCCGGGGCGATTGTAATCTTTGTCGAACCCCATCGCGAACAAGAGAAACTGCACCCCCGAAATGAAGAGCAGCGCCGCGAAGAGCGCGCTGGTGTCCTGGACAGGCAGCCCGCTGATCAGGCGGTAAAGCGCCAGGTAGGCGCCAAACAGAAACCCCAGCGGAGTCAGCAGGATGCCGAAAAGGTAAAAAAACACCAGCGGGTGAAAGTCGCGGATGACGTATTTCTCCACCAGCCGCCAGAAGAAACGGCCCGTCAGATACCAGGAAAAAGAGAACATCGCCCAAAGGTAACGGATGCCGGACTTCTCTCCCACGCCATAAACGGCCTGGATCGGCACATCCACCACCCGCAGGCTGGCCACGTTCAGGTGGATGAGCATGTCGTTTTCGAAGTGATAGCCGCGCCGGATGTTCCCCAAATCCAGGCGCTCGAACGCCTGGCGAGAGAGGGCCGTGTAACCGCTCTGCGAGTCCGAAACATGCCAGTAACCTGAGACAATCTTGGTAAGCATCGAGAGTCCGGCGTTGCCGAAGAAACGCAGGCGGGGCATTTTAGTCCAGGCCTCGCGGTTGAAGAAACGGTTGCCCTTGGCGTAATCGGCGCGCCCCTCCACCACCGGGTCCAAAATCGCAGGCAGATCTTCCGGCGACATCTGGGCGTCGCCCGCCATTACAACCATGACATCCATCCCCTCCTGGAAGCCCCGCCGGTGGCCGCTGAGCACCGCGCCGCCCACCCCCTGGTTAGTCTCGTGCCGGATGAGGATCAGGCGCTCGCCGGTCTGCTGTTGCAGCGCCTGCACCGCCTGGGCGGTGTTATCGCGGCTGCAATCATCCACCACGATGATGCGGTCCACAAACTCTGGCATGGTGGTGATCACACGTCCAATCAGCTTTTCTTCATTGTATGAGGGTACAGAGACCCCGATCAGTTTCCCCTTGTACACGGCTGCTGTATGACCTGCCCCTAAACTGATGATCGAAGAGCTGCAAAAAAAGAAAAAACCAGATCCACTGCCGCGACGGTTACGATTTTATAAGTATACATCACATCCCACACTGTAAAAACGCCGCGCAGACATTGTTCAAAAATGGAACCCCTGCTACAATCCAAAGCATGGATTGGGGAGTGATTGGCCACGAATGGGCAGCTTCGATGCTGCAAGAGCATATCGCCCGGGGGCAGGCGCGCCATGCCTATCTGCTGACCGGGCCCTCTGGGGTGGGGCGCCGCACGCTGGCGCTGCGCTTTGCCCAGGCGCTCAACTGCAGCAAGCCGCCACAGCCGGGCGGTTTTTGCGGGCAATGCCGTTCCTGTCTCCAGATCGAGAAGATGCAGCACCCCGATCTATCGGTCGTGCAGGCCGAAAAGCGCGGCGGCGCGCTCTTGATCGACCAGGTGCGGGAGCTGCAACACACCCTGTCGCTGGCGCCGTATGAAGCCCGCTACCGGGTCGCGCTGGTCTTGCGGTTCGAAGAGGCCACGATCAACGCCCAAAACGCCCTCTTGAAAACGCTGGAAGAAGCCCCCGAACGCGTCATCCTGCTGTTGACCGCCAGCGACGCCGAGAGCCTGCTGCCAACGATTGTCTCGCGCTGCGAGGGGCTGCGGCTGCGTCCTATGCCGCCGGAAAAACTGGAAAAAGCGCTGGCGGAAACCTGGCAGATCCCGCCTGAAGAAGCCCGCCAACTGGCGCATCTTTCTGGCGGGCGACTGGGGCTGGCAATCCGTTACCGCCAGGAGCCAGACCTGCTGGAAACCCGCTTGGAACTGGCTGCGGATGTCTTTCGATTGTTGGAATGCAATCGGCGAGAACGTTTTGCCTACGCAGAACAGCACTTTAAAGACAGGGAACGGGCGCGCTGGACGCTGGAGATCTGGTCTTCGGTCTGGCGGGATGTCATGCTGGCCGCAGGCGGCGGGAAAACCCCGTCTGTTAACCTGGCGCTTTCAGAGAAAATCGAGGCGTTGTCGCATCAGGTGGGGTTTGATGGGGCTTCGGCAGCGACGATCGAGCTGGAAGAGGGATTGGCAAAGCTGGACGCGAATGTGAACCCCCGCCTGCTGGCGGAGAACATCCTGTTGGGGTGGCCAAAACCAGCCCTTCAGCCAATGGATCTGCGCAGCCGACGCGAAAGCTCTGTGAAGCGAGAGGTGTAGCGGATTTCTTCCTGGCGCGGGCGGGGCAGGTCTACTTTTAAATCCAGCCGCACGCGGCCGGGGCGGGGGGTGAATACCAACACCCGGTCGGAAAGCAGCAAAGCTTCGGAGATCGAATGCGTCACCATCAAAACGGTTTTACGGCGCGCCTGCCAGATGCGCAACAGCTCGGCGCCCATCTGATCGCGCGTCAGCGCATCCAGCGAGCCAAACGGCTCATCGAGCAGAAGCAAGTCAGGATCGTGGATGAGCGCCCTCGCCAGCGCGACGCGCTGCGCCATCCCGCCCGAAAGATCACGCGGCCAGTTGTGTTCAAAGCCCTGCAGCCCCACCAGCGCGACCAGTTCCTCGGCCTTCTGGATGGCCTCTTCTTTGGGTGTGCCCTGCAGCTCGAGCGGCAGGGTGATATTCTCAAGCACCGTGCGCCACGGCATCATGTTGGCCTGTTGAAAGACAAAGCCAATGCGGGGGGCGCGCTGGCCGTTGCCGTTGGTAGAAAACACCACCTCGCCAGAGGTGGGATGCAGCAAACCGGCCAGCAGGCGCAGCAGCGTCGTCTTACCACTGCCCGAAGGACCCAAGACGCAGACAAACTCCTGCGCCGCCAGCGAGAAGGAAAGGTCTTGAAGCGCGACCAGTCCTTCCCGCTCGGCGGGGAAGATCATCGTCAGGTTGCGCACCTGGAGGGCAGGAGAAATCGGCGAGATCATGGCGCAGGCAGAAAATCGTTTGTGTACGCTTTGGTCAAATCGAGCGGTTTCTGGATGAGGCCCATTTCCAGCAGAAGTTCCTGCATATTCTCCCATCCGGCCGGGTCTGAATGTCCCAGCGGATCGAGCTGCCACAATTCGATAGAAGAAGCCAACACCTGGCGTTGAACCTCCTGATCGGCCTGGGCCAGGTTCTCGACATACTTTTTGCTGATTTCGAACGCTTCGTCCGGGTTGGCGGCTGCATCCGCCAGTCCTTGCAACGTGGCTTTTATCATGCGGCGAATCAGGTCCGGGTTTTCCTGGACGGTCTTTTCGTTCGTCAACAGCCCGTTGGCCACCAGCGTCTTATAATCGGAAACTTGGAGGGTGTTGACCTCATACCCTTTGGAAGCCAGAACGTTGGGCTCGTTGGCGACATAGGTAACCACCGCATCCGACTGGCCAGAAACCAGCGCTTCGACCTGGTTAAAACCAATCACATCCATCTTTAGATCGCTTTCTTTCAACCCACCCGCCTCGAGCAGAGCGCGAAAACCGATATAACTGGCGCCTGAAAGGACCGGGATGCCGATCCGTTTTCCTTTTAGATCCGCTGGGGCCTGAATCCCCTGTTTTGCCAGCGAAGTCACGCCGACCGGGAATTTTCCGTACCACGCCATGACGTAGACGACCGGTAATTCCTGGCTGCGCGCCAGCAGGACCTGCTCGCCAGAAACCACAGCAAACTGAAGCTGATTGGCGCCCACCAGTGCCAGGGCATCTGTTTCAAAACTGTAATCAATCTTCAATTCGATGCCAGCCTGGCGATAATACCCTTTTTCCATGGCGACGTACAGCGGAGCAAATTGAACGTTGGGAATATATCCGACCGGCAAAGTCACCGTCGTCAATTCGGACGTCGGCGTGGCAGCCGGCGCTTGCGGAGCACATGAAACCACAAGAAACAGTGTGATCGCCAGGAGAGCGAAACGGTAGAACTTCATAGTTCCTCCATAACTGTAAAAATTTCTCAACCGGGGCTAAAAACCCCCGGAACATTTCTGCCAGGCCAGCAGCCGCTTTTCCAGCAGGATCACCAGGCCATACAACGATAACGCCATCGCGATCAGCGTAAAGACAGCCACAAACACCAGGGCGGTATCATACTGCCCGCGCGCCACATTCACCAGGAACCCCAGCCCAATATCCGAACCGACAAACTCGCCAACCACCGCCCCAATTACCGAGAGGGTAGCGCCAATCCGCAACCCGCCCAACAACACCGGCAAAGCGGCAGGGAGTTCCAGATAGCGCAGCATTTGCCAGGGGGTAGCGCGCAGCGAGCGCATCAGGTCGCGCAAATTTTCAGGGACGGCGCGCAGGCCAACCACGGTGTTAACCAGCACCGGAAAGAAAACAATTAAACTGCAGATCAGGATTTTTGAGAAAATCCCCGAACCAAACCAGATCACCAGCAGCGGGGCAATGGCTACTACCGGGATGGCCTGGCTCGCCACCAGGTACGGCGAAAGCAACCGGTCCAGAAAGTGAAATCGCGCCAGAAAATACCCTAAAACGGTCGCCGTCAGACTGCCAGCAAAAAGACCCAAAAGCACCTCCAGCAGGGTGAAGGCGCTGTGTCGAATCAGCGAGCCATCCTGGAGCGCACGAGCCAGCCGTTCGGCCACCTGGAGCGGTCTGGGGAGAATAAACGCCGGTAAATTCAAGAGCCTGGCAACCGTATCCCAAAGCGCCACCGCCAGCAGCAATGAAAACAAAACCACCCAGCGGCCGTTCTGGTTAAGGAACCGCAGCAAGCGCGCCCGCCAGCCGCCGGGAGGCGCCAGTTTGATTTCTTCGCAGGGATTGATACGTTGTATGGTTTGCATCTTCTACCTTTATCTTCGGGGAAAAGAAAAACCCCGGAATGCGCGCGAATCCGGGGCAGGCTGATCGTTTAAATAAACGCACCCTTCTTTCATCCGGACTTTACCGTCGACCCCGGAATTGCACCGAGTCATGCGCCAGAAGACGCTCGTGGGTTTTTACCACCGATCGGGAATTGGAGGGAAAAACCTCCTCACCCTGCCCCGAAGGATCTATCTTTTTTCAACGAAAAGTATAATCGCGTAATGTCAGAAAGTCAATTGTGCAGAATGTCACATATCAATCTTTTCTTAACTTTTTGCCCCCTCTTCGATCAATGCGATTAGATCCTTCAGGGTCTGTTTCAACTGCGTCAATCGTTCATCTCCTAATTGCTCTGCCCACTCTTGTTCGACCTGGCTTAGAATTTCACGCGCGGCCTTTTCCAGCTCGCGACCGCGCTCTGTGAGACGGACAATTTTTGCCCGGCCATCGTTGGGGTCAGGGAGACGCTCGATATATCCGCAAGCCATCAGGTGATCAACCAAAGCCCCCGCGGATTGTTTGGTGATTTGAGCCTGTTCGGCTAATTCGGTGAGATGTGAACCTTCGGGATGGATGTGCTGAAAAATTACAAAATGAGCAGGACGGAGATCGGTAAATCCCCTCGTTCTCAACCCTTCGTTGATGCGGGCGACAATGGCTTGAAAAGGAATACGCAACATGGCTCCAAGCATGCGCCGGTCTTTCTGGTTTTGGGTCATTTGAAACAGCCTCTTGACAAGATAGTCAGTTTATCTTACTATATAGTCAGTTTTACTTACTAATTTAGATTGTACCACAGGAGGTTTTTGATGACAACAACCGTCGAACCTTATACTCTCGCCCGTGAAGAGGGCCAGCCCATATGGTTTTTAGGGACGCTGATGATTCTTAAGGCGACTGGCGAAAACACCAACGGCGCTTATGGACTGATCGAACAGACGCTTCCACCAGGATTCGCGCCGCCGTTGCACGTCCATCACAGGGAAGATGAAGCGTTTTATTTATTGGAGGGCGCAGCAACCTTTACTTGTGGCAACCAGACGATGAAGGCTGTTCCAGGATCCTATGTTTTCTTTCCTCGCGATATTCCTCATTGGTTTCACGTTGAAGGAAACCAACCTGCCAGGTTACTCCAGTTCAACTTCCCGGCAGGTTTGGAGCATTTTTTTGTGGAGATGGGAGAACCGGCTCAGAAGTTAACCCTGCCGCCCGCGGGGCCGCCAGATATTGGAAAATTAGCTGAGACAGCAGCCAGGTACGGTATGGAGATTTTAGGGCCGCCCCCGGTATAGGACGAAACGGCGCGGCCGTTCGATACCAAACGGAGTAGAACCGATCAGGTTCTACTCCGTTTTTTTGCGCCCCAACCCGTAATCTGGCCGCTTCTAAAATTTACGAGCCGCGCCCCTCTCGCAGATAGGGAGTTCCCAGCGATTTCGGCGGGTAAGCCCGTCCCACTACGCCAACCAGGGCCAGTACCGTCAAAATGTACGGAATGGTTGCCAGCAGTTGATAAGGTAAGATTTTGCTGATGGTCTGCAGCCGGAGCTGAAAAGCATCGGCCACCCCGAAAAGCAGCGCCGAGAACATCGCCCCCACCGGGCTCCACTGTCCAAACACCACGGCGGCCAGGGCAATAAAGCCGCGCCCGGCGGAGATATTCTCTACAAAAATATTGAGGTGCGAAAGGGTGAGGATTGAGCCTGCCAACCCGGCCAGCATCCCGCCTGCGGTCACCGCAAGGTAACGAGTACGGGTAACGTTAATCCCCATGGTGTCGGCAGCGCGGGGGTGATCTCCCACTGCTCGTAAGGATAAGCCCCACATGGTGCGAAACAGAAAGTAGGCGGTGATGGGGACGAGGATAAAAGCCAGATACACCAGAAGGGATTGCCTGAAAAAGATGGGGCCGATGAACGGAATCTCCGCTAAAACAGGGATCGCCAGCGGCCTGAAAAATTCAACTTCATGGGAAGAACCTTCCAGCCCGTAAGCCAGCCGGAAGAGATACGTGCTTAGCCCCAACGCCAGGATGTTGATGGCGGTGCCGGTCACCACCTGATCGCCACCCAGCGTCACGGTGATGAAGGCAAAAATCAGCCCCAGAATCGCGCCGGTTATTACAGCCGAGAGGGCGCCGACCCAGGCATTGCCGCTGAAATCCGCTCCAAAGACTGCAAAGAGCGCGCCCAGCAGGATGATGCCTTCGATGCCAATGTTCAAAAGGCCGCTGCGCTCCGCGATGATTTCTCCCAGCGCGGCCATCAACAAGGGAGCTGCCAGCCGAACGCCTGCCGAAAATAAATTGATCAGGAAGTCAGAGGTAAAGATAATTTCCATATCACTTCTCCTGCCTGAAAGAACGGATTCGGGCGATGAATTGCGGCAGCATGGTGCTTGCAACGACAAACAAGACCACCAACCCTTGCAGCGTGCGCACGATTGCATCAGGAATGCCCACCGCTCGCTGCATGGCGCCTGCTCCAGCGCGCAGGCCGCTGAATAAAATCCCAGAGAGGACGATCCCCAGCGGGTGATTCTGCCCCAAGAGCGAAACAGCAATGGCGTCAAACCCAAAACCAGGCGAAAAAGCTTCGATCAAGCGGTGCTGGATGCCTAACATTTCGTTTGTGCCGGCCAAACCAGCCAACGCCCCGCTGATCATCATAGCGATGATCATATTTCGTTTAACCTTGATGCCAGCGTATTCGGCGGCGGCGGCATTCATCCCCACTGCCCGAACCTGGTAACCCAACGGCGTATGCCAAAGAAGGATATAGATCAGAATGGAAAAGAGGACTGCCACCAAAATGCCAAGATGAATACGGCTGCCGAACAGCATCGGGTACCAGGTGCTTTTTGCCAGTTCGGCTGTCTCTGGAAAATACCCCGGCGGTTCCACCAAGGGACCTCGGATCAGGTAAGCGACCAGATTGATGCCAATGTAGTTAAACATGATGGTGGTAATCACTTCGCTGATGCCAAAACGAGCTTTTAACACACCCGGGATCGCTGCCCAGAAACTGCCGAACAATCCGCCGACGAGAATTGCCAGCGGCATGGCCAGCCAGGGGCTGAGGCCATAGACCGTAATACCAACCAGGGTTGTGCCAAGCGCGCCAATATAAATTTGTCCTTCTCCACCGATGTTGAACAGACCGCAGCGCGATGCAAAAGCAAAACCCAACCCGGCCAGAATGAGCGGCGCCGACTTGATGATAGTTTCTGAGATGCCAAATTTGCTGCCAAATGCGCCGATCATCAGCTCGCGGTAGGCATCCAGGGGGCTGACACCCGCGATAGCAATCGGAATGGCGCCGACCAACATGGCAAGCAAAACCGCTCCCAAAGGAAGCAGTATATTGGTCAGGCTGCTCATAAAAGTTTTGTTGGTTTTGCCGGTTGGAGTTTGATCAGGTATTGTGGGTTGCAAGTTTTCAGTCAACGTGACCTCCTCCCATAAGCAAGCCGATTTTACCGATATCAATTTCGTCGCGCGCCATCGTTCCGACAATCCGCCCTTCATACATCACGGCTACAATATCGCTTAAAGAGAGAACTTCTTCTAATTCTGTAGAAACTAATAGGATAGCGGCATTATCGCTACGCGCTTCCATCAGCTTGCGGTGTACGTATTCAGTCGCTCCGACATCTAATCCGCGGGTTGGCTGCACCGCAATGATTAGACGTGGTTGCTTGGCCAGCTCGCGCGCCAGAACAACCTTTTGCTGGTTCCCGCCCGATAGTTGCTGCGCTTTCAGGCGAGGTTCCGGGGGGCGGATATCAAAATCCCGCGCCCGCTGGCTGGCCCAGCGATAGATCTCCTTATGCTGCAAGAAACCGCGCCGGGTAAAGGGCGGCTTATTAAAATCGTGCAAGATCAAATTTTCGTCAATGCGAAACCCCATGACCAGGCCGCGAACCTGCCGGTCTTCTGGGATGTGCGCTACACCTTGCGCCAAAATTTCGCCGGGACTTTTTCCGGTCACCTCGACCCCGTCAATGATAATGCTCCCACTGGCGCACTGCCTCAGGCCGGTCATCGCTTCGACCAGCTCGCGCTGCCCGTTGCCATCCACCCCCGCGACCCCAAAGATTTCGCCGTTGCGCACCTGGATCGAGACGCCCTTCACCGTTTCAATCTTCCGGTCGTCAACCACTTTCAAATCCTGAATATCTAAAATAACTCGTTGTTCTCTTTCAAAAACGGGATGGGGGAGGTCAAACAAAACGTTCCGGCCTACCATCAAGCTGGCCAAACCTGCCCGGTCAATGTTCTGTGGCAGGACGGTATCAACCACCCGGCCCTGGCGGATCACCGTAATCTCATCGCTTATTTCCAACGTCTCGTTTAACTTATGCGTAATAAAAATGATGCCATGCCCGGCTTGACGCAAATTTTGCAAAAGCCGGAACAATTCGATTACTTCAGACGGCGTGAGAACAGCAGTGGGCTCATCCAGGATGAGCAGATCGGCGCCGCGATAAAGCGCTTTGATGATCTCGACTCTTTGCTGCTGTCCCACCGAAAGCAGGTGAACCGGCGAGAGCGGGTCAATCTCGAAACCGTACTCTTTAATCAGCCTGGAGACGCGTTCGACTGCGGTTTCCTTGCGAAAAACGGGATACCCTGGCGGCCGCGTCCCGATGACCACGTTCTCGACTACGCTCAACCGGTCAACCAGCATAAAATGCTGGTGCACCATGCCTATCCCTTTGTCAATAGCGTCTAGGGGCGAATGGATGCGCGCTTCTTTGCCTCGTATGAGGATCTTGCCGCTATCTGGCGCAACCAAACCGTAGAGGATATTCATGAGGGTTGATTTGCCTGCTCCATTCTCACCCAGCAGCGAGTGAATTTCGCCCTCATGCACACGAAAATTGATGCGATCGTTTGCCAAAACCCCTGGAAATCGCTTTGTAATATCCCGCATCTCCAGAAGCGGTATTTTATCCTTTGTCATCGAACCACACCTGTTGGATAAACTTCCCCCGCAGCAAGGCTCCAATCCCTACTTGCTGCGGGGGATTGCTGGTGAACCGATGGTTTTTTTAGAACTCCATCTTAATCGGAACTTCGTATTCCCCGGAGAGGATCTTCTGTGTCCATTCGGCCACGGTGTCTTTGACATCCTGCGGGATCTTGTCTTCTGTATTGTGATACGGCGCCAGGCGGACGACATTGTCCTTCAGGCCGTACCAGTAATCGGTGGCTTTGAACGTGCCGTTAACGATTTCGTCCACCACCAGTTCGATGGATAGACCGGTGTCTACGATGCCGCTGGAAAGCGTCACATCCGGCGCAAAAATGTACTGGTCGCCGCTGTAACCAATCCCCCAAACGCCTGCTTCGGCAGCAGCATACAACCCGCCGGGGCTGGCGCCAGAAGCGACAGGGAAGATCACATCCGCCCCTGTAGCGATAGCAGCATTGGCGGCTTCTTTCATTTTGGCAATGTCAGTCCAGGAATCAATCCACGATATGCTGACCGCTACGTTTGGATTTACTTCTTTCGCGCCCAATTCGAAAGCCTTGAAGGGGATCGCGATCGGAGGAATCTCGTATCCGCCGATGGCGGCAACTTTGTTGCTCTTGGTCATTTTGCCAGCCAGGATGCCCAGCAAGAAACCAATCTGCTCTTCTTCGTATTGGATGGTAGCGATGTTGTCGCCGGTCAACCCAGCTTTGCCATGCGTAACGACAAAGATCGTATCGGGGAACTGGGCGGCGACTTTTTCGGCTGCATCGCTGAATTCAAAGCCATGCGCAAAGATGATATTGTAGCCGCGAGCGGCATAATCGGTGAAAGCCGCTTCCATATCGGCGCGCGCCACACTCTCGCTATAGGCCACATCCGCCAGATATTTGGTCTTGACGGCGGCCAGACCGTCATAAGCGCCTTGGTTCCAACCCTGATCGTTAATGGGGCCATCCAGCAGTAACGCGATGCGGAGTTCGCCAGGAGCGACTTTAGGAGCCTCGGCGGCCTCAGCAGGTTTTTCGACCTCGACCACCACAGTTTTTTCAACAGCTTTTTCAACGACGACGGTCTTTTCTACCTCTACAGTTTGGACGACCGTTTGGGGTTGGCAGGCGGTCAGCGCCAGGCCCAGCACCATCACAATCGCCATCATGACTACTGCTATTTTCTTCATTTTCTTCTCCTTATCGGGCTAAGTTTTAAGAATAACGAGTAAATCGTCCTATAACCTCTAGATAGCGGATAGAATCACCTCCTCTCCAAAATTAATCTCGCCAAAAGAACGACCGAATTGTTTTGCTCGTTGTTAAGTGAGGTTTAGCTCAATTATCCTCCATGCGAGATTTTTGTCAACCAGTGGGGTGCAACATACCTTCTGCAAATTATGAACCTTAATAAAAGAGGTGAGTCAGAAGTATCTTAAAACAGGTCGCGATACCAGAACAGGAGATGGAAATGACTCGGCAAAATGATTTGATACCGTTGCACAAGACCTGTTAGTAAAGGGATGAGTCAGATTTGTTCTCAATAGCGCAGCAGCATCCACGAGCTGGATTTTTAATCCATCTCGCTCACTGGTCAACGCGGCAATATCCGTTTTGTGTTTCTCAACCGATTTACCATGCAACTCCATAATCTTGTCAATCAGCCCATCGGTTGCGCTCTCGCCCAACAAGTTCTTAAGTTCTTCCCGTTTCATGATTCCTGTTCTCCTTTACACCGGGGGTTTTTCCGATGGAATCGAATTGTTCCGCTGTTTTAACGCCGGTTCAAGATAAAATGGAAGTATGTCAAGGCAAGGTTGCTTTTCCGTTCCACCTGATTGCCTGGTCGTTGAACAACACGAAAAATCCGCAATTCCGTAGTTTTTTCAAGAGATAATCATGATGAAAAAAATCTGGATAAAGAAGAATGAGTATCGCGACTCTCTTTTCTTGATGAAGCTATCCAACGATATTTCCAATTGGCCGGGCATCCAACAGGCTGTCATTGTCATGGGAACAGAGAATAACAAGCAAATCTTAGAACAGGTTGGTCTATTCGATGAGACGGCATCCTCTGCTTCTGCTGATGACCTGATTATTGCGGTTGAATATTCTACTGAGAGGGATGCGAGCGACCTCTTTAGAATGATCGAAGAGGATATGACGGTAAAGAAAAAACCTAATCTTGAAAAAGAATATAAAAACCTGACAGATGCATTAAATGGCGAGAAGGAAGCCAGGGTCGTGGTGATATCGGCGCCTGGCGAACATGTAGCCCCGCTCGCCAAAGAGGCGATTACCGCAGGAAGGCATGTTTTTTGCTTTAGCCATCATGTTTCCATTGAGGATGAAATTGAACTAAAGAAGCTTGCAATCCAGAAAAATCTGCTCATGATGGGCCCAGATTGCGGCACCTCCATCCTCAATGGAATTGGATTTGGTTTTGCCAACCGGGTAAGAGCTGGAAAAATCGGTGTCGTGAGCGCCTCGGGAAGCGGTTTGCAGGAAGTTACCACCCTGATTCACCGGTCAGGTGGAGGAATCTCTCATGCGATAGGCGTCGGCGGCAGGGATATGAAAAGCCCGGTTGATGGCATGATGTCAGCGAAAGCAGTGGAATGGGTATCAAGTTCGAAAGAGACCGGAGTGCTTGTCATCCTGGCAAAATCGGCTTCGGCGCAGGCGGTAAAGAATGTCCTTTCTGCCGCAAAGAAGACAAAACTTCCGGTTGTCGTTGACTTCCATACAACGGAAGAAGACCGTTCGAAACACGAAGGGGTGACCTTTGCACAAACTTTTGAAGAGTGCGCGCAAAAAGCGTTGCGTCTGGCCGGGTACCCCGCGTCATTTTCCGCTGCAAATGTGGTTGCCGAGAAAGCCTGGCTGGAGGAAAACCAAAGCAGATTAAGACCTGAGCAGTGGGCTGTCCGGGGGTTGTTTGCAGGGGGCAGTTTATGTGGAGAGGCCGCGCAAATTCTTCGATCGCAAGGATTGGCGGTCGAAACCGATCCGGAAACCTACCGAAAGCGCCAGGCGGCCGGTCACTTGCTCGTTGACCTCGGCGATGAAGTTTTTACAGAAGGGCGGGCGCATCCATTTATTGACGTCAGGTTGAGATCTCTCGAAATTGCCAAAGCGTTTTCCGATCCATCGGTTGCTGTCGTCTTAATGGATGTGGTGCTGGGTTGGGGGTGCCATCCCAATCCTACGGGCGAGATTGCACAGGCGGTGAAAAAGCTCTCAGCGCATCATAAAAATCGGCCCGCGATTGTTTGCACGGTGTGTGGAACCCCCGATGATTTTCAAGGGTATGCCGGACAACGCCGGATGCTGGAGGAGGTTGGAATTTTCGTGACCGACTCGAATGCGTCCGCAGCCAGGTTGACCGCCAGATTGATAAACAGCTTGAGGAGGTAAGGATGCAAAAGCCAGAACATGAGCCTTCTGATCTCAGTGAAATTGTCGCCGCAGGAACGAAGGTGATCAATATCGGAATATCCACGTTTGCAGAAGCGCTGCGCGAGCAAGGCGTGAATGTGATTGAGGTTGATTGGAGTCCCCCAAGAAAAATTCAAACTGACTTAAGCGAAATATTACAAAAAATTCTTTAGGAGAAAAGCCATGAATCCGGCAGTGGACCTTCGAGAAAAAGTAAATGAAGCCAATTTGAAGACAGTGGAAATCATGATGTCCGGGACGCCCATCTGGATTGGGGATAGCCCAGCGATCGAGGTGGTGCCGGGGATGACGAAAAACACCATCTTGCATGCCGGCCCTCCCATCGAGTGGGAACGAATGTGCAATCCAATGCGCCAGGCCGTTTTAGGCGCGGTTGTGTTCGAGGGGCTGGCAAAGGATCTGGATGAAGCGAAAGAAGCGGTTGAAGCGGGCGAGATAATCCTATCGCCTTGTCATCATCATCAGGCAGTTGGCGGGATGACCGGCATCACCAGTGCTTCCATGCCTGTCCATATTGTTAAGAACGAAAAATATGGGAACCTTGCCTATTGTTTGCCGCATGAAGGATCGTCTTTCAAAGCGCTTGGCTGGGGCACAAACGATCAAGAAACGCTCGATCATATTCGCTGGATGCGTGACGAGCTATCTCCGGTTTTAGATCAAGGCGTGAAGGCCTTAGGGGGAATCAATATCAACGATATCATTTCGAGAGCGATCCAAATGGGTGATGAAGCTCACAGCCGCTGCACGGCAGGCACCCTGTTAATTACAAGAAAATTAGCCTCTGCACTTGTTCTTACGGATACACCCAGAGACATGCTTGCCAGGGTGTTCGAATTTTTGCAGAGAACCGATATTTTTGCCCTGCACCTATTCATGGCAGCAGGAAGGGCAATGGTCGAGCCAGCCAAGAACATCAAATATTCAACCGTCGTGACAACGCTCTGCCGGAATGGGGTCGAATTTGGTATTCGCGTCAGCGCCTTAGGGGATCAATGGTTTGTCGGGCCGGCAGGGAAAATCAAAACCTCTTATTTTTCTCCGCAGTGGAATGATGATGTTGCGGGACGAGATATCGGGGATAGCTCCATTATGGAGGTCATCGGCCTGGGCGGATTGATCCATGCTGCCGCTCCTGCGCACGAACATGTCTTGAAAGGCACCTTCCAGTCGGCGATTCAAAAAACTGAGGAAGCTTACACGATAAGCGTCACTGAGCATCCTTCCTGGCTGCTGCCCACCCTGGATTTTCGCGGCGTGCCCTTTGGAATTGATATCCGAAAAGTGGTTCAGACCGGCAATACGCCGCTGATTGATACGGCCACACCACATATTAACGGCGGGTTTATTGGCAGTGGAGAGGCCAGAGCGCCGATGGAAGCCTTTGAAGCTGCGCTACGAGCATTCGGCGCGATGATCTCTGGCTAAACCAGCCGCCGCCGAATGTCCTTGCCTTTTTGACAAAGGTCACAATCCTGTGCGCTCAGCTTGAAATTGACGTCGTGGGCGGTTAAAATACATTCAACTGTATGAATGTTTCTTCTTCTGGCGAACCCGCCGAAAACAAGACCGCCCGCCTGTTCAGCCTGCTTGGGCAGCCCGTCCAGTTGAAAATCTTGCTGCTGATCGGGGAAGGGGAGGCCTGCGTATGCCACCTGGAAGCTGCGCTTGGGCTGCGGCAAGCCCGCATCTCTCAGCATTTGATGGCGCTGCGAGCTGGCGGCTGGGTAAACGCCCGCCGGACAGGGCGCCACATGTATTACAGCCTGAGCGATCTCGCTTTGCTGGATCTAATTCACCAGGCTGAAAAAATTACCGGTTATGAAATATCTCCCGGAGAAATTCCTGCCATCCCCGGATGCCCTTACCTGCCCAAAAGTTCGTCCGGCCGTTCTCACAGGTAAAGTGGCAAATCTTTACGTTAGAGGTACCTTTGAAACCAAGTTCAAGCTGGAAAGTCACCCTGGACCCGCAAGGACGCGTGGTCTTGCCGCAAGAAGTCGCCCGGCGTTTTGGGCTTAAAGCCGGTTCACAAATCCGGCTGGAGGAAGATGGTCAGCACCTGATCCTCAAACGGCCGACCGATCATCTTGCCAAAGTGTATATCGAACCGACGAATAGCTGCAATCTGGATTGCAGCATTTGTATGCGCCATGTCTGGGACGAACCGATGGGGAATATGGAGATGGCAGTGTTCGACCGGGTTATGGCGGGGCTGGCGTCATTCGATCCGCTGCCTTCTGTGTTTTTCGGCGGATACGGCGAACCGCTTTCGCATCCTGCCATCCTGGAAATGATCCGGCGGGCGAAGGCGCTGGGGGCAAAGGTCGAGCTGATTACCAATGGCACGTTGTTAAGCAAAGAGATCAGCAAAGCGCTGATCGAGATCGGATTGGATACGCTCTGGGTTTCGATTGACGGCGCTTCTCCAGAGAGTTACGCCGATGTGCGGCTTGGCGCCGCCCTGCCGGCAGTGCTGGATAACCTGCGAGCGCTTTACCAATTGAGGCTGCATTGGCTCAAACCGCGGCGGCCAGAACTGGGCATTGCCTTTGTGGCAATGCAGCGCAATATCGCCGAACTGCCAGAGGTCATCCGGTTGGGTATACGCCTGGGCGCCAGCCGCTTTTCGATCTCCAACGTGCTGCCGCACACACCGGAACTGCAAGCTGAAATGCTTTACCGACAGGCGATGTCGAGCGCGGTGTACCAGCCCTCCGGCATTCTGCCGGAAGTTAAACTGCCCCGTATGGATGTCAACCCGGTCACGCGGGAAGCGCTGGTGCAAATTTTTCAAGAGAAGGTGCGAACGTTATGGAACGGCAGCGATGAAAGGCATATGATCAACGTTTGCCCGTTTATCGAACAAAATTCGACCTCGGTCCGCTGGGATGGCCGCCTCAGCCCTTGCCTTCCCTTGTTGCACAGCTATCAAAGTTACCTGGAGGAACGCCCGCGCCTTTCAAAAGCGTATTCTGTCGGCAGCCTGCTGGAGCAAGACCTGTCTGATCTGTGGCAAGACCCGGAATACGTTGCGCTGCGCGAACGGCTGGTTGAATTTTCTTTCTCTCCATGCACTTTTTGCAATAGCTGTGAAATGCCAGAAAGCAACCTGGAAGATTGTTTTGGAAATATCTTTCCCACCTGCGGCGGCTGTCTGTGGGCGCAGGGGTTGATACAGTGTCCTTAACGCTGTTTTTTGAGATTGGGTCTGCAAAAAACGGGCTTCGGGCATCAATAAAACCCTCTCTTTGGGTGATCTAAACGGCGATTCATAGCGCTATCACCTGTAACAGGTTCGAGTAGTCTTCGCGAAGATCTGTGGATCTTATGCTTTGCGAAACAAGAGAAAAGCGCCCCACACCAGCCAGACAAGCAGCAGAAGCGTTGCCGGGTAGTACGTCAGGTCGCTGAACAACTTCGACATGGCATTGGGAAGGTTTGTCCAATCGCCGCCGCCGGAAATATTGGCAACGGCGTTTAGCATCCCCAGCGCGCCTGCGATTATTCCGATGATTGGCAGAGCGCGGGGGAAGGCCGTCTGGCGGTAAGCCGACAGGCCAGCAAGGAACGCTGGCAACATGAGGGCTAATCCCATAAAGACGTTGAACAGGACAGACGGCGTGGAACCGGTGAAAAGTAAACCGGCTGCGCCTAACAGGGTCGAGATCACGGCAGCCAGGTTCAACGCCGGCAATCCCACCCCAGGCAGCCTATAAAGGGCAAAGTAAGTCACCGCAAAAAGCAAAACCCCGACCGCCAGCAGGGCAGGAACAACGTAAGCGGCAAATAGAAGCACAATCCCCAACAGGGCGGCAAGCCCGCCAGCGCGATAAAGATTTAATTTCGACATTGCAGCGCCTCCTAAAAACTCATTTCATCACCAGTATAGAAGTTTTGATCAAGCGACAGATACGGTTGCAAAAAGCGCTCATCGCTCTATCTTTCACCGTTGGACTTACAACCGGCTGGCGCGTGGCAGGCCGTATAGCCGCGCGCCAGCAACCCAAGGATGAATAAGATTGGCAGCTCAGGCTGCCGCTGTGGCTTCGATCTCAATCATCATCTCCGGGAAAGCCAATCGGGCAACGCCGATGAGCGAGCCGGTGTGGCGGCAACCAGCCTCAGCCAATCGCCCGATAAAAACTCCATAGTTCTCGAAGAATTTGTCAACATCTGTGGTGTAAATGTTCAGGCGAACAATATCAGCAAAGGTGAAGCCGGCAGCGCGCAACAGAGTCTCTAAGTTATCGAGCGCCAGGCCAATCTGCGCGCCCATGTCGCCGGGCAAGACGGCTGCGCCGCTCTCGTCGTTGGCAGCCTGCCCCGAACAGTATAGAGTTCGCTGCACACCGCTCACTTCATTCGCCTGAACATAACCATATTCATCTTGCCAGCTCCAGGGATTGATGATTCGTCTTTCCATTTTTGATAATCTCCTTATTGATAATGTGTATAGGATTTACTACTTTTCCGGCGCGGACAAATAAGCGTGCAACGCGGCCAGGTCGGCGTCGGTCATTTTGCTGGCGCTCTGCCACGGCATTCCTTCGGTGAAGGGCGCGCCCCCAGGTTTTGTGCCGGTACGCATCATCTCGATAAATTGGTCCACCGTCATCTGACTGACAAGCGGGCGCGGGTTGGGCACCGCCGGTCCCATCGCAGAAGCCGGTACGCCTGAGACATCCGGGCCGTGACAACCGCGACACTCGCCAAAGGTGGCCACATAGGCGCCGTACTCGGCGTTTACGGCCTGCGCTGGAGCAACCACCTGCTCAGATGGCGTTTCGGGCAACGGAAACATGCCTGAGCCGAAGAGCAAAACGCCCACAATGTTGATCCGGTCGCCGGTGGAGATCTGGTTTTCGGTAGGGGGCAGCGAACGCAGGTAGGCGATGATGGCCTCCGTATCTTCGTCGCTCAGTTGTCCGTAGGGCAATAGCGACATAAAACCAAGCCGACGGCCGTCTTTATCCACGCCATAACGCAAGGCGCGGAAGAGCTCGCCGTCTGTGTAATTTGCCAGCTTTCCGCCGGGGGTCAGGTTCTCTGCGACCATGTCGCCCAGAAAGCCAAAGCCTTCTGCTGCTGCGATGTTCCAGCCGCCGCTGAGGGGCATCTCTCCACTCGGATTGCCCTGGGCATTTACTTTGCTGTGACATCCGATACAGGAGATGTTAACCAGGTATTCGCCGCGGGCGACCAGCGCCGGATCAGCGGGAATATCCCGGCTGTGAGCCGCCGGCGCGCCGGGGGCGTACAGTACCGCCGCACCCTTAACGCCCACGAACGAGAGCGCCGCCAACAACAGGGTCAGCGCGCTCGCGCCCAGACCGCCGAGGATCTTCACCCACAATTTTTTGGCCCTCAAAGTTCGCCAGAGCAGCCAGCCGGCCCCGATGGTCAGACCGATCAGTAGAAGCACAATCAACAGATTGACGATCATAGAGATTCTCCTTTGGATTTAAAATGTGACGGATTGCTCAGGGCGGGAAAGCTTCCATCCAATCCTGTAAATATTTCATGAGCTCTTCAAGATTTTTGAATCCGACGCGCCCTTCCATCTGCACATCCTGAAGCCCGAACCGCCAGGTCAGGCGTCTGCCGTCGTCGTCCCGCTCTTCCCAGATCGAGAGGATAAAGCGGTGATAGCGAACAGGTTTTTTAGGAATTGGCGACATCGGCCCTTGAATTAGATGACTTTTGTGATATTCTTTATCATAATCATATCTGTCAGGCGTTTAGAAATCATTTATTCCGGGCGGCATGAAAACAGATTTAGAAATTCACCTTCTTGGCGGTATGCAAATACAAATCAATAAAACGCCCGTTACTGGATTTATCTCCAGTAAAGTTCCCGCGTTGCTTGTCTATCTAGCGGTCAACCAGCGAGCGCACCAGCGTGAATCTCTGGCCTCGCTATTATGGGGCGAAATGCCAGACGCAGATGCCAGGAATAATCTTCGCCAGGCATTATCCAACTTACGCAAATTCTTCGGCCCTTACTTGAAGATAGCCAACGACACGGTGCAATTCAATGCAGAAATGCTCTATGCGCTGGATGTGGAGCAATTTGGCGCAGCCTTTGAGAGCGGCGACTTTGAAAGAGCCATTGCAATCTACCGGGGGAATTTTCTCGAAGGATTTGTGATCCGCGAAGCCCCACTGTTTGAAGAATGGGTATTCATGCAACAAGCCCGCTTACACGAACAAGCGCTCGAAGCGCTGCACCGCCTGATGACTGCCCATGCCAATTGTGGTGAATATGGACCGGCGATGAATTATGCCAACCGTCTTCTGGCGCTTGATCCGTGGCGCGAAGAAATTCACCGCCAATTGATGCTCATGCAAGCCCGCAGCGGTCAGCGCAGCGCCGCCCTGGCTCAATACAACGCCTGCCGGACCATGCTGCGCAAGGAATTCGACGTTGAACCATCCACGGAAACCACCGCATTGTACGAGCGCATTAAAGAATCGCTAAAAAATGTACGCAGCAATCTGCCCGCTGCCGTTACCGGGTTTGTCGGGCGCGAAAGTGAACTGGCTCAATTGCGTCAGATGATGGCTTCTCCCGAAATCCGGCTGGTGACCATCTTGGGACCGGGCGGGGTGGGAAAAACCAGATTGGCGCTGGAAACAGCCGCCTCCTGCGAGGCCATGTTCCTCAACGGGGTCTGGTTCGCTTCGCCAGGCAACGAACAGTCTGCTGGCAATCATCGGTTATTGCTCACTCTGGCAAATGTCCTCGGCTGTATGCTAACCAGTCCGCACGAGCCCACCCGCGAACTGATCCATTTTCTGCGGCCGAAAGAGCTTTTGCTGGTGGTGGACGAACTGGAAGATCACCTGGAGGGCGTGGGGTTGCTGGCGGAACTGCTGGCGCAGGTTCCAGATCTGAAGATCCTGGCAACCTCGCGCCAGCGGTTGGGTTTGCAGGCAGAACACGTTTTCCGCCTGGACGGCCTGCCCGTTCCGCCTGTAGCGCAGAAAAACCAGGAACCTTACGCCGCTCAGCAGTTATTCCTCCAGCGGGCGCGCCGGGCGCAGGCTAATTTCAATCTCAGCCATGCCGATGAGCCTGAAATTGCAAAAATATGCCAATTGGTGGGGGGGATGCCGCTGGGCATCGAGCTGGCGGCTGCCTGGGTCAATCAGGTCGCCTGCAGCGAGATCGCCAGTCAAATTGAAAGCAGCATTGACTTCCTCCAAACCAGTTTTCGCGATGCTTCTCCCCGGCGATCAAACCTGCGCGGGGTATTCGAGTGGTCTTGGAATCACCTGACCCCGGCAGAACAAACTGTTTTTCAGCGGCTGTCGGTTTTTTCTGGCCCTTTCAGCCGCGAGGCTGCCCTCCAGGTCGCTGGGTCAACCCCAGCGAACCTGGCCGCTCTGGTCGAGAAATCGCTGGTCTGGCAGTCGGAAGGGCGCTACTATCTGCATCAGGTAGCGCGCCAGTTCGGGGCTGAAAAGCTAAGGCAGAATGGGGATGGAGAGCAAATCTCCATGCATCACGCTGAGTATTATGCCCGCTTTCTGGCGCGCCAGGGAGATATGGCGCAGGGTTCTGGTTCTATCCAACAGGAAGCGCTGCGCGAGATTGAGGGTGAGCTTGAGAATATTCGCGCCGCCTGGAACTGGATGGTAAACCGGCGCGACATCAGCCTGTTAGCGGCGGCGATTGACGGTCTGTACCATTTTACGGCGGTCCGAAGCCGTTTTCGCCTGGCTCTAGAAATGTTTGGCACCGCCCGCCTGGCATTGCAACCCTGCACCACCGGCGATCTCCAGGCACGTTTCACTTACTGTCGTCTGGCCGCTCGCGAAGGGCGATTTCTGTCATTTCTCTCCCGTTTTGATGAGGCTAACCGATGGTTGTTGGAAAGCCTTGCGTTGCTCAAGGAGATGAACGAGCCCGATGAGCTGGCGTTTGTCCTTGGTCACCTGGGGGGAACAGCGCGAATGCAAGGCGACCTTGAGCAGGCCAGGGATTGGCTGCGCCAATGCTTATCGCTGCGCAAGCAAACCGGGCATTTATCGGGCCAGGCGGTCGCGCTTTTAGAGCTTGCCGGGGTTGCCTTCACCGCAGCGGATTTTGAGGCTGCGCGCGAGGCCTGCCAGGAAGGCCTCGTCATTGCCGAAAAAATCGGCGATCAACAGACGGTCGCCCATTTGCTTACGGGCCTGAGTTTATGCTACCGCGAACTGGGTCAGCGCCAGATTGCTTTGAATTACTGCCAGCGCAGCCAGGAAATCTATGAAGCGCTCGGAGACCAATATGGCGTTGTTCAGGCCTCGCTCACTCAGGGGGAACTGAACCGCCAGCTAGGGAAGTACGCCGAAGCTCAATCTTTTTGCCAGCAAGCCATCCGCATCAGTCAGGAGATCGGTCATTCGTCTGGCGAGGCAGATGGTCATTACCGCCTGGGTCAAATCGCGCTTTCGGTGGGGGATCGAGCGCTGGCATTACACCATCAATATACCGGTTTGAAGCTTGCCTTCGCCCTCCAGGAAAACCCTCTCGCGTTAGATTGCCTGTACGAAATTGGGACAATCTTTGCCCGTTTTGGACCACAGGCCGAGGCATCGGTCATCCTGAACTGGCTGAATGAGCGCGCCGAGACCGGCAGCCCGCGGCGGAAGAAAATTTCTGAATTTCTGGCCGAGATCCCCCCCACCCAGACAATCGCCATCGCTCCGGCGGGCCGCTCACTCACCCAAGAGGAAATTGTTCATCTGGTCGAGGCAAATTTAAACCAGACGCATGAGTCGTAATCCTGGTTGAGATGATACGCAACAGCCGGTCAAATTGGTTTCTGTCAACAGGGTTCAGCTGGCGATCAATTCAGACAAACTGCTGAGAGTTTTAAAATAGAGCCGGAAGTTCTTAAGTTGTTTGGGGAACGGCTTCCTGTCCTGCGTGGGTGTTTGCAGGCGCAGGGATTGATGCAGTGTCCTTAGAAACACACCCAGTAATCAAATAAAACCTTATACCCAGGGCCGGTTTTTATTCCAACATCATTGCACGAGGAAACATGCTACGAAATGCCCCGTAGATGCCTCAATCAATTCTGGATGTTCTTTACGGCATCTGTCTTGCATATGAATACACCGATTAGCGAAGCGACAGATTGGTTTTGGTTCAATGGGTGAGGCTATCTCGCCTTTTAATATAATGCGATCCATCTTTTTATTTAGGGTTGGCGCAGGGATCGCAGATAGCAGCGCTTGGGTATACGGATGAAGAGGCTGGGTAAAGAGATCTTCTGCTGGCGCCATCTCGATCATCTCACCCAAGTACATTACAGCTATATCGTCCGAGAAGTGGTTAACAACTGACAAATTATGCGTGATAAACATATAGGTGAGGTTCAACCTTGACTGCAATTCTTTTAGCAGGTTGAGAATCTGCGCTTGAATTGACACATCCAACGCGGATACAGGTTCATCGCAAACAATAAAATTTGGATTCAACGCGAGTGCCCGTGCAATGCCAATTCTTTGTCTTCTTCCGCCATCCAACTCGTGGGGATAGGTGTTGAATAAGCGTTCGGCTAAACCGACCGTCTCCATCAACTCAAAGACCCGCTCTATCCTGGCATTCTTATCTGGAATAATATGATTTAGCCTTAGCGGTTCTTCAATCGTCTGGCTAATCGTCTTTCGTGGATCCAAGGAGGAGTATGGGTCCTGGAAGATAATCTGCATGTGCTGGCGCATTTTGCGCATTTGTTCAGGATTTAGTTTCAAAATATCAATTCCATCAAAATTAACCTCGCCGGAGGTCGGCTCAACCAGGCGTAATATTGCTCGCCCTGTCGTTGATTTTCCGCATCCTGATTCGCCAACGACGCCAAGTGTTTTTCCTTCAGCAATTTTGAAGGATACGTCGTCAACTGCATGGAGCATCCCCCTCGGGGTTTGAAAATATTTTTTTAGATTTTTTACTTCCAATAGAGGTTGCTGTTTGCTCATTTGCCTATCACCTTCTCGCCAATATTTTGTTCGCTGTACAGGTGACATTCAACAAAATGATCTTCGGTTCGATACACCTTTCCTGGTTTATCAGTATGGCATATCTCCATAGCGTAATCACACCTGGGACAGAAGGCACAACCAGGGGGTAAATTACTGGGATCCGGCATAAGCCCTTTAATTGGCTTTAATTTTGCTTTCCTGTCTTCGAGATTCGGCAGTGAATTAAATAATCCCTCTGTATAAGGATGCCTTGTATTATTGAAAATATCTTCTAGTGAGCCATGTTCAACAACTCGCCCGGCATACATGATGGACACCAGATCGCAAATCTCAACTACGATTCCCAAATCGTGAGTAATCATCAGCATTGACATTTGATATTTTTCTCTCAAATTCTTCATGAGCTGGAGTACTTGAGCCTGAATGGTTACATCCAATGCTGTTGTTGGCTCATCGGAAATTAATAGCTGAGGACTACATGCCAGGGCAATTGCAATAACAACGCGCTGCTTCATCCCGCCAGAAAACTGATGAGGATAATCAACTCCTCTTTCACCGGGTATTCCCACTAATTCAAGCATATCTCTGGCTTTGGCCAGGGATTCATTCCAGCTCAAATGCTCATGGAGTTCTATAACCTCAGCGATCTGATCTTCAACTCGAGTTACAGGATTCAGAGAGGTCATCGGATCCTGAAAGATCATCGAAACCTGTTTGCCCCTGATTTTCTCCATTTCTTTTTCGGATTTCATCAGGAGGTTCTCGCCGTTCAGGTGAATGCTGCCATCAACAATAACTCCTGGCGGCTGAGCGACCAGCCTTAATATTGCCAGGCCTGTTGTGGTTTTTCCAGCGCCCGTTTCGCCTACCAGCCCGAGCGTTTTTCCTTTCTCGATGCGAAGATCCAAGCCATTAACCGCATGGACGATTCCATCTTCGGTGCGATATTCTACGACAAGATTCTTGATCTCCAGTGTGGGTATTGGTGCCGTTGTTGTATGTTCACTCATGGGGTTATCTCATAACATCTAGGTTTCTACTTGAGTCTTGGATCCAATGCATCGCGAAGGCCGTCGCCGAGCAAATTCAGCGAAAGGATGGTGGCCATGATTGCCAGGCCAGGAAAAAGCGTCAAGTAGCTATGGTCGCGAATATATGTCCTTCCACTGGATAGCATAAATCCCCATTCGGGCGTTGGCACTTGAACACCCAAACCCAGAAAGCTCAGCCCTGCAGTTGTTAAAATCATCACGGCGACACTTAATGTCGTCTGAACAAGGACTGGCGCAAAACTGTTCGGGAGAATATGCTCAATAATGATCGTTCTATTGGTCGCCCCGATGGCTTTTGCGGCTTCGATGAATTCCACATCTCTTACCATGAGCACTGAACCTCGAACAATTCTCGAAAAGGTTGGCACACTCGAAACTGCCAGGGCAATGACCAGGTTGATCGTACTTGGCCCAAGCGCAGCTACAATTGTGATTGCCAGTAATGTGGGGGGAATTGCCAGGAATATGTCCATGATCCTCATAATGACCATGTCAATTCTCCCGCCAAAATAACCCGTTATTGCTCCTAGTGAACCTCCAATGAGAAGAGAAAATGCCACTGAAACCAGGCTGATTGATAGCGACATCCTTCCACCGTGGATGATTCTCGCAAGCATGTCTCTTCCCAATTCGTCGGTGCCAAAGGGATGTGCAAGTGAGGGATGCTGAAGCCGATTGGGGATGTTCTGCTTGATCACAACACCCTTATAGTCGTAAAGAACGTCGGCAAAAATTACCATGAGAAACAACAATATAACAATAGCCAGGCCAATGAGCGCAGCTTTGTTGCGTTTTAGTCGTCGCCATACTTCCAAAATTTGGCTTCGCTTCTTATATTGTTTTGTTTTTTGTATTACATCTTGCTTTGATTGTGAAATTTCCATTACTCACCCCTAGGTATACATGGATCTGATTCTTGGGTCTATGAAACCATAGAGCAAGTCAACGATCAAATTCACTATGGTGAAACCAGTCGCGAACAAGATAATGCAACCCATAACCATTGGAATGTCTCTTCCCATGATGGATTGAACCATCAATCTTCCTACACCTGGCCACGCGAAAACTGTCTCAACGATGACTGCGCCGCCGAGCAGGACGCCTACCTGTAAACCAACCACCGTAATGGTTGGGATTAGCGCATTTTTTAGCGCATGTTTTCGGATTACTGAGCTATATGAAAGGCCCTTGCTTCTTGCTGTACGAATATAGTCTTGCCGGATCACTTCAAGCATTGAGGATCGTGTCGTCCTGGCAATAGATGCCATGTGCAGAAAGCCAAGAGCGACTGATGGAAGCACAATGCTTTTAAGACTCTCTGATCCAGAGGAAGGGAACCAGCCAAGTTTTAATGAGAAAAACAAAATCAATAAGAGGCCAAACCAAAAGGGTGGCATTGACACGCCGAACAAAGCGAGCAGCATGCTGAACCCATCAAAAAACGAGTTTTGCCTGACTGCTGCAATAATTCCCAGGGGCAGGGAAATTATTACAGCAAGAGTCATTGCCGTTAGTGTGAGTTTGATGGTATTTGGGAATCTTGCCCAGATCTCTTCGGTAACAGGCTTTTTCGATTTATACGATAATCCCATATCCCCCTGGATGGCATTATACATATATCGGCTGTATTGGATTAATAGGGGATCATCAAGACCCATTTCCTGCCGCAACAATTGAACTGCTTCGGGAGAGGCTTCATCCCCTAATATCATTTTGGCAGGATCCCCTGGCGATAACGACATAATGAAAAAGACGATTAATGTAACGCCAATGATGACGGGGATCAGGGCAAACACTCTCTTAAATATAAATTTCCACATATTCCTCCAGCAAAATTTGCCACATAGAGAAGTACTGAGGATATTTTTTAGTAGAAATCAGGAAACGGATGCTATGATGTCAATCATACAACAGATCAATGAAACGAGTTGCTATTTCAGGCTTTTGAAGAAATAGCAACTCGTTTTCTAGGTTAGTTCACAGCATCGAATCTACCGCCAATCTTTTATTTCCAGTAGAGTTTGTTGATGCGCAGCACGCCAGCAGAATTGATCGCAACCCCGCCCAAATCTTTGTTATAAGCTCGTATATAAAGTTCCTGATAAATCGGAGCTTGTGGAGTAATTTCATTAAGTAATTCAGTTACCTGTCTCAGGATCTTTGCCCGCTCCTCCTGGTCCACCGTTGCCGCTGCCTTTTCAATCAGGGCGTCAACTTCGGGGTTATTCAAACGGGTCTTATTTGACCCGCCGATAGCCGATGAGTGGAAAGTATTCTGGAGGAAAGCTACCATATTGAAAGCGCGGTATCCACCGATTGCGCCGGTATAGTCGCCTTTACCGGTTACCTGCAAGTACGTGGCGAGATCCATAGAGGTTGTGGTTACATTCGTAATTCCGATCTCGGCCAGATTTGCCTGGATCACTTCTGCCGCTCTTCTCTTGGTTTCGTTGGAGCAAATGATATCCAGTTTAACCGTGGCAGGATCCACACCTGAATCGGCCATGTATTGCTTGGCTTTCTCGACATTGTATCCTTCTGCATTGACCTCCGATTCGCCCAACATACCCGCCGGCGTTTGTGAAATCGTAAGGCTGGCCAATCCATTGAGGGCAACCTCAATAATTGACTCCCTGTCGAGCGCTGTACTGATCGCCTTTCTGACAAGCGGGTTATCAAACGGTTTCGCCTCATTATTGAGCATGAGCCAGTTGTGTGTAAAACCCGGATGCTCGAGCACGACCAGGTCCGGGTTTCCTTTTAATCTTGCCATGTCCGTTGTATCAACTTCAACAAGGAGATCAATCTCACCGGCTTCAAGACCAATTGATCTGGACGAACCTTCCGGGATGAATTTCCAGGTGACATTCGTTATAGAAGGCATGGAGTCTTTATCGAAGTAGTCATCGAACTTGACAAACTCAATTTTATCGCCCAGCGTCCACTTGACATACTTATAGGGGCCAGAACCAATTGGATTTTCATTGAAGTTATTACCGCTATCAATCAGAGCTTTGGGTACGATGTAGTTCGAGTGGTAGGCAAGATCGTAAAGTAGCCCCGCCGATGGCCCATTTGTTGTCACCTTAACGGTCAGAGGATCAACTACTTCAACGCTGCTATAAGACGCGGTGTAAGATGCAATAGCCGGGAACGTCTTGGCAAAGTCAAGAGAGGCTTTTACGTCCTCTGCGGTCATTGTCGAACCATCGTGGAACTTGACGCCATCATGGATCTTGAATAACCACTCGGTATCGCTCAGATTTTCATAGGTATCTACCAAATCAGGGACAGGATTACTTGTTTCATCGAGCCTGAAAAGACCATTGTAGGTTAATTGGTTCATGTAGTCTGCATAGATTGCGTTATGGTCGTAGGGGCTCAATGAAGGGGGTTCATCTGCGTTTGCAATAACGATTGTGTCCTTTTTTGGTGTAGACTCTGTGGGGGCCTCAGCAGCTGTGGGTTTAACCGCAGCCGCTGTATTCTCAGGCGCTTCTTGTTGAGGCGCCGGAGTTGCAGCCGCGCCGCCACATCCGGTTAGCATTCCAGTAATGAATGCCAATAGAAATAGCAAGACAGCAAGACGTTTTCCCTGATGATTCATTTTTACTCCTCCTGGGGATAGATACTTTTAGAGAGTATAGCATTTTTGAATATAGAATTATTCAGAAAGAATTGCAGTTAATTAATGACAGGTAGCAAATAAATGATGCAATTCAAATCGTTATTGATTGAGCGAGTATGTAGTATGCTGTAACAGGTATCTGGTAATCAAAAAACTCAATTTGATATATTCTTAAATTGCCATAATGGAGAAAAACATGATAGCTTTTTCAGGCGGAAAGATTATCACTGTTACCAACGGAGTAATCGAAGATGGAATTGTGTTAATTGATGGTGGGAAAATCCTTGCTGTTGGTAAGAACATAGAAATTCCAGCGGGCACCCAAATAATCAATGCGTCTGGAAAGTGGATCACGCCGGGCTTCATTGATGCTCATAGCCATATATCAGCATTAGGGGAACCTTCTGTCATGTGTGAGATTCCAGATCTGAATGAAATTTCCTCTCCCATAGTTCCTCATGTAAGAATGTTTGACTCATTCAACTGCAACGATATAGCGATCCCACAGGTTAGAAATGCTGGTTTTACTACCTGCTATACTACCACTGGCGGGGTGCCAGTAATAAATGGTCTGGGGATGGCAATAAAGTTGAAGCCAGCCAAAACGGTTTTCGATATGTACATTCCTGGCTGCGAGCAAATGAAGATGGCGCTCGGCGAAAATCCAAAAAGGATTTTTGGCGGGATGCAAAAAATGCCAATGACCAGGCTTGGCGCGGTGGCTTTGATACGGGAGACGCTTTTCAACGCCAGACAATATTCAGACGAGTTATTGGCGAATGGTTCGAATAAAAACTTCCACCGCGACTTCCAACTTGAAGCTATGGCGCCGCTGGTCCGGGGCCAGATGAAAGCTCGCATTCACTGCCACCGGGCTAGTGATATCGTAACGGCGGTTAATATCGCCGAAGAATTTAATCTCGATTTCGCGTTGGAACATGTCACCGAGGGATACAAAGTTGCCGAGTTTTTGGCAAGTAAGAACGTTACCTGTGTGGTCGGCCCATTGATCATGCCTCCTGTCAAAATGGAAATATGGGATATGAAGCTGGAGAATCCCATCATCTTAGAAAAAGCGGGCGTAAATTTTTGTTTAACCGAAGACGGCGCATCAGCCATCAAGTACTTGCCAATGCATATTGGTCTCTGCATTGCCAAAGGCCTTTCGGAAGAAATGGCATTCAAGAGCATCACTATCAATCCTGCTAGACTATTGGGTCTTGATCACCGTATTGGATCACTGGAACCCGGTAAAGACGCCGATATTGCCATCTTTAATGGCCATCCCTTCTGTAACTTTACACAATGTCAGCTGACAATGATCGAGGGGCAAATATATCACAACGCACTTCATGAACTTTGAGTTGAGAGATTTCCGCCTGTTCTATGCTTGGTTGAAAGACAAGAAAACCAAAACGGTTCACATCGAACCGTTTTGGTTTTAAAGGAAAATTATCTAATCGGCGAGATTATAAAACTATCCCGGATTCGTAATTTTTTAAGACTTTACACTCTGAAGGTGACAATCTTTTAAGTTCTCCTGCAACAAGGCGATAAACCGCTCTGCTTCCCAACTTAGCGGGCGGCTTTTTTGTTTGATGTAAACCAATTCAAAAGGCAAATCTTCAGCAATGGGCATACTCACAACCGGGTATACACTGAAATGCCTGTTCATTCCACAAAAACTCGTGGCAAACGCCCTGGTATTTTCTAAAATCATAAAGAGGGTGGTATGGAATTGAGCGTTGATATACTTGTTATTTTGGACGATAACCTTTGCGATTTCGCTGGTCTCTGGAATGAGATTGAGAATATTCATAGAGCTATCTGCCCAAAACACGAAGGAATACCCTTCAAGCATGTGCGCTGATATGCGCTCTTGTTGGGCAAGTGGATCGTTCGCGCTTACCAATAATTCGAATTGGGATTCGAGCAGCTTGACATATTCCAGGCCTTTTGAACGAAGAAGATTAACCCACGCAGCTTTATGAGACCCTCCAATCATTACCGTGGCGATTTCAGCGCGGGATGAACTAACATCGTCCAGAGATTGATATGCGTCCGTCGTTTTGATTGTCATTCTGATACTAGAGCTCTCTCCCACTTCTTTACATAGCGTCGAAAACGCATCTTCAACAAAAAAGTTGGGGATCGAAACCATGCTGAAACGAGATACTTTTTCATGTTTGCTGGAATATACCTGTTTTAAATTATCAAATGAATACAAAACGGACTTGGCCATATTGATAAATTCCCTGCCTTCAACAGTAGTTAACAACCCTTTGTTTGTCCGTCGGAAGATTTTTATTCCGATCTCTTTCTCCAGCTCATTGATAGCATTCGTTAAACTTTGCCTGGTAACATACAAAACTTGTGCGGCCTTGTTGAAGGATCCATACTTGTCCGTTTCAATGGCGTATAAGAGTTGTTGAAGGGTCATGGGATTTCTCCTTGGTCGTAAAACCGATCTTTACCGGTCAACTCATGCCCAAATAATGTGCACCGAGGCAACAAAAAACTGCAATCCAATTAATTGACAACAAAAACAAAACCATTACTATTATATTTCATATCAATCGGACCGATTTACCAAAGGAGAATGACATGAAGCTCACCGTTCTCGTTGAAAACACTTCGACTATTAACGGTTATGAAAAAGAAAAAGGCTTGAGCTTTTATATCACCACGGATCGTCACAAAATATTATTTGATTGTGGAATGGGCAGCAAGTTTGCAGACAACTCCAGGAAAATGGGAATTGATTTATCCGGCGTTGATCTTGCCTTTATTTCCCACGGACACCAGGATCATGGCGGTGGATTAGAGGAGTTTTTGAGGATCAACAAAATTGCCCCAATTTATATTCAAAAAACCACCTTTGGAAAGTATTACGCCAAAAAACGAGATCGGTTTTACTACGGCGGTCTGAACCAAAAATTATCGGCAAATCCCAGATTTACTGTACTCGATGGCGCTGTAAGGATAGATGAAGAACTTCAGATCATTTCAAAGGTGCACCGGAAAAAGGAGATTTGGAATTTATATATGAAATCCGGCGTCCAGTATCTCCCGGATGTCTTTGAACACGAACAGAGCCTAGTAATTTCCGAGAAGGACAAGAAGGTATTAGTATCCGGCTGCTCCCACTGTGGGATTGAGAATATCCTGTCGTCGGCGCAGGAAATTTGCGGAAAAATTAATTTCGTTATTGGAGGATTTCACCTGATCGCTTATGATTTTAAGAAAGATGAGGATCTTTTAGAAATTGATTCATTGGCAAAAAACCTTCTGGCGGAAAATTCTGTTTACTATACCTGTCACTGCACAAGCACGTCAGGTTACAGCCGCCTAAAAAAAACCATGGGTGAGAGGATAGGATATCTTTCAACGGGCAATACGATTTTCATTTGATCGTAACTCAGGTCTGGCGTGCATTCTTACCACATCTTTAATTAGCACCAGACCCAAATAACAAACAGGCTCCCGGTTCTGCAATCCGCCGGGAGCCTGTCGTTTCTTCTACGATCCAGGGGAGGCTATTTGAGTTCTTTCAGGCCTTTCCAGACCTTTTCGGGTAGGATGGGGAGCTCGCGAACCCGCACGCCGGTGGCGTCAAAGACGGCGTTTGCAACCGCAGGCCCCACGCCATCCATCGGGATTTCGGCCACGGCCTTGGCGCCATACGGGCCACTCGGCTCATAGGTGGGTACCAGGATCGCCATGATGTCCGGCGCCTCGTCAGCTTCAAAGATGCGGTATTCTCCAATACGGGTGGTCAAGACTTTGCCCTGTTGGTCATACATGACGCTTTCTGAAATCGCCATGCCGAGCGCTTGCAACTGGCCGCCCTCGATTTGCCCGCTGGCCGTCACCGGGTTGATCGCCGTGCCGCAGTCGACTGCCATCACCATGCGCGGCACCCTGACCATGCCGGTTTCCATGTCCACCTCAACCTCTACAAACTGGGCGCCGAAGGGCGGAGGCGCATAGTTCGACATATGCGAGGCAGTGGCCATAATCTGGCGCTGGTCCTCGGTGTGCAGGCTGTGCAAAGCGACATCCTGTAGCGAGACAGCGCGCCCGTCGGCGGTGTAGACATGCCGGTTGCGCAGGTACATCCCTTCGGTGGTCGTTTTTAGCATCAGCGCCGCCCGTTCCATGATCTGGCGGCGGACTTCTTCAGCCGCTTTTTTGGCAGATCCGCCGGAGATGAAGGTGGTGCTGGAGGCGTAAGCGCCCACATCGAAGGGGGTCATGTCCGTATCGGAAGAATAGATGATGACATCCTCCAGCGCGCAGCCGAGCGTCTCTGCCACGATCTGAGCGATGACCGTATCCGATCCTGTGCCAAGATCGGTAGCACCCACCAGGACGTTAAAACTGCCGTCGTCGTTCATCTTGACCGAAGCGCCGCCCATATCCAGTCCGGGGATGGCGGTGCCGTGCATACAGGTGGCCACCCCCAGGCCGCGCCGGATATGCGGGCGTTCGGGGTCAACATGCCACTTCGGGTCGTAGCGGCGCTCCCACTGGATGGCCGCCGCGGCTTTGTCGAAGCATTCTTCCAGGCCGCAGCTCAAAACGACCTGTTCGATGGCGCCGCCTTCGCCAAGCGCGGTCGAAATCGGAATGGGGTCGCCAACGCGCACGGCATTCTTACGGCGGAACTCCAGCGGGTCGAAACCGAGCTCGTGCGCAATCTCATCCACGATGCTCTCCAACCCGAACATCCCCTGCGGAGCGCCATAGCCGCGAAACGCGCCGGCTGGCGTTTTATTGGTGTAGTAAATTTCGGCGTGAAAGCGCAGCGCCTCGCAGCGGTAAGTAGAAAGACCGCGCAGACCAGAAACGCTGGCGACCGTCATGCTGTGTTGCCCAAAAGCGCCGGTATCCGAGATCACCTTCATATCCAGGGCGCGCAGAACGCCGTCTTTCATCACCCCGGCCTTGAAGGTGATATACATGGGGTGGCGCGAGCGGGCGCTGGTGAACTCCTGCTCACGGGTGTATTCAAAGCGCACCGGGCGGTTGGTGGCCAGGGTCAGGTGAGCCGCCAGGTCTTCGATGAGCATTTCTTGCTTGCCGCCAAAACCGCCGCCAATGCGGGGCTTGATGACTCGAATGCGTTTGACCGGCAGACCGATCAGAGGCGACAGCATCCGCCGGACATGGAACGGCACCTGAGTCGAGGTGCGCACCACCAGGCGCTCATCTTCATCCCAATACGTGATGCAGACATGCGGCTCGATGTGAACCTGCTGCTGCTTGGGGGTGTAGTAGGTGCGTTCAAAAACGTAATCGCATTCTGCCAGCGTCTTCTCAACATCGCCAACCGCCGCGTCAATCGTGTTCACCAGGTTGCGTTGGGCGTCTGGGATTCCGATGGCGTCGGGTTCATCATGGATGACCGGAGCGCCAGGTTTGCCAGCCTCGCGCGGGTCAAGCACTGCCGGAAGAACTTCGTAATCCACTTCTATCAGCTTGAGCGCTTCGCGGGCGATCTCTGGCGTTTCGGCTGCCAGAACCGCCACCCGGTCGCCGACATAGCGCACCTTCGAATCCAGCGAGACTTGATCCCAGGGCTTGGGATTAGGCCAGGACTGGCCGCCGGAGGCGTACATCACCCGCGGGACATCCTTATACGTCAACACCGCGTGCACGCCCGGGAAGGCGCGCGCTTTAGAAACGTCAATATTGCGAATACGGGCATGCGCATGGGGACTGGTGAGCATGGCTGCGTAAAGCATCCCCGGCAGATTGATATCGTCGGTAAAGGCGGGCTTGCCTTTTACAAGTTTGACGGCATCCACTTTTATTTCTGGCCGCCCGACGACATCCGTATGCGCTTCGGGCGAGACCCAGGGCGCCACTTTGACGGTCGGCCTCACCGAGACGCTGGTTCCTCCCCCTCCGCCGCTCTTGACATCCGGGATATCGCGCCCCAGGTCCGATTCGCCGGTCAACCCAAACGCCAGCTCCAGGGGGATGCCGCCGCCGCCGATGGGGGCTACTTCTTCGCCGCGCAGCATGGCAGCCGCCCGCAAGATGGCCTCGACCGGTTTGACGTAACCGGTGCAGCGGCAGATCGTTGAACTGAGGGCTTCACGCGCATCTTCGAGCGTGGGATATTTTTCTTTGTTCAGCAACGCTTTGGTAGCCAGGATCATGGCCGGGGTGCAGTAACCGCACTGGATGGCGCCATTTTCTGTAAACGCCTTCTGGATGGGGTGAATCGTGTTGACCTCGCTCAGCCCCTCGACGGTTTCGATCTCATGTCCATCGGCCTGAGGGGCCAGCAGGATACAGGTCGGCACCAGCTTGCCATCCAGCAGCACCGAACAGGCGCCGCACTCGCCCGTCTCACAGCCGTGCTTGACGCTATAAGCGCCCGCCTGGCGGAGAGCTTCTAACAGGCTCTCATCCTGTTTGACTTGCAATTCGGTCTCTTTGCCGTTTAATTTAAATCGAATGTTCATCGTTTCCCTACCTTGTAATCTCAGGCTAATCCGGCGTGTTTCAAGGCCGCTGCGAGCGCCCGGCGAACCAAGACCGCGGCCATGGCGCGGCGATACTCGACACTGCCGCGATAATCGCCCTGGGGGACGGCCTGTTTTTCAGCCAATGCCGCCGCCTGATCGAGCAGCGCGGCTGAAGCCGTTTTGCCAGACAGCAGCTTCTCCACATCCAGGAGACGGACAGGGAGTGGATTGGCGCCTGCCAGCGCCACGCCAGCCCGGCGCACTGCGCCGTTTGACACTTCTACCACTGCGGCGGCTGCCACGATGGCATGATCGCGCGGCGTGCGCCCGACCCGGGCCAGGGAACCAAAGGAAGGAGCGGAAGCAAAACTAACCTCGACGAGAACCTCGCCACGCTGGAGCGCCTTGTCGCCAGCGGCAATAAATTCATGCAGCGGCAGGGTGCGCGTCCGGCCTTCATCTTTCTGCAGGGTAACCAATGCATCGAGCGCCATCAACGCCAGCGCCACATCCGGCGGGCTGCTGGGGGCCGTCAATGCTCCGGCAACCGTAGCCAGGTTACGGATCCCCAGGGTGGCAGAAATGTGCGCAGCTTCTGAGAGGATCCCGTCCGCTTCTGCTTTGAGCAGATCTGATTCGTACACGGCTTGCAGGGTGGCCATCCCACCCAGATGGATGCGATTGTCGCCGCTTTTATGGATGGCATCGAGCTGGAGCTTCTGCAAATCAACAAACGCGTCAGCTTCTAAATCGGTCAGCGCCGCCGGGCGCGGGCTTACCACCAGCGGAACTGTGTGAACCTCAGAGCGGTTGAGCAATTGGTGCGCTCTCGCCCAGTCTTCTGGCCTATGGTATTCTTTAGATCGAACGGTCATTTCCACCTCTCTTGTGATCAATCGGTTTTGAACGATCGTTTCGCAGGAATTTTAGATCAGCGACAGCACTTTCCCGACCTCCGCCATGAGCTTTGCGGCGGTCTGAGTTTCCAGGATCGGCAGCAGGAACTCGCCAAAGCCGTTGCGCGCCATCAAATCTGAAAGCTCGCGGGCACATTCGGCTTCCGAACCCATAATCACAAAGGGGGCAATCCACTCATCTTTGATCAGTTTACCGGCTTCCACCAGACCTTTCGCCCCCATAGTAGAACGGATCGCCTCGACGTCTTGCGGGGTCATCCCAATGACCTCCTTGACCTCCTGCGGCGAATCGACCAGGCGGTAAGTCATGTGCGGCCGGAGTTCCTGCATCACCCGCTCGTTGGTGATCACCATCGTAGAGTAGCAAATTTTTGGGTTATTCCCGGTGCTTTTTGCGCCGCTTTTGATCAGGTCAACAGATTTCGGCAAGAAATCTTTGTGAATAAAATCCAGCACCACGCCGTCCGCCAACTCTCCGCCCAGAATCAGCATTTTACTGCCCCGGCCGGCAATCCAGACTGGCAGGTTCGGGCGCGGGTAATTAATGGAGGCATCTTGAAGTTTTACAACCTCGCCGTGAAAGGTGACCGTCTCGCCGCGCAAGAGCGGACGGATAGCCTGGAGCATCTCGCGCACGGCCGTCAGCGGTTTCTGCCGCTCAATCATCATCGGCGCCAGCGTCAAGGTCCCGCCAGCCCCAAGCCCCAAAAAGGCGCGCCCTCCGGTCAGTTCATCCAGCGTGGCGATGGCTGAAGCCGTCGCCGCCGGATGGCGGGTGAACGGGCTGGTAATGCCAGTGCCCAGTTGGATTTTATTCGTCTTTTGTCCGATGGCGGCAAGGCTAATATAGACATCGCGCGTGGCGAGTCCCTCGTCGTAAACCCAGCACTTATCGTAACCAAGTTTTTCAGCCTCTTGTCCCAACTCAATCACCTGGGCCATCGGCACATCCGGGATCAGGTTGACGCCTTTAATGATCATAGAACCTCCTGTTTTTTTGCAATAGTGTGCATCTGGTGTTAAGAAAATTATAACAAGTATTCCAAAAGAGATAAAGTTACTCTTTACAATTTGTTAGGATTGCCGCCGCTATTCCCCTTCAAGAATTGGGCGGTTGAATTCTGTTTCCCCTGGCAGGAACTTTCTGGAAGGCAGATAGAAACTAAATGCTGCCCTCCTATACCTTTTCCTTTAACCCAACTTCTAACGCCAGCAAGGCATAGACTTTGGCGGTTTCCACCATATTTTCCACCGTCGGGTCGAAGCGCGTTGGGCCATAGGTCAGCGAGGCCACGCCATACTCGTTGAATACATTGTGGTCACGCCACATGCTGGAGAATTTCGGTTCGGTCATTTCCAGTTCAGAACCCAGCACATGCTGGTGGCTTTTTCGCAGTGCTTCTACAAAGGGCTGGATTTTTTCCTGATCGGCGTGGTAGCCCTGTCGGAACAGGTACAGTTCGATCTCCGCCTCCACCCCGGCTTCAGCCACGGCCTGTTTCAGCTCGTCATAGACTTCCCCTGGCACCATGCCGGGCAAAATTCTGACATCCACAAAGAGCTGGCAAACCTCGCATCCACTGGAAACATAAAACGGCGCGCCACCCCGAATGGCGCCGATTTGAACCTTGGGTACAACCGTGCCGCCGGGATAGTGGGTAGTATGTTTGCGCTCGTATTCCTCCGCGAAGCGTTCCAGGGCTTCGATCAGCGGGACCATCTTTACAATCGCATTGGGGTGCTCTTTGAAATTTGTGGGGTGCTCCGCCCAGGGCGTGTATTGCCAGGAGCCGGTCACGGTGATCTTAAAAAAAGTCTTGCCTGCTTCCACCCAGCTCACCCGAAAATCCGTTCCCTCGGCTGCAACGCCATAATCGGCGATGATGCCGCCATGGGTCATCATATATTCCGCGCCGATATCCTTGCCATGAAAAAAGGGTCCTTGAAATTCATTGACCGGTTCCTGCCCCATCTCTCCTGGGCAGGCGGTCAGGTAGATATCGCCCTTCAACGGAACCCCCGCCTTTTTGAGGGCTTTGGCGGCAATCAGAAAGCAGGCCATCGGGCCCTTGTCGTTGTTTACGCCCTGGCCGTAGAATTTCCCGTCCACCAGTTTGGCGGTTTGCCACCAGGGGTTCTCCATGTTTTCGGGTTTGAACCGCCAGCTATCTGTAACGTGCCCTCTGGGACCCGTTACATCCAGGTGGCTGGAAAAAAGCAGGTTATAGCCGTTCCCTTCCCCCTTCAGTTTTCCGATGACGCTGAAACGGTCTTCGGTCATGCCGACGCGCTTTGGTTCAAAACCCTCTTTCTTCATCCATTCAAAGACATAATCTCCCGCCTCTTTCTCATAAGGGAAGGGGCTGGGGATGTTCGACAGGGCAAGAATGAGGTCGGTCAGTTCCTGTTCATCTATGCAATCCAACACTTTTTGTTTCCAATGGTCCATATTCGAGCTCATTCTTGATTTCCTCCTGTTTTTAAAAGGTGTGGTTGTGAATAGTGGCCGTGAAGTTTGAAATCGGGAGACCAGCGCGGCGGCAAACCTGGGGCGACATACCCCACCCGGTGGAACAAAATGAATTTCAACTTCTTTCCCGGTGGGTTAGCGCTTCAATACAACAATTCAATATTACCCCATGATGCGCAGAATCATTTCTTAAAAAGTGGTTGTTCCAAAGGGGAATGAGTGGCTGTGACGACGTCCATTCCTGAATTGCGTTGCGGCGGGCGGCGTTGCTTTGACAAATGGGGGGATGCAGGGCGCCGGCGCTCTTAAAAAACGGCACGGCATTGGCGATCTGACTGCTAATGCCGTGCATCATCTTAGAAGATCAGCGTTGATTAATCCAATGTTTTGATCTCGCCGCTGGAGATCTTCTGGATTGCTTCTTCGGCTGCTTTCTTGACATCAGCCGGGATCGGGTTTTCGGCTTTGTCGTTGAAGGTGATGTAAAGAACATCGGAATCCTTTAAGCCGAATTCAATGTTGCTTTCGGGTTTCCAGTCGCCTTTGCTCAGCTTTTCGGCGATGCCCACCAGGCCAGCGCCATAATCGTTGACGTAGTTGGCGAGGATTCTGCCAGGCGCCATCTCGAAACTGTTGGCCTGGTTAGAAGGAATGTAAGTGCCAAAGCCCCAGACCTTCTTCTCGACAATGGCCTGATAAACACCGTTGCCGGCGATATTGGCGTTGGGCAGCAGAAAATCTGCTCCCTCATCAACCATGCTCATGGCAGCCTCTTTCGCGGCGGCAACATCGGTCCAGTTGCCCAGGTAGGTGGTGCTGACCTTGAAGTCTGGATTAACGGACTTGGCGCCCTTCTCGAAACCAATGAAGGTCTCAGAAATGGGAGGGATTTCCACGCCGCCGACCAGGCCAGCGCCCTTGCCCATTTTGGCTGCGATGACGCCCAACACGTAGAACGGCTGGCTGGAATCGGTGTTCAGGCCAATCACGTTCGGATTGCCTTCTTTGGGGCCGTTATAGCGGCTGCTGGAGATGAAGAAATAGGTATTGGGGTAATCTTTGGCGACGGCGATGGCGGCATCCTGGAACTGGTTGCCATGACCGAGCACCATGTTATAGCCCTGGCTGGCGTAATCGCGGAAAGCCTTCTCAAACTCAGCCGGAGACTCGCCCAGCTCAACATAGCTGGTCTGGACGCCAAGCTCAGATTCCATCCGTTTGATGGCGTCGTAGGCAATCTGGTTCCAGCCCTGATCATTGACTGGGCCGGGGCTGAGCAAACCTACCTTGAATTTCGCCTCTTCTTTGGGGGCTTCGGTGGGGGTAGCAGCTCCGCCGCAGGCAGCCAGCATCGACACGATGGCTAGAAGTGCAAACAGAGTGAAAATGCGTTTCATTTTAGGGTGACTCCTTTCTAAATTTTGAAATGGTCAGATCGTTCTTGTCACAAATCTTTCAATTCGCCAATCAATGTCAAAACTATTTTTCTCCTCCTTTTGAGATGGCTTTCTCCTTCAATGTAACAATTATAATTGATTTCGTAAGATAAAGTTTAACAACAAATCTCCAAAAATTCAATCCTGCTTTACACTCTGTTTGCTGATAAAAAATCTCCCCGCCAGTGGAAGGAGGTATCAGCGCCATGGGCCTGGGCTTTGCCGTCTTTTACGGACGATTGCCTTCACCGGTATTCAATCCATACAGTGTCTCCGACGCAGGTACCTCCAGTGGGGGTTCTCCTTTGATGGATTCAATCAGTCTCCAGGCGTGATCTACATTCTTTTCCTCTCCGAGCAGCAGCAGCGCCACGGTTCCCCGGCCGTCCCCAATTCCCCCAATCGCGACAGGGATTGCCCTCACGCGACACAGGGTTTGAAGCGCATCGCTCTCGGTGAAGACCAACCCCGGCAGGGGAAGCATCCCGCAAGGCTCGCCATGCGCGCGTTGCGGCGAGATCTTGGTGATTCCCATCTCAAGCATGATCTCATCCAGCGGGTAGTTCACCGACTTGTTCAGCGTCATCGGCGCGATTAAGGTGATCCCACGCGCCAGGATGTAGGGAAGGTACTTGCCATATTCCCCTCCGTTGGATAATCCCACCAGCGTTCCGGCTTTGCGGTTTGGATCCAGAACGTTGCCGCTCTTGATGATCACGTCGTCAGCGCCCATCGTCTTGACATACTTCGTGAGGTTTTCCTTCGGCCAGTCAAGCCAGACTGCTTTCCCCTTCACAAGAACAAGCTGCTTGCTCGCCTTTTCATCCGGGAGGGCAAACAGCCCTCGCGAACTGACAAAGCCACACAGATAATGCGCAAAAGCTGGCAGGGGTTCTCCCAAAAGCTCTTCAGCGACGTACTTCGCCGAACTGCAGATGCAGAATCCGATGGTTCCCCGCTCCATTGCCTTTTGCACGACCGGTAAGGCAGCGATCCCTTTGGCAATCAGCCGTTTCGATTCTTCGGAAGTGAGCGTTACCAGCGCTCGATCGTCTGTCACTTCGCCCCCCTGATACGGTGGTATGGTTTGAAAGTCTGTCATCTTGCCCTCCTGAGACGGGTCTGCGCCTCTTCTCCCTCCATCCCTCGCCGAATTGCAGCCTGTACGGTCTTGCCGGATGGAAATCGTTTAACCTGCTGCGCCGCCTCGGCGATAAGGAAATGAAAACGCCTCGGGCAAGTTGAGCAGCTCCTTTCCATCGAGCGGCGAGTAAGCCCGGCGTTTGCTGGTTTGAACGCCAAGCGCTACAAGCGCCTCCACGAGCTTGACCGCCGCGGCGACGCCGTCAATTACCGGAACGCCCAGCTCTCGCTTCAACCGTTCGTCCAGCCCGGTCATGCCTGCACAACCCAGGCTGATCACCTCTGCGCCATCTTCTTCGACCGCTTTGCGCGCCTCCGCCAGGATCTGTTTTTCAACATATCCCTTCTCTGCCCCCTCCAATGCCAGCACCGGCGTGCCTGTGGAGCGAACCGAAGCGCAGCGACCTTCAATGCCATACGCTTTGATGGCGTCCTGGAACATGGTCACGGCGCGATCGCCAGAGCTGATTACGCTGAATGTATGGCCTGCGACACACGCCAGATAAAGCGAGGCTTCCATGATGCCTACCACCGGTTGGGCCAACATCTCTCTAGCGGCGTGAATCACCGGATGATTGCCGTAACAGGCAATGATAAAGCCATCGAATTCCGCCTGGCGCGCGATGAGAACCTCCAGGCAAGGACCGGCGCTGAGCAGCTCGTCATAGACGCTTTCAATAGACCTTGGCCCGCTGGAAGGGTTAAGGCAGACCACCTCCGTCCCCGGTGACTTAACTGCCTGCCCGGCTTGGTCAATGGCCCGTGTAAAGTCCTCGGAGGTATTGGGGTTCAGAATCATCAATCTCATCTTGATCTCCTGGTTTTTAAAAGGGGAAAACGTTCGATATAGACCTGTGAAATGGACGGGCGCTGACGCCCGGCCTCACCCGTATTGTTCGGTGAGCTCAATCATCCTTCCGTAAGCTTTGACGCTCAGTAACAATTCCTCGATTTCGACATATTCGTTGGGCTTATGGGCAAGATCGAGGTTTCCCGGCCCATAGATGAGCGATGGAATGCCCATATCGCCTGCGCTGACGCTGGCATTCGTGCAACCCCGGAAGATAACCGGTTCGACCTGGATTCCGATCTGGTGAAGAGCTTTTTCAACAAGCTTTCTAAAGGGTTCTTCCGGCGGCGTCACCCAGGCTTTTAGAAAATCTTCGTAATCAAGGCGTTCGCCGGTATAACAGTCAACCGCCACCCGGCCAATTTTCAACGTCACTTTCTCCGCTCCGTCAAAATCTTTTAGCGCCGTGTAAAAACGATTCAGGAAGGTTTCTCGCGTCTCGCCGGGAAACAACCGGCACTCCCAAAGCACCCAACAGTATTCCGGAACGCACCCGTTGCCGGGAGAAGGCCTTGACTTGATTTCTACCAGCTCGATCACGTCCGTGCCAAAGAAGGGATCCTGACGGCGGGGCATCTTACGAATGCGCTGGCTGGCGTCCATGGCGCGGTAGACGGCGTTATCGCCGAGATGGGGTTGGGAGCTGTGCGCCACCAACCCTTGGACACCCATCTCCACCGTCGTTCGACCGACGCCCGCTACAGCGAGCCTGTTCATGCCGGTGGGTTCGCAAGTCATCAGCGCGTCGACCTTGCGCCCTTCCAAAATCTTGCCCAAGCCCCGCCCGATCACCAGTTCTTCGGCAACGGTCGCCGTGACCAGGATCGTCCCGGCGATGTTCGACCGTCCGACAAAGGCGGCCGCGCTGAGGCAGGCGGCAAGCCCACCCTTCATATCGGAAGCGCCTCTCCCCCAGATCTTGCCATCGGAGATCTCTCCTCCATACGGCTCATGCTCCCATAGGTCTGGCATATGGATCGGGACCACATCCGTGTGTCCATCGAAGACGATGGTCGGGCCAGGTTTGGCGCCGTAGATGGTACCGATGACATTCCCCCAGCGGTCCGTCTCGACCTTGTCGAATCCCAGCTTTTCCATTTGCCGGGCAACGACAGCGGCCGTCTCCCGCTCTTCTCCCGAATAGCCGGGACAGCGGATCATTTCCTGCGTAAAGCGGATGACTTCCTCCTCCTGATCTCGTGTTAAGTTCATAAGTCCATCTCCTGTTCAATGATAGATCACCAGCCAGAGGATTGCGCAAGGAGAAAAATGAAAGGCCGGTTTTGGCGCTGGTTAACCGTTTTTATAAAACAGCTCCTGCAACAGCCAATTGATCCCTTTTTTGCCGATCTCCAGAACAAGAATTTATGAGATCAAGGCGGGCATCTTTCAGCCGGAGCAGGAGCAGTTTCCTGGTGTCATCCAGGACAAACGGCGTTTCTGCCAGACCAGAGTGAAGAAGGCGCAATCCCTAGAGCAGGCGCCTGTAGCCGTTTAGAAGATCAAGGATGCGCTCCTTGATACGCTAGATATCCGCTGGGTCGTAAGGCGCTCCCCAGGTCTTGGGAGGTCTCGAACGCCCAACCACGCCCGCCAATGCAATCACAGTGATGAGATAGGGCAGCATCTGCAAGAACTGATAAGGGATAACCGAGCCAGCCGTTTGCATCCTCAATTGGGCTGCATCGGCTGCGCCAAAAACCAGGCACACCAGGGCTGTCTTCAATGGATCCCAACCTCCTACCACCACCGCAGCAAGGACGACAAACCCACGTCCGGCCGTCATCCCACCGGAAGCGAAGTATCCCACCTCCGCAAGGGTCAGCACACAGCCGCCCAGGGCGGCAAAGAGTCCGCTCAGGATAACAGCCTGGTATTTTAATTTAATCACCGGCAAACCGGCTGTTGCTGCGGCCTGTGGATTTTCGCCAACGGCGCGCACATTCAATCCCCAATCGGTGCGATAGAGGATGTACGCGGCGATGAAGGGCAAAATGAGGGCGACCCATGTGCTCACCGGCTGCCGGAAAAGCACAGGACCGAGGATCGGGATATTTGAAAAGCTTTCCGGGAAGAGTAAGGGGTATCGTTCCACCCGCACGTGCCGAGACTCGGAGAGCAGAGCAAACAACAGATTGGTTCCGCCCAGGGCCATGAGGTTGACCATCAGACCGGTGACGACCTGGTTGGTCTTTCGAGAAACGGTCAGAAAGGCAACCGCCAGCCCAAACAAAGCGCCGAGGATCATCGTGCCGATAGTCGCCAGGAGAACATTACCCGTAAAGAAACTGATGGCGATCCCGGCTAGCGCTCCAAAGAGCATGATGCCCTCAATTCCCATATTGATCACGCCCGATCGCTCAGAGTACACTTCGCCTATGGCGACCAGTATCAGCGGAGCTCCCCACCGTAAAGATGCCTGCAGCCAGTCAATAATAATATCAGGCGACATCGTATTCTACCTCCTTGTCTTCTTTTTCCGCCACATCCAATCGCTCCAGTCGCTTCCGCTCGCTGTACCCTACGCCGATCACAAAAATGACGCACAGCGCTTCGATAACAACGGTCATCGGCCCGCCGACGCCCGTTTGGATCGACATCGTCGCGCCGCCTGCCTTCAAAGCCGAGAAAAACAACGCGCTGGCGATTACGCCCAGAGGATTGCCGCCCGCAAGGAGCGCCACAGCCACACTTTCATACCCCACGCCAGCTACAAAATCCATATAAACTCGTTGCTTCAAACCCAAGATCTCTACTGCTCCTGACACGCCTCCCATCAGCGCCCCAATCAGAAGCACGAAAAGCATCTGCTGCCTCACGTTTACGCCTGCATAGCGCGATCCCACAGGGTTGACCCCCAACATGCGGGTACGAAAACCAAAAGGTGTGTAGCGAAGGACAAAATAAAGGACAACACATGCAATCAATCCAATGATGAAACCAGGGTGCAGGCTGGTGCCTTTCATCAGGATCGGCAGTTTGGCGGTGGGGGCAATCATGCGCGACATCGGGAAGAAACTGCCAGGTTCCGCCATCGGCTGAGGTTCGTGCACCATCCAACTGGTAAAAAAGATGGCCACGTAATTCATCATGATGGTAGCGACAACTTCATTGACGCCCCTGTAAGCCTTCATATAAGCGGGTCCCAATCCCCACACCACTGCGAACGCGATGGCTGCCAGGAATGAAAGTATGATGTGGACAATGGGAGCCACCGGTAGAGCCGCAATTCCCACCATCCCGGCGCCGATCGCGCCCGCATACATGTATCCTTCGATTCCAACATTCCACAATCCGGCCTTGATGCCGATTGCGACCCCCACACCGCCGATCAGGAGAGGTGAGGCGCGAACAAGCACATTCGCAAACGCCTGCGGGCTGCCAAAAGCTCCCTTCAACATCGCCACATAAGCGGATAATGGGTTCACGCCCGAAAGGGCAATCAACCCTGCGCCGGCGATCAGGCCAAGTAGAATGCCGATCAGCGGCCTTAACCCGGAAAGGGCCAGATCTCCAATGCCAGGCAGGGAAACATATCCGCGCTGTTTCTTATTGTTCATGCGACTACCTCCGTTACTTGCCCAAGCATCATCTGACCAATCACGTTAATATCCGCGGCCTCTCCATCCATCTCCCCCATGATCTCCCCGCGAAACATGACGATAATGCGGTCGCTGAGCGACATGACCTCTTGAAGCTCTGTAGATATGAACAGCACTGCTGCGCCGCGGTTGCGTTCCTTAAGTAGAAAATTGTGCACACTTTCCACTGCGCCCAAATCAAGCCCGCGGGTTGCCTGAGAGGCGATCACGAGAGGGGGTTGGGCAGACATTTCGCGCGCAACGACAACCTTCTGCTGGTTTCCACCAGACAAATGCACCACCTGAACTTCACTGGAAGGGGTTCGGATGTTGTACTCTTTGATCAACCTATTGGCGTGTTGCCGGATGGCTTGATAGCGAAGCACCCCTCTGCGGGTGAAGGGCGGTTTTGCATAATCCTTGACAACCAGATTCTCGGCCACAGTGAGGGTCAGAAAGAGCCCTACCTTTTGTCTGTCTGCAGGGATATACCCAACGAAGGAAGGATCAGCCATGACGCGATCCACGTCATGACCTTGAATGCGGATTGATCCGCCTGTTCGCTTTCGCAGACCTACGATGCATTCTGCCAGCTCTAGCTGGCCGTTGCCATCCACGCCAGCCACCCCGACGATCTCGCCAGCTTTGACGGTCAGATTAATATTTTTCAGCGCAGGCAGGCCGCGGTCATTATTGGCCTGGACGTTTTCCATGACCAGAACGGGATCGATCTTCGTTGCGGAAGGCCTGGGTTTTCGGTCCATGGATACCGGTCGTCCCACCATCATGCGAGCCAGTTCCGGATAGGTGGCTTCCTTTGTCGGCACCGTGCCTACCACATGCCCATCCCGAATGACGGTAATTCGATCGGTGATTTCCAACACCTCGCCAAATTTGTGACTGATGAAAATGACCGATCGCCCTTCCTTAGTCAATTTTCGAATAGCTTTAAAGAGCTGTTCTCCCTCAGAAGGCGTGAGGACGGCGGTTGGTTCATCCAGCACCAGCAACCTGGCATCCCGGTATAACGCCTTCAGGATTTCAAGCCATTGCTGTTTGCCAACCGAAAGCCTCCAGGTCTCCACTGTGGGATCCACATACAGGTCATACTCCTCACATAGACTTAGAAATCGCTTGCGAGCAGGCGCCAGATCCAAAACCATGGGATGTTCCGAAGGAATGCCCAGGATCACGTTCTCTAATGCAGTCAGCGTATCCACCAATTTGAAATGCTGATGCACCATGCCAATTCCAAGTTCTATCGCTTTGGCAGGGGACTCGATTTTTACTTCTTTGCCCTCGATGAAGATTTTACCGCTATCCGGTTGGTGAAGCCCGTAGAGGATATTCATTAGAGTTGTCTTGCCAGCGCCATTTTCGCCAAGCAAACCAAGAACTTCGCCTTTTCGACAATCCAGGCTGATCCGATCGTTGGCCAGAACGCCAGGAAAACGTTTTGTAATCCCCTCCATGCGCATTGCAATTTCAATATTTTGTGTCATAAACACATCCTTTACTCTCATCAGGCCTCAAGCATCCCAGCCTGACTAGGGCTTGAACCAGTTTTCAAAAATTTTGCTTTCCTTGCAGGAAACAAATTATCCATTCCCTGCTGAAAAGGCCTTAAAGAAAGTGGCGGACTCATCATGAAGTTCAACGCGCTCGAAAAGCATTTCTTTATAAAACCGGCGCTGCGCGTTTCGCTTCTGCGTTTCCCGCAACGCCGGTTTTGGCTAATCAGGTCTTGCTTCTCTATCGGGGCGCGTTCCGGTCAAGAACGCGCCCCATTCTTTCACATTGCCTTTCTTCGCGGTTGAAAGCCTTCATGCACCTCACTACGGTGCAATATCAACTTTGCCCGCCTTCAGGTCTTCCACAGCTTTTTCCACAGCAGCTTTACCCTCTGCGGAGAGCAGATCATTCGTTACATAGGTAATGCCGTTTTCTGCCATGCCCAAGACGTGGGATTTGCCGTCCACCAGCATGCCGGCTGCTTCTTGATAGCCCAGTTCTTCCCAGTTCCAAATCACGCTGCCAACGACAACTTCAGGCGCGATGGGGGCCATGTCAATGACGCCGCCCACAACCTTGACGTTCTTATCCTTTGAGTCCTGCGCGGCGGTCAAAACGCCCACGAAGGCTGCATCAAGGCAGGGGAAGAGCACATCGGTTCCATCGGCAATTAATGCCAGCGAGGCTTCGCGCGCTTTGTTGACATCAGACCAGGAACCGGTAGCGACTGAGGTTACGGTAATATCCTTTCCGCAGGTCTCTACGCCTTTCTTAAAGCTGGCTTCCATCTGCCTGTGGGGATCATACCACTCGCCAAGGACGATGGCAACCTTGTTGTTTTTGGTCGTATTGCAAGCCATCACACCCGCAATGTAACCGGCATGGCTGTAGCTAACGGTTGCGGCAGTCAGGTTGGGGACGCCGCCGGTGTCGGTCGCAACGCTGAAGACAAATTCTTGATCGGGGAATTCTTTTGCCACCGTCATGAGCGCTTCGCCGAATTGGCCACCCTGCCCAATAATGATGTCGTAACCCTGCTGGGCAAACTGGCGAATGACTTCGACCTGTTCGTCCTGTTTTACTTCTTCTCTGTAGGCGGTTTCGAGGTTGAACTCTTTGGCGGCCCGCATCATGCCTTCATATGTGTATTGATTGAAGGCTTCATCAGTTTTCAAACCGGGCAGAACCATCGCCACTTTCGTCTTCTTTTCGGCGGCAGGCGCCTCGGTAGCCGCGGCCGGTTGGCACGCAGTCAAAACAATTGACAGAACGAACAATACTGCAAGAATCGCGCTTAGCTTCTTCATGGTTTCTTTCTCCTTATAAGTTAGTAAGTTTCCATTTATGCTTACAGACACAGACCTTTTTGAGCGATTTGCTCTTCTTCGTTGTTATTTCAGCTTTGATTTGTCCGGGAGACCTCCTTTCTTTATTTGATCATGCTTGCCTTACGGCGTCATCGGGCCGCGGCGTAGATCAAAACATGCAAATCAAGCTACAAGGCGCTTGCTTGACAGGTACATCTCGACCCCTGTAAGCCATGATCGGAAATGGATCAGGCAGGCTGCTTATTCTATTGCGAACGAACTTTTGATCATTCATCTGAGGAAACTGCATCCAGGCCATGTTTCACCAACAGCCAGCTCAAAACACCAAATCCTTTATCGGCTTGCCTTTTACGTCATAAACGCTGGTCACGCCGCAAGAGGAACTGCCGTCATGCAAAATTGCCCTCCCCGCGCTGACCATACAAAGTCCTGGCGTTCCGATCCACAGGTTTTCTGCTGTTCCCCCTCAAAACCCACCGGGGGGCGAAGCATCGGAAGACCGCCAGGTTGCTCCGGGCAACGGAGCATCGCGAGTTTGTCCGTGAGGAGTTCAAGCGCGCTCTTGTGCTTGAACTCCAATGAGAGATAATATGCACGCCCAATGCTAGTCAAATGGGCGCTGACAATGGACATTTCACGACTTGGTTTGTCAGACATATTTACTGTATATTATAATATATTCTGTCAAGTAACCCGTGTTTTGCTTCAATATTTTGTATGACATTTATCCTTGATTCTGTTGTGGATTTTTCCCCTCTTGGAGATAAAAAGCCCCCTCGCAGTTTTTTATGCGAGGGGGCCTTGATTTAGCTTAGAAAGTTTCTGAAAAGTCAGACCCTAAAGGTTTTTCCCGTATCACCAGGGTTGTTCCTTGCAGAAAAGTCCCGTCGAAAATGTGGTTTTGATTGCACAAGAAACCTTTAGGGTCTCTCTTAGACCACCTGGTAGTCAAGAGGCTCTCCTTTGAGAAAGCGCAACAGGTTCGTGTAATCTTCGCTGCGGTCCGGAAACACGTTTGGATCAATACTACCAGAGGCGGTATGGGGCGTCAGGACGATGTTCGCCTCGGGTTGGCGCGCCGCCTCGATGAGGGGGCTATCCCGTCGGACAGGCTCCCAGGCAAAGGTGTCTGTAGCGACGCCGCCAAGCTGGCCGGAGATCAAAGCCTGGCTGACATCGGCCTCATTATAGATGCCGCTGGCGCCGCAGCTAACCAGAAAAGCGCCCTTCTTCATCTTACCAATGAATTCCTTGTTGACGCAGCCCGCTGTCTCTGGCTCATAGGGCAGCAGCATAGCGACGAAATCGCTCTTTCTGAGCAGATCATCCCGGCTGGCAAACTGGATGTTCAAATCCGATTCGGCGTAGTTTGAGAGTCGGCTACGTTTGTTATAAAGAACCGCACAATCAAACCCTCTCAACCTTCGCGCCAGTTCAATCCCTATCTCGCCGAAGCCCAAAATGCCCACGGTCGTCTTATAAAGCGTGCCGATATTCTGTCGCCTGGTAAAATTGAGCACAAAGGTATCTTCGTCGCATTGCTGTGGGGCAATTCCCCAGTCCTTATCCAGTGAAATCGCGTACATGGATTCGCGCAGGCGTTTTGCAAGCGACAACATCTGCATGACCATGTGTTCTGCAACCATCACCGTCATCCGAATCGGCCAGTAGCAAACCGAAATCCCAGCCTGCCTGGCCGCATCCAGATCAATATCATAGACTTGAGAACCCAAACGTTGGATCAGGCGCAGCTCCTTACCGGCTGCGATAATCTCGGCGTCAATCACTTCGCTGCGCTCGGTGATCAGGAATTGCTTTCCGGGCAGGTTCGCAATAATCTCCTGCTTTAAAGGGTCTCGCAGCATCGTAATTTCAAAATCTTTTGGCGCGCCTGCCAGGGCTGCCTGCTGGTGCCGTTCACCGCGATGGGTGATAAACAAAACCTGATAGCTCATCTTTTTCGCTCCTAAGCCCTGATCTCTGTGTTCTTGTCTGGCGATCAGGCATGCACGGCGCTTTTTCCTGCCATCATCAGCCCGACCTGCTCGATCAGAGAATAGTCTGGCGGAACCTCGCCCATGATTTTGCCTTCAAACATCACCAGAATGCGATCGCTGAGCGCAAAGATTTCTTCCAAGTCCGTAGAGATCAACAAAATGGCCGCTCCTGCATCCCGTTCGGCCAGGATCTGCTGGCGAACGAACTCGGTAGCGCCGATATCAATGCCGCGCGTGGGCTGGTTGACCAGCAAGAACTTAGGCCGGCGGTCCAATTCGCGCGCTACGACCACCTTTTGTTGGTTGCCGCCAGAAAGGTTCGCAATTTCTTCTTCCACGTCGCCGCAGCGAATGCTGAACTTCTCTACCAATGATTTGGAATAGTCGTTGATCGTTCGGAACTGTAAAAACCCCCTTTTAGAAAAAGGCTCGTCCCTGTAGGTTTCGGCAATAAAGTTCTCGCTCACCGAAAACGGCAAGATTAACCCCATCTTCTGGCGATCTTCAGGAATGTGCGCCATGCCCATGTGATTAAGCCGGGCAAAATCCTTTTTGGTAATCGGCGTTGAATTCAAAGTAATTTCATCAAATTCACAATCTATGAGACCCGCCAGCGCAAGCGCCAGCTCGCTTTGTCCGTTGCCCGAAACGCCAGCGATGCCAACGATTTCGCGTTCGCGCACTTCCAGCGAGACCCCTTTGACGGCCAAAAGACCGCGCTCATCCGTGACGCGCAAATTGCGCACCGAAAAGACCACATTGCCGGGCTGTCCTTCCTTTTTCTTCAGATCCATCAAGACATCACGACCAACCATCAGGCGTGCCAGCTCGCGCGGGTTGGTGTCTTTGGTGTTGAGGGTAGCAATCGCCTTGCCGTCGCGCAAAATGGTCACCCGGTCGCTTACTTGCATCACCTCCTCCAGTTTGTGGGTGATGAACACGATCGTCAGCCCCCGATCTGCAAGCTGCCGCAAAAAGCCAAGCAGGTGTTCCGACTCTTGGGGTGTTAACACCGCGGTGGGTTCGTCCAGGATGAGCAAGTCAGCGCCATGGTAGAGCGCTTTCAAGATCTCGACCCGCTGCTGTTCGCCCACAGATAAATCTTGCACCAGTGCAGAAGGGTCAACATCCAGGTCAAAATCTTTGCTGAGCTTCTCGATTTTTTCATAAACGGCGGGCATATCATTTAAGACTTTCCAGGATGGGTATTGCCCCAGGATGATATTTTCCGCCACAGTGATCGTCGGCACCAGCATGAAATGCTGGTGGACCATGCCGATGCGCCTGTTGATTGCATCCTTTGGATTGCGTATCTCGACCTTTTCGCCGTTATAGTAGATTTCACCGGCATCTGGCTTATAAAGGCCGTAGAGAATGCTCATGAGAACTGTCTTGCCAGCGCCGTTTTCGCCCAGTAGACAGTGGATCTCGCCGCGCCGGACTTCCAGATTGACCCCACGGTTGGCTTGGACCCCCGGAAAGGACTTAACAATATTTACCATTCGGATAATAATATCTTCCATGCCAGCCTCCTGCTACTTATAGGGAACGCCCAGCGCTTTTGGCGCCTGGACGCGCCGTTTGGTCAGCCCGATCAAAACCAAAACCGTCACCACGTAGGGAAGCGCTTGCAAGAACTGATAGGGAATCATGATATTCCCCATCGCCTGAAGACGAAGCTGCAAGGCATAGAATATCCCAAACAACAAGGAGGCTCCCATCGCCCCCCAAGGGCTCCATCCGCCAAAAACGACCACTGCCAATGCAATAAAGCCGCGTCCGGTAACGATCCCTTCAACAAATTGGTCTGCATAAGCCAGGACGAGGAAAGCGCCGCCAATAGCCGCCAGGGTGGTTGCAATGATCACTGCAAAGTAACGCGTCCTGTTGACGTTGATGCCAACCGTATCGGCCGCCTTGGGATGTTCGCCGACCGAGCGGATAGACAGGCCAAACGCCGTTTTATATAGGACAAAAGTCGCCAGCGGCACCAGCAGAAGGGTGGCGTACACCATGATGTTATGTTTAAACAACACTTCGCCCAAGAAGGGGATCTGGCTTAAGAAAGGAATTTCAATGGGAGCAAAAGTTTTCAAACTGAGCGCTCTGCCGCTTTCTGCATAAAATACGCGGTAGAGAACGCCCGTGATGCCCATGCCGATCATATTATATGCCGCACCGACCACAATCTGATTGGCTTTGACGGTGATTGTAAAAAAACTAAAGATCAAGCCGCTCAGAATTCCGCTGGCGATCGCAGCCAGCAGGCCAAGGATGAGATTACCCGATTCGTAAGCCACCGAATAACCGGCAAACGCGCCGATCAGCATGACGCCTTCCAGTCCGATGTTCAACACGCCAGCGCGCTCAGAAAAAATTTCGCCCACTGCCGCGTACAGAATCGGCGTCGCCATGCGCCAGGTAGCGGCAAGGATACTTTGAAGAAAAATCACTACAGGCAGGAGATCCATCGTTTCCCTCACTCCTCTATCTCTTTTGTCGTGGCCCGATAAGCGCCAAAGGCAACCACGGAAAGGATGACTAACCCCTGAATGAAATACACCAGGACCGAAGGAACCTTGGCGGTCATCATCATCACCTCGGCGCCCGAACGAAGCGCGCCAAACAGGAAGCCAGAGAAGATGACTCCCAACGGGTTGTTGTTGACGAGCAGCGAAACCGCAATGCCGTCGAAACCAAACCCTGGGGAGATGAGTTGATAGAGACGGTAAGAAATGGCAGCCACTTCAACTGAACCGGCCAGCCCCGCCGCGCCGCCGCTGATGGCCATTGCCAGCAGAATGTTTTTTCTGACGTTGATACCGGCATAGCGGGCAGCTATCGGGTTGATCCCAACCGCGCGGATGGTATAGCCTATGCTGGTTTTAAAGATGACGATATAAAGGATAATGGCCAGTAAAACGGCAATAATGAATCCGATGTGCAACCGCGTGGGGGGGAAAAAGCGCGGCAACCAGGCAGCGGCGCTGATCTTTGGCGTTTGTGGAAACATTCCTTTGGTTTCGATCATCGGCCCCGTTACCAGGTAGCCCGTAATGTAGATGGCTACATAATTTAACATAATCGTCGTAACTACTTCGCTGGCGCCAAAACGATTCTTGAGATATGCAGGGATCATTCCCCAAAGCGCTCCCCCGATCACACCCACGATTAACACCAGCGGCATCAGGATGAAGCGGGGCAGATCGCCCAGATAAATTCCTACCACCGTCGCCATGACTGCGCCAGCGTAAAATTGACCTTCAGCGCCGATGTTCCAGATACTGCACTTGAAAGCCACCGCCAGGCCTGCCCCAATAAACATAAGCGGAGTAGCCTTAATCAGAACTTCTGTGAAAGCTGTCTTGTCCTTAAATGCGCCCTGCCACATGGCTTCATAGGCTGTGATAGGGTTGTACCCTGCCAGCAAAAGAACCCCTCCACCCAGCAGCAACGCAATCGGAATGGCGGCGAACGGCGTCCAAGCACTCCTGAATACTTTTTTTAATCTCGCCCGGAAATTCACCCAATTCATGGTCCTTTTCCCTTCCTAAGCGTTTCTAATGAAGTGAATTATCTCATAAATTAACAAAAGTGTTGCTGGCAGGTTGCCCTGCCAACAACACCTCATCTGCATCCTGCTCAGTTTTCAGGCATAGGGGCAAGCGCTTTTACTTGGCCAGGGTGTTGATTTCGCCTGAGGCAATCTTAGCAATAACGCCTTCGATTTCCTTGCGAAGGTCAGCGGGCACGGGAGTGGCGGCTTTTTCGTTGTAGACGAGCCACATCACTTTTTCATCCTTCAGACCAAACTCATAATTACTGGTCGGTTTGAAGGTGCCGTCCTTAACCTGCGAAGCAATTTCAAGGAGACCTTCACCGTAATCTGACAGGTAATTAATCAAAATGCTTTCCGGGGCTTTATCGGTGTTATCACCGAACATGCTGAAGCCCATCACCTTCTTTTCAGCCATAGCCTGGAAAACGCCCTGCGTTGCAAAATCGGCGTTGCCCAACAGCACATCCGCGCCGCCATCCACATAACTGATCGCGGCCTCTTTCGCTGCGGCGGTATCCGTCCAGTTACCCAAATAGGTTACTTTTACAGGGAAATCGGGGTTTACCGCTTTGGCGCCATTGATGAACCCGGTGAAAGCTTCTGCAATGGGGGGGATTTCCATGCCGCCGATCAAACCGGCGCCTTTGCCCATTTTAGCAGCAACGTAACCAAAAACATAGCATGGCTGGCTGCTATCGGTGTTCAGGCCAACGACGTTCGGCACTTTGGGATCAAAGAAGCGGCTGCTGGAGAGGAAGAAGAAGGTATTGGGATAATCGGGCGCAACGGTGACGGCTGCATCGGTATATTCATTGCCATGAGCAAGAATAAACTGGTAACCCTGCGAGGCGTAATCGCGCAGCGCTTTTTCAAAAGCCGCCGGTGATTGCTCGGTCTCTACGTAGCTGATCTCGGCGCCCAATTCAGCTTCGATCTTCTTGAGCCCTTCATAAGCGGTCTGGTTCCAGCCGCCATCGTTGACAGGGCCCGGGGCCAGCAAACCGGCCTTGAATTTAACTTCGGCGGCGGGTTCTGCTGCTTTGGTCGGCTCTTCGGCTTTAGGCGCTTCTGCCGCTTTGGTTGGCTCTTCGGCTTTAGGCGCTTCTGTCGCCTGCTGGCCGCCACAGGCTGCCAACAGAGACAGGATAGTGATGAATGCAAATAGGGTCAATAGGCGTCTCTTCATGTCATATTCTCCTTATGTAAAATTTGGAAATCTATTGAATACAATCCTATACAAATTGAACCCTGTGCTTGACTGTTTCTACTCTCAGGCTCCCCGGCAGAATGCAAGGACAAATTATACCACTTTTTGTAAAGTTTTTCTTAACTTGGGATAAGAATAAATTCACCGTGACTTAACGGTATAAAGCTTTTGCGAACATTTATTTTGAGCCGTTTCAGTCCTTCTACCTTCAATCCCTTGTCAAATGGAAGCCGCCGCCCGGCAGATTGGGCGGCGGCAGAAATCCAGAGATTAGGCTTGCGCTACACAAACAGGTTCGCCAGTGTGCGGCCTTCCAGGATGCTGAGTTTCTTGCGTTGTGTGTAAATGATGTCGCGGACGATATCGCCACTGGAGACAATGCCCACCAGCCGGTTGTCTTCCATCACCACCAGATGGTGGACGCGGCGATGGGTCATCACCTCCATGCATTCTTCAACAGTTTGGTCGGGATGGATGCAGGGAAAATCCTTGATCATGATCTCTTTGACCAGCGTTTCTTTCGAGGCCTTCCCTCGCAGGATCACTTTTCGAGCGTAATCCCTTTCGGCGATCACCCCAACCACCTGGTTCCCTTCCATCACAGGCAGCGCGCTGACATCTTTCTCGGCCATCAAGCGAAGCGCTTCGAACACGGTGTCTTCTGGACGGACGGTCCAGGTGAAATCACCTTTCAATTGCAATAATTGTCTGACTGTATTCATCTTTCACCTCTTTTGGCTTGTCTACACCAGTGATCGTCATAAAAATAAAACATCAAAACTATCAAAGGCTATCAGTTTTGAGTCAATAACACCCTGTAATTCTCCAAGTTGCGGACAAAAATAAAAACAGCTCCCTCTATTCCTGCCGGGAGCTGCCTGCAAAGCGGAAAAAAGGAGCGGGCTACTTTTCTTCGATCACGACAGAAAGCAGCTTGACGGCGGGGCTGTTGACCGCGCGCGGGTCGCGTTCCGGGATTGAAAGCAGAACATCCATACCGGCAGTTACCTGCCCAAAGACGCTGTGCTTCTGATCCAGCCACGGCGTCGGCACATGCGTGATAAAAAACTGCGATCCGTTGGTGCCCGGCCCGGCGTTTGCCATGGAGAGGACGCCGGGTTGATTGTGCTTCAGGGTGGGATGGAATTCATCGGCAAACCGGTAGCCCGGCCCGCCCATCCCCGTGCCGGTCGGATCGCCGCCCTGCGCCATAAAATCTTTGATCACGCGGTGAAAAATTGTGCCGTTGTAATATCCCTGGCGCGCCAAAAAGACAAAATTGTTCACGGTGTTGGGGACTTTATCTGCAAATAAATCCAACACGATCTCGCCCAGGTCGGTTTTAAGTGTGGCGGTGTAGCGCTTTTTAGGGTCAATTTCCATCTGGGGAGGTTTTGACCATTGCAAGTTTTTTTCTGTCATCGGGAATCCTTTGATTGATAAGAATATGAATGAACCGCTCAGGGTTCAAGTTCAGGTTCGGGCGAGATCAGGCCAGGTTTTTGACCAGGATATCGCCACCTTCTTCCACCGGGCGGAAACCAAGCTCCATGGCAAACGCTCGCCTGGTGGGGCAGCTTCCCACAAAGCAAGCCCACAACCGCCTGGCCTGCCCATCCTTGCGCAGTTCTTCTTCAAGCCGTTTAACGGCCTTGCTTGCATAGCCACGCCCACGATATGGGGCGGCTATCTTCAATGCACGGATGCAGGCATCCCCGGCGCGGCCGGCGTAATTGGCGGGGATAAAGTCCAGCACGCCCACCAGTTCATCCTGCCGGTCGAAAATTCCGCAAAAAACGCCTCCCGCCTGCTGAGAAAGCGTCATATCCTCCAATACGGTCTGGCTGGAGACGCGCCCTCCATCGGCCTGGCGGTAAACTTGCGCTGCCGCATCCAGTTTGCAGGTTGTCAGCGGGCGTATCTCAAATCCCTCCCCTTTCAGGATCATGCTGCCTCCAAAAGACCAGAAGATTTTATCCAAACCGCTTCGATTATAACGGATTCTCCCCTCCACCTCATAAAGCAAAAAGCTGCAAGGGTGGCCGGGAGCGTAAAGACGCTTATCTTCTGTTGTGTATGCGCCAGATCACCTTTCCTATGACAGAGTCAAAAGATATCGGGCCGAAGCTGCGGCTGTCCACGCTGTCTTTGTGCGTGCCCCACACCTCGATCTCTTTTTGCCCTGGTTCGACGCGCGCGATGGTCTTGATCATCGTTCCATAGGGCGGCTTGCGGAAGACGATCACATCGCCTGTTTGAGGGGGATGAAACAGGAAGGGGATGCCGGATATGCCGACAAAATCCCCTTCCTTGAATTCGGGTTCAAGGCTGCTGCCTGTTACCTTCAGCAGTTTGAACAGGATCATAAGACCGGGTAAACAACCTCTTCGCCCGGTTTGTAGGGAGCCTTGACTCTTTTGGTGGGGATGTTCTTTGTTTCCCAATAGATTTCCGCAAAGCGGTTCACGGCCTTCAACAGTTCCAGCGCAGTCTCCCTGCTGGCAGTCTGGCGGGATTTTGACCCAAGCTGCATGATCTTGTGAACCAGGCCTGCCAGCTCAGGATATTTATCAAGATGTTCCTGCTTGATGTAATCGCCCCAAATGACCCTCACCTCGCGCTTGCACAATTCGGCATGTTCTTCTTTGATGGCGACATAGCGCGACATGCTGTTATGGTACTCGATATTCTCTTTCTTCTCCATGCCAGAAAGCTCTGCCATCAGGTCAACCATGCGGATGACCGTCAGAGCCGCCAGCTGCGAAAGGTGCGGGTCGTAAATACCGCAGGGGATATCGCAATGCGCCCTGGCGCGCTCAAAGTGCAACAACCTGTCCAACTTTGTCAGAATTTTCTCAATCATGATCTATTCTCCTTTTGTATTCGTGAAAATTAGAAGCCTTCTTGCCCACCCTTTGCCAGCCAGCCTGTTCGCTGGCGTATTGTAAGGCCGTTCTTATAAAAATATTATACAAGAATTATTGACAGGAAGTATTATAAGTATTATTATCATATATATCCAAATTATACAGGAAGGATTGATCATGCCAACATTGTTTGAACTCCCCCCTCTTAAATACGCGTTCAATGCGCTTGAACCTGTCATTGACGCCATGACGATGGAAATTCACCATGACAAGCACCACGCCGCTTATGTGACCAACCTCAACAAAGCCCTGGAATCTGCGCCTGAACTTCAAGGCAAACCGATTGAGTGGCTCTTACAAAACATCACCCAGGTGCCGGAAAGCATCCGCACGGCGGTGCGCAACAACGGCGGCGGGCATCACAACCACTCGCTGTTTTGGGATTGGATCGCCCCCGGCGGCAGCAAACAACCCAAAGGACGGTTGGAAAAAGAAATCAACGCTTCCTTTGGGTCTCTGGATACCTTCATTGAGAAATTCAGCGCAGCCGCAACCACCCGCTTTGGCTCCGGTTGGGCCTGGCTGGTGCTGGACGGCGACAAAAAATTGCAGGTGTACTCAACCGCCAACCAGGACAGCCCCCTGATGGATGGGCACAAACCACTGCTGGGGCTGGACGTCTGGGAACACGCCTATTATCTTAAATACCAAAACCGGCGGCCGGAATATGTCAAGAATTTTTGGAGTATCGTGAACTGGGATGTTGTGGGGCGTTTGTTCGATCAGGCGCAAGGCTAAGCCCCCGGCCACCTTTTCCATAGACAGTTTAGCGACCAAGAGCGCCGTCATCAGCGGAATCAAGCCCTGATGGCGGCTTTGTTTTAAGGGCGACGTTGCGACCGAGAAATCTTCACGCCAACCGCGAAATCTCGCCTCGCCCAGAAAGCAGGCAAGGTGCAAAATGCGGCGGCGGGTTTCATGGTAAGATAGCGCTATCCTGCATTTTGGAGGCGCTTGATGACCCGACCCATCTCTGATTTTCGCCCGGCGGCTGCCGACCTTGCGCTGGTGGTGATCGATATCCAGGAGAAGATGGCTGCTGCCATGCCTGAGAAGACGCTGGCGCAGGTGGTGCGCAATACCAATATCTTGCTGGCGTCAGCGCACGAATTTGAGATGCCCGTCCTGGTGACCGAGCAGTACCGGCGCGGCCTGGGGCCCACCCTGCCAGCGCTGAACCTGGCGGGGGTGAACTCGCTGGTGGAAAAGATGTCGTTTTCCTGCTGCGGCGAACCGGCTTTTGTGGAGGCGTTGAAGACGACCGGGCGGCGTTCGGCGCTGCTGTGCGGCATGGAGACGCACGTGTGCGTCCTGCAGACCGCCCTTGACCTTTTGGAAGACGGCTGGCAGGTTTTCGTCGCCGCTGATGCGGTTTGTAGCCGCTCCAAGCTGAACTGGAAGTTGAGCCTGGAGACCATGCGCCAGGCCGGAGTGGTGATCACACCCACCGAAACGATCGTGTTCCAGTTGCTGGGGGTTGCCGGCGATGAGCGCTTCAAGCGGCTTTCGCGCCTGGTGAAATGAGGCTTTTTCCCTGGCGGCGTTTCCTGATCCTGCTGGGGTTGGGGCTGGTTTTGGCCTATCTGCTGCTGTTAGGATCACTCAGTTTCCTCTACACTTATGCTTTGCTCCATCCGGGCTGCCCGGCCCAGGGCTCGCCTCCGGAGGGTTTTGTCGCCGTCAGGTTGACGACTGCCGACGGACTGGCGCTGGACGGATGGTGGAAAGCGCCCCAGAACGGGGCGGTCATCCTCTTGATGGGCGGTTTAGGCGCTGGGCGAGATGCCCTGCTACCAGAAGCGGCGCTGTTGGCACAGCACGGCTATGGGGCTTTGACTTTGGACAGCCGCGCCTGCGCCGGTGAGCTTTCTACCCTGGGGCAGCGCGAGACCGCCGAGTTTGACGCCATGCTCAATTTCGCCCTGGCGCAGCCGGGCGTGACCTGGGTGGGCGCGTTGGGCTTCTCGGTGGGCGGGACGGCGGTGATCAACGGTGCCGCGGCGCGTCCGGAAGTGAGGGCTGTGGTTGCCGAGGGGAACTTTGCCAATCTGTACGAGGAGTTCACAGCCGTAAAGGCGCCCGCTTACCACCCGCAATGGCAAGTCCAGCGGGCGGTCGCGTTTTGCTATGCCCTGCTGACCGGCATCTGGCCAGGCCAGGTCAGCCCGGTGGACGCGCTAACGCAGGTCAGCCCGCGCCCGGTGCTGCTGGTGCACGGCGAAGAGGAGATAGGGCGCACCCAGGCGCACAGGCAGCTTGCCGCCGCCGGGCCAAACGCCCGCCTGTGGATCGTCCCCGGGGCGCGCCACGGTGGTTACCGCGCCGCAGACCCGCAGGCCTATGCCGAGCGCATTGTCGGTTTCTTCGATGAGGCGAGGCGTCCCACAGTACAGCCTGTCCTTATGAGGTAACTTTGCGTTTGAAAATATAGGCGACGTTTGAGGTGTGGGTGGTGTTGGGCGAGAGCGGTTCCCATCCCCGCTGGCACAACTGTTTCAAGAGCCACCAGAAGGCTTCTCCTTCGTGATCGTCCCATTTTTGCCGGATGCCCATCATCCAGTAAACCTCGCCGGAAGGGAGTTTGGCTTCTTCGAATTCAATATCCGGGTAGAAGTTCTTTAAGGGAAAAAACAAAGCCTGTAGCTCTTGTGGATTGGTACAGTGCATACAGACGTTATCGCGAAAGTAGTACAGTTCTGCAAATTCAAAGCGCTCCATCTGACCCTCCTGTTTTGGAACTTGCGCGAACCCTTTTCCGCAGGATCAGGGAGGATCCGTTGGGTGAGGGGTTTCTGGGCAGCAGCGAAGCATGAACGGTTGGTCTCTGCCTGGGTTGCGCTTAGAGATATTCCCTGAGTTGTCGGGCGCGGCGCGGGTGGCGCAGCCGCCGCAGCGCCTTACTTTCGATCTGGCGGATGCGCTCACGCGTCAGACCGAACTTGGTGCCGACCTCTTCCAGCGTGTAGCTGCGCCCGTCCTCCAGCCCAAAGCGCAGGCGCAGGATGCGCGCTTCGCGCGGCGGCAGAGAATCCAGCACTTCTCGGATTTTTTCGGTCAGCAGTTTGGTATAGGCGGTCTGCATGGGGGTAGGCGTCAAGGTATCCTCGACGAACATCCCCAGTTCGGCCTCTTCTTCGTCGCCGTTGATCGGGCTTTCGAGTGAAAGCGGCAGCCACGAAACCCGTAGCATCCAATCCACCTTGCTGCTGGTTGCGCCCACCGCCTCGGCCAGCTCGTCGGTGGTGGGGCCCCGCCCCAGTTTTTGCTCGATTTCGTGCGAGGTTTTGTAAAGCTGCCGGATGCGGTCTACCATGTGGACCGGGACGCGGATGGTGCGGCCCTGGTCGGCGATGGCGCGCGTGATCGTCTGCCGGATCCACCAGGTGGCATAAGTAGAAAAGCGAAAACCGCGCTGGTATTCGTACTTCTCTACGGCTTTCATCAGGCCCAGGTTGCCCTCCTGGATCAAATCCAGAAAGGGCACGCCTCGCCCGATATAGCGCTTGGCGATGGAAACGACCAGACGGGTGTTGGCTTTAATGAGGTGCTCGCGGGCGGCCTGGCCGTCGGCTATTTTTGCTTCCATCTCCTGGCGGCGCTCAGGGGTGTTGTTGCCGTTCAGGCGCTGCATCTCCCGCCTGGCGCGATTTCCGGCTTCGATGCGGCGCGCCAGCTCGATCTCCTCGTTTACCGAGAGCAGGGGCACGCGCGCCATTTCTTTAAGGTAGAGGCCGATGGTGTCGTCGCTGGAGATGGCTGCCAGATCGGCAGCAGCGGCGGGGCCGTCGGAGAGACTGGTTCCTTCCTCGTACTCATCTTCGATCTCGTCAACGAAATCGATGCCCTGGCGGCGCAGAGCGAGAACGATGGCTTCTAATCTCTCAACGTCCCGGCTGATATCGGGATAGACCTCGATCAGGTCATCCGTGGTGAGATAACCCTGCACATCTGCTTTTTCAAGCAACATGCCGAGAATCTCGGAATTTCGCCGGTGTCTACCCGGATTTGCCAAGAGCGCCTCCTTCAGAAATTGCCCTAAAGGGCTAAAGCCTGTCAGCCAATCTCCCTCCTGCGTTTGCTCCCCATTCACGACGCTCCGATTGTTTGGTGGCTGGCGAGGATGTTCTTGCAGCCGGGTCAGTCGGTTTGAATGCTGGCTTGATGCTCACAGGGTCCCTCGTTCAGGTCTGCTCCACAAACCGTACACAATCCCTTACAATCCGGCCTGCAGAGCGGCCTGATCGGCACTTCCAGCAGCAGGTATTCGCGCACCAGCGGGCTTAAATTGATATTCCCATCTTCCGGCAGAATCAGGTTCGATTCTGTCACCGATTTGAACTTGAAGGCGTATAATTCATTGAATTTCACCGCTAAAGGTTGCAGGAATTCTGCCAGGCATCGGACGCATTCCGAGTTGACCCTTGAATCGAAATCTCCCTGAACCAACAAACCTTGCGGGGTGCGAGTGATGCGCACCGTTCCTCTAAATTCCTTCAAATCCAGATCGGGCGGGAGGCGCAGTTCCGGAAAATCGAAGTGGATATCCCGGCTTGTGCCAATCGGCTGGTTGATCAGAAAACCAACGTTAATCCGTAATGGTTGGCGTGAATGAGGGCTATTCACAGGTGGTAAGATTCCGGGCAATTTCGTATAATTTAAGAATCTTTCAAAATTATAACACAGCCGAATCATGAAGTCAACTTTTTATAATTAATTTAATAAATATATAATATAAATACCATGCCCCCTTTATTGATCGCCACCCAAAACCCCGGCAAGGTCGCCGAAATCCTTAGCCTGTTGGAAGAAAGCGGCCTGCACCTCGAACTGGTCACGCCAGCCCAACTTGGCCTGAAGCTAGACGTTGTAGAGGACGGCCAGACCTACGCCGAAAACGCCGCCCGCAAGGCGCTGGCTTTTTGCAAAACCAGCGGGCTGGTTTCCCTGGCGGATGACTCTGGCCTGGAGGTGGATGCGCTGGGCGGCCAACCCGGCTTGCATTCGGCGCGATTCTCGCCACCCCTGGGGGCTGAACCCTGGCAGACCCCGCCTCCTGGGGGGGACGCGCAGCGGCGCGCCTGGTTGCTGCATAACTTGCGGCCTTTCCCTCGCCCCTGGACGGCCTGTTTTCGTTGCACGGTCGCGCTGGCGCACCCGGATGGGCGGCTGGAGTTTGCCGAAGGGCGCTGCCCGGGCGAGATCATCCCGGAGGAAAGGGGCGCCAACGGCTTTGGCTATGATCCCATCTTCCTCCTGCCCGAGCTGGGGTTGACGATGGCCGAATTGAGCATGGCGCAGAAGAACCGCCTCAGTCATCGCGCCCGGGCTGTACAGGCGGCCGCGCCCGTCCTGCGCGCCTGGAGTGGAGCAGGAAAAGCCGGTTGAATCGGATGCATGGCTATACGAGTTTTGCCGAATCATTCGCGGCGCGCCCGCCGTCGGCGGAAGCTGAGCTTAAGGGATAAACCCGGACAACCTGTTAAATTTTGAGATGGTTTTGGCTGTTTGCAATCAAAACCATCTCAATCAATGGCTCTCCGCTCAGGGTTGGATCAGCGGGATGTAGCGCACGATGGTGCCCCCGTGCACGCCCACATAGAGCTGGACGCGTGGGTCATCCACCGGAAGCGGGAAGATGACGCGGGCATGCCGGGTGGTGCGCCCGGTGGGCGTGTAGCGCACCCAGAACTCACACGTTTCGCCCTTGTCGAAGGTGTTTCCAGAGCAGTTGTCGCTGACTATCCCGAAAAAGCCTGGATCCTGCGAATTCGGATCAATCCGCACTGAATTAGAGCCGCCGGGGATGACCATATCGTCCTTCAGGAACGTCACGATAAAGCGGACATCGGCGTAATAACCCAAAAACGAGAACAGGTTGGCAGAGGCCGGGCGAATGAGCGGGTTGCCGGGCGGGATGCCCTGATCGCGCACGTACACCTGCTGGTAATCGGCAAAGGAGCCGTCTGTGTGCAGGTTGGTTTGGCTGTCGAAGGAGACGAACTGCCCCGGCCCGTCGAGGCGCGGCAACCCGGAGTTATAGATGGCTTGCTCGCCGGTGGTGGTCAGCGAGACGCGCCAGGTGCGCTCCCCCATCAAGCCGGTGCTGATATCTCGCACGAAGACATCTGGGCAGTTGGTGTACTCCTTGCCCTGGTACACCAGGCGGCAGTAATAGTTGGTGTCGTCCTCGACCAGGTTGCTGGCGTATGAGGTAAAAGCCACGATCAGCCCGTTGCCGGAGATCCAGGGACTGACCGAATCGAGGTTACCCTGCGCGCCGTCCGAGCTGCGCGAGATGCGCGCCATGCTCCAGGACTCGCTGCCGGGTTTTGGCGTGAGTTCGAAGGCAAAAATATCCGAGGAATTGTTGGTATCGGCGTCCCCCGGCACCAGGTTGTCGGCAAAGGAGTGAAAGACCACCCGCACCTTGTTGCTGTTCTCGTCAATGGCAATGGCTGGATGCCAGGATTCGCCGTTGGCGACTTCGAGCGTCGAGGGGTTGCGCGAGACGACGTAACTTTTACTTCTGCCAGGACCGGTTTCATCCAAAACGCAGTTGAGATCGTAATCGCGGTCAATCAGGACGATTTGGGGCTCCGGCGCGCTGGCGAGTGAAACGCCAGGCACCAAAAAGTCGGCTTTGGTGACGAAGGCTAAGAAGCGGCCCGGCGGGTAAGGCGCGCCGCCTCCGGGTGTGCAGGTCCCGGTGGGAGCCCCAGGGGCGATGACGGGCTGGGTGGAATCGCCGTTGCCATACTGGTTGGTCGAGCCGGGGATTTTGGAGAGCAGCCGGGTATTGTTGGCGCCGGTGACGGCGTTGACATCCCGCAGGAAGATCTGCTGTCCGGTGGTAGGCTGGTCGGCCAGGTTGGTAGCGCTCGATTCAAACACGACGTAGGGGTTCTTGCTGCTGTCCAGATAGATGTCCATGCCGGCGTGTACCGGGTTCTTCAAGTTAGGATAGCCGAAATTGTTGCATGCGCCGCAGCTCGCGCCCAGGGCGGCTACCACGCCCGCCCCGGAATGGCCGTTGGCGGGCTGCTCGTTATAGCTTTGCGAGACCAGCGTATACCCCGCGGTCTCGCGATCGAACAGGTAGATATCCATCTTCTCGTTGCTATCGGTCACGCCCTCGACGATGTTGGTGGCAAAGGATTGGAAAACCGTATAGCGTCCCTGGTTGTCGTGGGGGTTGTCAATTTCCCAGGCGAGTGGGTCGGTGTCGGGGTCGTGTGAGAGCACCGGGTAGATGGAATGGCCGTCGGCGCAGGGACTTCCGGCGTGCAGGAGCGGGTCGGTAATCCCCGTCAGGGCGTCGTCGTCTAATTCATCAGGGTTTGGGTTGCCGTCCGCTTTGAAGAGTTTCCCTCGTTCGAACAGGAAGATGTCGTAAAAGGAATCGGCGCACTGCGGGGGATCCTGGATCAGGTCGGTGGCTTTGCTTTCGAAAGCGACAAAACGCCCGCCGTAAGACATGCTGGAAAGCTGCGAAAAACCGCTGGCTGCGACGGGCGGGGTGGGGAAGATGGGCTGGGGCAGTGGGCCCTTGGACGACATCAGCATGGTGGCGGACTTGATGCGCAGCGCCGCCAGCGCTACGGTCGCTACCAACAGCGCCCCCAGCAGCGCGATCAGCAAAGAATAAAAAAGCCTGTTCTTTTCGAATAATGGTTTCATCGCCCGGCAGCCTCCCGTCCCGCTCTTACGATCCCGTTTCCTGGCGGAAAAAGCCTCTTAAATAATACTTGACCGGCCGTTGCCTCCTCTGGCAGCGAAATCACCGCCACGACAGTAACAGGCAGGTTCGCCACCACGAAAGTAACAGCCGAATTCGCCGCCGCTGTTGCTATTATTTTACCCCGCATTGTCCGAAAGACAACTTTACAGTTTCATTAGGCGGCCGCTTATTCTCGGCGCAGGGCGGGCAGGTTTTCTTACTCGTCCTCATCATATCCAGCGGCTCGCAAGCTTTCCCGGAAGCGCTTAGAGGATTGCTCGCTGCACCAGGCGCAGCCGCATCCGGCGGGGTGCTGCACCAGGTCGTTGCAACGGATGCGGTGGACGAGCAACCCCGTGCCGATCTTTTCCCGCCGCGCCTGTTTGACCATCGCCTGGACGTAATCGAGCGTGACCCATGGCAGCGCCTCTAACTGCGAGAGGGTTGGTTCCCGGATGCCGGCGTCGTACAGGCATTTTTTGATATCGAAGTCGGAATTTTTCCGGCTCGTTTTAAGGTTCTTTTGCTTCTGCTGCGGCTTATCTCCACAATCTACTATAGTAGCAGTAGTAGTAGTAAGGGACTCGGAATTTTTCCAACCCGGTTGATCTTCCTCCGCAGGGGATTCGAGGTAGTTCTGAGATCCAGCGAGAAAAGGCAGTTGCTGGACACTACCAGCCACTTGCCAGGCATATCGCCCATTCCGAGTGACCATGCCATAGTCTTTCAGCAGTTCCAGCGCCTGCCTGACTGGCTTATCGGTGTATCCCGTGACCCGCGCCAGCCAGTCGTTCTGAACCGGTTGCCCCGCGATCATTAGCGCGATCAGCACCGCCAGCGGCGGACCCTTCAAAGTTCGCAACATCTCCACGGTAAAAACATCCATGTTCTTTCACTCCGCATGGTTCAAAGATCAAGATTCGGTTGGATCAGACGCCCCCACTTCAGGATGTGCATCGCACCAGGGGTTACGGCGCTTCCAGCAGGCGGTGGAGGAGGCGGGCGAGGATGGCGGCGAGGTCGGCGGTGGTGGTTTTGCCGGATTGCAATGTGGCGAGATCTGCCTGAATTTGAGATTTGTTGAGGTTTTCTTGGGAGGGCTGGAGGATGAACCGGCCCTCCTGCTTTTTTACACCTTGGAGATCAACCTTTTTGGGGGGGAGTTTGTTCATGTTACCTCAAGAAAAAGAGCGGGGGGGTTATGCTTCTTCTACCACGACGGCGAGGAGGGAGGAACCGGCGGCGGGGTAGAGCTGGCGGTTGGCGGGTTGGATGACGAAGACGCCGGGGTTTTGACAGGATAGGATCAGTTCCCCCGCCCCGCCCGTGAGTGTAACCGTCTCGACCAGGTCGTTGATTTGCAGGTCAACGGACGCCTGGCCGGGGCAGGAGACCTGTACGATGACCTCTCCCTCCCCGGCGGGGAAGGAAACCGTTTGACCGGAGAGGCCTTGGACGGAGAGCACGAGCCTGTTGGCGTATTGGGCGAAGGACATTTGTAGTTCTTCGACGACCTGGCCGGGGGCAAGCACCAGGTCTGAGGCTTTTTCTGCGAAGAAGGCTATGGAAGCGTCGGCGTTGCGGATGACGAACATGGACATGGGGTTACCTCCAGGCAAAGATGCGGTAATAGCCGGCGGCGGAAATGCGGCGCTTTGAAAGCAGGGTGCCCATGGTGGCGTTGCTGCCGGTGGTGATGAGGATGTTGGTTCCCTCCCAGCCGATGATCGAGTTGACGCCGGAGACATCATCGAAGGCGACATTGACCTGAACGAGCTCGTTGGCTGCGCCAGGCGAGGCAACGGAAGAATGCAAGAGAACCACCAGGCGGGGGGGTTGGCCGAGGCTGTGGGCTTTGGTGTAGGTTTGGTTGTTGGCGACGGCAAACCAACCGCTATCGTAATCGGCGGAGGGGAGCGCGCCGCCGGTGTAGGTCTTGATGGTGCCGGGGTTGAGGTGCGAGCCGTCCCAATAGACTTCGCCGATCAGGCGGGTGGTGGAGGTCTCGGCGCTGGAGGTGTTGACCTCGAGGGTGAAGGTGGAGCTGCCGGGAGTGCGTTTGGCAAAGACGTACCAGGTGGCGGCGACGCCAGAGAAGGAGTTGGAAGGCAGGTCTACGTTGGCGGTTGCCTGGCACATGGCGCCCTGGATCATGATGGTTGGGGGGCGGGTGGTGACGAAGGGGACGCGCAGCCGGTCGGTGTCGAGGTATTCGAGCTTGATGTTATCGGCGTAGCGTTGCAGGAAGGCGCCAAGAGAAACGGAATCGGCGGCGGGCTGGCCGAGGTAGAGCGCATCGGAACGCAGGTTGTTGTAGTGCTGGTAGGCCGTCGGTTGGCCGGAAGAGACATCGCTGGAGAGCGGATAGGTCATAAGGACCTCCAATAGGAATTATCCCAGGTGCGCATGCCGGTGTAGGTGGTCTCGTCTACCCAGAGACTTTCGAGGTAGACGGCGGGGTTGACCGGAGCGAACGAACTGGAACGGGTGGTGAGGTGGACTTTGATGGTCTCGATTTCGGAGTAGATCATGTCGTCCATCATCGGGAAGACCTGGTAGCCCACAATGGTGTTGACGGTCTCGCTGAGAGACTTTAGGCCGCCATGCACGCCGGTGCGGGTGGTGAGGGTGATGTTGGTGTGTTTGGAGATGATTTCTAGCAGGTAGGTGCGCATGGCAACGGCGCTTTGGGCGTGGATGGAGCCATCGGGGTTTTGCAGGTTGTCGGCGATGAGGATGGTGACGTAGGCGTGGAGGATGTCTTGGGCATCGCCTAGAGCGTCTTGCAGGGTCTCGTACTGGATGGAGATGGCGGGGCCGTAAGACTTGAGGTCTTGTATTTTGGGGACGGCCAGCAGGAAGCCGACCGGATCGCCGTTGTTCACTTCGGGGTGTTGTAACGTAATATCGCAATCAATGCCGATGGTAGGCATGGGGTCACTCCTGACAATGGTGCGCCGGACAAAATCATCCGGCGTGCTCCGTCCCAGAAAAGAGCATCTGGGACTACGCGATCGCAATCAATGCCGATGG
>JABLXC010000039.1 GCA_013178185.1 Anaerolineae bacterium | reverse complement strand
TGGCGGGACGCTCAAACAAAGACTGACTCGGAAAATTCCCTATCAGGACGCCGCCGCCCTCTTAGCGCCGGTGGCGCGAGCGCTTGAATTTGCTCATAAGCAAGGAATTATTCACCGGGATGTCAAACCGGCCAATATCCTGATTGATTCTTCTGGCTCGCCCCTGCTTTCGGATTTTGGTATTGCCAAGATGTTGGATACTCAAGAGGCAACGCAGTTGACCGGAACCGGTGTTGGGATTGGTACGCCGGATTACATGGCGCCCGAACAATGGCTTGGCCAGGCCAGCCGGGCTACTGATATTTATGCCCTTGGCGTGGTGTTTTATGAGATGGTGACCGGTTGCAGGCCGTTTGTGGCCGATACCCCTGCCGCGGTGTTACTTAAGCACATGAATGATCCGCTGCCCAGACCCAGGTCTTTTGCTCCTGAATTGCCGGATTCGGTTGAACAGGTGATCTTTAAAGCGCTGGCAAAAAAGCCAGAAGATCGCTTTAGCGATATGGGGGCATTGGCGGTCTCGCTGGAGGCTCTTTCTCGGGAAGAAAAGCCCACTGTTCAGGTTTCACCCCAAATTGCAGAAGAAACTGTAACACAGGCGCTGGCTGAAAAATCGGTCTTTCAGGCGGGTGAATCAGCAAGCGCTGAAGCGCCAGCGGGGAGTTTAAGGACTGAAAAGTCTAGTCTGACAAAATGGACCCTGGGGGGCGCTGTCATCCTCATGATTGGGCTGGCGTCCGTTTTGTGTGTTGCGGCTGGGTTGATTTATTATTTTTCCCGGCCGGCCAAACCCGATCAAACACTGGATACAGCGGTTCCGGCAAAAACCACCGCTGCCGTTGCCGTGCAAGGGCAGAAAAGCTCTGTGCCAACCTGGGAGACAACTGCGAAGATAGAGCGAACACCTTTCGTTTCTATTGAAGGGCTGCCTGCGGATATCCCGGTCTTGCCGCAAAACAACGGCGATTTAACGATCATGACTCAATCGAATGTCAAGATGTACATGTTCACCACCCAGTTGAGTATGGAAGAGGCGATTGCTTTTTATCATGATGGGATGATCGCGAATGGTTGGGAGGAGACGGTGACGAGCGAACAGCCTGGGCAGTTCTTGATGCTGAATTTTCAAAAAGATGATGGAAACCGGATTGTCATGGTGATGGCTTCGCCGGCCTCGGGCAATACCATGGTCAATATCCAGGTTCCAGAATTTACAACCGAATTCGAGTCCGCGCCGGTGAACTAATCACACCCCGGCATTTGGAGCTTTCCGGGGTGTGATTTGCTGGTAAGGCCAGGCGGTTTTTTCTCTTTGTTTACGGCTTACCGCCGTTGCCGCCGTCGTTCCCATTGCCTCCTGGACCGGGATCTTTATTTGGCCCGCCCGGCTGAGGCGTTTTCATTGGGCCGGCGCTGCTGCCGGGGGTGCAGGTGCAAGTGGCATCCGGACCGGGTCCTGGGCCGTAGCCGCTGCCGGGGACTGGCGTTTCATCCGTCCAGGGGTTGCCGTTTTCGCCAGCCGTGGTGGGGGTACTGCCTTGGCCTGGGAGGGTTTCCTCTGGCGTGACCTCGGGTGTAATCTGACTTATCCCATCCTTCAGCCGCAGACGGTCTTGCAAACGGTTGGGGTCCGCCAGGCCGTCCTCAACCCAGGATAACCGTTCTTGGATCATTTGACGTACCCGCTTCAAAGCCGCTTCAGCTTCGGGATTGGCCTGCGTTTCAAGTTGCTGCATTAACTGGTCTTGCTGGCGCAGACGATCACGCGCCCTTTCCAGCAACTGATCGCCTATACCTGGCGGCTGGTTCGCTGCGATCTGCAGAGCAAGTTCGAGCTGGTTCTGCATCTGGTTCATCACGCTTTCTGGCGCGACTTTGTCGGCTTTTGCCATGCTTTGAATTTCTACGGCGCGCCGGCTGGCAAATTGAAGGGCAAGGTCGAACTGCGCTTCAGGATCAGTAACCAGACTGGCGCGGACATTTTCGCTCCAGACCTTGACCGGGTATAAAGCCTGGTCTGGCAGGCTGGATTGGGCCGCTGCGACGGTTACGCCGCCGCCACCCAACACCATACCGAGGATTAATAACAGGGTGGTCATTATGCCAAACATGTGAGATTGCTCCTTTCGCTTTATTGCAAAAATAGATTGGATCGTGTCTTTCCACATGTTATGACGGTTATTTTCTCGTAGAGATACGCCCTGGGCAACGATTTGCTGCACTTCCTGCATGAATTGTGCTCTTCCTTTTGCCGCATGCTGCGGGTTGCGCCCCGGTACAGTTTTCAATTGGAGAAGACGCTCCATAAGTTCCGGGTCAATTTCGCGGTTGTGATCCATCTGTTGTCTCTCCTTCTAGCAAGAGCTTTCGTAAGCTGGCAAGCGCCCGGTGTTGCAAGGCTTTAACCGCTCCCAGGGGCTTCTGGATTGCTACAGCAACCTCTTCATTTCCCCAACCTTCGATAAACTTCAGCACAACCACCTGGCGCTGCTCGGCGGTCAATAGCTTGAGTGCAGCGCGAACACGGCGCTGTTCTATTCTTTCACCAGTTTGGATTTCTGGGTTGTGGCTTGCATCCTCATAAATGGTCTCATCAAGATTCAGGGGCGGGGGCGGCTGTCGCCGGTATTGGTCAGTGATCCAGTTGTGAGCTATTCGATAAAGATATGCCTGGAGATGATTCTTTGGGCCTTGCCCCGCCCGCAAAGCTCTTAAGAAGCGGGAAAAGGTCTCAGCCACGCAGTCCTCGGCCTGAGCGGTGTCTCCGAGCAGGCGCATGGCATAGGCGTATAGACCGGGGCTGAAACGGTCATAGATCTCAGCCAGGCATTCCAAATCAAATCGCTGAGCGCCGCTTAGAAGCTGCTGGGCTTTGGAATCCTCCATTTTGTACTTAAGACGCACCTTTAGCCTTTTAGATACGGGGTAAGAAGGTTCGAAGATTGGGTTTTGCTCGCTGATTTTGTAGCGACGATTGCTCAAGACCCATAGGCCAAACTTGAAATCATCCTCTTAGGAGGTTAATTTTACCTGTATTCAGACAAGAAAACGGCGCCGATCAAGGAGCTGTGCCTAGGCACGGATGCCAGGAGGGCAGCGCTTTACAATAAGTGGTACAATCACAGCCATGAAACGCTGGCAGTTTTGGCTGGGGATATTTATTAGTTTGTTCTTTCTTTATTTTGCATTGCGAGGGTTAGAGCTTGAAAAAGCCTGGAAGGCGGTCAAGGAAGCCCGCTATCTCTGGCTTTTACCGGGCGTTGCCGTCTATTTCGTAGGAGTTTGGGTACGCGCCTGGCGGTGGCATTATCTTCTGCGCCCGCTTAAAAAGATACCTGTCCGCACGATGTTCCCCATTGTGACCATTGGATACATGGGGAATAATATTTTTCCGGCGCGCGCCGGCGAGGTTCTGCGAGCGGTGATTTTGAAGGACCGCGAAAAAGTGGCTGTTTCCGCCTCATTGGCAACGATCATCGTCGAGCGTATTTTTGATGGCGTTGTGATGCTGGGGTTTGTCTTTCTCAACCTGGGCGAACTGGCCGGATTGACCTCCGCTTCCGGTTTTGTGGGCAATATCCAGCAGCTTGCCTTGTGGGGTACGGCGGCTTTCACGGCCGCGCTGATCACTTTTATTTTAGCGGCGATGTTCCCTCAAACGGCGCACCGCTTGATCAACCAGGGGATCGAACGCTTTTTGCCTGCCCGTCTGCGCGACAGGGTAAGCGGTTTCTTGATGCGTTTTTTGAAAGGACTAGAGTCGCTGCGTTCTCCCCAGGAAGCTTTAATGGTTTTGTTTACCACCGCGATCATCTGGCTACTCGAAACCGGAAAATATTGGTTTGTGATGCATGCATTTTCTTTTGAGGTCAGTTACTTTGCCTTGATGCTGATGAACGGCGTCGTGAATCTGGCAACCTCCTTGCCTTCGGCGCCGGGGTACATCGGCACTTTCGATGCGCCGGGGATTGCGGTCTTACAAGCCTACGGTGTGAACGGTGAAACAGCGGCAGCCTACACCTTGGTGCTGCATGTAGCGTTATGGTTCCCGGTCACGGCGGTAGGGTTGTATTACTATCTGCGCCAACCGATGCGATGGGGCAAAAACATCCAAACGGTCAAACAGGAACCATCCTTGCCGGTATAAGAGAATGATGCAAGCTGTTTTGAACAAGGAAAATTCAATGCCAGGAGCTAAGATGAAAATTGCTATCATCGGAGCCGGTTTTGGCGGTCTGGCTGCCGCTTACGATCTGGTCAGGGCTGGTCACCACGTCACCATATTTGAGAGCGCAGATACCGTTGGCGGACTGGCTGCCGGTTTTAAGGAGCCGCACTGGAACTGGTCGCTGGAGCGCTATTATCACCACTGGTTTGCCACCGACAGGAATGTGTTAGGCCTAATCGAGGAATTGGGATTGCAGGGGAAAGTGCGCTTCCCTCGCCCGTATACTGTCCTTTATTATAAAGGGAAGTTCTACCCTTTTGACTCTTACCTGCATGCTTTGCTCTATCCGGGGTTGGGATGGGGGATCCATAAGGTTCGGTTTGGCCTGGTAGGGTTGTTTTTGCGACTTACCACAAACTGGCGGCCTCTGGAGAAATTTACGATTGACCAGTGGATGCGGAAATGGGCGGGCAGCAAAGTCTATGAAGAGATGTGGGAACCCATGGTAATCGGAAAATTCGGCGAGCGATACGCCAGCCAGGTGAACATGGCCTGGATGTGGGCGCGCCTGCACGCTCGCACCACGCGTCTCGGGACTTTCGAAGGCGGTTTTCAAGCCTTCGCGGACACACTGGCAGAACGATTGCATATCCTGGGGGTGGAACTGCGCCTGTCAAGCGCGGTGAAAGCCATTTTGCCCCAGCCGGAAGGCGGGCTTGAGATTGTTTTGGAAGCGGGAAGGGAAAACTTTGCACAGTGTCTGGTCACAACTTCACCGGGTTTGTTAGCAAAGCTGGCTCCTGCGCTTTCCCCTTCCTACTTGAAAGGGTTGCTGGAGCTAAAAAGCCTGGGAGCGGTTGTAATGGCGCTGGCGCTGAAGCACAAACTCTCCCCGCAGGGATATTACTGGTACAACCTTCCCAAGCAGGCCGGGTTTCCTTTTTTGGCGCTGGTTGAACACACCAACTTCGTCCCGCCGGAAAACTACGGCGGCGACCATCTGGTGTACTGCGGCGATTACCTGGAAACAGACCATGAGTATTTTCGCCTGAGCCAGGATGAGTTGCTGCAACGGTTTTTGCCTGCCTTTGGACGCATCAACCCGGCCTTCCGCCCGGATTGGGTCAAGAATGTGTGGGTATTCCGAACCCCTTATGCACAGCCCATTCCTGTGGTGAACCACTCGTCCAACATCCCGGAAATCCGTACCCCGATCGCTGGATTGTATTTTGCAAGCATGAGTCAGGTTTACCCCTGGGATCGCGGCACGAATTTCGCCGTTGAAATTGCCCGCCGAGCCGCGCGGCTGATGATGGACGATTGTGCTGGTTAATCAAAGCACATTCTTGCATTTTGGGGCAGCCGGGTTCCTCGCTGACCTTGTTTAATCGCCGCCTTACAGAACCTGACGCTTATTTTGGCGAGATTCAAAATCAACAAAACTTTGCTTTGTTCCCCCTTATTTTCGCAAGAACGAATCTTTTGGATTTGACGCCAGGGGTAGAAGCTGTTGATGAATATTAACAATACCCCCCATATATGGGGGGTATTGTTTTACCGTAAACCTATTTGTCGGAAGATCGCCGAATTGGTGGATTTGGGTTGTCATTTGCTTTGCTGGACATTTTTTAACATTAAATGTCTTAAAGATTCGGTATTTTTTAAACAAGCGTAGGGAACAAAACTTGTTTGTTTCTGCGCTTTCTGCTAGAATTCTTTTACAGCAAGCAATCGAGTCTGTTTTGCTGTCCAATTCGACCACTGTTTAATGTCCGTCAATTTTATAGCCAGTTTGTTCCCACTGCGTTGCAGCGGGCTTACTTTCTTATTGGTTTGTTAAAGATAGAGATTCTAGAAACAAAGGGGTGAACCTCGAATGAACGCACACCAAGCCTGGCAGGCTGTTGTTGGACAACTTCAGATGGATATGTCTAAAGCAGCTTTTAATACCTGGGTACGCAGCGCGGAGCTGGTTTCCCATCAGGGTGATGTCTTTACAATAGGGGTTCCTAACGCCTATGCCCGTGACTGGCTTGAGAATCGCCTATCTAGCACAGTCACACGGCTGCTTTCAGGGATGATGTCCAGGCCACAGGAAGTCCGGTTTGTTGTCTGGCAGAAAGACTACGAGGTTATTGAAGAGAATGACCGTGAGGAGGCAAAGAAGGCCAGCGTCCCCGTCCAACCTCGTAATGGTTCGATCAATCCTCGCTATACCTTTGAGACCTTTGTGGTGGGGGCCAGCAATCGTTTGGCGCATGCGGCCTGTATGGCTGTAGCCGAAAATCCAGCTCGCGCCTATAATCCGATGTTCCTTTATGGCGGCGTAGGATTAGGAAAAACCCACTTGCTTCACGCGATTGGGAATGAAGCCCATCAGAGCGGTCTTCGGGTTCTTTATGTTTCCTCTGAAGAATTCACCAATGATTTTATCAATTCAATACAGAAGCACAACAACGCAGCCTTTCGTGAGCGCTACCGTCAGATTGATGTTCTATTAATTGACGACATCCAGTTTATTGCCGGAAAAGAGTCTACTCAAGAAGAGTTTTTTCATACCTTCAACACCTTGCACGGTCAGGATAAGCAAATTGTCATCTCTTCTGATCGCCCACCGAAGGCGCTGGTTACGCTTGAAGAGCGGCTGCGCTCGCGGTTTGAGTGGGGGTTAATTGTGGATATTCAACCGCCAGACCTGGAGACGCGTATTGCCATTCTGCGCGCCAAGGCCGAAAGAGCGGGGCGGCAAATCGCAAACGAAATTCTGGAGATGATCGCCCGGCAGGTGCAATCCAACATTCGCGAGCTGGAAGGCGCGCTCACCCGCGTGATCGCTTTTTCAGATCTTTCTGGGATGCCAGTTACCCACGAGCTGGTCAATACATCCCTGGCTGACCTGCTTCCGCAGCGTTCTAACATCAATCCCGGCCAGGTGGTAACTGCGGTTGCAGCGGCTTTTGGGCTTTCCTCGGACCGGCTGCTTGGACGCGATCGTTCACGAGCGGTGGCTTTGCCCCGTCAGGTTGCAATGTACCTGTTACGAGAAGAGGCCAATGTGTCGCTGCCGCAAATTGGCGAAGCGCTGGGCGGGCGCGATCACACCACCGTGATGTATGCCTGCGATAAAGTGGCCGACTTGATCGAGCGCGACGATCGCCTACGACGTCAGATTTTCCAGATTCGAGAACAGCTTTACGGTCAGCCTACAGCTTGATTTTCTTCGAAAGAGATGCCGCCTCGGCGAAAAACGAGGCGGTTTTTTTGTTGAAAAACCCCTTGCTGCCAACCTGACCGCCTCTCTTGAACCCTTGAGCAAATTTCTCCTGGGCGTATAATAAAGGGAAATTTTGCAGAAATTGTTTGATTCCGGGCTATTTTCTCTGCAGCGCCAGCCCCATGTGCGCTGATGATTGACCTGCTTGGTTTTTGCCAGGAAAGAAGCAAATACATATGATGAAAACCAGTGAAGACCGTTACCGATCAATTATTGACGATCAGCCAGATGTGATCCGCCGTTTTTTACCGGATGGGACGATTACCTTTGCTAATGATGCATATTGTAACTTTTTTAAACGTCGGAAAGATCTGTTGGTTGGCGATAATCTTTTCCACATGGTCTCGAAAGAGGTGGAGGATTCTATCCGGCAATCCCTGTCTGATTTGACTCCTGAAAACCCGGTAAAGACATATGAGCGGCTGGTGCAGCTACGCGACGGTGAACTGCGATGGGTGCAGTGGATCGACCGAGCCATTTTTGACGAAAAGAACAATGTTCTTGAGTATCAATCTACCGGCCGGGATATTACTGATCTTAAAAACACACAGCACGAGCTTTCTCGACGCAATAGCGAATTAGCGGCATTGAACGCGATTGTCAATACGCTGATTGAAAGCCGAGATTTGAAGCAGATGCTTGAAGCCGCCCTGGAAAAAGCGCTGGCCGTGATCGAGCTGGATGGGGGCTGGATCTATCTGGTCCAGGAGGATCACAATAAGATCCGGCTGGTTCAAGCCGCTCAGCGGGGGCTGCGCGAGGATAGTCCTGAGCGATCGCTCGAAATCTTTTTGGAGGATGGTCTTGATGCATCTGATCCGGAATATTTCTCGCGTTGTCTGGCGACCACTGTGAACGCCTTTCACCACGGGTATCTTGCGAGTATTTTGGACTTTCAACCCTGGATGGTCAGCGCGCCGCTTCAAGGAAGGGATCAGGTGCTGGGCGTTCTGGGCGGTTATTGTAAAGGGAGAAAAATTACCTCCCAGCAAGAAGAAATTTTGACCACGATTGCCCGCCAGATAGGCGTTACCGTGGAAAACATCCAACTGGTCAAAAAGAATTCGGAAATTGCCGTCATACAAGAAGTGAACCGGATTCGTTCTGAATTGATTGCAAATGTTTCTCACGAAATGAAAACCCCTTTGGGATTGATCACGATCATGGCGACCAGTTTGTTGAGAGAAGAGGTGAAGTTAAAGCCGGAGATGAGGCGGCAACTTCTGAGAGATATACACAACGAGGCTGGCAAGCTAAACGAGATTGTGGATAATCTTTTAAGTATTTCCAGTGTTGAGGCAAGGAAGGAGCGTTTGCAAAAAGAGGACTGCAATTTAGAAAGGCTTGTTCAACGAGCTATCCGGACGCTTTCGGCGCAGGCTTCGGATCACCGAATTGTTGTTGACTTCCCTGACCGGCCTTTTGTAATAAAAGTGGAGGAAGGACAGATTGAGCAGGTTGTTCGAAATTTGCTCAGCAATGCCGTCAAATACTCGCCGCCAGGCAGTACGATCTCTATCTTTGGGGATCAGATTGATAATGACGTTGTGATCAAAATTAAAGATGAGGGGATCGGTATTCCCGCTTACGATATCCCTCATATTTTTGAGCGTTTTTTTAGAGTCGACGATGAACGGGTCAAACAATCGGCAGGGGTTGGACTTGGCCTTTCGATTTGCAAGGAGATCGTAGAAGCTCATGGTGGGCGAATTTGGGTAGAAAGCGCTCTTGGCATGGGAAGCACATTTTACTTTTCGTTGCCTTACTATAGCCAATAACTTTTTGTGTGTCGTGTTGGAGTAGTTGACTGTATGAGAAAGGGAAGACCTCTGATATTAGTAGCTGATGATATGGCGCGGTATGTCACCTCGATCAAAATTATCCTGGAAGCGAATGGTTACGAGGTCGTAGCCGCAGGAGATGGAGAAACTGCGCTTGCTCTGGCGGCTACAGAACCGCTGGATTTGATCCTTTTAGATATCCGTATGCCCAAATTGGACGGGATTGAGACCTGCCAGCGCGTTCGGGAGTTTTCCATGGTGCCGATCATCATGTTCACGGCGCTGGCAGAAGATGCAGATAAGGTGGCCGGTTTGAACGCTGGCGCCGATGACTATATCACCAAGCCTTTCAGCGCAGACGAGCTGATTGCCAGGGTGCGGGCGGTCTTAAGACGCGCGATGTATTCTCCTATTCCTGCCCCCCAAGCGGCGGTGACCCTTGGCGAGCTTACGGTAGATTTTGCGGCTCACCGTGTCAGCATGGATGGCCAGGAAATCAACCTTACCTCCACAGAGTACCGGTTACTGTGCGAACTGGCTGGCGCAGTGGGCCATGTTTTGACGACGGACTATATCCTGGAAAAGGTATGGGGAAGCGGCTATGAAGGTGAGGAACATCTGGTTTGGAAAATCATCCATCGTCTGCGCCAAAAAATTGAACTCGATCCTAAACAACCCCGTTACATCCATACCAAACCGGGTATTGGTTACCTGCTAGAACTTCGATAAGATTACTGGAAGGTTTTTGGAAGGTTCCTTCGCATCCTGGTAACCAAAAGGAAGGCGAAAAACCTCATAATGTATTTAATCGAGAAGCATGGATTGTTGTCGAAAATAGCCCTATTGGGACCAAAGGCAAATACCATCCTTATATAGAAGTGGAGCATTTTATGCCTGCTCAAACGCTGATCAAGATTGAGAACGTAAGCAAAACCTATACTACCTCAAAGGAAGATATTGTCGCACTCCAAACCGTCAACCTGGAAATCAAAGAAGCTGAATTTGTATCGCTGGTGGGGCCAAGCGGCTGCGGTAAAAGTACGCTGCTGATGTTAATTTCCGGGCTGTATCCTGCCACGACAGGGGTCATCACGATCAAAGGTGAGCCTGTCACCAAACCGTACACAAATCTGGGCATTGTCTTCCAGCGCGATATGTTGCTGGATTGGCGCAATGTTCTCGATAACGTTTTGCTCCAGATCGAGATCCGGCGGTTGAACCGGGCTGATTATGAACCTCATGCGCGCGAGTTGTTGGAGCGTGTGGGCCTGGGGAATTTTACGGATCGCTATCCGCGCGAACTTTCGGGCGGGATGCGGCAGCGCGTTTCGATTTGCCGGGCGCTGCTGCATGAGCCGCCACTCTTGCTTATGGATGAGCCTTTCGGCGCGCTGGACGCGATCACGCGAGATCAAATGAACCTCGACCTTGAGAGGATTTGGGAGCAGAGCCGCAAGACGGTAATTTTTGTTACGCACAGTGTGCCCGAAGCTATCTTCCTCTCGGACCGCATCCTGGTTATGTCGCCGCGACCGGGACGGATTGTGGCGAATATTGAGATCAACCTTCCCCGCCCGCGCACGCTCGATATTCGCGACCTGCCCGAATTTTCCGACTATAACCGCCAGATCCGCAAGATTTTCCGTGAACAGGGGATCCTGATTGATGAGTTGGGCAAAGACAAAGAAGGCCTTGGTCAAAGCCCATCCTCTGAGGTGGACTACTAGCCTCTGCTTCTGTCAACAAGGTTCTCATTGCCAAAATTTTTGCTTTGCGGTGTTGTAAAGATAGATCAGGCCTAAATTTCTCAAGGACTAATTTGGAGGATTGTCGTGAACGAGAAATCGAAGAAAAACAGGGAAAACAAACTCGTTACATGGATTAGAAACTATAGTTACTCGATCATTGCAATGATCGTCGTGATTGTACTCTGGGAACTGGCCGTAAAAGTTTTTGATGTCAAGGAATACATTTTACCGGCCCCTTCGCAGGTGCTCAGAAAACTGACCGGTAATTTAAGCCTGCTTTTTCGGTATAGCCTTGTGACTGGTTGGGAGATCTTGCTGGGATATTTATTGAGCATCATTGTCGGCATCCCGATGGGACTGATGATTTTCTATTCCCGTTTTTTGGAACGGGTGATCTACCCATTCCTGGTTGCATCCCAGACGATCCCAAAGATTGCCATCGCCCCACTTTTGATTATCTGGTTCGGCTGGGGAATCTGGCCCAAGATCATCGTCTCTTTCTTGATTGCTTTTTTCCCGATTGTTGTGGATACGGTGGTCGGTCTTAAAAATACCGAGCCGGAAATGATTTACCTTGTTCGATCAATGGGCGCTGACCGCTCTCAAATATTCTTTAAAATCAGCCTTCCCAATGCCTTGCCAAATATTTTTGGAGCTTTGAAAGTGGCCAGCACATTGGCTGTGGTGGGGGCTGTGGTCGGCGAGTTTGTGGCTTCCGATGAAGGTTTGGGATATTTGCTGGTTGTTTCGCATGGTTACATGGACACAACCCTGATGTTTGCTGGGATTTTGTTCTTGAGCCTTTTGGGTATTATCTTCTTCTTCATTATTGAAATCATCGAGCGACTTGCTCTGCCCTGGAAGACGGAGAAAGAAAGTGTTCTCCATAGCGCAACCATGTGAGGGAGAAAAATGACTACAACCGCTGACACGATTATTTTGGGCGACTGGGTATGGGCTGGGCCTGGCAGGCTCATCGAAAACGCGGCCGTAGCCGTCCGATCAGGTGTTGTCCTTGAAGTTGGCCCTCAGACGGCTTTGCTGCCTAAGTATGAAGGAGCGAAAAAGCTCGGCGGCGACGGGCGATTTGTATTGCCAGGAATGATCAGCACCCACACTCACTTTTTCCAAACCTTTCTCAAGGGGGTTGGGCAGGGGTTGCCGTTGCGGCCCTGGATACAAAAAGTAACATCGCCTGCCTCAATCACCATGAATGAACGCGAAGCTTATCTTTCTGCGGCCATTGGGATCATTGATGCGATTCGCTCCGGCACCACAGCGATTTTTGAATTTTCATATGCTTTTCCTAACCCTGGAATTTTCAACGCCATCGTCCAGGCCTATATGGATCTTGGCGTTCGAGGTTGGCTGGGGATCGGCATGAACGATGATGGCGCGGAGCATGGATTGAACCCTGCGTTAATCCAGCCTTTGGAAAAAATTCCATCCCTGTTAGATCAGATTACAGATTCCGTTCAAAAACAAGGAAATGGGCTTGTGTACCCGGCTTTGGCGCCTTCCAGTATTCGCGGCATGTCGAAAAAAGCCATTCCGGTAATCTCTGAATATGCTCGTTCAAAGGGTTTGATATTTTCGCTGCATGTAAATGAAATTACCATTGATAACGAAGTCGCGCAGGCCAAATTTGGAATGCCACTGATCCCTGCACTTGCAGACCATGGCGCGCTGAGCGAGCGGTTTTTGGCGGTTCATTGTGTTCGTATGACTGCAGAGGATATCACAACGTTGGCGTCGTACGGCGCTGGCGTGTCGCATAATCCTGTCAGCAACATGTACCTTGGCTCTGGTGTTGCCCCCATCACAGAGATGATGAAAGCCGGCATTCCCTTGAGCCTGGGTGTGGATGGCGCTGCCAGCAACAACAGCCAGGACATGATCGAGACTCTTAAATTCGCGGTTCTGGGACAAAGGGCTGCGCTGCGTGATCCCGCCTGTATCCAGGCGGAAGATGCGCTCAGGATGGCGACAGAGGGAGGGGCGCGGGTACTCCAAGCTGACGGTTGGCTTGGCAGACTTGAGCCGGGATACAAAGCAGATGTAACCGTTTTCAACTTTAATAGCGCTAAATCGGTTCCGGTTTTCGATCCAATCGCGACGACGGTCTTCAATAGCGGCGAGGAAAATGTCGAAACGGTCGTCGTTGATGGAAAAGTAATCTTAGAGGGTGGCAAACTGGTCACGATTGACGAGGAAAAACTTCTGCAAGAGGCCAGGAGCGCTGCCGTTGAACTGATCCGGCGTGCAAACATCCAGGTAAGGTAACCTCATGCTCGACACCTCTATCACCATGAACCCCGACGTAGCGCCGCAGCAAATCATTAAGACCGTTCAACTTGCTGAGGCATTGAATATTGACTCCTGTTATATCGCAGACCAGGGGTTCACGCTGGACCTTTATGTCACTCTGACCGCTGTTGCCTGCAACACGAAAAGAATCCGGCTTGGACCTGGGGTTACGCACCCCTACACGCGCCATCCCGTTGTCACCGCTGTCAGCATTGCCAGCCTGGATCAGTTTTCGGGTGGGCGCGCTTTTCTCGGCATTGGCGCGGGGGGGTCGCGCTCGTTGGTGCCAATGCAAATCGCGCGCTCGAAGCCGGTCCAAATGGCGCGCGAGACGGTAGAAATCGCCCGCCTTCTTTGGAAGGGTGAACCGGTTACCTATGCCGGTGAATTCTATAAGCTCGCGGAGGCCCGCATTGGTTTTCCCTGCCGGAAGGATATCGAAATTCACTGGGCGGCGCGTGGCCCCAAAATGTTGGAGCTGGGCGGCGCTTTAGCGGATGTCAATTTGTTGCATGCTATTCCGCGCTTTGAACTGGCAAATGTTGTTGCAACAGTACGCCGGGGTGCAGAGAAGGCGGGGCGCACCACGAAACTGCAATATGCTGCCATGCTTGTGTACGATGACGCCTCTCGAGCGATTGCCCGCGCCCGAACGGTATACCGGTTGGTTGATTCCTCGGATGAAGTGAAGGCCAAACTGGGATTGACTGCAGAAAAGTTGGCAGAAATGCGTCGTTTGGTGACTACCAGCGGGCCAAACTCGGCAGCTTTTTTGGTGAGCGATGAGATCTTGAGCCATTATGTGATTGAAGGCGATGCGGCAGATTGCGCCGGCCAAATCCGGCAGTTGATTGCGGATCATGGCCTGACAGGAATCACCGTTGAGGTGCCGGATCCGGCCAATGCGGAAAAATTATTGAGCTTTGCCGCGGACGTTTTGAGCAGATTGTGAAAGGAGGTGATTGCAGAACCTGATTCGATCTGTCGTTAGTACCTAGAGATTGCTCGATAACCAATTTTTCCGATTACTTGTAGCCTATGGAGGAATAAGATGGGAAACAAAAAGAATGTTGTTCTGCATGTGTTGGTTACCCTTATGATTGCTGCCCTACTTCTCGGCGCGTGCGCTCCCACCCCCACCCCAGCTCCGGCAGAGCCCACCAGCGCGCCTGCGGCATCCGAGCCGACCAAAGCCGAAGAACCAACTGCGGCGCCTACCGTTGAACCGACCAAACCCCCAATGGATAAGGTTACCCTGCGGCTTTCCTGGCGATGGAAGACCGAGTTTGCGGCCCTGGTTTTGGCAGATGATAAGGGTTTCTTTGAAGAGCAGAACATTGATGTTGAGCTTTTAGAAGGTAAAGGCTCAGGCGATGTCGTTCCGCTGATCGCCCAGAAGGAAGATGACTTTGGGTACCTCAACCTGACCACTGTGACAATTGGCATCAGCAAAGGCATGCCGATCAAGGTTGTGGCGGGTTTAATGGGTAAGCATCCCTCTGGCCTGGCTTACTTTGAAGATAAGCCTGTTAAGGAACCAAAAGATTTGGAAGGTAAAACGATCGCGCTGGCTCCAGGTGAAGCTTTTGCTGTAATCTATCCCGCTTTTGCTACCAAGTGGGGAATCGATACCAGTAAGGTTAAAACGGTTAACTTGGATCCTTCAGTTAAAAACCAAGCGTTTCTTGAAGGTGATATTGATGTGCTGCCGCTTTACATCAACAATGAGCTTCCCATCCTGCGCACAAAGACCGATAAGAAGATTGACGTTTTGATGCCTGCCGATTGGGGATTCAACACCATTGCCAACGGCATAATCACCCACCAGGATACCATTGACAAGAACCCAGATCTTGTGCGCCGTTTTGTCGCGGCAGTGGTCAAGGGCTACCAGTATTCACTCGAACATCCTGAAGAGGCGGTGGAAGCAGTAAAAGCTCGTTCTCAAGAGCTGGCTGGTCAGCCGCAGGAAGTTCTTCTGGAACAAGTTAAGCTCACGCTGGATTTGATCCATAGTGAAGCCACTGTTGGTAAACCTATTGGATGGATGGCAGAAGAAGACTGGAATCGCACCCTTGATTTGCTCTATGAGACCGGCGGCATTGAAAAACGCCCGGAGAACAGCACAGTATTCACCAACGATTTCATCCCCACTGAATAGGGATTTACCTTAACAACTTATTCTTTCCGTGGTGGTTTGATTTTCCGATCTTTATTGGAAAATCAAACCACCCTTACAATTGCTATTCTTGAAGAGTGTTTATCGTTTTTAGTCTGCAGGTAATTTGACTAAGGGAGAAAATATGGCCAAAGAACTAATCAACCCGAAAGATGTGCACGAACCAACCTGGCCTTACGCCCATGCTGTTAAGACAGGGAACACGATTTACATTTCAGCGCAGCTTCCCTTGGATCCTGAGGGTAAGCTGGTTGGCCCGGGCGACCCGGCTGCCCAGGCGGAACAGGTTTTTCGTAATTTGCAAAATGTCCTGAAGGCCGCTGGCGCCAGCATGGAGGATGTCGTCAAGCTGACGACGTATTTGCTTGATTTTGAATACCGCCCGGCGGTGATGGAGGCGCGCAACCGCTTTTTTGGCAACCACCGGGCGCCGAGTATTCTGGCCGTTGTCAATGACCTGCCTGTTGAAGGGGCGCTGGTAGAAGTGGACGGTATCGCGGTGGTTGATAACTAATCTCGATGATGGAACGGCAAATAATCATACCTTCTGAATCGCCTCGCCCGGTTAGTTACTACTCGCACGGAATTCGGGTTGGAGCAGTGCTTTACTCCGCTGGCCAGACCTCCCGTAATGTGGATGGAGAGCTGGTTGGGATAGGCAATGCTGCCCAGCAGGCAAAACAAGCCTTTCACAACCTCTCTCTTGTGCTTCAAGAGAGCGGGATGGGGTTCCAGGATGTGGTGCGGTTAAATGTTTTTGTCCGCTGGCGCGCCGATTTGCCCGTGATCATGAAGGTGAAGGATCAATTTTTTCACAACCATCGTCCGGCTCTGACCATTGCGGTTGTCAAAAGCCTGGCTTATCGCGAATACCTGCTCGAAGTTGAGGCAATTGCAAGAGCGGATTAAGAACAGGATGGCTGGTATGAAACGAGAAATCATCTCTCCAGAAACGGTGCACAAACCGACCACGTATTATTCTCATGCGGTGCGGATTGGCGATCTTGTCTATACTGCTGGTCAGGCGCCTCATGTTGTCAGCGGTGAAGTCTGGCCCAAGACAGACCCTGAGGGGCAAGTGCGCTGTGCCTTTGAAAATATGGTTGCGGTGCTGAAAGCCTCGCATGTCAGTTTTGACGACATCGTTCGCATGAATGTGCTGGTGCGCGCCGCCGAAGTGATCCCGGTGTTTTGGAAAGTTGCCAGGGAGTACCTGGGCAATACCCAGCCCGCCGTTACGATGGCAGTGGTAAAAGGATTGGCCGGGCCGGATTATTTATTGGAATTCGAAGCCATCGTCAGCAGGGCATAGCCTGGGTCTTTTTATTGGGAATTATCGGTAGTTTTTATTGGTATTTTACCGGTATCTTTATGGGCATTGGGGATTGAGAAAGGATTTTTTCTTGTAAGAAATTATGTCATGTTTCTCCTTCTTTCTTAGCCTCGCTGCTCTATGCAGCGAGGCGAATCTTTTAATATTTCAAGGTTTAAGACACTGCATTCTCTTGTAAAACTGCTTGTGCAGTCACCGTATCTGAAACCAGCACCTTGACATATCCCCCTCGTAACGCTCCCAGAATTGCCCTTGCTTTTTCTTTTCCGCCCACTACAGCTACTACATTAGAGGTGGCTTCTAGTTGCGGCAAGCTTATTCCAATAACTTCCGATTCGATGGCGATTGGTTTTCCATGGATGTTGAAGAAGTGTCCGCAAATATCCCCAACTGCCCCGCGCGCTTCAAGCTGAGCCAGACTGGAAGGGGAAATATAGTCCACAAAGAACATGGAAGACATTTTCTGAAACTCGACATGCCCGATGCCCACGACGGCGAGATCTAATCGCTGCCACAACTCCTGGATTTCTTTGATTTCTGCCATTTTCATGAGCGCTTTCCAAACGTCTGTGTCCTGTGTAAAGGCAGGCGCATGAATAAAACGATAAACGCCATCAAAAGAATCGGCAAACCGGCGGGCGATTTCATTAACTTGAAAGGACGGCGCCATCCCCCCAATTCCGCCAATCAATGGGATGATGTGAAGTTTAATTTTTGACTGTGCGGGAAAGGAATTGACCATTTCAAACAGCGTTCTGCCCCAACCAATCCCAATCAAGCTATCATCCTTGAGCAGTTTGACCAGGTAGCGCGCCGCGGTCATGCCGATGGTCGCTCGCAATGTCTCGTTGGCCAATCCTTCACCGGAGGTAAGAACGACATCCTTTAGCCCAAAGGTTTGCTTAAGCTCCAGCGCCAGCCGGGTATCCACCGGCGTGGGGTCGTGGATGGTGATCCGAACAATACCCTCTGAGCGAGCCTGCACCAACAACCTGGAGACTTTCTGGCGGGTCAGATTTAACCGTTCGGCAATTTCCTGCTGGGTCAGGTCTTGCTCGTAATACAGGCGGGTTATTTGAAGGATCAGTTGAAGTTCATCCTTATCAGCCATAGAACGCCACCTTTCCAGAGGTCAGGCTTTCTGAAATAAAGGTTTCAGCGCTGGATACAAGCCGCGATAGATCCAATATCCCTGTTGATATTGTTCTGCAGTTTCATGGCGTGGTTCAATTGCAATCCCAAGTTGCAGCATATGCTTGCTCGCCTGGTTCAGGTTTGGATATGCCCCCAGGCCGACGCATGCCAGAATTGCAGCGCCCAAACAGGCAGTTTCTCTAACCACAGCAGGGTAGACAGGACGTTGCAAGATATCCGCCTTGATTTGGTTCCAAAACCGGTTGCGCGAACCGCCGCCGCAAATGACGATCTGATCCGCCTGGGTTCCGGCGATTTCTTCACAAGTTTCCAGGACATGGCGCACTGAGTAGGCTACGCCTTCGAAAACTGCACGAGTGCAGTGTCTTCGGTTGTCCTCAAATGACAGTCCGAAAAAGCAGCCTCTTGCTAATGAGTCCCAGATGGGGGCGCGTTCGCCATTCAGATAAGGAAGAAAGATTACCCCGCCGCTACCGGGCGGAACAGAACCAGCCTCGGTTTCCAGCTTTTCAAAAAGATCGGCTGGGTCAATGTCGGGGTAAAAGCCTTTTCCTAACCAAACCAGGGTATCTCCCCCTGTCTGTGTTGGGCCGCATAGAAAGCGCCCTTCATGCCCAATTCCGGCAAGGTAAACGCCCTGGCCGCTCTTGCTGTTGGTAACTCCTAAAGAGATCACTTCTGATGTGCCAGCAACATCCACAGCCTGGCCTGGGCGTATGGCGCCCCCTGCCAGACTGTCGCAGAATGCATCGATCGTGCCGACGACAACCGGCGTCCCGGCTTTTATCCCTGTCAGGCTGGCGGCCTGCGCTGAGACCCCCCCAATAATTTCAGTGGGAAGCTTTACGGCTGGCATGAGCGTCGGCGGAATATCAAGTCGCGCAAAATACTCCGGGTCGTACTGACCAGTTGCCGGATTGAACAGCGTAAACGCGGTTTGCACGTCCGTTACTATTTCTCCCGTCAGCGCCAAGCCGATGAAATCCTTGGGATGGGCAATAAAACAGGTTCGCTGCCAATCTTCGGCGCGATGATTTTTTAGCCACAGAAGACGCGCCGGCGAGAGCGTTGCGTCGGCGATGTCATTCAATCCGGTCCAACGAATGGCTTCGTCTTCACTGATGTTTTGCGCAAGCCATTCGGCTTCCTGGCGGGCTCTCTGGTCGCGCCAGATGATTGCCATGCCGAGCGGGTTTCCAGCCTGATCGAGCAGGACGTGGCTCGGGCTTTGGCCGCTCAAGCCGATGACTTTGATTTTATCAGGTTTTATCTCTGTTACAACTTGCCGGATGGATTCTAGAGCCCCGCTCCGCCAATCGGACGGGTCCTGTTCGGCCCAATCGGGATGCGGGGAATAAAGAGGATAATGGATCGTTGCGGAGGCCTTTACCCTGCCTTCAAAGTCAAATGCCACCGCCTTTACAGAAGAAGTGCCAATATCCAGCCCAAGGACGAATTCGTTCAAGACTTTACTTCCGCCAATGCCTGGGCAATCGTAGCCTCGCCATGTACCAGGGATACCAGCGCCCGGCACATCCCCAAAGGGTTGGGGTGTTGCCACACGTTGCGTCCAATGGCAACGCCTGCGGCGCCGGCTTGAATAGCCTGGTAAACGGTTGTGAGCAGCGCTTCCTCATCATCCACTTTTGCGCCGCCTAAAATTACGACCGGTCGGTAGCATGCCTTGAGGACTCGTTGAAACTCATCAACCGGCAAGGCCATTGAAGTTTTGATTAAGTCGGCTCCCAACTCCGCGCCGACCCGCATCGCAAAACCAATTTCCTCTACGCTGGCTTCTTTTTGCTCACCCTTAACCAGCATCTCGGCTACGAGGGGGACGTTCCAGCGGTCGGCTTCTGCTGCAAGGGCGGTCAAGTTTCGGATGGTGGATGGTTCTTCGGGAAAGCCAATCATTCCCATGCAGATTACTGCGTCAGCGCCCAGGCGCAACGCGTCTTCCACGGAGATCGTGATAGCCAGTTCACCGCTCTTGGGGTTTCGCACCGTTGAGCCGCCGTCGACGCGCAGGATTAGGCCAAGCTGACCAAAATCTTTTCGATATTTCTTTGCGACACCAACAGTGGTGATGACCGAATCTACACCGGTCTGAGTCAGGGTATTTAATAACTGGCCGATGTCTTCCAGCCCTGGGATATTGCCCATGAAACCGGCATGATCAAACGCCACGATGACGGAGCGCTGATCCTGGGCAAATAAACGGCGTAGTCGTAATTCTTTCAAGTTTCCCTCCACAGTAAAGATGGGCTGTCAAATTATGCTTACCGAAAAGATTATTTATTGAAAATAACGACCGGTTTTAATCCCCTTCTTTGTGCTGCGTATTGGACAGCCTCGGCGGTTTTTTCAAAAGGAAAGCGGGCAGAAATGATCGGTTCCCAGGGAATACGGGCGGTGTGGATGAGGTGGATTGCCTTTTCCGCGTATACTGGGCTAATGCCGAACGAACCAGTCAGATGAATTTGTTTGTAATGTAAATCCCGCACATCCAGGTCAATCACTGTACCTGAAGGGACGCCTGCAAAGGAGTTTACGGTACCTCCAGGGCGGACAGCCTGGATGGCGTTTGCTAAAACCTCACCGTTGGATACGGCGGCGATGACAATATCGGCCCCTCGTTCTCCGGTAAAGGATCTAGTTGTTGCAAGCAGGTCCTGTTCTGCGACATGAATGACGGCATCTGCAAAATGTTCTTTTGCCGCTTGCAGGCGGTGGGGTGTCATTCCGGCTACCAGGACGGGCGATGCGCCGTAGGCGCGGGCTGCTGCAGCGCAGATGATCCCCATTGGCCCGTCACCGATGATGAGAACCGAATCGCCGGGTTTGACGCCGGAATCTTCGATTCCCTTGATCGAGCAGCCAACCGGTTCGGCCAGAGAAGCTGCCTCAGCCGGCATATCCTCCGGGATCAGGATCAGCCCGCGTTCTGCCATCGCGCGGGGGATGATCACCCGGTCGGCAAGCCCCCCTGGTATGGGGAATGCTTCGAACAGATTTGTGCACAAAGTGGGCTGGTTGCGAAGGCAATAATAGCAAGCGCCGCAGGGCAGATAAGGCAGAAAAACCACCCGCTGACCGACTTTCCAACGACTCTGCTCTGCGACCTGAATTATTTGACCGGCCACCTCGTGGCCGAGCGCATATTTGGCATCAGTCGTGCCTTTTTCCACCAGCTTGACATCGTTGGCGCAAATTCCACAGGCTAATGGCGCGACCATCACTTCACCGAGTTGAAGATCCCTTTCTGGGAATTGGATCATTTCAACCTGTCCAGGCTTACCAGCAGCGGCTCCGTACATAGTGTGAATCTCTCCTAATCAATAAAAAATAATTTCTGCAAAAACAAGTTTTCAGCGTATTCGTCGCTGCAAAGCCCCATTTACCCTGGCGAGCGATGTTTTCGGGTGTGACAGCCTCCCCTCAGGTTCAATCGTAATAGAAACGAACCTTTTTTGGCAAATCCATATCTTCGGGAGCTTTTTTTGTCTTGCCCGGTTTTGGCAGTTCCCGTGTTCGGTCCTGCTTGAAGCTGCTGGAGAACCAGGAACTGCCACACCGGAGAGAGCAAAATTTTGTTAACCGAATTGTTTTTTACTTTTCTTCTATTCTTCCTCTTCTTCCAATGCTGGCCCTACTGGGATGGAAATCTTGGGAAGGCCGACCAACAGCGGTGTGCCGATGATGGCGCTTCCGAGGGCGAATAAAACCCGCTCGATCGGGGCAATCGCCAAAATCGAGAAGAAGACCTCTTTTGGAAGCCCGAACATGATGGTGGCCCAAACGTTGCCAACGCCATTGTCAACGTGCGTTCCGGCCAGAGCGCAGCAAAAAACTGCGACGAGCATTTTGGCGCGATTTGAAGAGGAGATCCAATCTTTTGCAACAAACCACCCGAAGAGAATGGCGATCAGAGGAGGCGTGTAGACGACGAGGGGGAATATGTAAGCCTCCCGGCCTACTGGCAGCGACAGAAAAGCAATCATGTTAATGACATACATTGCGAATGCCAGATACCATTTCTTCTGCATGGCAAAACCAGCAAAAAGAGCGGCGAGAGCGGGTAGGATGAATTGTAAAGGCCCCAAGATGACAGTGTTAGGCGCCAGCAATTGCCCAAGGAACGCGCCAATCGCTGAAGCAATTGCGCCGGCGAAAGGCCCAAATAAGACGCCCGATAACGGGGTTAATGCATTGCCCAGGCTAAACGTGCCGCCTGTCCCTCCGATCAGGGGAAATGCCGGCAAAAGGCTGGCTACGGCGATGAGGGCTGCCCAGACTGCGATGATGGCCGGATGGGTGGTGATGAGCTTTTTCTTTTTCATGCTGTTTTCTCCTTTTAGAAAAAATTGAGTGGATATGGATTAAGAATCTGGTTCGAATTGAACCGAAATTGGCAATGTCTTTATTAACCCTTTTCGTAATTGTTTGTTGTATTAATCCTTATCAACTTCTCACACAGCCTGACCTAATCTATCGAGGATTGAATTTGCCAGATCAGAGACGGATAGCGCGACCCTGGGCAACCCCAGCTCTGGAGGCAGAGACTGGCTGAGGGTGGTTATTTGTGGGGGGATGATGTGGGCTTTCAACACCAGCTCGGTCTGATCAAATACGTCTTCGGTCTTGCTATCAACCAGGATATGACCTCCCCGCATGACGATTACCCGCCGTGCATATTCGGTGACGAGCGCCATGTGGTGGGTCACAAAGACGATAGTACGTCCCATCTCATTTAATTTCTTGGCAATCTGCAGGATTTGGTGACAACCCTTATAGTCCTGTCCGGTGGTGGGTTCATCCAGGACGATGATCTCTGGATCGAGAGCCAGGGCAGAGGCGATCACCACTTTGGCGCGCTCTCCCTTGGGGAGTGCTGGGGGAAACTCTTGTCGCTTTTCTTCCAGGCCAACCAGAGTCAATACTTCGGCTACTCGCGCCTTGATAGTTTCTTCATCGAGACCTAAGTTGCGCGGGCCAAAAGAAATCTCATCTTCAACGGTTTCGGCAAACAACTGCTGATCCGGATTTTGCAGCACAAATCCGACGTGGCGCGCCAGATCAGCCACCGGCGCCACTTGTGTATCCAAGCCAGCAATTATCACTTTTCCCTTGGTGGGCTGCAGCAACCCGAGCATATTTTTTAGAACAGTGGTTTTCCCAGAGCCATTCTGGCCAATCAGGGCGACGAATTCGCCTCGATAGATGTCAAAGCTCACATCTTCTACTGCTTTTACAGTTTGCGGCTGGTATACATAATCCAGGTTTTCTACATGGATGATGACATCGCTCGTGGAAACGGCAGGCGTTTCCTTTGGACTTGGAGCTTGTGTCTTTGGATTAGACGGTTTCTTTCCATTCAGGATTTGGATAATCCCACTTTGCGCTTCTTCGATCGTAATCGGAAAGACTGGCAATGGATGGCCAGCTTCTTTGAGTCGAGTTCCAAGTTGTGAAACTTGTGGTGATCGAATCATGAAGCGGGAAAATAGCTGGGTGTCCGAGAATACTTCGCGCGGCGTTCCTTCGGCGACCTTCTCACCGTCTCCCAGGACAATAACCCTGTCAACCAGGCGCGTGACCTCTTCGCTTTGATCGGTGGCCATGACGATCGTCATGCCATATTTCTGATTCAATTCTTTTACCAGGTTTAGAACCTCAAACACGCCGAGGGGATCAATTTGTGATGTGGCCTCATCCAGAATTAGAATGGAGGGTTGCATTGCCAGGGCGGCTGCGATGACCAAGCGTTGTTTCTGCCCGCCCGATAAAGCAGTTGGCATTCGGTCTTCAAATCCAGTTAAACCGACTACATCGATCGCCCAGCGAATGCGCTCGCGAATTTCGTCTACGGGCACGTTCAGGTTTTCGGGGCCAAAAGCGACTTCACTCATGACCGAGGTGGTGAACAATTGGTTTTCGGGATCATCCAGGACAATCCCAACTTTTGTGGAGAGGACTGAGATGGGGGTCTCCTGGGTGTCCAAACCCTGGACGAGAATTTTTCCGCTCAATTTTCCATGTAAAGAGTGGGGGATGATCCCGTTCAAAATCTGGCAGAGGGTGCTTTTGCCGGCGCCGTTCTCTCCCATGACGGCCAGAAATTCCCCTTGTTTTACAGTGAGGTTCAAGTTTTTAATAACGATTTTCTTACTGCGAGGATAGCGGTAAGAGACGTCGATCATTTCTATTGCCGGGATTTCTTTAGTCATCATAACTTGCACCCTTTATAGCCGTGGTAATATTGAGGCGACAATAATTGTGCCAATTGAATACGCGACTGTTCCGGTGATAAACGCCCAATCTACCCACCTGAGGCGGATATCCTGCAGGTAAGATCGTGTCTTCATTGCGCCGAAGGCGCGCGAGTCCATCGCTACCGCCATGGATTGCGCCCGGCGCATGGCGCCGATTACCAGCGGTGTGACCAGCGCAGTATATGACTTGAATTTCTCCATGATTTTGCCTTTTTCGTAGATCCGCATGGCTCTTAGCTTCTGGGCGTCCATGATGATGCTGACCTCGCTTTGCAGGATTGGAACCATGTTGAGAGCCGAGGTGATGGTGAAAGAGATGTGGTATGGCAATCCCATTTTTGCCAATCCGAGCGCCAGATTTTGCACTGGCGTCGTCATGCTGACCAGTGGCATCAGGATGATCATCGTCAGAAGCCGGACGATTAGTAAGAAGGCAAAGTTTATCCCTTCCATTGCAATTTTCCCTGACCCGCCAATCAGAGGGATAAAGCTGGGGATCAACGGCTTGACAAGAATTTGTTCCCCAGGATAGAAAATGGATTGGATAATGAAGAGGAAGATAAAAATGCCAACGAGCGTTTTCAAGAGCCCGTAAAGAATCTTCCAGGGTAATCTCGCCAAACCCCACAAAGCGATCATCACCCCAAGGCCAATCAACGCTAATGGAATATTTCGAACCGTAAAGATGGACGTACTGACCAAGACTAGAAATACTATCTTGGCGCGCGGGTCCAGTTTGTGAAAAAACGTCTTCCCGGGTACGTACAAGACCATTGATCCCACAGTGATATTCCTCCTTGAAAATTTTCAAAAGCCAAGGAATAAATCCTTGTTGTTAAACCCCTTAATATCGAAATTGGCTGCGCCGGTTATACAGTTGAGCTCCAACTCGATCTGCTTCTGCCAGGATTTGCTGCTCATCCACTTTAACGATTCTGCGGTTTCTCATCACAATTTCGCCGTTGATGATGGTGTCGCGCACATCTGCTGCTTTGCCGCAGAAAACCAGCGTCTGGATCAAGCGGTCAGCAAAAAGCGGGCGGATATGGGCGCCGTCTGGTTCAATCACTGCCAGGTCTGCCAATAGGCCCGGCTCCAACTGCCCGGCTTCGATGCCGCAGACTTTGGCTGGTTCGATGGTTGCCATCCTGAAAGCCTCCTCGGCTGTGAGCGCAGCAGCGTCGTTGTTGGTCACTCGCGCCAGTAGCACACTGGCCCGCATTTCCTCCCACATATCCAACAGGTCATTGGAACCGCAGCCATCCGTGGCAACGCTGATGGAAATCCCGGCATGTTTCATTGGCAAAATAGGCATGACGCCATCCGCAAGTTTCATGTTGCTCTTGGGACAATGCACAACCTTTACCCCTGCATCTGCCAGCAGCGCGATTTCTTGCGGACTGATGTGAACGCAGTGCACTGCGGTCAGGTTGGGCGACAGCAAACCGAGATCGTTTAGCCTCTCGAAGGGGCGTTTTCCCCAGTCTCGCAGCGAGTCTTGTACTTCGCTGGCGATCTCAGAGACGTGAATGTGGATTCCAAGCCCCATATCTTTGGCTAGGTCGCGAATCCATTGGAGCATGGCATCATCGCACAGGAAAGGGGTCGAAGGGGCGGGAAATACCTGGAGCAAACCACCCGGCTGGTGCCAGCGCCGGATGAAATCAGTCACTTTCTGGCGGGTTTTCATTTCCTCTCCCCGCAATTCAGCCGGAACCCAGGTGTTTGTTAATGTATAGGCGCAAACGCCACGCAGGCCCAGATCGCGCCAGGCGACCATGGATTCGTCTGAGGTGACATCCATGTTAACACAGCAAGTGACGCCGCCCCGGATCATTTCGATGCTGGCCGTGGCTGTCCACAGGTAGGCCGGGCGTTCATTGCCGGCGCTCGATTGTTCGCGAATGGCGGCTACGGACGGAAACAGCAGGCTGTTAATCCAGGGGATCAGGGTTTCGTCTCTGGCAACCCCCTTGAGGAAATTCTGATAGAGGTGGGTATGGGCGTTGATCAGACCTGGGATGACAATGCAACCCGCCGCGTCTATGATATCAGTGTTTTCAGGGGCTGGCAGGTTTTTCCCAATGGCTTCGATCCGGTTGCCTTTGATTAAAAGGTCGCAGGATTGTTCTATTGCGCCTGGGTTGCGCACTAAGAAACTGATATTTTGGAGGAGAATATTCATAGCCAGGAAAGGAACGAGAGGGCTTCTAACATTTTCTCATAACATTTGCTCACAACTAGTTTTCATCGTAGCATTTTGCGCTCTCCAATTTCAATGACAAATGTCATATAATTAATGCGATATATGTCATGGCGATTTCCTGGGGTCATGAGATATGGACTGCTGAGGCAAGTAGCACTTGACAAATTGTGGCGCTTCGGCCATTCTTAAACAGCAGTAACTCACAAAGGATAAGAACAATGGACTATATAAACTTAGGAAAAACAGGTCTTAAAGTTTCACGAATTTGTTTGGGCACGATGACCTACGGGGACCCTCAATGGCGCGATTGGGTGCTGCCGGAGGAAGAAAGCCGTCCATTCATTCGGCGGGCGCTTGAATTGGGTATTAATTTCTTTGACACTTCGGATATGTACTCATTGGGTGCCAGTGAGCGAATCCTGGGGCGGGCCCTGCGCGACTTTGCAAAACGAGAGGAGGTTGTCATTGCTACCAAGGTCTTCTGGCCGATGGGAGAAGGTCCGAATGACCGGGGATTGTCGCGCAAGCACATTCTGGCTGCCATTGACGCCTCTCTTGAAAGGTTGGGGACGGATTATGTGGATCTATACTATATCCACCGCTGGGACTATGAAACCCCGATTGAGGAGACACTGGAGACGTTGAACGATCTGGTCAGAGCGGGTAAAGTGCGTTATCTGGGAGCCTCGAGCATGTTTGCCTGGCAGTTTGCCAAAAGCCTGTACCTGGCGGACCGCCATGGTTGGGCGCGTTTTGTGGCGATGCAGAACCACTACAACCTGGTATATCGCGAAGAGGAGCGAGAGATGATCCCGCTGTGTATCGAGGAAGGCGTCGCCGTGGTACCCTGGAGCCCCCTGGCGCGTGGCTTTCTGTCTGGCAACCGCAACCCCGAAACGTATGGCGACACACCGCGCGCAAAAAGCGATCAGTGGGCGCAGGAATTTTATTATGGGCCGGTTGATTTTCAAATCGTCTACCGGGCTATCTCTCTGGCAAAAGAAAGGGGCGTAACCCCTGCCCAGATTGCATTGGCCTGGCTCCTCCACAAACCTGGCGTCACGGCGCCTATTCTGGGGGCCAGCAAAATGAAACATTTAGAAGAAGCGGTTGGCGCGTTGCAATTAAAACTCGAAGCTGACGAAATGAAAACTTTGGAGGAGCTTTATGAACCTCGCGCCATCCAGGGACATTCTTAAACCGCCCACTCCAACCGGTGTGAAAGGGTTTGCAAGCTGCCTTTGTTATAATAGTTTTAAAGTAGCAATACAGAACCAGCAAAGTTCTTTATGGGAGTTCAATAGGAGCGCTTTATTCGTTTGTCTCTGACTATATCAATATGGGTTTATGAGGAGGTTTCCTATGCCATGGGTAACGCTGAATATAAATTCGAAGGACTATACGCTAGAAGTGGGGGAGCACGAGATGCTGCTGACGGTCTTGCGGGAGCGGCTGGATATGACGGGGGCGAAGCCGGGTTGCCTGACTGGGGATTGTGGGGCGTGCAAGGTGATTGTGGACGGCAAAGCAGAGGATTCGTGCATGCTGATGGCGAAGAAGCTGGAGGGGAAGAAGATCGAGACGATCGAGGGGCTGGCGAGCGGAGGGAAGCTGC
>JABLXC010000038.1 GCA_013178185.1 Anaerolineae bacterium | reverse complement strand
GAATATAGGGAGGAAGCGGCATTTGCCCTTTTCGTTCCAAATAGGCTTCTACCGGTTCAGAGAAGCGCACGCGCGGGCGGGAGCCGTCTAACTGGGCAATCACCTGCACGGTCAGCCCATCTTCCAGGTGGAGCGTTTTGCCTGCAGTGACGCGTTTGCCGCCAACCAATACTTCCCAGGTGGTTTCATCCTCGCGATGCAAGAGGAGCAATTCTACCTGTCCGCCGGTTGGTTTGCGCGCATAAATGCGGGCCGGGATCACCCGCGTTTGATTGATCACGAGCAGGTCTCCTGGTTTAAGGTAGCTACCGATTTCCCAGAAGGTGGTGTGTTCTATCTCCCCGCTGTTGCGGTGGAATACCAGCAAGCGCGAAGCATGGCGGGGCTCCACCGGCGTCTGGGCTATTAAATCTGGCGGGAGATGGTAATCGAAATCACTGGTCTTCACGGGGAGAACAAACCGGGCTGCTGGGTCTGAGCAAAGGGGAGGCCAAGGTGTTCATAGGCCCGGCGGGTGGCAACCCGTCCTTGGGGGGTGCGTTCCAGAAAACCAAGCTGGAGCAGATAGGGCTCCACCACATCCATGATCGTATCTGGCTCTTCGCTAATCGAGGCGGCGATGGTACTTAACCCGACTGGCCCGCCGTTGTATTTTTCGATGATGGTCGTGAGCACAAGGCGATCGACATCATCCAGTCCGAGGTCATCCACGCTCAACAGGCTGAGGGCCTCACCGGCGACTGCGCCTGTGATCGCTCCTTCGGCGCGAACCTGAGCGTAATCGCGCACGCGGCGCAGCAAACGCAGCGCCACGCGGGGAGTGCCACGTGCCCGGCGGGCGACTTCGGTTACACCCTCTGGGTTGGCTTGAACGTTCAACAGGGTGGCGGCTCTTTCGACGATGGTTTGCATGGCCGGGAGGTCGTAATAATCCAGGCGGTAGACGGCGCCGAAGCGGGCGCGCAACGGAGCGCTGATGAGAGCCAGGCGTGTGGTCGCCCCGATCACCGTGAAGCGGGGCAGCTTGAGCCGGATGGAACGGGCGGATGGCCCCTTGCCGATGATGATATCCAGGGCAAAGTCCTCCATCGCCGGATACAATACTTCTTCGACCACCCGGCCGAGGCGGTGGATTTCATCAATGAACAGAATATCGCCGCCGCGCAGATTGGTGAGGATGGCTGCCAGGTCCCCGGCCCGCTCGATGGCTGGACCTGCAGTGATCTTGATGTTGACGCCCATTTCGTTGGCGAGGACATGTGCCAGCGTGGTTTTGCCGAGCCCCGGCGGCCCATAGAAAAGGACATGATCCAGAGGCTCGCCGCGCTGTCTGGCCGCCGCGATCAGGATGCCTAGATTCTCTTTGACCTGGTTTTGGCCGATCAGTTCGGAAAGATTTTGAGGACGTAAGGCCTGATCTAGCCGATCATCAGCTCGCGGCTCCGGGTTGATCAAGCGGTTGTGGGCGTCATCCATGCCACCGATTATACCCTAAACACTTTGCTGCGATCCCTCTTTACAGGGCAAAGAGAATGCGCTTGTGGCCTGTCATGGCCTGATAGAGTGCATCAACCTGCTCGCGGCTTTCGGCGGTAAAGGTCATGGTGATGGAGATGTAAGTCCCTCCGTTGCTGAGGCGACTGTGAACCCCATTCGTTTGCAGGGAGGGGACAAATTCGCGGACGAAAGCGATTGCAAACTCTTCAAAATCATCTTCGTTTTTTCCGATGATTCTCAGAGGGAACTCGCAGGGAAATTGCAAAATATCTTCTGGCGGTGTGGACATCGTTATTTCTCAGAGGCAAATTTCTGATAATCATAAAGGAAATTATTGTTCCTGTCAAAAAAATATTTTTGCCGATAGTTTTTTATTAAGAAGAACAATAGAGGATGCTGGCAATTAGGGTTTCAAAAGAGTCCATGTTGTACCTGTTTCTTGATTTATCAAGGAGTAAAGGTTTGTAGGTGGGCTAGATCAATTTCCGAGAGAGGCTATTCTATTGTTTGTTTACTATCCAAAGTCCGCTTTCTTGAATCTTTTCTTTCGTTTATAACCGATTAGACCAGGTTGAAGACGGTTTCCATTCCTCGCATAAGGAAACAGAGGAGATAATTCCAAAATCAAGTCTTAAGCGGCCGTCATTTTCGGCGAGATCAAATAAGCTACTTTGAACATGAGATTAGATATATTCAGTTCTCCTTGATTATATGCTGCTTTTCAACGTCAGTGAAACCAGCCCATTTCACGAAGGAGTCATGGGCAGTTAAATTATTATCTTGTTGCTGTGAGAACGGCTTGTGCTTGATTATCATTTTCATAGATTTTTCCGCATCTCACAGATTGCCATCGAGCTAAAGGGTTTTATCCTTGCTCGATTTTACCAACCCACCTTCAATCACGGAGGTAACCGTTACTTCTGGTGGGTCAGAACACAAGTGTGGCAGGGATTTTGCCACAAGCATGATCCGCTAAGTTTTGAGAGCAGTCGCCATTCAATGGCATGCTTTGTGATCAGCGTAAGCAAAATTATCATCAAAAAGTTCGGTTGTAGGAATCCAAAATGTGATTTTCGTACTATAATGAAACAGTTTACCAACTGCAGGAGTGAACCATGGAAAATGTTTTTGTTTCTGGCCATCCATTGATCAAGCACAAGTTATCGCTGCTCAGGCAAACCAGCACGGAGCCCAAGAAGTTTCGCGAACTGGTGCGGGAACTGGCCGGTCTGCTGGCGTATGAGGCCACGCTGGATTTGAGAACCAGACCGGTGGAGGTAAAGACCCCTCTGGCAGTAATGACCGGCAGTGAGCTGGAAGAAAAAATCGGATTAATCCCGATTTTACGAGCTGGCTTGGGGCTGGTGGAGGGCGTCTGGGAGTTGATGCCGTCGGCGGAAGTCTGGCATATCGGCCTTTATCGCGATGAGCGAACCTTAAAACCCGTGCAGTATTACAATAAGCTGCCGGTAGGCCCGACGGTTCAGGTTTGCCTGATCCTGGATCCTATGCTGGCAACGGGCGGATCCGCGGCGGCGACGGTTGATCTGCTAAAGAACTGGGGAGCGATGCGCATCAAGTTTGTTGGATTGATTGGAGCGCCCGAAGGGATTGCCCATCTGCACAGTCGCCATCCGGATATCCCAATTTATCTTGGGGAGATCGATGAACGGCTAAACGAGAAGGGGTACATTGTGCCCGGCCTGGGCGATGCGGGCGACCGCATGTTTGGGACTGCGTAATTATCTTCAGGAGCGGTGCAAACCGCTCCTGTTTTTATAATTCGCGCCTGTGTGATTTCCTTTGGGAAAAAGGGGGGTTATTTCTTTTCCCAAATTTCATAACAGGATTGGCGGCTGATGGGCCCGAAATCTGTTTCTGAGTTGTAACCGGAGACTGGATCGAAGGCGAGCGGGTTGAATTGTTTTGCCATCCGGTAATTTCGGATGAGCAGATTTTGTTCCGGCGGTTCCCGGCGTTGCCATTCCAGGATATCGTCACAATGCTGGATCACATAATCCGGCCGGAGTTCTTCCAGGTAATCATAAACATCCAAGTTGCCGGCCTGTTTTAAGCGCGTGACATCTGGTGTTACCAGGCCGACCTCGTCGCGCATGACGCGGTTCGAATAATAACCTACGTACCCCAGAGGCTCCAGGAGTACGGTTGCGCCAGGTGGGGAGTTAACCGCCAGCCACTGACCCATCGCCTGGAGTGACCTCTCGCCGCGGTAGATCTGGCTGGCGCGTATAAAGCGCAAGGAGGGAAGAAGTTGCCGTCCGGCTGCGATAGAAAAAAAGACCAGCGTGAGCGCCAAAGCAGCCAGACCAGCCCAATGGGCAGGCCGTCCGCGCCGCTTGAAGTTTGAGAACAGCAGGAGCAAGAAAGGAAAGAGTAGAAGCCAGAGCGAAACCACAACATAGCTATCGGCCAGTGATGGAGCGTTTGAACCCGAACCGATTGGCAAAAGCGCGCCAAAAGCAGCTGTGATAGCTGTTGACAACCAAAAAGCCAGCCAGCCGATGGCCGGGCGGTTGGACGGTTTTAGTTGTTCCCAGAAGTAACCCAGACCCTGCGCGGCCAGGGTGAGGACTGCCCACAAAAGCGGGACGAAGTAACGATTAAAGAAAGTAGCTCCGCTAATCGCCAGACGGATTAATTCTAAGAGGGCGAAAAAGACCAGGGCAAGCTGGAGAATCGACCGCCTGGAACGCCAGGCGTGAATCCCCGCCAGACTCAAGGTCAGACTTGCCACGAGGATCAAGAAACCGGGGCGGGCAGGCGAAACCGGGATCGGAGTCAGGTATTTTATGACAGTCCAGGTATTGGCAAAGAAGGAGGTTGCGTTGTTTTGAGTGTAAGCGGCTATTTTGGCTGCCACGGTATGGGGGATGGGAGATCCAAAATATATGCTCGCGAAGATGAGCCACGGAGAATACATCGCGGCGGCGATCAAGCCCATGCGGATTGCGGCGCGCCGGTCCTCGAAAAGGGCTGCAAAGGTCAGTGCCAGGGGCCAAAGGATGGTATCAAGGCGTGTCCAAAGGAGCAGCCCGCATAGAATACCTGCCCAGGTGTATTGCTTTGCCGCCAGCGCAAACCACGAGGCGGCCATCAGGCAGGGCAAGAGGGCGGTTTCCATCCCATTGGTGTCGTGCGACCACTGGCTGATGCATAATCCTAACGAAAGCCCAGCGAGGGTTTGCTGGAGAAGGCTGCCGCCCAGACGGCGGACAGCCAGGTAGGTAAAAGCAGAAGCGCCCATTGCGGCTATCATTTCTACCAGGCGCGCCCCCACCAGGGGGGAACTACCTGAGATTAGCAGCCAGCCGGCGATTAAGAAGGTAAAGAGGGGGGTAGTTGTCCCATACACCCGTTCGCCGGGATTGTAAACAAAGCCCTGTCCTTCTGCCAGCATGTGGGCATAACGGAAAGTGATAAAAGCGTCATCGGTGGCAAAGCCTGTGAAGAGGACGTAAAATAAGCGTCCGGCCAGGGTGAGCGCCATGACGAGCACAAGCTGAAAGACCGGTTGTTTCAGACCGGCAAGAGCGAGAGCGAATCTAGAGCTGGCGGGCGCGGAATGGGCGGGCAAATCCCGGTGAGCCGACATGCCATGATTATATATCAGCTCGATTTCACCGGCAGGAGGCTTCGTTCAGCCGCCGATTTGGATCATGCAGCGGGTCATCGGGCGATGATTTTTTACCAGCTCGTGGCCTTCCGGTTTCATCAGGACTGCTCTTTCCAAAAACGGGTAGATATCCTCGCCAGCGCGAAGCGCCTTGAGAAGCGGGATTTCAATGTCGCTCAGCAAACAAGGCCGCAGCGCGCCATCGGCGGTCAGGCGCAAACGGTTGCACCTCTCGCAGAAATGTTCCCCCAGCGGCGAGATAAAGCCAACCGTCCCCGGCGCGCCAGGGATACGGTATTCGCGAGCAGGGCCAGAACCGGATTTTTCTTCGACTGGTTGGAGATCGAGTGGCGCCAGGATTCTTCGGATATCATGAATGGGAAGGTAAGCGCTTTGCGGGCTGGGAAATCCCTCTCCCCAGGGCGTCTGGTTATTGACTGGCATGAGCTCGATGAAACGAACACGCCAGGGATGACGCTGGCTCAACCTGGCAATATCAATTAATTCATCCTCATTGACGCCTTTCATCGCGACTGTGTTGAGCTTGATAGGGGTCAGACCGGCAGATTCGGCAGCTTGCAAGCCGCTCCAAACCCGCTCTAGCGATGCGCCGCGAGTGATGCGGGAAAATTTATCCGGGTCGAGGGTATCGAGGCTGATGTTGACGCGTTTCAGACCGGCTTCAGCCAATTCGGCTGCGAATTTTTCGAGCAACAGGCCATTGGTGGTGAGGCTGAGATCTCTAATTCCGGGCGTCTCGGCGATCATGCGCACCAGCGAGACGATGCCAGCCCGCGCGAGCGGTTCGCCACCGGTCAATCGCACCTCGGTGATGCCGTGTTGCGCTGCTGTTTGCACAACCTGGAGGATCTCTTCGTAGCGCATGATTTCATCATGGCTTCGGGTTTCGATGCCCTCGGGCGGCATACAATACACGCAACGCATATTACAACGATCGGTTACAGAAATACGCAGGTAGGTAATGGGACGTCCAAATGGATCTATAAGCATTGAAATCATCCTTGTCATGGAATTCTACCATACCCTTCTGAAGTGCGCGGTTTGCATGACGCCCCATGGCCCAGGAGAATGCTTTTTCTCAAGCGAGTTTGGGAAGGCGGTGGTGAAGCGGGTGAGTTAAACCGTTGACAAGTACACGTTCAGGGTGATAATTTAAGACATTCTATCTACAATTTGTGTGATGGGCTGATAATCTGCATGATACAAGGAGTCGCTATGTACCCTGAACTGAGCCGCGAAGAAATCAAGCGGTACTCCCGTCATTTGATGATCCCTGACGTGGGCGTGGAGGGACAGCGCAAGCTAAAGGCTGCCAGCGTTCTGATTGTAGGAAGTGGAGGGCTTGGTTCGCCCAACGCATTGTACCTGGCGGCGGCGGGCGTCGGTCGGATCGGGGTGGTGGATTATGACGTGGTTGAGGCGTCGAACTTGCAGCGCCAGGTGCTCCATGCTACGGATCGCATAGGCCAATCCAAGACCGGCTCTGCGCGCGACCGTATGATGGCGCTCAACCCCCATATTGAAGTGACTGCCTATGAGGAAATTCTATCCTCAGAGAACATCGAGCGGATTGCCGGAGAGTACGATATTCTGATTGATGGGACAGATAATTTTCCGACCCGCTATCTACTCAATGATTATGGCGTGCTGTCGGGAAAGCCCTATATTTACGGTTCGATCTTCCGCTTTGAAGGCCAGGTTAGCGTCTTCGATGCGCGCCGCGGTCCGTGTTATCGTTGTTTGTTCCCAGAGCCGCCGCCGCCCGGTCTGGTTCCAGGCTGCGCTGAGGGCGGGGTTTTCGGCGTTTTGCCGGGGACGATCGGAACGCTGCAAGCGGCCGAGGCGATTAAGCTGATTCTGGGAATAGGGCAGCCACTGATTGGAAAGCTGTTGCTGTATGATGCGCTGGATAATACTTTTCAGCTCATTCAGCTTCGTAAAAACCCAAACTGCAAGATATGCGGACCAAACCCCGAAGTGACGCATTTGATAGACTATGAAGCCTTTTGCGGCACTCCGGCATACCGATCCGAAGAGGAGTTTGCCCCCTGGGATATTGAACCCGCTGCGGTCGCCAGACGGCTGGCGCAGGGCGATAATATTTTTTTGCTCGATGTGCGCGAACCAGTGGAACAACAGGTGGTTCAGTTGCCGGGGGCGACGAACATACCATATGGGCAGTTGAGCAGCCGCTTGACCGAGCTGCCGAAAGACAGAGATATTATTGCATTCTGTCGTACAGGCAGCCGGTCAGCTTTTGCTGTTCGGTACCTGCGGGGAGAAGGTTTTAATAACGCGATGAACCTTCGGGGCGGGACGAATGCCTGGGCGCGGCAGGTTGATCCAGGTTTACTGGAATATTGAGGCGACGATGACCGAATATGCTGGGAAATCAAATCTTAAACCCACCTTGCTGGCTGTGCTGGCGCACCCAGATGACGAAACCTTTGGCATAGGGGGAACATTGGCGTTATATGCCCGCAGAGGGGTGGAGGTCCACCTGGTTTGTGCAACGCGCGGGGAGGTTGGCGAGGTTGATCCCCGGCTCCTGCGCAGGTTTGAAACTGTCGCCGACCGCCGGGAAGCCGAACTGCGCTGCGCCGCCGAGATGCTCAAGCTGGCGGGCGTTTATTTTATGGGATACCGCGATTCAGGGATGCCCGGCTCGCCGGACAACCATCATCCCCAAGCGCTGGCTGCCCAGCCGCAGGAAAGGGTGGCGATGGAAATTGCTTATTTTATCCGGAAGCTGCGCCCCCAGGTGGTCATTACCTTTGATCCTATGGGGGGATATGGCCACCCGGATCACATTGCCATCCATAAGGCGACAACCCAGGCATTTGAGATTGCTGGAAATCCTGACGTAAAAGTGAAAGAAGACTTGCCGCCTTATTCGCCCCTGAAACTTTATTATAACGTTATCCCGCGCAGTTTCTTACGGGCTGGGATTTTTATGCTGCGCCTTTTTGGAAAAGACCCGCGCCGGTTTGGTTCGAACGGCGATATCAACCTGGTCGAGATTGCCCAGGTGAGTTTTCCGGTTACCGCCAAAATTGATTACGGACCGGTGGCAAAAATTCGCGAAGAAGCCGCCTATTGTCATGAAAGTCAGGGAGGTCGCCAGCAGGCCAAAGGCATTATCCCTGCGCTTCGGCGGCTGTTTGGCGGAAGTGAAACGTATATGCGGGCTTACCCGCCTGTCAAGAACCAGAAGAAGGAACGAGATTTGTTCGAGGGAATCTGAGTTCATCAGGGTTGATTTTCATCCTGTCTGAAGGGCGAGAGAGTGTGGAAATGTATTCGGCGGCAGATCCTTTTTGATCGGCTTGGAGGAAAATGACAGGGGCTTGAAATGTATTCGAAATCGGCCAGGTATTATGATGTGATTTATTCCGAAAAGGATTATGCCGGCGAGGCGGCCGTGCTGGCGCAGTGGATCGAGCAATATTTGCGCAGCGACCAACGTCGGCTTCTGGATGTGGCTTGTGGTACCGGGCGTCATATCGAATATCTTAAACGGAACTTCGAGGTAGAGGGGATTGACATTAGCCCAGAATTGCTTGAAATTGCGGCGCAACGCAACCCTGAAATCCCTTTTCATTGTGGAGATATGATTTCTTTTGAGCTGGACAAGAAATTTGATGTCGTTACCTGCCTGTTCAGCGCGATTGGGTACGTTAAGACTCTGGATCGTTTGAATCAGGCGGTGCGCAGCATGACAAAGCATCTTGTGCCAGGGGGGTTGTTGATCATTGAACCCTGGTTCACGCCAGATACCTGGATTCCCAATACCGTTCACAGCCTTTTTGTGGATGAGGAGGACTTCAAGCTGGCGCGCATTAATACCAGTCTTGTTGAGGGGCGGGTATCGATTTTAGACCTGCACCACCTGGTTGGTACGCCCCAGCAAACCAATTATTTTGTCGAACATCATGAATTGGGGCTATTCGAAAGCGAAGAAATGTTGGATGTCTATCGCCGCAACGGTTTCTATGTTTTTTACGATTCGGAAGGATTGACCGGGCGGGGCGTATATATTGGCAGGCTTCCTCTTGGAAAGGAAACCTCGAACGATAACCCCGCCCCATGAAATGATCCCTGATGCGTTTTCCCAATGCCTCCCTTGAGTAAATTCCCAAGGGAGGCATGGTTTCTTATCCAATTACTTCAGCCTGGATCACTGGAGTAAAGGATAGATGGCCAGAGTCAAAGTCCACCTTGATCGTATCACCAGCTTTAAATTCCCCTGAAAGCACATGGAGCGCCAGAGGATCTTGCAATTCGCGCTGGATGGCGCGTTTGAGCGGGCGAGCGCCAAAGTTTGGGTCGTAACCTGCTTCGGCCAGAAAAGTCCGGGCGGCTGGGGTTACATCCAGCGTGAGCCCGCGCCCCGCAAGGAGATGGGCTACCCGTTCGATCTGAAGATCAACGATTCGCGCCAGGTGCTCCCTGGTGAGGAGGTGGAAGACCACGATCTCATCAATGCGGTTGAGAAATTCCGGGCGAAAATGTGCCTGGAGAACGCGGTTGATCTGATCGCGCCCGACCTGATCTTTGCCGTTCAGCCATAGCTCGCTGCCCAGGTTGCTGGTCATGATCACAACCGTGTTCCTGAAATCCACCGTTCGCCCCTGGCCATCCGTCAGGCGGCCATCATCGAGAAGCTGTAAGAGAACATTAAAGACTTCTGTGTGCGCTTTCTCGATCTCGTCAAAAAGCACAACGCTGAAGGGACGGCGACGAACAGCCTCGGTCAGCTGACCACCTTCTTCGTAGCCAACGTATCCCGGTGGGGCGCCGATCAAGCGCGAGACGGTGTGCTTTTCCTGGTACTCGCTCATATCGATGCGGATCATTGCCCGTTCGTCGTCGAACAGAAATTCGGCCAGGGCGCGCGCCAGTTCGGTCTTGCCTACGCCGGTCGGCCCCAAGAAGATGAAAGAGCCGATCGGACGGTTTGGGTCCTGCAAACCGGCGCGGGCGCGCCGGACGGCGTTGGAAACAGCCTGGACGGCTTCGTCCTGCCCTACCACGCGCTGGTGGAGGCGTTCTTCCATATGCAAAAGTTTTTGCATTTCGCCTTCAAGAAGTTTTGAAACCGGGATGCCGGTCCAACGGGATACGACCCCCGCAATTTCTTCAGCGTCTACTTCTTCTTTCAACAGCGCCCCTTCTTTCTGAAGCTGTTGGAGGTGCTGTTCAGCTTCGGCGCGTTTCTTTTCCAGTTCTGGGAGCTCTCCATATCGCAGGCGGGCGGCGTGCTCCAGATCGGCGCGGCGCTCTGCCTGTTCGATTTCCAGATGGACCTGTTCGATTTTCTCTTTTACGGCGCGCAGACCGGCGATGGCTTTTTTCTCGGTTTCCCAGCGGGTTTTCAGGTTGGCCGATCGTTCGCGCAAATCGGCCAGGCTGCGTTCGATTTTTGCAAGCCGCTCTTTTGAGGCTTTGTCTTTCTCTTTTTGAAGCGCCTGGCGCTCGATTTCCATCTGCATGATTTGACGGTCAACCTCGTCTAACTCCTGAGGTTTAGAGTCAATCTCGGTGCGCAATCGGGCGGCGGCCTCATCAATCAAGTCAATGGCTTTATCTGGCAGGCGACGATCGGTAATATATCGCTGGGAAAGCGTCGCGGCGGCAATTACTGCCGAATCGGTGATGCGAACGCCATGGTGCACTTCATAGCGCTGTTTTAGACCGCGCAATATGCTGATGGTGTCCTCTACAGTTGGTTCAGCTACCAAAACGGGCTGGAAGCGTCGCTCGAGGGCGGGATCTTTTTCGACATGCTTGCGGTACTCGTTGATAGTTGTGGCGCCGATCATATGTAATTCGCCGCGCGCCAGCATAGGCTTAAGCATGTTTCCGGCGTCCATTGCCCCTTCAGCCGCGCCTGCCCCAACCACCGTGTGCATTTCATCAACAAACAGGATAATTTCTCCAGCGGCATCCGTGATTTCTTTAAGCACTGCTTTGAGACGTTCCTCAAATTCGCCGCGGTATTTCGCGCCTGCCACCAGCGCGCCCATATCCAGGGCAATAAGGCGTTTATGCTTTAACCCTTCCGGGACATCCCCGTTGACGATGCGCTGCGCAAGTCCTTCAATGATAGCAGTCTTGCCCACACCGGGGTCTCCAATGAGGGCGGGGTTATTCTTTGTCCGACGCGAAAGAATCTGCACAACGCGGCGAATCTCCTCATCCCGGCCGATCACCGGGTCAAGCTTGCCCTGTCGGGCCATCGCGGTCAGATCGCGGCCGTATTTCTCCAGAGACTGGTATGTGTCTTCCGGGTTTTGTGAGGTGACACGCTGGGTGCCGCGCACTTCTGCGAGGGCTTTCAGGATGGCGTCTTTGTTAAGGCCATATTGATTGAGACGTTTATTTTCAATGCTTTCTGTCAATCCCAATAAGATGTGTTCGGTCGAGATATACTCATCCTGCATGCCGCGGGCGTAGCGTTCGGCAGCTGAGAGAACATCGGCAGCCGGGCGGGACAATCCCACTTCTTGAGAAGCCCCGTACACTTTGGGGCGATTTTCCAGCTCCTGGCGCAATTCTTCTCGCAGTGCGAGGGTGGAACCGGCCACGCGCGTGATGATCGCCGGCGCGACGCCATCCGGCTGTTGGACGAGGGCCAGAAGCAAGTGGGCTGGTTCGATTGCCTGGTGGTTTAAATCCTGTGCAATCCGTTGCGCGGACAGGATGGCTTCCTGGGCTTTTTGTGTAAATTTGTTGAGGTCCATAAATTCTTACCTCCTAATGAGACCAATATTAAATTTCCGGTGTTCAAAGCCGGTGATCTCATTCTAAGGAATTCACGTTTGATTTTTGTTAATGGCTCGTAAGATTGGTGTAAGAAAAGGGGGCACAAGTCTTCGCGCCGATTTGTTTCTCATTCCGGCGAAACCATTTGCAAAGAATCAGGTTTTAATTGAAAATGAAATTGTGTGCAGCCTCGTTGCCCGTGAACTGCGCCCGACAAAGCGTGGCTGTATGCCCAACACACCAGGTTTTCACTTGCGGCGTTGAAATGACTGCAGGAACAATGATTAGATCAGGAGGTAACCATGCAAACACCTGAAAAGATCCTTCGAGAAATGTTGGAACTGGCCGGCATCCGGGTCAATGGCAGCAATCCCTGGGATATTCAAGTTCATGATACAAGGTTCTATGACCGCGTTCTCAGGGATACTTCTCTGGGACTGGGTGAGGCTTACATGGATGGCTGGTGGGACAGCGAATCGGTTGATGAGTTTATCCACCGTGTGCTGCGGGCTCATCTCGATGAAAAGGTGAAAAATAATACCCGGCTGGCTTTGCAAGTTCTGCGCTCGAAATTATTGAACAGGCAATCCACTCGCAAAGCTTTTGAGGTTGGACGGCGCCATTATGATCTGGGTAACGACTTGTATCGCGCCATGCTCGATAAACGCTTGAATTACACCTGTGGTTACTGGAAAAACGCCCGCAACCTGGATGAGGCGCAAGAGGCTAAGCTAGAACTGGTTTGTAAGAAGATTGGGATAAAGCCAGGGATGCGAATTCTTGAATTGGGATGTGGGTGGGGCAGTTTTGCCAAATACGCTGCAGAGAAATACGGCGCCCATGTAGTAGGCCTTACCGTTTCTAAGGAACAGGTAGCCCTGGGAATGGAACTTTGCAAGGGATTGCCCGTGGAACTGCGGCTTCAGGATTATCGTGAGGCAGAAGGTCAATACGATGCGGTCATTTCGATCGGAGTCATGGAGCATGTCGGTTATAAGAACTACCGCACGTATATGCAGGTTGTGGACCGGTGTCTGAAAGAGGATGGCATTGCATTTGTCCACACTATTGGCGGCAACCGGAGCATTACAACAGGCGAACCCTGGACGGATAAATACATTTTCCCCAACGGGATGTTGCCTTCTATTGCACAGTTAGGGGCAGCTATGGAAGGTCTTTTTGTAATGGAGGATTGGCATAATTTTGGCCCTTACTACGATCCTACCCTGATGGCCTGGTATTCTAACTTTAAAAATGCCTGGCCTGAGTTGAAGGATCGGTATGATGAGCGCTTCAAGCGAATGTGGAGCTATTACCTGCTGAGCAGCGCAGGGGCTTTTCGCTCACGGAACCAGCAGTTGTGGCAGATTGTTTTTACCCGGCGGGGGACCCTCCAACCAGACTGCCGTTTTAGTTAAGGATTGCTTATGATGCAGACGGATGTGCTGATCGTAGGCGGGGGTCCTGCTGGTGCAGCAATCGCCTGGCGGTTGAGACAAAGTGGTGTTCATTGTATTGTATTGGATCAGGCGGAGTTTCCTCGTTTTAAACCTTGCGCCGGATGGATCACGCCAGAAGTCCTCAAGGATCTTCAGATCAACCCTGATGAATATCCGTACGGGTTGACATTGTTTTCAACATTCAATGTCTCGTTGGGCGCTTTCAGGTTTAAACTGAAGACACATCAATATTCGATCCGCCGGATTGAGTTTGACGCATGGCTGTTGAATCGCTCAGCTGCCGATTTTCATGTTCACCGGGTGAAAGAAATCAGGCAGGAGGGCGGTCAATATATTATTGATGGAACCTTCGTTGGTAAATACCTGGTTGGGGCGGGGGGAACCCATTGCCCGGTCTATCACACGCTATTCAAGCCTGCCGATTCAGACGCGAGAAAAACCCTCATTGTTGCCCAGGAAGATGAATTTCCTTACGACGTCTCGGACAACCGCTGCCATCTTTGGTTCTTCCAAAATCACTTGCCGGGTTATAGCTGGTACGTCCCTAAAGCCAATGGGATCGTCAACGTTGGCGTTGGGGGGAGCTCTGAGCAGTTGAAAAGGAACGGCGATTCGTTGAAGCGACATTGGAACCTGTTGGTTAAGAAACTGGAAGAAACCGGGTTAATACGCGGACACGCGTATAAGCCCAGCGGCCACAGCTATTATTTGCGCCAGCCATCCTGGGAGACACGCCGCGAGAATGCCTTTCTGGTGGGAGACGCCTTAGGGCTTGCAACGCTTGATATGGGTGAGGGCATAGGACCTGCCATCCGGAGCGGGCTGTTGGCTGCTGAGGCGATTCTCCAGGATACGGATTATTCTCTCGATTCCATTCCGAGATATTCGTTTCCTTCTCTCTTGAGGATCCGGCGCTGAACGGGCTCTTTGGCTGCGCTGTAGAAATCGGCCGGACGGGCGATTGCCAGGATATCATGTTTAGCTATGCGGGCAGATGATGATCTCGTTTTCCGTTCACTTCCAATCTGCGAGGCACACTGGCTTGGGCGGATTGCTTACCAACGGGGGGTGGAATTGCAAAACGAAACCGCTGCCGAGCTGCTGGTTGGAAAGCGACACCCCGCGCTGCTGCTCATGGAGCACCCTCATACCTATACCTTTGGGAGGGGAGGACATCCTGAGAATCTCTTGTTGAGCCAGGAGGAATTAGCTGCGCGCGGGATCGGCGTTTACTTTGTAGATCGCGGCGGAGATGTCACCTACCACGGTCCTGGGCAACTGGTTGGGTATCCCATTTTGCGGCTGCCCAGGGGCGATGAAGCGGGTGGGACCACGTTGATTTTCAACTCGGTGGGGTATTTGCGTAAGCTAGAGGACGCGCTGATCCTGGCGTTGGCGAGGTTGGGCTTGCGCGCTGGACGGCGAGATAGGTTGACAGGGGTTTGGGTGGAGGGGGAGGATAATCCTCGCCGGGTGGGGCCAGATTCTGCCTCGCCTTTCAGCAGCGCGAAGATTGCATCTATCGGCGTGCGAGTCGATTCTTCGGGAATCACACGGCATGGTTTTGCGTTGAATGTTGCGCCGGAACAGTCCTATTGGAAGGGGATCGTCCCTTGTGGATTGGAGGGTGTTGTAATGACCTCACTGGCTGAACTACTGAACCCCTGTCCCTCTATGGAGACCGTTGCTGAACAGGTTGTGAAGGCTTTTGGCGAAGTGTTGGGGTTTGAGATGCGCTGGGCGCTGCCATTGCGATAACGGCGTGCAGTTTTTGTGGTTTAAAAAAAGAATTCCTCGTCGAAATCAGGCGAGGAATTGGCTCTTAAACCGCAGGGATGTTTTTACTGGTACATCGCCACGCGCATGGTAACCCACATTGGAGGCTGATAGGAGAGGGTCTTCTGCTGGTAGAGGCTTGTGATTTTGCGTTCGAGGTACGTTGAGAAGTAGCCTGCATATTTTTGGTGTAATTCATGGATGCGCCAATCATTTCCGGTGATGCGCTTGCGGCAGTTGGGAGCGCCGCAATGGCATTCAAATTCATCGTAGTCACTGCTGTCGGTCATGGCGTAGTCAAAGCAAATTTCCTCGTCAGGGTGGATATCGGTCATTGCAACCAGGGAAATCTGCCCGCGCATCCCCGCATTTGGATTGCAGGAATGATTTACATAATCGGCTGGATCTCCTTCTAGCGTAGGAAGAAGGTAGATACCATCGTCCACCTGAAGACCGTGTGTAGATCTTTCTACCGGAATGTCTTTCAATTGCTCTTCGGTAACGACTTCGCCGCCCCAGACCATCAACAACTCGCCCGCTTTAATTAATTCACGGCAAAATACACCATAACCACCTTTTTCAGGGCAGGATCGCAGCTCTGCTTTGGAAGTTATATAGTGTGGACTTTGATTTTGCGCCATTTTATCTCCTGATCAAAAAAATAAGCGCCCCCTTTGCCATAAAGTACGACAAAAAGAGCCGGCATCCGATGCGATTATACGATATAACCCCCTGATGTCAATGAAAATTGAAAAAACATAGAAACGTTAACTTGTTTCAACCGTTTTTCGGCAGCGCAGGCGATCTTTGCCCGTCTTCAAGATATGGAAATCCCCGTAAGCTTGGTGATGAGGCGGCGTAGCAGGCTGACCGGCAAGACCAGCGCGATGTGGGGGAGCAGGCTGATGGCAAAAACCGTTGCCATGGACGACAGAACAGTGTCCAGGGCTGGCGCCAGGTTCTTTGCCAGCCAGGGACCGGCCCCGGCCAGCAGAGCAATTGCTGCCAGGAAAAGGACGATCAAAGTAACCGGCAGCCAGCCCCGCCGGTCAGTGGCCGAAGGGAACATCGTGCTGCTGATCGTAAAGGCCAGATAAAACCACAACCAGAAATCCGGCTGGCGGGGCAATTGAAGCAACATTTCGCCGAAACTTGACCAGGCGTTCATTTGAATGGCGCCTGCCAGCGGGTCTAATCCTAAACGGCTGATTCCGATGTAAGCTACGCTTGTGCCCCCTGCCAGCAGGGGGGCAACGCCAATCAGCGCATCGCGAAGAAAATCAGTCGAATCGGTTTCAACGTATCCCATGCGCAAACGACCGTCGGGCAACATTTTGGGAAGCAGTGAAAAACGCCCGGTGCGAACTCTCAACAGCCGCGCCATAAAGAAATGGCTGGTCTCATGGAGTGCGACCCCTGGGAAAAACAGGAATGCAAACAAGCCGATTGCCAGCGCTGGTCGCCGGGTGAGGATTAATAAAACTGCCTGGATCTCTCGGTGTAGCAAGCGCTGGAGGACTAACAGCGGCACCAGCATTAAAAGTAGCCACACCAACCCGTTGAGATTATTGGCAAAGACGGCCATTTACGTTTGCAGCGATGCGGCGGCGGCCTGTGCGATCCCAATAAAATCATCTGTTTTCAGACTTGCGCCGCCCACCAGAGCGCCATCAATTTCCGGCTGGTTGAAAAATTCCGTTGCATTATCCGCCTTGACTGAACCGCCGTAAAGCACCCGAACCGCCTGGGCCGTTGACGAACCGAACATTCCTGCCAGGGTAGGGCGGATATATCTTGCTACCACTGTATTGGCATCCTGACCGGTGGCGGCCCTGCCGGTGCCAATGGCCCATACTGGCTCATAAGCAATAACGATTTTAGAGGCATGAAGGGGGGCAATCCCTTTCAAGCCATCCGCAATCTGCCGGATTACGACGTTAGCGGTTTGGCCGGCTTCGTTTTCCGATAGCGTTTCGCCTATGCAGACGATTGGGATCAAGCCATGATTCAGTGCAGCCGTGGTTTTACGGTTAACGCTGTCATCTGTTTCTCCAAAAAATGTGCGGCGCTCGGAGTGACCGAGGATGACATACCGACAAAATTCTTTCACCATGACCGGAGAAATCTCTCCGGTGAAGGCGCCGGAATCTTCCCAATACATATTCTGGGCGCCAAGTCCAATGTCGCTACCCTTGAGCAGCTCGTAAACAGCGCTGATGGCAATGGCTGGCGGGCATATCACCTTTTCGATTTTATCCAGGGTCTTTAGTTCAGGGAGCATGGCGGTTACCAGGGCCGTTGCCTCAGCCGCCGTTTTGTTCATCTTCCAATTTCCTGCAACAAAAGGGATTCTCATCGTTTTTCCGTGGCCTGCTTTCAATGGTTTTTGTTTTTACCCATGTGACCGTATGGTCATGGGGTTATCGGCTGGTTTGTGGTTTTTATGGGGCAATCTCATATTTAGGGCTCGGCGGTTTTTATGAAAGTATTTTACCAGAAAGGTTTTGCGGCATTACCGATTTTACAGAGAGGAGCCAGATCTATCCGCAGTGAATTTTCTCGCTCGGCTTTTCTCGCATCCGGAGTATGAAGACTTGCTCAGGGTTAAACCCTGTGTTAAACTGGTTACATGGCGGCTGAAGAGAATGTCTTCCGAGCAGCGATGGAAGCGATCGAACAGAGGGATCGCGCCCGGGCCCGCGATTTGTTGACCCGCCTGATCAAGAGCAACCCCAAAAACCCGGAATACTGGCTGTGGATGAGCTCGGTGGTTGAGACTGGCCGTGAACGCATCTTCTGCTTGAAGGAAGCGTTGAAACTTGACCCTGAGAATCAACTGGCCAGGCGCGGCTTGATCCTTTCTGGCGAGCTTCCGCGCGATGAAAAGCTGGTCGTCCCTGTCAAACAGCAAATGCGTAACTGGCAGGTTCACCTGGAGCGGAGGCCATCTCCTGATGATTCGGAGTTTCCCTTTTCCTGGAAGAAAGCAACGCTCATGGGAGGGGCGGTTATTCTCGTCGCGGTGTTCGTGACCTTTGCGCTGATGAATTTTCGCCAGCCCGAACAGACAACTTCGGTTCGCCCGCGACGGACTGCGACGATTTCGCAGACCCCTATCCCAGTTCTGACTCTGGCGGCGAAAGAAGTGGCCGGCGGCAGCCCTACGCCGCTTTGGTTGTTTTTGCCGGCAACCTATACCCCCACGCCCCTTTATGTTAATACACTTCACCCGCGCAGCGAGGCATATCGCACCGCTTTGCGTTCTATGCAAAAGGGCGATTACCAGGCTATGTTGACATTTCTTGACCAGGCGCTGGACTTACAGCCGGATGCTCCTGATCTTTATTACTATAAAGGGGAGGCTTACCGGCTGTTGGGAAATACCAGCCAGGCGATCAGATTTTACCAGCGGGCGCTTGAGCTCGATAAGGCTTTTGCGCCTGCTTATGTGGGAATGGGACGCATCGCCGCAAGCTCCAATCGTCTGGCAGATGCTCAGAACTATTTTCAGAAAGCGTTATCCCTGGATGCAGGGTATGTAGAAGTATATCTGGAACAGGCAGCCCTGGATTTGCAAAGGCAAGAATCAGAAGCAGCGCTGGCGGCGCTGAAGACGGCTGCGACCTCTTTACCCAATTCCACCCTGCTTCATTTTTACCAGGCTCAGGCGCTTTTTCTGGAAGGCGATTATCAAACGGCTTTGGAAGAGGCGCGCATTGCCCAACGACTGGATATTACTTTCCTGCCCGCGTACAAGCTGATCGGGCAAATTGCTTTGACGGTTGGCGAGGCGGAGACTGCTATTGAGTATTTACAGACCTATCTTCGTTATGCGCCTGACGATGGTCAGGCAGGCGCATGGCTGGGATCGGCCTATGCGGCCAGCGGCCAGGATGATCTGGCACTGCAGGCATTTGACCAGGCAATCCAGGCGGATAGCCGGGCTGCCGAAGCCCACCTTCAGCGCGGTTTGCTTTACCTGGAAAGGGAACAGCTTGATCTGGCGATCCCGGATCTGGATGCAGCCAACCGCATTGAAAAGTCTTTCACAGGATATATCGCTTTGGGAAAAGCTTATTGGCTGAAAGGCGATGATCGCAGCGCCTATGTGCAATTTGCGAACGCGGAAGGTTACGCGAAAAACGATTATCAGAAAGCGGAAATGTATTTCTGGCGGGCGCAATCGCTGTTTAAAATTGGCGAATCAAAAGCCGCAATTCGGGATTGGAAAGCGCTACTCGAACTTCCTCGTGAGAAAATTCCAGCAGAATGGATTCGGCAAGCTGAAGAAGCCCTTCAACAATTGATCACCTCAACCCCTTCTCCGAGACCGCCCACGTCAACAAATACCCTCCGCCCCACCCTCACCGTTACTGCCACCCGTGCCTCTCCACCAGGCGCTACGGCCACACCCAGTTCAAATCCTTAGGTAGAAGGGAAACTGTTTGCATTGTCCACCGATCAAATTGCCTTGCTGGTGAACCGCCGCAGGCGGCGAGGCGCATCCCAGAAACACAGCTCTTCGCAGTCTGGTGTGCGGATCTTCCTTGCAGTTGGTAGCAGCATCAGCCTTTTGTTTGTGGTGGGGCTGCTTGCATTAGGGGCGCTTTTTGCCGAGCTGACCAAAGACTTGCCATCGTTAGAGACTCTGCCTGTGATGCTGGATCGTGAGACCGGCCAGTTGCTCCAACCTACCCGCCTCTACGATCGAAGCGGCCAGACTTTGCTGGTCACGTTGGAAAATCCCGGCGAGACCCGCCGCTTTCTATCCATTGACCCGCAACAAGCTGAGTTCTATTCTCCTCAGCTCCTCCAGATCGTGCTGAGTTTATACGATCCTTCCTTCTGGCAACATCCGGGTTTCGCTTATTGGGATATTGCCAACCCACAGCCGTTGACTTTGGCGGAACGCTTGGTGGACGCCTTGCTGCTTGAGGCCCATCCTGCTGGCCTGCGCAAGACCCTGCAGATGCGGTTTCTGGCTGGGCAAGTGGTGGCGCGCTATGGGCGCAGCCAGGTGCTGGAGTGGTTTCTCAACAGCAGTTATTTCGGCCATCTGGCTTACGGCGCCGACAGTGCTGCCCAATTGTATCTTGGCAAACCGGCAAGTCAGTTGACCCTGGCCGAAGCGGCGCTTCTCGCTGGCCTTCTCGAAAGCCCGGCGCTAAACCCAATCGATGCTCCCGTCGCGGCGCGCGATGAACAGCATAAAGTCCTGGAACGGCTGCTTCTGTTGGGCGCAATCAACCAACAGGAGTTCGATGAGGCGAGTGCGTTCGATTTGACGTTTCAGGCGGCTGCTCCGGTGAAAGCGCAAACCGCTCATGCTTTTACCCGGCTGGCGTTGGAGCAGTTGGCGCAGATTGTTGGGGAGCGACGGGTCGAGCGCGGCGGCTTGAAGATTATTACGACGCTGGATAGCGACCTTCAAAAGCAGCTTGCCTGCACAGTCCAAAGTCAGTTGCAGCGATTACAGGAAACGCCAGGATCGCAAGAGCTATCGCCGGATTGTCCTGCTGCCCGGTTATTGCCAACGCTGCCGCCTGCTGGCGCTGCGCTTCCAAACGGATTAACTGCCAGCGCGGTGGTCCTGGATGTTCAGAGCGGGGATGTTCTTGCCCTGGTGGGTGATATTTCATTAAAGGGCGAACAAAGCAGCCTGACTTCTCATCCTCCGGGGACTCTGCTTTCACCTTTTATTGCACTGTCGGGATTTACGCGTGGGATGGGACCTGCAAGCCTGGTGTGGGATATTCCTACAGCCCTGCCGCCTGGCCTGGCAGGATATTCGAACCCCGATGGAATCTTTCACGGTCCTCAGCGGTTACGCCTGGCTGTGGCGAACGACTATCTGGCAGCCATGACGCGCTTGATGTTGCAGGTGGGGCCTGAGACTGTCTGGCGGATGGCAGAGCCATTGGGGCTGTCTGGGCTGAGCGATGGGCAAGAGCGAATTGGGCTGCTTTACGACGGCGGGGCGGTGTCTCCCCTTTCAATTGCTCAAGCCTATAATGTTTTTGCCAACCTTGGAAACCAACCTAGTAGATTGAGCGATGATGAAGGAAAAGCGCAGCCAGGGATGGTATTATCGGTAGAAGAACTCAATGGCCGGAAGCTGATGGAAGACCGCCTTCTCACCGAACAAGCTGTGCTCAGCCCGCCGCTGGCTTATCTGGTTCATTCCATCCTGAGCGACGAAAGCGCCCGCTGGCCGAGCCTGGGATACCCAAATCCGCTCGAAATCGGCCGTCCGGCTGGAGCGCGAGTGGGCAGAACTGCCACGAGGCAGGAACTGTGGACGGTCGGTTATACCACCGATATACTGGCAGTGGTGTGGTTGGGATGGCCGAAAGGCGTGGAGAGCGCGCCACTAGACGTGCGCATGCCATCGGGTATCTGGCATGCTTTTATGCAATACGCCCACCGCGACAAGCCGGTGAGAAATTGGGATATGCCGCCTGAGATTGCTACAATCCGGGTTTGCGACCCTTCTGGTAAGCTGCCGACGCCAGACTGTCCCTCGGTGGTAACAGAGGTGTTCCTGCGCGGGACGGAACCTACCGGCACCGATGACCTCTACCGGGCCGTTCAAGTCAACCGGGAGACCGGCTTACTGGCAACCGTATTTACCCCGCTGGAGTTGATCGAGAACAGGGTTTACCTGTTTGTGCCGCCAGAAGCGCAGGGGTGGGCAAAAACGGCAGGTTTGGCTCCGCCTCCCACAGATTATGATACGATCCAGGTGCCGCCATCGCGCCCGGATGTAAAAATAAGCAGCCCACAAACTTTCTCCTACGTACGGGATCAGGTAGAAGTGAAAGGCACGGCAGCAGGGGAAGGGTTTGTCTCTTATCGGGTGCAGATAGGGGAAGGGCTGAACCCGAAGAATTGGATCCAGCTTGGCGATGAAGAGTCGAAACCGGTGCGAGAGGATACCCTGGCGCGCTGGAATACGCGCGGGCAAGAAGGACTGTACGCGGTGCAGTTACTGGTTTTGCGGCAAGACCAACGAGTTGACAGCGCCGTCATCCAGGTGACGGTTGATAATACCCCTCCCGAAGCGCGTATCACGTATCCGGTTGCGGGCCAGGAATTCGATTCGTCCGATGGCCGCCCAATCATTTTTCAGACAGAGGCGAGCGACAACATTGCGCTGTCCCGGCTGGAGTGGTATTTGGATGGAAAGAAAGCCGGCGAATCATCGCAATCGTCCTTCAGCCTGCCGTGGTCTCCGCAGAGAGGCCGGCATGTTCTCGCGCTCAAGGCATTTGACCTGGCAGGCAATTCTACAGAAACTTCGTCAGTGGAATTTACCGTAAAGTAGCAAATTGCTAGCCCTTTCAGGTTGTCGTTATAAAACACGTTTGGAGAAGCTCGATCTTGGCGTCTTGGGGGGAGCAAAGAAAGCTTTGATTACCAGAGTCAATCTGTCCCTGCATGCCAGTTGCAGGGACAGATTTGGAAGGAAGAACCATGAAAGTAGGTAATATATATTGTATATTAGATATATATTATCTTATTATTTATTATATGGATCAGACGAATTTTGTCAACAATTTCTTAGCAAACTCTAATCAAAAAAACCTGGTTGTGTTGACGAGGGGATGTGTTGCAGGGTTGCGCCAGCGTCGGGGTATGACCAGACGCCTGCCAGCGCGAGCAAGATAAATATCCAATAAAGCAGTTCATAACCTGTCGCCGGCGCTTTTGCCAGGGCGAACCAATACGCAGGATCGAGCAACTGCGCCAGATTATCGTGCATCCATCTAAGCTTCTCCATAATGAAATGGGTTCAAGGAATAGCGCACACCCTAGGACTAATGAATGCAGGTTGACGATGGGGGGATTTCAGTTGGCGTGTAACGCTGGAGCTACCAGCGGCGCTGCCAATCCCAACGCTTTTACAATCAGTGGATAATGGTTTTTGTGAAAGCGAAAATCAACAAGCCGCAGTACCAGATTGCTCAACAAGAATAAGATCAAACCGGTTGGAAAGGTCCAGGCGGTCAGGACAGGCAATACCACCACCCGGCAAAGGCTGTGCGCATGTCCTTGACGATATTACAAATAATGCGCTATGGCAGCTGTGTATAACGTTGCCCCAAGAGGGACGGCCAGAGCGCTGTGGGAGAGGGTAAACAAGACAGGGATGGCGGCCAGGAGCAGCGGCGTGTTCCACCAATAGGGGGTTTTAAATCCATCTTGCAGGAGACGTCCCATTTCGTAAGCCAGCAACATCGTATTGAAATATTAAGCTTAAAAATTGTTGTGCGTTGAAAAAAACGAACCTTCTCATTTACGCGCATGCTATAATGACTTCAGGCGAAGATATTACCCTCCTTTTTGCAGGCTATCAGGTCTTATGTCGTTTGCGCATCTCCATGTTCATACCGAATATTCGCTCCTGGATGGCTTTAGCAAGATCAAAAAGCTGATCAAGCGCGTACAGGAGATGGGGATGCCGGCCGTAGCGATTACGGACCACGGTACAATGTTCGGCGTCATCGAGTTCTTTAAGACCGCCAGGGAGTTTGGGATTAAGCCGATTATCGGGCTGGAAGCTTATCTGGCTGCCCGCAGGATGAGCGATCGTGATCCGCAGCAGGATAAAACTTCTTCTCATCTTCTACTGCTGGCCGAGAACCAGATCGGCTACCAAAACCTGCTAAAAATTGCTTCGGCTGCCCAGTTGGAGGGCTTCTACTATTATCCCCGCATTGACCATGAATTTTTGGCGGCGCATGCTGAAGGTTTAATTGCCACCTCTGGCTGTATGTCCGCTGAAATTCCGCGCGCGGTGCGAGCCGGAGATCTGGATCGAGCCTGCAAGAAGCTGGATTGGTATTATGAAGTGTTTGGGCCGGATCGTTTTTTCATTGAACTACAGCAGCACAACCTCCCGGAAATTGCAGCCGTTAACCAGAGGTTGTTAGAACTTGGGCCGCGCTATAAGGCCAATTACCTGGCGACCAATGACGTGCATTATGTAGATCTTGAAGACCATCGCTACCAGGATATCCTGTTGGCGATTCAAACGGGTTCGCTCCTTACGGATCCAAACCGCTTCCGAATGAGCGATCAGACCTACTATTTGCGGTCGCCGGAAGAGATGGGGCAACTGTTTCGCGAGATCCCGGAGGCGCTTCACAATACGTTGCTGGTTGCTGAACGCTGCAACGTTGACCTGACCTCCAAAGGGTATCACCTGCCTGTTTTTGAAGTCCCAGATGGAGAAACCCCGCAGACTCACTTGAGAAAACTGTGCGAAGAGGGGCTGCTTCGACGGTATGGCAGCCGTGCCAGCGACGCAGAGGTGCGAGAGCGCTTGGATTACGAGCTATCTGTGATCCATGAGATGGGATTTGACGCCTACTTTTTGATCGTTTGGGATCTGTGCCGGTATGCCCGCTCCAATGGAATTTGGTACAATGCGCGCGGCTCGGCAGCGGGCTCACTGGTTGCGTATGTGCTTGAAATCACATTGGTTGAACCGATCCAGCATGGCCTGATTTTTGAGCGTTTCCTCAACCCTGGACGTATTTCTATGCCGGATATTGACCTGGATTTTCAGGACGACCGCCGGGCAGAAGTGATGGAATACTGCGCTCGAAAATTCGGCGAAGACAAAGTTGCACAAATTATCACCTTTGGAACGTTAGGAGCGCGAGCGGCGATCCGTGATGTGGGAAGAGTAATGGATATCCCGCTTTCGGAGGTTGACCGGATCTCCAAGCTGATCCCGAATATTCCGGGTAAACCGGTGAGCATCCCTGAGGCGATTGAGCAGATCCCGGAACTTAAAACCGTTTACGAAGAGACGCAATACCTGCGTACGTTGATTGATACCGCTGCTCAGATGGAGGGCGTCGTGCGCCATGCTGGCACCCATGCCGCTGGCGTCATTATTACAGACAAACCAATTATCGAGTATACCCCACTGCACCGCCCGACCAGTAATTCGGAAGATAATCCTATTAAAGTCGTTTCGCAGTTTGAGATGTCGGTCGTGGATGCATTGGGCCTGCTCAAGGTAGATTTTCTTGGCCTGGCCACTTTAACTGTGATGGCGCGGGCTTGTGACTTGATCGAAAAACGACATGGCATTCGCTATTCCCTGCACAATATTCCAGTGGATGATCCGGAGACATTCGAATTTCTTGGACAAGGCCATACGGCGGGCGTCTTTCAACTGGAAGGCAGCGGCATGACCCGGTATCTGGTTCAGATGAAACCCAAGACACTGGCGCATATTATTGCTATGGTGGCACTCTTTCGACCTGGACCGATGGAATTTATCCCTTCCTACATCAAGCGTATGCACGGCGAAGAAATGGTCACCTACCGTCATCCAGAACTGGAAACGATCTTCAAAGAAACCTACGGCATCCCGATTTATCAGGAACAGATCATGTTTGCGGCGATGGCGCTGGCAAATTATACTGCTTCGGAAGCGGATGATCTGCGGAAAGCCATCTCGAAAAAGAAAGCCGATGCCGTTCAAAGTCATCGTCAGAAGTTCATTGAGGGCGCCTGTAAGCGCGGAATTTCTCGGGACGTGGCTTCTGCGATTTTTGAAGATTGGGAAAACTTTGCCCGATATGGTTTCAATAAAAGCCATGCCGCTGATTACGGTTTGATTGCGGTTGAAACTGCTTATCTTAAGACGCACTATACCGTTGAATATATGACCGCCTTGTTGTCTGCTTCTAAGAACGAGACCGAAAAGGTGGCGTTTTATGTTGCAGATAGCCGAAGCATGGGTATAGAGGTCCTGCCGCCGGATATCAATTGCAGCGAGTGGGATTTTTCGATCGAAGATCGACCTGGGGAGAAGCCGGCTATTCGCTTTGGATTGGGGGCGGTTAAGAATGTGGGATATAACTCGGTGGAGTTAATTTTACAGGCTCGCAAGGAAGGTCCTTTTCGGGATTTGACGGATTTTGCCCGGCGGGTTGATTTGCGGCAGGTGGGAAAGCGATCTCTGGAGTGCTTGATTAAAGTGGGCGCGCTTGACCGGATGGGTGAACGCAAAGCCATGCTGGAGGGCTTGGATACCATTTTGGCGGTGAGCGCCTCACACTTCAGGGCGGCGCTGACCGGCCAGCTCAGCTTTTTTGGCGGTATTGAAGGGATGGAAGAACAAATTGTCTTGCCGCCTGCTTTGATGATGGATCGCCGTGAGCAGCTTGAGTGGGAACGGGAACTGATTGGGCTATTTGTCTCCGACCATCCTCTGACTCCTTACCTGCCGTTGTTGAAGAAAAAGATTACCCATTTTTCTGGTCAGCTTGGTGAGGCGCGTCAGAAAGAGACCGTGACAGTTGGCGGTCTGGTGACCCGTTTTCGCGCCCACCAAACCAAAAATGGCAAGCCGATGGGGTTTGCTACCCTAGAAGATATGCAAGGCAGTATCGAGCTGGTGATTTTCCCGCGCGCCTGGGAACAATATAGCGATCTACTGGCTATGGATGTTGTCATTACAGCCACCGGCCAGGTGGATAATGAGGGAGGAGATGCAAAAATCCTGGTGGAAAAGCTGGAGTTAGAGACCTTGGATGGGGTTTCTGACGCCATGTTGAATTCCATCGAGAACTTTCCCGTCTATCCGCTTATTTCTGACCGTGCCGAATTAGATGGAGCGGAGCTGTCGTCAGAAAATGCAGAGGGCGATGTTGGAATCCAAGAAAGCGGGCGACAGGTCTTCTCGGAATTGCCCCCTGCCTGGGATGATCTCTCTCCCCCCCCAGAACCTGATGATTGGCATTTGTTAGAAAGTGGCGGCGCTTATGCTGCCGGTGTGTCTGCCGTGAGTGTTGCTGGGGCGGATCGTATCTCTTCCGCCGCTTTATCACTGGAGACGCCGCCAGCCGTTCCTCCAGCGGAGGAACGAGCTTCTACTCCAGCCGAGGAAGCTTCAATCCATCCCCCTGCCGTATTCTCGGCGAGCGAGCCGCTCTCCAACGCGGTCCCCTATCTTGTGCCGCCGGTGAGGCCAGATAAGGTAGAACGGCCAGGCCAGGAACAACCACGCATGTTGACCCTGGTGTTGCGGTCATCGGGCGATAAATCTCGCGATGTGCGCCGGTTGAAAAATTTGTACGGGCAAGTGTTGTCCTGCCCTGGGAAGGACCGGTTTTCCTTCATGGTGTTTGAAAATGGACACTATTTCCTGGTTGAATTTCCAAATGAAACGACCGGAATAACGCCGGAACTGATACGGCGTTTGCAAGAAATGTTGGGCCCGGAAAACGTGCGGGTCGAGGCGATCAATTTTTTATAACCCCAATCTCTAAAGATCCATTAGAATAAATGCGTTTTTGATTCCTTACCAGGGTGGGCGTATGTCTGTTTTTAAAATTAAAACAATCGGTGTTATGACCTCAGGGGGAGATGCGCCGGGGATGAATCCGTGCATCCGCGCGGTTGTGCGAACCGGACTGGCAAATGGCTTGCGCGTCATCGGTATCGAGGATGGCTATGATGGTTTGATGCGCGGCGCTTTTCGCGAACTGGGGGCGCGGGATGTGGGCGGTATTTTGCAGCGCGGGGGTACGGTGCTGCGTACAGCTCGCAGCGATGAGTTTCGCAAACCGCGCGGCCAGCGGGAGGCTATCCGGCAAATCAACAATGCGAATATTGACGCGCTTGTGGTGATTGGCGGGGATGGGTCGTTAAGAGGCGCACAGAAGTTAATAGAACACGGCTTACCTGTTGTGGGAGTGCCCGGTAGCATTGATAATGATATCTATGGCACAGATATGTGCATCGGGGTAGATACGGCTCTGAATACGATTGTGGATGCGATTGACAAGATCCGGGATACAGCCTCATCCCATTCGCGCGCTTTTTTGGTGGAGACGATGGGACGGGAGTCCGGTTATTTGGCTGTGCAGGCTGGCATTGTGACCGGCGCGGAGATGGTTCTCATTCCAGAAGTGTTAACGCCGGTTGAAGAGGTAGCCGCAATGGTCGAAGACGCTTATCGAAGAGGCAAGACGCACTGCATTATCGTTGCCGCGGAGGGTTTTCGCCCGACCACGTTGAGCCTGGGAGAGCAGATTGACGCGTTGGATTTAGGGTTCACCACTCGCGTTACCATCCTGGGCCACATTCAACGAGGGGGAAAACCTTCTGCTTTTGACCGGATGCTGGCTTCGCGTTTTGGAACTCAGGCGGTTGAATTCTTGCTGGCGGGAAAAACAGGCGTGATGACGGGTTTGAATGGACGCGAGATCGCAGCGGTGCCCATTGAGGAGGTCATTGCAAACAAGCGCACCTTGCCGCTGGAATATATCCAGATGGCTCGCACCCTGGCAAGATGAGCGGGTGCATGGTGCGCCTGGCGAACCGATCAAAAACTGGCAAGCCAGCGCGGCCTGCCAGTTCTTTTTAACCTGATCTTCGTTAGAGGATTATTCTTCACGTTCTCGGAGGTGAGGGAACAGGATTACTTCTCGGATTGACCGCCGGTCGGTGAGGAGCATCACCAGACGATCAATCCCCATCCCAAAACCGCCATTGGGGGGCATCCCGTACCTCATGGCGCGCAGGTAATCATCGTCCATGGGGTGTCGTTCTTCATCATCGGCTTCATAGGCGCGTCCCATTTCGAGGAAACGTGCTTCCTGATCTAGCGGATCGTTAAGTTCTGTGAAAGCATTGCATAGCTCCATTCCGCCGACAAAACCTTCAAACCGCTCGACTACGGCCGGGTTGCCTGGTTTGCTCTTTGCCAGGGGAGAGATGTCGCGCGGGTAGTCATATAGAAAAGTAGGTTGGATGAAGTTTGGCTCCAGATAATCGCCGATCAAGGCGTCGATCAATTTGCCGCGCGACAGGCCCGGTTTGGGCTTCAATCCTTTCTCGCGCATGGCTTCTTCTAATGCTTCATCTTCGAGGTGTTGGTCAATATCAATGCCGGTTGCGTCTAAAAGGCCTTGCCGTAGTTCGACCCGCCGCCATGGTTTACCGAAGTCAATCTCGTGCCCATTAAAGGTAATTTGGGTCGTACCAAGAACATCGTGGCTGACGTGACGGAGCATTTCTTCGGTCAGATCCATCACTTTAAGATAATCAGCGTATGCCCAATAAAATTCGAGCTGGGTAAATTCGGGGTTGTGTTTAAAGGAGACGCCTTCGTTACGGAAATCGCGGCCGATCTCATATACCCGATCGAGCATCCCAACCAGCAAACGTTTCAAGTAAAGCTCAAAAGAGATGCGAAGGTACAGATCCTGCTTGAGCTGGTTGTGATGGGTGATGAACGGTCGGGCAGCCGCCCCGCCGTAAATTGGCTGCAGGATCGGCGTTTCGACTTCCAGGAAACCGCGCGAATCAAGAAATTCTCGTAAGGAACGGGTGGTTGCGGCGCGGATTCGGAAGACCTGACGGACGTCATCATTAACGGCCAGGTCGGCATAGCGCTGGCGATAACGCACTTCCGGATCAGCCAGAACAGCGTGCCGGACTACTTTTCCGTCCACAATCTCATCCTTGGCTGCTGGTAAAGGTGTAATTGCTTTTGCGAGCATTCGGAATTTTGTTGCCTGGAGGGAGATTTCGCCCGTGCGGGTACGGATCATGACGCCGTGAGCCTCAACAAAATCGCCAATATCAAAATCTTCTTTGAATTGATTGAGCTGTTCTTCGCCCATCTCATTGACGCGCAACATCAGCTGAACCCGACCGGTACTATCTTCTATATGTGAGAAAATCAGTTTTCCCATGGCGCGCAGTGAACGAATGCGACCCGCCAGGGTTACTTCAAGCGGGGACGAAGTTCCTTTCTTTTCAAACTCTTCGAAAAGCTCAACAGCCTGCTTCAGGGTGTGGGTTAGATTGGCCCGTGTCGGGTATGGTTCGCCGCCAGCGGCGCGAATTTTTTCCACTTTCTGTAAACGGATTTTTTCAAGTTCAGAATATTCCATGATCTATCCTTGCTTTGTCATTTCAAAAAAAAGCCCCGCCCATGTTGACCAGGGCGGGGCTGTAAGGTTAGCCCCTATATTACTCCACCTTTAGAATTCGCACGGAATAAGAGCCGGCTGGAGCCTCAACCCGAACGACATCGTTGACGCGATGATTCATCAACGCCCGGCCGATGGGGGATTCATTCGAGATTTTTCCTTCGCTTGGATTTGCTTCGGCGGCGCCTACGATGGTGTACGTTTCTGGTTCACCGCCCTCTTCCTGAATGGTGACCTTGTTGCCTACCTGGACAACTTCTCGATCTATGGCCGATTCTTCGACGACACGCGCCGTCGCCAGTAATATCTCCAGCTCTTTAATACGGCCTTCAACAAAAGCCTGTTCATTTTTTGCGGCTTCATACTCAGCATTCTCAATCAGTTCGCCACCTTCCATGGCTTCGTGAAGACGATTCGCAATCTCTTTGCGCTTGACCGTCCGCAAATGATCGAGTTCTTCCTGTAGTTTTTGATAGCCTTCCTGTGTCAGGAAAGAGGTGGGCATATGATTTCCCTCTTTGCGTATGATGGTGTCTCAGACCTAGCGATTTGTGAAATTAATTAAGTGAAACAAAAACCACTCCATGTGGAGCGATTTTGTTTCTCAATAGCTTTCCGTGGCGTCATCATATCATACTTTTTGAGCAAATGCAAGCAAAATTTTATGGTGTTAAGCCAAAGTAGAAATGTCCCCTTTTACCAAAGTTAAAATGTCCCCATACGAAAGGGACAGAGAAGTGGACAAACTACACACCATGAGCGAAAGAGAAATCTATCGTCTACAAATCATGACCC
>JABLXC010000037.1 GCA_013178185.1 Anaerolineae bacterium | reverse complement strand
GACGAACTCCGCCTCATACTCCTGCCGGTAGACCAACGCCGGTAACTGCTTGCGCGCTTCTTCAAGTTCACTTTTGGCTAAAAACGGATTTTCTGATGACGGTAACTGCCACGACCGCCATGACGCGTCACGATCCGCCATGCGAAACAAGTCATAAAAGTAGTTATACCCCGTCGGTGTGGAGATGAAAATTGCATTGCCCATGCGGTCTGTCAAAGCAGGGCGCAATTCGGTTTCCCAGATCCCTTGCAGATCCTTGATGTGCGCAGCTTCATCCACAACAACCAGCGACAGACCCTCGCCACGCAATCCACCCTCGCTGTCGGCGGAGTTGATGCTGATCCAGCCGCGCGATGCGGTTGTAATCCTGCGCTCCCCGCGCCGTATAGAAACCAATCCCGGCATAGACAGACTTAACTCTTCAAATAACCGCCATCCGATCATAGCTTTATCAAACGATGGAGCAATCCACATCGCCGCGCCGCCACGCAACGCCTCACCCAACGCCAGTAGCGCCGCCAGCCGCGTCTTGCCGAACCGCCGCCCGCAGCAAACCACCCGAAAGCGCGTTTTACTCGCCGCTATTTCCGCCTGTTTCGGATGCAGCGCTGGAAGGCGCACCGTTACCGACATCAACCACTCTCCATTCAACGTCAATCCTCATCGGCTGCCCGCCGGTGGTCAGGTCAATGTTGTCACCAAACTTTGCCCGCCGCGTGCGAGCCAGCCACCATTTAGCGCTATTCTCATCGCCGTCTTTGATTTTCTCGACAATCGTCAGCTCGGCAAAATCGTTGACCGTTTCGGCTTCATCCTGCATCATCCGCGCCAGCTCCTCGTCCCCGCGGATCGCCTCTCGCACCGCCCCCCAGGAATAACCCGCCTTGCGCGCCACAATCATCACAATCCCGCCGCTGCCAGGAATGGCTTTTTTTATTCGATTACGAGAGATTCTTCTTCTAGCCATAGGGTATATGATCTATTCTCAAAAACAAAAACCCGAAGACAGTCATTTGACCGCTCCGGGATCATGCCTCGTGAGCAAATTTCTCTTCTATTTTATCATCATTTCTGCATATCAGAACAGATGAACTAACCTCAATGAAACGAACGTGCCCATCCTTGATTTCGACCGTGACCTTGCCAAAACCGGTACTCTCACGCACCTGGCGGATGGCATTCAAAACGGCGACGTCTTCTTGAGAAACATCAATGTTCACAATGACCTTGCCATCACCCTAATTGCATCCTGAATGCTCAAATTGTGCAACCTGGCATACAAGTCAATCACATCGCAGGGCTGCGGAGTACACCCCGCAAAGCAGCCGCAGATTTGCCGTTCCATATCCACCCACATACTCGGAGATTTGTCATCATGAAACAGACAATTGGTCATGTGCCAGCGGTCTCGTTTTTGAACCAGCCTGACAAAGAAATCCTCAATGCGGTAACGCTGCTTGATTTGCTCGATCAGGTCGCGATCCGGCTCAAGCAGCTGATCGGCTTTTGCCCACGGATCGTCCTTCGCGGCAAGCACAACCGGTGAAGAAACTAGAGAAGTCCGCTTCTCCGGCAACTCAGTATGAATGGCTAACAACTCAGCAGGCAGAACATCGGATAAAGCTTCAATTCTTACAGGAAGTGTTCCTGATAAAACTGAGTATTCAACGCCGCTGGGATGAACACTTGGCGGTGACAGAACATAACCGCCAACGGCTTTGATGTCAATGCCGGGCAGCTTTGCATTCTGCGCTGGTTGGGATGTAGTAACATATACATGTACTCCGCGTGCAGTTTTGACCTGTAAGGTTTGCCTGATCCAGCGGTAAATAGAGCGTCTTGCAATCCATAATTGCCACAGCGCATACTCAGTATCGCTGTCGAAATCAATGACAACCAGATTATTCCAGCCAACCACGATACCAAGGTTGTGAAAAGGTCCAGAGAACCATTTAGATAACTCAGTATCAGTGGGGAGTCTTTTTTGAAATTCCTGCCAGGATTTGAGCTCCGGTCGTTTGTCTTTGTAACGAATTGGAATTGTAGCTATACCAAGTTTTTGCCAGAATTGAGCTTGTTGTAATGGGTTCATAGTAACCTGTTAAGTCAACCTGTCAACCTTCTCAACCTCTAAGAAAAAGATTTTTTTTTGTAATTGCAAAAAACTATTAACATAGAAAACAGGTTGACAGGTTGAGAAGGTTGACTTAATTTCATGGAATTTTCCTCCGGATACCTGTATAGCCGCGAATTTTTGATGATCCAGATAATCTATACTTCTTTTCGCATCCAAATCTAGTCATAATACGTGCCAGCATCATACTTGCAGCCCGTGATCCACCAAGCCGTAATCCAGCACCGCTGTATGGGTCTTCCAGAATTTTGACAATTTCAGATGTATCCATCCACCAGGTTTGTTGACCGGGATCAATATCAAAATACAGCGGCAGCGCATTCTCAACGGGATCTTCAACAGCATAATCATCATTAATTTCATCCCGGACTTTCTGTTCTTCAGAAGACAACATCCAATCCTCACGGTCCAGGAATGCCGCTTTAGCCTCAGCCCAAACCTGGTCGCGGTCTATTGCATCTTTGTACCCCCAGTCAATACTGAGTATCCGGGTGATGTTGAATCGTCTTGACCCGGATGGATCGCTGAGGAAGCCTTCTACATTGTTGATTGTGCCGATGAAACTGGTAATGGCGGGCTTGTATATGTCAAAGTGGCCGTATGGCCGCCGTACACGAATACTTTCCAGAGTGAGAAACGACTTCAACGCTTCCAGGTCAGATTTTCGAAACGTGGCCCCAAGTTCTTTGACTTCCCAGATCCATACAGACATCAAACGAAGCTGGTCGTCCTTGTTGTCCGGTTGAATGGGTCCCTCGTTGAAAACCTCCAATGTTGGAGTGAGCCAGCGGACAAAGTACGATTTACCTAAACCTTGTTTGCCATCTATAACCAGCATTGGATTTTGTGCGCCTCTGGTGTATACCCGTGCGACTGTTCCTATCAACCACTTTCTCAAATAGAGTGGGAAAATGTTGTACTTGTCCGTAAAGTGATCCGCAAGATTGGCAATATGCGGCTGTCCGTCCCATGAGAGACTGTTTAAATAGTCCCGTACTGGATGGAAGGCATTATTTTTTGCTGCCACATGAATGGAGTGCCGCACATCGTTTTCCCGAATTGGAATTCCGCTGTCTACCAGTGCACGGTATATAATGGAAAACTCAATGTCGCCGAGAATTTCCTGATGACCGTTGCGGCGGATGTAAACCGTATCGTCAATCAAATTCAGCGCAAAGTCATACCCCAGCTTCTTGAACTGCGCCAGGTATTCTTTGGTTTTCACCTTGCGCTTTTTTGCTTTCAGGTTCTGTGTCGTGTGCTGGTTGATCAGCACCTGGATCACATTGCGCATCGCCATTTGCACGTCAACCGGGTATGTCTTGATGGTTTCCAACCATGCCGAATCGTGATCCTGATAGACCTCAAGAGCAATCAGGTAATCTTCATAGACTTTTTCCCACGGCGGCAGGCAGTCTTTGATGTATTGATCGTCCGGTTTGGCTTTCAGCGCAATTAACCGGGCCACCTCGTCCAGATCGCCAATTTCGGAGCAATCGACCGTAAAGTACTGCGTCAGAGTTTCGAAATCTTTCTTCAGCGACGGTTCAACAAGAACGGTCATAAAATACCTGAAAGTGATAACTGTATGGGTTGGTTTTCAATGATTGCTTGTACGGCTTTTTTCGCGTCCTCAAGCGTTTCTACATATCCAACAACTCGCTTGCTGTCGCTGAACATAAAGCATACCCACCGGTATCCGCTGCCGTAATAGGGCTGTCTGTCAATCCTGGCGATGTAATCGCCACGGGCGTTGTAGTACAGCCAGTGCGTTCCTGGGTAAATGCTGTTTTCTTTCCACATAGTTATCCTGGCAGGTACAGTTTCTCAATCCCAGCCTTCAGCTCTCTGGCACGATCTACCGTGATGGTTTGCCCGCCGGTTGCAGCTGCTAAACGCTGTAAGAAGTCCCGTCCAGTTGGACGTTCTTCCGGCCCAACGTAAATCGTTGAAATTTTGTTTTGATATGTACGGGCAACTTGTAGGGTTTTTGTTTCGTCATCCGGTTCGCCGTCGCTGATCAGGATAAACTGCATCCCCGGCACATCGGCGATTTTGGCAAATTGAAGTGCTTTGGCCATGTCGGTTCCACCGCCGAGGTTGGTTGGGATGCCGGACGGACAGAAGATGACCTCATTGGAAAACGATAAAACCGCGATCTTGCCAGGATGATTTTCCTGTAACGCAGCCAATTCTTCACAGGCTGTTTCGTACCGGGATTTTCCATTTTTGCTGTCATTGCTGGACATGCTGCCGCTGGTATCCACAATCACGATTAGATCAGCATTAACAAAGCTTTCCGCAAGGCTTTTGCCTTCCTGTTTAGCAAGTGCGCCTAACGAACCGGGGATAATCGCAGTATTCATTTGCTTCCCTCCTCCAGTTGTTTTACCCGCATCCACAACATCACTTCTACATCTGTCGCAGGAAATGCAATCTTAGACTTTTCAAAGCGCAAAAACCATTCTCCGGTATCGTCTTGGAATAACTCAAATTTCGGATATTTAGATTTGTATGCTTTTGGTTTTGTTTTGATTCCAGCCCTGGATAGCGCCGCATTTTGCAAATGTTGTTGATTTACTGAGAATTTCATCGTTCACCTTACCCAATCCACTGCCATACCGGCTTATTTGCTCCCGCAGGCCACGAAGCTACCAGCGTGCCTTTTTCGGACGTGATGTCTTCCCAACCCAAAATTTTCTGAACATAAAAGCGCCCCAGGCATTCGTATCCCTCGGCAAGGATGTACCCACAACGCAATGGCGCACGATATCCGGTTATATCAGGCAATTTGTCAGCGTTTTGTTGCAAAGACGCTTCTAGTACCAGCCCGGCATCGTACCTGGCGCGCTTTGTCGGGTTACTCAGTAACTCATAGGCTTCCTTGATGCGGATGAACATATCCTGCGCATTGGGCTCTTTGCACACGTCCGGGTGCCACTGTTTGACCATGCGACGGTAGGCCGCTTTGATGTCTTCGTCCATGGCAGTGCGCTGGATGCCGAGGATACTGTAAAGCGTGGTGGTATTGATATACTGCACACTTCCCTCAAACCAGTTACGCAGTGCACTTTCAGGGAAAATGAAAACCCATTCTTTTCGAGCATTCATCCCGGTAGCCTGGTACTCGTCACCTGCCGGTTTTGTGCGTCCCAGGTACCAGACATCCAGCACGCGTATTTCTAGTTGTTGCTGGTTATTGCTCGTTATTATCGTTCCGATGTCCTCGTGGTAGATTTGCAGTACCCAATCGCGTACCCTTTTCGCATACTGAGTATCAACAAGCCAGGCTTTATTACCGGGATCAAATCGCCGCGCGCTGGCTGGCAAGCTTTTGATCAGCGCTACAAATTGCGGATTGTATGGCGTCTGCACCACCAGCGCGCCGTTTTGTTCGGTAACTTTGCATTGCGTTTGAGCAATAACAGCGTTGCCAAATAGATCAAACATACCTCCCCCTGCAATTGGCATAAAAATCACAGTATTTTTCGCTGCATCGCCAACTGGACGGGTTCAGCGGGAAGTACTCCTTGCTGATCCCTTCCCAAACCCGCTTGACCATTTCAAACAGGAAAAACAGTTCCCCGGGCCTGTGGCTGTGTTCCAATACCTGAACCTGTGGCGTTTTGGTTTTGACGAATACAAAATGCTTGAAACGCCAGTTAACCTCAAATCCGGCTTGATTCAAAGCCGCGAGGTATAACAATGTTTGCAAACTGTTATTTGCCTGATCCTGTGTCCATGACTTCGCGGACGTTTTGAAATCTGCCGGCGTGCCGTCTTCAAGAATGATGTCAATAAAGCCGATTACCGGCACGGGTACGCCGGGTACGCGCAATTCCACTTTGCGCTCAATCATTGCTCCGGTGTTGTCGTAGCGCGGCTTTATTGCGGTTATTGCAGATTTCACCTTGTTGTTACTCAGTATCCGAACGCCCTTGTTGTAGTACTGTTGCGGTGTCTCATCTGGCTCAAGCGAAATATCTTCCGTAAACGCCTTATTGAATTCCTCTTTCCAGATGCCCTCCCAATCGTACTGAGTATTCTGGATAATCCGCTCCACCGTGCCGTGAAATGCACTTCCAAAGGCAAGCGCGCTGGTCTTTTTGGTCGGTTCACCGGCAATATATTTCCGCCGCCACGATTCGGGACAATCAAAGTACAGTGAGATCGATGAATACGACAGGTGTTCTATATACATGGCTTCCTCATTTCATCAGTGAAATTACGATGTCGGGAAGCCAAACTACGGCGAGTAAAATCAGAATCCAGGACAGGATGCAGATCAACAGCAAATTGAACCATCCAGCAACTTTGTTAGGCTTGTAGTCTTTCATTTTTCACCTCTTGAGTGTTTCCCAAACTTTTTCAACTTCTTCCTGCGTAGCCGGAATCTTTCCATCATTGGCTTCCATGATGGCCACTGGGTCAAACTGCTCCAGCAGCTGCTCAAGCGTAATTTGCGGTTTTTGTGCAGGTTTGACGGGTACAGGACTGCCTTTTCCGTCTAGCCAGTCCAGTATGATATTAATAAACTCTGGACCTGGTTTATCAATTTGCATGTCCGCAACCAGCGGACAGCGCGATTTGGCAACGGTCAAAATATGCGCCCAGTCCATATCACACACCAGATCAAACTCGTACTCCATACCAGGACGTTGCACAGGGGCAAGACCTACCCGCCGCACGCCGGTTATTTTCCCGTTTGTTGTCTCCGGTACGTACTCGGTGCGGTTGCGCATGGTAGTAATGACGTGCAGTGGTGATTGCAAAATAGTGTCAATCATACGGTTGTGTAATGGCGTAACATGCCGCCATGCCGTGAACGAATTTTCATTACTCGATCCGGCGATGCGATCCTTGATTTCCAGCGCGCCGCCCACGCCTTCCCAGGCATGGCTCAGGCTGTCAATGACCAGTACGGAGTATCCCGCGCGCCCGGCGGCGAAGACGGCTTCGGTATAACGCTCCGGGCTGAATTGAGTCAACTCAAGCACATCGAACGTCCAGGGCACACCGTCCGGCGCTTCCCCGACGTATTTCGAAGCGCTGCCGCGTTCGGTATCCACAACCGCAATCTTTCCGTTCGACCGCGCCGCAATCGCATGCGCAAATCGTAGCGCCGTAAACGTCTTTCCCGATCCAGCCGGACCGTCTATGGTCATCCTGAGTTTCGATTGTTGCTTTTGTGCGGGTTTAAACATGTGTTTTCTCCTTTTCTTCAATAATTAACTTTTCTTTGTCATCAAAAACAAACTCAAGCGTTTGCTGTTCCCGCAATCCCAAAAAACCGCGAATCTTCTGGCGTGAGACTTCGCCGAGCGGCGATTTGACCTCAAGGTCGGTTAGCCCAATCAGTGCATGCGCCAGAACACCGCCGCTCCACTCCAGAATCTGCCGCGCCCGCTCCAGGCCGACGCCCGGAAGGCCCATCAGGAACACAGATTTTGCATCTACCGGAATTGGCTGTTTTTGCGGCAGGATGTCAACTACTTCGTCATGTTGTCGACTTGCCAGCATTTTTATAAAAATTGCATACTCAGTATCCGAGAGGCAGTGCACCACGTAGCACCCCAGTTCCTGAACGGTCAGTAATGCTCCCTGCACTGCGTTCCATGCCCATCCGGTTTCGCGTCCGGTGTAGACTTTACCGTTGCGGTCTGGGCTGAGTGTTCCGGTAATGATCAGGTAGGGCCAGTACGTTTGGTCTTTCCCCTGCAATTGCTGATTGATGCGGTCGTTGACCAGGCGGCTGATTTGCTCCAGCAGTCTGCCGTCTCGCAGGCTGTTGAGCAGGTCATCGCTGGTCTTGCGTTCGATAAGCAGGATATGCCCGTCATCGCACGCCACCCAGGCATCGCCGGTTTCCAGCAGGGTCACCGCCGCATCTGGAAATTGTTGCCGGATGTGCTCCGGTTCACGTTGATCAATCATGATTGCTGAAATTGTCATTGCGCATCTCCTTTTTGGAAAGCAGGACGAAGGATTTGAACCTTCATCTACCGTGTACAAGACGGCTGTTCTGCCGATTGAACTAGTCCTGCAAATGTGCCGGTTACGCTCTCCGGCTCAGCGTGCGAGGAGGACGCCGCTGACGCAAGACGCCAGTTTTGAGCCAACTAATATGGAAGTTCTCGATCTTGGTCAAATGCGCCAGATTCGAGCAAGTCACAAAACTCATCGAACAGTTCGTTTTTCACACGCTCTGGCATGAGTTCACCCGGATCAGGTGGTATGTAATCCATCTCATTCTGCCAGTCTGGGTAATCCGGGATAAGAAATGTCACATCGTACATCGTTACTTGCTCATTTCTTTCGCTATCATCTCAACAACTTCCGGGCTATCCACCGTGAAATATTTACTAATCAATGGCTGCGATGCGATCAGTGTCATCAGCTTGTTTCGGATAACTTCCAAACTTGTTTCGCCGCGGCAGGCGTTTTCCACGTAAACTTTCAAGAATTTGAGCGCAGTTTCGCGTTCTTTGTTACCGTTACCCCCCGAATACTGAGCGGAATACTGAGTATCTTGCTTCGTGGTTTTGCCGGAATTTGCGAGATAATCCGAGCTGCACTCGGCTTCATCTTTGAAGATTGCCAAAAACTTCAGTGTAGATTTTTCCTTCACCGTGCCATTCTTATCGGTGTAGGTGATTGCGTTGCCAGCCTTATCGGTCAGTGTGACGGTTTGCACTTTGACCCAAGACCCGTTGAGCTGCTTCGGCGAAATTCCGAGATCGCGGATGCTAGGCAATACTATGCCAGCCCATTCATAAGATTCAGCGATCATGTTACGGGTCACGTCAAAAGCAAGTCCCATATCTGCTAATGGATGTACAATGATGTCAACCGCCGTACGCTGCTGGTCTGGACTATGCACCTGGGGGTCATATTCCACCTTGCCGATACCCTTCTCCAGCACACACCACCATGATTTGGCTTCGCATTGCCCCCAAATGATGTTCGAAAACTGGGGTTCTTTGGCCTGCTCAGCCGTGTCCCAAGGGTCAACAAAAGTTTGTGTAGTCATTTCTTTTCCTTTCTGGTAAAATAGAGATGTAAAGAGTTTCCGCTCTTTCACTAATACCGCCCCTGCCAGGGCGGTTTTTTATTGAAGCAACTCGTAACCGCGATTTCGCATATAGCGAATCACTTGTTCAAGTGTTTTGTTCTTGTCTCTCAAAAACGCAGTTACCTCCTCACCGAAGCGGTCCAAAATTACGATTCCAAACTTCCCAGCGCTGGTCATGCAGATAAACCCGGTGCGCTGAGTTTGCGGGTTGTACATGCGCAACTCCCACCCGTCGCGGCATTCGCGAGCATAATATGCGTCCGTCCCGTGTTTTGCCACCGCATGGCTGACATCTGGCATCTGTTGCACCAGGTTGATCAGCGCAGGTATCATCAGCGCAACAAGAGCCAGTATGATTAGCAGCAGCATAAAGAGCGATATTCCCTTGATGGCAACGGTCATGACTCCACCTCCTCTGCTTCAATGGAACGGCGGGTTTCATCAACTACGTCTTCCCACAGGTCGGAATTTCCACCGGCCAGGGTGGCGACCCAGTCCGGGATCATCGCTCGCTCATACTCAGTAAGCGCATAGCGGGCGGCGTATATCAGGGCTGGATGCGGGTCTGGCAGCGCCAGGGCATCACTAATGAGAAACAGGATTTTTTCGAGTTCGGTCATTGGTTTTTCCTCCATCACCGGCATCCAACCATATTGGGTGTAGATTCGTTTTCCGTATTCCATTTACCACCTCCGCCGCATATCTTTACGGTCTTGTCTGTGCTCCTTCTCTTTCGAGTAACCTCAAAATCGTTTGTAAAGCGCTCACTGCAATTGCCAGCCGTCTGATTTTCTCCGTTTCCGTCACCTCCTTTTCCAGCAAAGGCTCAATCGCCCGTAATGCGCGGATGGCTTCCTCGGCGCTCCGGTCACGCGCTTCCTTCGCACCGTTTGGCCACTCACGCGGCTTTGTCATGGATTTCCTCAACGATGGCACGCTTCATGGCTTCGCGCCGGTGGATGTAGCGCAGGATCGAGCCAATGATCATCGGTGTACCGCTGGCAATAAACGCCAGCAGGGTCAGCAGTGCAGCATGGATACTCAGTATCGCAACGCCGCACAGGGTTACAAAAACCCCCATTGCCACAATAAGAGATAGATACCCCTCGGTGTACCCGCGCCGCTCCGCCCAGGCTACCAGCGCGTTGTAGCCGATGCCGAACAGCACCAGCCCAAGCAAGACCGCCGTAATCATGCCGTAATCCAGCCGGATTTCAAAAATCATCTCCGCCTCGCTATACTGGGATTACATAAAACCCTTGTCGCCGCAAATCCGCAGCTTCGGAGTCGGTTAGCCATGCAAAATACTCAGTACAGGGGCCGTCCCAAACACGATACTTACGCTTCATGGCCGGGTTCTCCCGTTTCGATTTTTTCAACCAGCGTTTTGATGACGCGGATTTTGAAATCCATATCGCTCAGCGCATCCGTGTATCCTTCAATGTACCCGGGTCGGCGGTCCCTGAAACGGTCGAGAATTTCTTTTCTCTGTTCTAGCTCAGCCATGATCTCTTCGAGCCGCTGCAGGTATCTACTCTTTTCCATCGCTGATCTCCTATTTCGCTCTGTTGTAGAATTGTCAAAAGATTACATTCCGAGGAGAAAAAAAATGGATCCAAAATTTGTGGGCTTGGTGAAAATGCTTCAAGATTCGAAAAATTCATTTTTCATCTCATGTATTGTTCAAGGTATTTTGATTACCGGTTTTGTCATCACAGAACAAAAATATTTCGTTGAAACAAACCGCATCATGAACGATGAGTTAAAAACAATTTCCGAAGCAAGAACACACTGGGAAGAAATAATGCTAAAACTGGCAAAATTGCCCATCGAAAATGCTGCTTTGCATCTTGCCGGGGTAAAAATGTATCTTCCAACCGGGATACAGAATTTTCCGACCCTGCGCATTGATCCATCCCAGGTTTCAGCCTGGACATTCCTTGTTCCGAGTAACCAAGATAGTTACGAATACCTTCCACAAATTCTTGGGGAGAAACCTGAGGACGTTGGTTAATGACTTGGCGTAGATACTTTTTGGCAATTGCGTACTCGTCTGATGTGTTGCCCATCTGTTATTCCTCCTTCGCGTCCCCCGCCAGCATCGCATCCGCCACCGAAATCGCCGGGTTCGGCTGAGAGTAGCGGCGAGCCCATTCCTGACGGATGAGCCAGGCGATTTCGGACGATACGGAACGCTGATCTTCATCAGCAAGCCGTTTTGCCATCGCTTCAATTTCTTCATCAACTCTTGAAAACAACACAGGCATATCACCTCCTTAGAAACTAAATGTTTCTTACAAGAAACATTATAAGAAAAATGATAGCAAATGTCAATAGGTAGAAACATATTTGATTACCAAAAGAAACTCGTTTTATGGAAAAATGTTTCTTGTGAATAACGATTTTGGTTATTGGCTTCAACAAGAAAGAGAAAAAAGGGGGTTGACGCAAGCCAAATTGGCAAAATTAGCCAATTTAAATCGTGCAGTCATCAACAAAATCGAAAATAACCAAAGTAAACCAACAGTTGAAACACTTCAATCTATAGCAAATGCTCTAAATCTTCCTGACGAAGTTGTTTTCAGGGCTGCTGGTTTTTTGCGCACACCAGCCGATACTGAGTATCAAGAGGAATTCTTCCACCTGTTATCCCAGTTATCCCCCCAAGAGCGCCAGGAAATTCTCGAACTCCTGCGCTTCAAAACCGAACGCCGCAGCACCACCATCAAAAAGAGCCGGACTACTCCGGCTCGAAGTGTGTTAAAAGAGAAGTAGAACGGATATTCTATTATTTTAAGGGTTGAGGATTATAATGAATATAGATATCCTCCAATGGAAGTGAAACATGAAAGACAAAGTTTCCCTCACCCTTAATGGTGAAATTCCCGTCAATCTTTTTGCAGAAGCTATTTCAGGCTTATCCGGTTTGCTTCATGCTCTTACTGAAGAAATTACTGCTGGCAAAACTGTTGAGTGGCAGATTATAGAGCTCAGCGCTGGCAGCGCCACGGCTGTTATTCAAGGAATTGCTGATACCGCCGAAGACGTGGAAAAAATTACTACCGCATACGCGTTTATCGGTCAGCAGCTGCAATTTGGTAATACGATTCCGTATTCTCTAAAAGTTATCCAATCTGCAAGAAAGATTGCCAGCATTCTTGATGGAAAAGTTTCTTCCATCGAATTCGGTGTTGATGGCGAAATCTATCACATTACCCAATCTGGTTTTCAAGAAAAACCAATGACCAAAGCTTATTCTTACGGTGTTATTACTGGAAAAGTGGAAAACCTGATTGGATATAAAACTCTCAAATTTACTCTTTACGATAATCTTTTTAATCGCGGTGTTACCTGTTATGTGGAAGAGGAAAAACGCGAGTTATTAAGAAATATTTGGGGCAAAACCGTGACGGTTACCGGCTATATATACCGCGACATTATTACAGGTCGCCCTCTTGAAATTCATGACATTGAATCCATCCAAATCGTTCCTATGAGAGAACCAGGTGCTTATAAAAAAGCTCGAGGCGCTCTTTCCTGGAAACCCGGTGACGAAACCGCAGATCAAACCATACGGCGATTGAGAGATGACGAATAGTAAAAATCTGTATTGGGATTCTTGTGTGTTTCTTAAATACATCAACAACGAATCGGAAAGTAGCATCATTGAAGAATTAATGAGACAAGCCGAATCCAATCAGATCAACATTTATACATCCACAATTACTATAGCCGAGGTAACCCACGTAGCCCAAGAAAGAAATCAATCCGCCCTGAATTCAGTTGTCGAAAGTGTATTACAAAACCTGTTCGGTCCTATCAAACTGGTGGATTATTCAATAACTATTGGTTTTGAAACTAGAGATTTCATTCGCACTGCAATGACTCATTCTAAAAAGATCAAGCCAATAGATGGTATTCATCTTACTACTGCATCCTGGACTGATCGTTACATTGTTAGGCTGGACGAATTCAACACTTATGATCAGGAACTCAAATCACTATACCCCAATATCATATCCATCAAAATCGTTGAACCGCATGTTGATCAATTACCTTTATTCAGCAATCCAGTTTCATAACTTAATCAAGTCGGTGTCGGATCTGAACTTGGTTTACTGGCAATCCTGAAATACTTTATCAGCCAAAAATCGTGTAACGAAAAGGAGGAACAATGTCCGAACGCCTTTCCCGCGAGGAGATTCTCTGGCTTTTATACAAGGCATGTTGCTTGTATGTGGATGCCTGCGATATGGATACACCGGACTGGGTGCGAATTATTTCTGGAGCAAACCTTGAACACCTCGAAGATGCTGTTGAAATTGCTCAAGATGATTATTCAATCGAAGAAACAGGGGAAATTTGAAATTTAGTCCTCTTGCTTCACACTTTAAAAATGCCAACCTTAGACTACTTTGTCCTGCGATTTTTAATAGTAATCGGCCTAAAGTCGCAAAATGACTTTGACTTCATGGGGTGCAAGAGGTCGAAGGTTCAAATCCTTTCGCCCCGACAGAGTAGAACCGCCGTTCAGGCGGTTTTTTATTGTTACCACCTGCAAAAGTAGGGCGTACACCGGCGCAACCATCTTGAATTTGATCATCATGAATTATCCAGACAACACGTGACAGGGAATTTTCCTGAACCCTACTCCAGCGCCTCCCCAGCCCAATCGCAGGGCTGGTAGCCGCAATCCATAAACGCCAGCCGCGTCCTGGTGTCTTCCACCAGGTGACCGGGCTCGATCCACAAGCCATAGATCGCTCCCGTTGCCTTGTTCACTACATTAGGGCGCGCCACATTAATTGAGACAAAATTGGCAATTAACAGCCCTGCCAATAGCAGGTACAACGGCCTCCGGTCAGGTTTAAAAGCTATCCCCGCCAGGATCAACCAGAAGGGAACCGTAGGCAGCAAGTAAGCAGGTTCGGTGGGAATGCTGAAGTAAAAGAACTCGTAAGCCAGGATGACGCCAAACGCCAGGACCGCCAGCCCGCGCTGCCCGGGCTGGACAAAAAAGCGCCTTTTGAAGATGCCTACAGCAAGCGCCCACGCCAGCGCCAGGGCTGCCAGCGGTCCCCAAAAGTATATATTCTTATACGCAAAACGCCCAACCCGCAGGTAGGTCGTCCAAAACTCCTCGCCGCCGACAGTTGGCGTCAGAAAACGGGTCGTCCACTCTGCAAAGCTGGCAGGCGGTAAGTAAAAGACCAGGGTAAAGAAAGCTGCGGCCACGCCGGTCTGGAATAGCAGCTTGCGCGCCTGCGGCTGTGTCAGGAAGTACCAGATCAGGAACCCCGCCGCGATCAGGATAGTGGTGGCGCGTGAGCCGACGCCCAGCGCCATGGCAACGCCTGCTGTAAAGTATTTGCCCCGCAAAACCTGGAGCATTCCCAAAAAGACGAAACCCAGCGCAAACAGATAATCCATCGTGCAGGTAGAGTTCACCCAATAATAGGGATGCACCGCCAGGATAAGCGCCAGCAGTGGAGTATGCGGGATATTGAAGTGACGGCACAGGCGTAAAAAGCTATACAACGTCACCAGCGACATAACCATCACCCCCAGGTTGGTAAGCAGGCTGCCCCCCAGCACATTCAGGAAAAAGGTTACTGTTTCGAACACAAAAAAGCCAGGTCCGCGTGACGGGATATAATCCAAAGTCCGGACAAAATAGGCGCCAGTCCACAGCACATTATAAGTATCGTTATCGCTCCCATAGCCGAGGAAGAGAAAAGGCGTATAAAGTGCCAGCGCAACCAGGAGGATGAGGGTATCCGGCGATGCTTTTTTCATAGAACCACCTGCAAGGAGGAGTACGGCGACGCCGTTTCACCCCAAACGGAAAATCACCCTATTGTATCATGGGCTTTGCCTCCCAATTTAAGTTGAATTGTCTAGTCATATTTGTTATAATATTCACAAGGAAGCAAAATATAAGCTTCCCGGAGGGATATGATGTACTACCTCATTGTTGCTATCTGGGCTGTGGCCTGTTTCATTCGCTGTGTACTAAAGCCAGAAGAGCGCGTCAAGATCAAACAACTTCTGGATTGAGGCGCACAGCATCGCAAAAGGCCTTTGTGGTGGGGTCCAATTTTCCACTTGGTGACCAGGGGTAGGCGACACCGTTTGGGGGTCCGCCGCCGTCGAGAGGACGGCGGCGTATTTTTATCCAAAGGATCGAAATACTACTTGAACGCTCTGATTAAGCTGGTATAATGATGGGCATGTCCGATAAACTCTCGCGCCGCGATTTTCTAAAGCTATCGCTGCTAACCATGGGTAGCCTGGCCATGCGCCCTTTGCGCACAAGCGTCCCCAATAGCGTATTGGCAGGTAAAGATGTCGCTCGCGTCGCCACCCACTCTATCAGCGTTTACAGCGAACCCAGCGACAAGAGCAAGATTCTTTTCCAGCGCTATCGCGACGAGCTCGTCAACATTTATTACGAAGTCGTCTCAGAACAAGGACCAAAATACAACCCACTCTGGTACCGGGTGTGGGGCGGGTATGTTCACAGCGCACACTTGCAACGCGTCAATGTGCGTCTCAATCCCGTCGTCACCACTTTGAATCGAAAAAAACAGCTGGCCGAAGTAACTGTCCCCACCAGCCAATCTTACCGTTATACCAGCCAGAACGGCTGGGAGCCTCTCTACCGGTTGTACTACGAATCGGTTCATTGGGTGGTCGGGGTAGAAGAAGGTCCAGATGGGCAGCCCTGGTACCGCATCAAAGACGAATTATTTGACATCGACCCGCTCGATTACTTCACCCCCGCTCAGAACCTGCGGCTGATCGAAGACGAAGAAATTTCTCCCCTCTCGCCGGAGGTCCCGCCGGAAAAGAAACGCATCGAGGTCTCCATTCCCCGCCAGATGCTGACGGCCTACGAGTACGACAACATCGTCTTACAGACTAAAATTTCCTCCGGCGTGCCGATGGGCGAACCGCCGCCTGGCCAGCCCTCCACTGATACGCCCAAGGGCGAATTCCACGTTCAGAATAAAATGCCCTCCAAACACATGGGAGACGGTATGCTAACCGCCGACCCGGATGCATACGAGCTGCCGGGGGTGCCGTGGGTGTGCTTTTTTGAGCCCAAAACCGGTGTGGCAACCCATGGAACCTACTGGCATACCAACTACGGCACCTATATGAGCCATGGCTGCGTAAACATGCGCCCCGAAGAATCAAAATTCATCTTCCGCTGGGCCACGCCAGTCTATCCCTATGGTGAATGGGATGTACGCGGCTATGGCACGCTGGTGCTGGTTTCGTGATTAATCTTCGCCTACAAACTCCATAAACACCCGGTTGCCAAGCAAACGCCCCCGTTTTGTCAAACGCAGGGCTTTTTCATTCTCCCCCGACCATTCCAGCAGGCCCGCCGCGACCAGTTTCTGAATCTGACGCCGAAAAACCTCTTCCAGCGGCCAGCCAAAACGCTGCAAGAAATCGGCTGCGCTAACCCCTTCTTTTATCAGGCGTAGCCCAACCATCATCCTTTCCTGCATCTCCGCCTTAAGGGTCAACCGATCGCGGACAATTGCGGCCGGCCCGGCCGGAAAAACGGCTGCCTCTGCGTTCTGGCAGGCTTGGATATAAGCCCGCACACCGTTCTCATTGGCGGTACGCACCCCGCCAGCGTAGCCGTGCGCCCCCGCTCCAAAACCGAGGTAAGGCAAGCCGCGCCAGTATTGAAGGTTATGCCGGCAGAACAGGTTATTTCCATTCGCATCGCGGGCTGCCCAGTTAGAAATCTCGTACTGCTCAAAGCCAGCGGCTTCCAGGCGCTCGCTCGCCAGTTCATACATTTCCGCGGCCAGGTCGTCATCGGGAAGGGTCACCAGGCCACGCCGGATCCAGCGATGCAACGGCGTCCCTTCTTCTACGGTCAGCGCATACAGCGAGAGATGCGCTGGCTTGAGTACAAGCGCCGTTTCTATGGTGCGCGCCCAACCGTCGGAGCCCTGCCCGGGCAGCCCAAAAATTAGATCCAGGCTTAGGTTTTCAAAGCCTGCCCTGCGGCTCCACTCGACTGCCTTGAACACATCGAAAACGTCGTGCTGCCGCTCTAAAAACGCCAGTTCAGCGGGATTGGCCGATTGCATTCCAAAACTCAGGCGATTGATCCCCGCCATCCAGAATCCCTGCAGCGATTCTAGGGAGACTGTTCCAGGGTTGGCTTCCAGGCTGATCTCGGCACCCGCCAGCACTTCAAAATGCTCCCTGATTTCATCCAGGATGCCCGCGACTGCCTCCACCGGCAGTAACGAAGGCGTACCGCCGCCAAAGAACACGGTATGAACAGGGAGGCGCTCCCCCGCCGACCTTCCGGCCAGCCTGATCTCCCGCCGCAATGCATCAACGTACGCAGGGATGAGGGCTTCCAACCCAGCTGTTGTATTAAAATCGCAATATCCGCAGCGATGTCTGCAGAAAGGGATATGCAAATAAAGACTGTATAGAGCCGTTGCCATGCTGTTAACATAGCACATCCAACAGACTTTGCGAAGGGATGAAGAAAAACGAGCATCCCGTTTTCCAGCAGCGAGCCACGCCAGAATCCTTGCCAATGATCAGGTTATGGTATAATGCGGGCACGGCCGGGGAGTATCCCCGGTTCTTCAAATAAAATATGAGTCCTGAATCAACCACTTTTCCCAAAACCTGTCCAACTTGTGGGACCCGCCTGAGCGAAAACGCGACTCGCTGCCTGGTTTGCGGCCGCGCCCTGACCCCCTCCGAAATGGGGAAACCAGCCAAATCGGTTCAGGGGCCGCGTATGCCTGAGATTACACTGAGCCTGCCGGTCGCTCTCGGTCTCATCGTCATCATCCTCGCCATCGGCGCCGCGGTTGTCTTTTCGCTCTTGCGCTCAACCGGCCGGGTGGTAGAGCCTACCACCACGCCCACCGCGACCCTGACGCCCACGCTGACCGCAACCCCAACTGCCAGCCTGACGCCCTCCCCTATACCCACCTTCACGCCGCTGCCCCCGCTAGAATATTCGGTCAAGGAGGGCGAGTACTGCGCCACCATTGCGGCCATCTTCAATGTATCAGTTCAGAGCATTGTGCTTCTCAACAATCTGCCGGCGGACTGCGGAACGCTATACGTCGGGCAAAAACTGCTTATTCCGCAGCCAACGCCCACGGCTTCTCCGCAACCTACTGCGACCTTGAGCGGCGCAGAAGCCACGGAAGAAGCCTGCGGCAAGCTCCCCTATACCGTGAGCGAGAATGATACCCTGAGCGGCATTGCCCGCAATTACAATATCAGCATCGACGTTCTCAAGGAATACAACGGCCTGACAACTGATATCGTTTACCAGGGACAGACCCTTATCATCCCGCTTTGCCAGCGTCTTCCCACTCCTGGTCCGACGCCAACAGCCACCTTGCCGCCCCCATACCCGGCCCCCAATCTCCTTTTGCCTGCCGACGGCCAGCCGTTTACAGCCTCCAACACCTCCATTACCTTACAATGGGCTGCGGTAGGGGTTTTGCGGGAACAGGAAGCTTACCAGGTAGTTGTCGAAGACGTTACCGGTGGAACCGGACGCAGACTGGTAGCCTATGTCACCGATACCAAGTACATCGTTCCGGGCAGTTTCCAGCCCGCCGACACAGCGCCGCACGTCATCCGCTGGTGGGTGCAGCCTGTTCGCCAGGTTAGCAGCACCAAGGATGGCCAGCCCATCTACGATAGCGCCGGCTCTGCCAGCATCCCCCGCACCTTCACCTGGAGCGGCTCGACTGGCGGCGGAGGCGCAGCGACGCCAACTCCGTGAAATAAATCCACAATATATAAAAAAGGCCGGCTTCCTCAGCCGGTCTTTTGGTTCTCACGAACCGTCCTGTTCCTCAAGGTAACGCGTGGCCTGGATAGCCGCCGCTGCCCCCATTCCTGCCGAGGTCACCACCTGACGGTAATGCGGATCAGCCACCTCGCCGGCCACAAACACCCCCGGAATATTCGTGCGCATCTGCATATCCGAAAGGATGTATCCCTGCTCATCCATCTTCAATTGTCCTTTGAATATCTCGGTGTTGGGCTTGTGACCAACGAAGATGAACACGCCGTCCACCGGTTGAAGCTGCTCTTCCCCGGTCTTGACATTTCGCAGCAATACAGTTTCCACCGCGTCCTTACCTCGAATTTCAGCGACTACGGTATCCCAGGTAAAACCAATCTTTTCATTTTTCTTCGCCCTGTTTTGCAAAATCGCACCGGCTCTCAAGGCGTCGCGCCGGTGGACAATGGTCACTGCAGAAGCGAACCGCGTCAGGAAGATACCCTCTTCAACCGCACTGTCGCCGCCGCCGACAACGATCACTTTTTTGTCTTTGAAAAACCAGCCATCGCACGTAGCGCAGTACGAGACGCCTTTGCCGGTCAATTCTTTCTCTCCTGGAACCTGCAAGTGCACCGGAGACGCTCCGGTTGCAACGATCAGCGTCTCGGCCAGGATCTCACGACTGTACGTCTTTATCTTGAAAGGATGCCCGGAAAGGTCTACCGACGTGGCCAGTTCGAATTCAAAGCGCGCACCAAATCGCTCGGCCTGCTTCTGAAAAAGTTCCCCTAATTGCATCCCCCCTACACCCTCAGGGAAACCTGGATAATTTTCGATCATGTGGGTCAAGGCGGCCTGACCGCCTAGTTCGGTGCCGGTGAGCACCAACGGATTTAACTCAGCCCGCGCCGCATACAAAGCCGCCGACATGCCCGCCGGCCCAGCCCCCAGGATCACCACCTTTTCCAATGATTCGTTACCCCTGGTATCGGTTGGTATTCCACTCAAATTAAAATCCATTTTTCACTCCTTGATTGCACAACGATTTCGTTAAAAATAGATGCAGCAAAACCTAAAAAGTAACAACGTATTTATCGATTCAGCGCCCTATCGGTCATCACCAGAGCCTGGTCAAGAATTTCAAATCCTTCTTCCATTTGTTCAGGCGTGATGATCAGGGGTGGAAGCAACAGGATGGTATGCCAGTGAGTGTATAAAAACAAACCTTTTTCGAGCAAGAATTTCCGCAAGGCCATCATTTCAGCACTGGTGCCATTATATGGCGCCAGCGGCTCTTTTGTGCGCCGGTCTCGCACCAGTTCAATGGCGCCGAATAAACCAATTGAGCGGGTTGCGCCAACACAAGCGTGCCGCTCTGCCAGGCGGTTCAACAGCTCCGCCATCAACCGCCCGCTTTCCGCCGTCCGTTCGACCAGGCCGTCCTGCTGCATGACATCGATCACCGCCGAGGCAGCCGCCAGCGAGATGGGATGGGCATTCCAGGTCAGCCCGCCTTCAAAAACCCGATCGTTGAAAGCCGCGGCAATTTCTTCTTTCATCGCAACTGCCCCCAGTGGGGCATAGCCAGAAGTCAATCCCTTGGCCATGGTCAAGATATCTGGCACAACCCCCCAATGATCCACCGCGAACCATTTGCCGGTACGGCCAAAACCGCTCATCACCTCGTCAGCGATCATCACGATGCCATGACGGCTGCAAATATCTCGCACCCCTTCCAGATACTGTGGCGGCGGGACGATCACGCCGTTGGTGCCGGTCACAGGTTCAATCAGGACTGCCGCAATCGTCGCAGGATTTTCATATTGGATGATTTCCTCGAGATGATTGAGATAATCCAGCGCGAATTCCGCCTCTGGCAGGTCAGGTGCGTTGCGATGAAAGGTGGAGCGATAGCGATAGGGGTCGAGAAAATGCACAACTCCCGGCATGGTCAGTGGTTCCCAGGCTGTACGGCGCGGGTCGCCGGTCAACGCAATCGCGCCGTATGTCGCCCCGTGATAGGAACGGTAGCGCGCCAGGATTTTCGGCCGACCAGTGTATCCTCTCGCCAGCTTGATGGCGTTTTCGTTTGCGTCTGCGCCCCCCAGGGTAAAGAGAAACCGTGACAACCCGGCAGGGGTGATCTGGGACAATTGCTTTCCCAGGACAGCGCGCGGCCTGGTTGCCATCAACGGCCCGGCAAAGGCAAGCTCTTCGGCCTGCCGCGCCATCGCCCGGATGACGCGCTCATCGCCATGGCCGATATTGACGCACATCACCATCGAATTGAAATCCAGATAACGCTTACCGTCCACATCCCAAAAGTAGACCCCCCTGGCGCTTTTGATTGCGAGTGGCTGGACATGTCGCTGCGCCGACCAGGTCCAAAAACCGTGTTCAAGCGAAAGCGGTAGGATCTCGGAATCGGAAATATCGAACATGGCATCCCTCGGGGTGGTATCTGTTCTACTCAATCGTATCATAAATTCCACTGTGCTATAATCGTCCAAACAATTCAAAATGAGCGACACCCCTTTTTTCCCTTCCAGCACCGGGATCACCTGTTCGTGCCGGCAGCTCCACCCGGACGCAGTCCTGGGTATTACGTTGTTCAACCAACGCAAATTTTTCGAAGCTCACGAGGCGCTTGAAACCGCCTGGAGGGAGGAAACCGGCGTGCTGCGCGAGTTGTACCGCGGCATTTTGCAAATTGGAGTTGCTTACTACCATATTCAACGCGGCAATTACAATGGGGCGCGCAAATTATTCCAGCGCGCCCGCCGCTGGCTGGCGCCCTTCCCGAAAGTTTGCTGCGGTGTGCCGGTTGCCGACTTACTTTTGGACCTGCAGCGCGCTGAAGAAGAACTGCTCCGCCTGGGACCGGATCGCATCCAACACTTCAATCCTGGGTTATTTAAACCGGTAGAGATCAAGGAAGGGGAGGAAAACCAATGACGGATGAATTACCGTTCCTAAATAAAATTGCGCTGGTAACCGGCTCTGGACGCGGCATCGGGCGCGCCATCGCCATAAAAATGGCGCAAAAAGGAGCGGATATTGTCGTCAACTACGTCCGCAACCAGAAACCCGCCGAAGAAGTCGTCGAGGCCGTCCGTTCATTGGGCCGCAAGTCTTTCGCCATCCGCGCCAATGTCGGAAAAGTGGAAGATATCGAAGTGCTATTTCAGGCGGTTGAAGAAAATTTCGGCGGTCTTGATATCCTGATTAACAATGCTGCTTCTGGCTTCAACCGTCCTGCCATGCAGCAGAAAGTTTCTGGCTGGGATCACACGATGAACGTTAACGCTCGCGCTCTGCTGTTTGCAGCCCAAAAAGCCGCGCCACTAATGCAAAAACGCGGCGGCGGTTGGATCGTGAGCATCTCCAGCCCGGGCGGGTCGCGTGTGCTTCCCGATTATATCGCGGTTGGCGCCAGCAAGGCTGCCCTGGAATCGCTCACGCGTTACCTGGCGGTGGAGTTCGCTCCGGCCAACATCCGTGTCAACGCGGTCTCGCCCGGCATCGTGCTGACCGATGCACTTCAGCACTTCGCCTCGCTAAGCGACCCGGATGTCATCCCGCGGGCGATCCAAAACACGCCTGCCGGCCGGCTGGTCACACCAGAAGATGTCGCCGGCGTGGTCGCATTCCTCTGTACACCCGATGCAGCGATGATCCGTGGACAGGTAATTATCGTAGATGGGGGGTACACCTTAATCACCCCACGGTAAAAACTTCCCCTGCCTCTTGTTACAGACAGGGGAAAGCGCTCAACACCAGGTTTAAGCCAAAATCTATTCTGCAATCAAAACAGCCCGCACCGGAGCGCCGTCGCAACCACCCAGCTTGATGGGCAGGGCTGTCAGTTCGTAGTCACCGGGCGGCACCTCTGAAAGATTCAACCCCTCCAGGGCAATTACCCCTGCGCCAAGCAGGATTCGGTGGGTTAGTACCGGGTCTCGATACGGCGCCACCGAGAGGTAATCTACCCCTACCAGGCGGACGCCCATCTTCACCAGCGCTTCTGCGCCATCCGGGGAAATCGCGACAAAGTTCTTGTGGAAGGTAGGCACTTTGCGCATCCAGTACTTTGAATTGCGCGTGCGGAACAAAAGGCGCGTCACACCGTCAGGGATCGAAGCCGCCTCAAGGACGTCCTGGGTGATCAAATCCACAGAGTCGGGAATCCGAAGGACAGTGGTAGGCCCCATTAACACAGCTAGCGGCAGCTCATCTACCCCGCGCCCACCCTGGATAAAGTGATAAGGCGCATCCAGGTGTGTGCCGGTATGGACACCCATGGTGATGCGCGAAATATTTGCGTCTGCCCCCCCTTCGATCTTGCTGAAACGCTCCAATAGAACCGTTGGATCCCCCGGCCAAACCGGTATATCGGGCGTGACGGTCAGGGTGATATCATAAATTCGCTTCATGCGCGCCTCCGATTACTTCCATTATACAACCTTACCAGCTGCTGTTTTCGAACGCAGAATTGAGCATCTCAAGCCTTTCCTCCGCTGTCATTGGGCGGGGTTTCGCAAAGTCTTCCAGCAAAGCTGTCAACAGTTCGGTTCCGATATAACGCCCATCGTAAAAAACATGCCGGTCAATGAATTCTTTGCGGGTTCCCGAGAGAATTTTATCTGCTTCGCTTCCCGAGAGGGGCATATACATCTGGTCAAAAAACAGATTACCAAGCCCATAGTGGACAAAAGAATCGCCGACGAACGTCATCCCCTGGGGATAGTGCGCCTGGCTGCCGCTCACGATCATCGCGCCGGCTTCAGCCAGCGGCGGAAAGTCGCGCTGTTCTCCCGGCGTAGGAACGAAGGCATAGGACTCGAAATATTGCAAAGTCACCACCGGCAAGTACCCTTCAGCTCGCAGCCTGGCAATTTCTTCCTTCATCCATTCGTAGTCGCAGGGCGCCGCCCCGGCGCGGTCTTCTGTCGCCCACACTGCCTCCGGCCCAGCCGGGTTGCAACCTAGAAAAGCCAGGCGGTTGCCGTTATGTTCTAACAGAAGTGGCCGCATGGCGTTTTCCAAATCCTCCCCCGCTCCATAGGTGCGCATCCCATATTCCTGGTACAGCGCCAGCGATTCCACCAGGGCACTGCGCCGCCAATCCACCAGGTGGTTGCCGGTCAATTCGATGATATCCGCTCCAACTTCCTGAAGCAAGGTAATATACTCTGGCCTGCTGCAAAACATCAACGTAATTTGGTAAGGGTTGGCGGGCGGGCATTCCGCCACAAAAGACACTTCGTTGCTGATATGCGTCAGGTCGGCGGCTCGCAACCATACCCCAATATCTCGCGCCGGGTACTCCATCCCCAATTTTTCCATCTTGGCGGCAGTCGAGCGCACGAGCGCCGTAACGCCAGTCATCACCAGCACGGTCAGTTTTTGCGCATCCCGATTGGTTTTTTGAAAGGAGATGCCTGCTTTCTTCTCAGGCAAGCCTGATAAAGAAAACTTCATCGCCAAAGGGTACTGGTCAGCATGGAAGGTATTATCCAACGGAGAAATCCCGTCCACCCGGATCACTTTCCAGCGCGGTGAAAGATTTTCAAAGGGAAGGATTGCCCAGGAAGGTATTTCTTCCCAGGCCGCCGCCAGCAGTTCAGAATCCTCCAGGATGCGGACAACCTCCGCCGCAGGCGGCCCCCACACTTTTGAAAAAACAAGCAAGGTCGAAGGGCTCATCATCAAAGGAGTGTTTCCAAGAGCACTGCTCCCATCGCCTTTCCATCTATTTTGGATGTCGGTCAGCGACACATTATCAACTAATGTAGGAAAGGGCGCCGCCAGCGCATATACCCACTCCGCTTCCGGATCCCCCCCTCCGCTTTCCAATCGCAGGCTGGCTCCTTCTCTTTCTTCAGCCGGAAAGACATCCACCGGCAAGATTAAACTGCTTCGTAAGCTGGCTGGAATCGCCGGGTCAATCCATAGGGTCGTGAAAGCCGAAGCAGGCATCGGCGAAACCTGAACTGTCGCCTGCTGCAGCGAAGATGAGGTATTCATCGGCGTTATCGCGGAAGCATTTTCTGGGAAAGGAATCGTCCCGACAGTTGCCGTCGGGTCAAAAAGAGACGTTTCTTCCAGGCTGTCGATGGCGCAGCCTATCAGGAACATCGTCACCAGGCAAAATCCAACCAAACTACTGACTATACGCAGCATCCTGCTTGCATACCTCGAAGATTTCCTGCAAAAAAGCCGCTCGCTCGCGCGTCGTCATCAGCCTGGGACGGGCGTAGTCTTCAAGAATGGTCGTGATCAACTCCGTGCTGATATACCTGCCTTCGTAAAATACATGCCGGTCGATAAAAGAAGGTCGGTTTCCATCCATCATCTGGTCGAAAAAGAGATTCCCCAGCCCATAGTGAATCAAGCGATCCCCATCGAAGATCATGCATTGGGCGTGATGCGCCTGGCTGCCGCTCACAATCTCGGCCCCGGCCTCTGCCATTTTTTTCGAATCGATCCGGTGAACAGACTGGGGCCTGAAATCATCCAATTCGTAATGCTGGAAGGTTACGATCGGGATATACCCTTGCACCTTATAACGCTGGATCTGTTCGATCATTTTTTCGAAGTCGCAGGGTGCCGCTCCTCCGCTCGTATCGGTCGCAAGTACGTTCTCCGGCCCCGCCGCGTTACAACCGATAAAAACCAAGCGGTTGCCGTGGTCTTCCACCAATAAAGGCTCCTGAGATCTTTCTTTGTTCTCCCCTCCCCCAAAGACTCGGTAGCCATTCTGCTGGTAGAGCACCAACGTCTCCGCAAAAGCCTCCTGCCCCCAATCCAAAAGATGGTTGCCGGTCAGCTCGATCAGGTCAACCCCAACCGCATCCAGAAGTTCAAGGTAGCGGGGGTCAGAGCAAAATCTGGCTTCTTCCCGCAGCGGTTTGGCCGGTGGACAATTGGAATAAAAGGGTACTTCGTTGCTGATATGCGTCAGGTCGGCGCTGCGCAGCAACGCGCCGATATCCCTCGCTGGATAAGTTACGCCCTTCTCTTCCATCCGCAGCGCGGTGGAACGCACCAGCGCCGTCGTGCCTGTCATCACCAGCGTTGTAAGACGCTCAAGATCGCGGTTGCCAGCCGGAAGTCCCCAATTTTTCTTCTCAAGCCCGGCGAGCGCTTCAGCGTTACCTTCAAAATAAAAGTGCACCGCCAGCGGATAAGCTTCCAACGGCGCGGATTTATCCAGTGGCGAGACTCCATCCACACGCAAAACCTTCCAGCGCGGCTGCAATGCCTCAAATGGGACAATCGCCCAGGAGGGCTGTTCCTTCCAGGCTTCCTCTAGAATTAAGTTCTCAGGCAGCGCCCTTACAGCTGCTTTAGCAGGCTGCCCCCACACGGCAGTAAACGCTTCGAGTGTGCTCTCAGAAACGAGCAGTGGGTGGCCTTTCATTTCGTCGGTGGAACGGCCCTGCCAGGCTTTCAACAGGTCTTGCTGGCTGACGCCGTCTCGAACGGTCGGAAAAGGCGCGACCAGTGCATAGACCCAGGTCACTTGGGGTTCCCCGGCTCCAGCGGCGCTTTGCCCGATGACGAGCTTCAAATCTGCTTCTTCAACCTTTGCAGTTATTGAAAAACCGGGCGGCATTGCAATCTGGTCGCGTAGACGATCTGGCACAGTTGGCGAGATCCACACCTTCCATTTCTGGACATTCTGGACAGGGGTTAGGGATGGATCGCGAGGCAGGTCAGGAAGGCCGGTCGGCGCTGGAAGTTTCAGTTCCTGGGGAGCGCGAGACAGGCTGGATTGTGGATGACAGCCGGTTGCCTGGAAAAGGAAAAAAGACAGTATTAGGAAAAGAATGGCCGCGCCAGATCTGTTCATAAGCCCTTGGTTTACAACAAAATCGTATTTAGAACACAGCAATTATACAGTACACAAACCTGCTGAAAGCGCTAATTAACTCTGATAGTTCTTGATAGATTTTCAGACTATAATCTCGCTTGTAATCACATTGTAAGAAAGGGGCAACCTCATGCGCGAAGTTGCAGTACTTGGGATTGGGCAGACAAAAATTGACGAACATTGGGATAAATCTCTCCGGCTATTGGCGGGCGAAGCGATTCTGGCTGCCATGCAGGACGCTGGCGTCGAACGTGTGGATAGCATCTACGTGGGCAATATGATGTCCGGCTCAGCCAACTTCCAGCAGCACCTGGGCGCATACATCGCCGACTGGGTCGGCAGCCGCTTTTCAGAGAGCCTGCACATCGAGGCTGCCTGCAGTTCAGGTGCGGCTTCTTTTCGCGCCGCGTTGATGGCGGTTGCTTCGGGGGAAGTGGAAGTCGCGGTTGCGGCCGGTGTTGAAAAAATGACCGATTCCCCGGCTGGAGAAATCACCGCCCAGCTTGCCACAGCCGCCGACGCCGATTGGGAGGTCGATCAGGGAATTTCATTTGTCGCCCTGAACGCCCTGGTCATGCGGCGTTACATGCACGAATACGGCTGGCAGAAAGATGATTTTGCCTCCTTTTCAATCAACGCCCACGCCAATGGCGCCAAGAATCCCTATGCGCGTTTTCAAGAACCGATCTCGCTCAAAGCCTACCAGCGCGCCCCGATGGTCGCAGATCCCATCAATGTCTACGATGCCTCACCGATGGGTGACGGCGCAGCTGCCGCCGTCCTTGTACCGGCCGAAGCGCTGCAGCGCAGCAACGCCAAACCCATCATCCGGGTGCTTGGGTCGGGCGCAGCCACAGATACCATTGACGTCCAAAGCCGTCGCAAACCCGTCTGGCTGACGGCTGCCGAACTTTCCGTCAAACAGGCCTACAAACAAGCTGGCATCGGGCCTGAGGACATTGATTTGTTTGAGCTCCACGACGCCTTCACGATCATGGCGACCCTCTCACTCGAAGCGGCAGGTTTCGCGCAGCCAGGCCAAGGACCCAGGTTAGCATTAGACGGAGAAATCACGCCCTCTGGCCGCATCCCGATTGCAACCCGCGGCGGCCTCAAGGCTCGCGGCCATCCCGTCGGCGCAACCGGTATGTACCAGATTGTCGAAGTGGTCCAACAACTCCGGCAAGAGGCAGGCGAAACCCAGGTGGAAAATGCCCGGATTGGCATGGCGCAAAATATCGGCGGCAGCGGCTCGAACATCATCACACACATTCTGGGGATATAATAAGCCTCTACAATGCCAGAACTCTCGCGGGAAAAAATCAAAGCCCACCGCGCCCAAACTTACCGCACTCTCCCAGCGTTAAGAATCAAGACGATGGAAGAGGCGGTTGAGTTTGTGAATAAGCGCGGCTTTGTTTTCTTCTGGCCAATCAAAGGGATCGAGCTGCCCAGTCTCTGGGTAGCTGTCGCCGGTGACCGCCCGGTTCCGGATGAGCACGACGACCCCGGCCACATCACCTGGAGCTGGAAGGACCAGCTCCTCGGGAAAGGTCGCTGGTACTACGGCCGGCTGCTTCGCCGCCGCAACATGATGGTCTCGCTACAATGCTTGCCGTATTTCTATGCCCTTTCTCCCAACTTTGGCGACCCTGAACATGACTACCTGGAACAATACCAGCAAGGCACCATAACGCTGGAAGAAAAATTAATCTACGAAGCATTATTGAAAAAAGGGGCGCTGGACACCCTGTCTTTGCGGCGGGAAGCCCGTTTGAGCTCGCCCGAAAGCGCAACGCGCTTCAACCGCGCCCTTGATGCGCTGCAAACTGAATTAAAAATCCTCCCCGTTGGGATCAGTCAGGCGGGCGCCTGGAAATATGCCTTTATCTACGATTTAGTAACCAGGCATTTCCCAGATCTACAAGAGCAAGCCCGCCCGATCTCCGAAGGGGAAGCACGGCGGCAGCTTCTTCTCACCTATATAAAATCTGTGGGCGCATCCCCTATCCCAAAAATAGGTCAATTGCTGGGTTGGCAGCCCGGCGTGTTGCATAAAACATTGGAACAACTGTGCGCGGACGGCTTGGTGCAAACTGGTCTGCTAACCGAAGGGGAAAAAGACCCCTATGCCGCGTTGTCATCTCTCGTTTAATACCCTTCCGCTATTCAATTTGATATAATCCTTTCAGGCAACCAGCCAATGGAGGAATGTCCGCATGGAATTTCACATTTCTCGCCAGGCACGCGACCGCTATCAATTCGATGAGAGCCTGTTCACTTTCAGCGGGAATGTCATTTTTGCAAATTTTCAGGCCGCTCGCCGCTTCGCTCAAAAAATCAATGCCAGCCATGACCTCCACCTTGCTCCCCAACGCGCCGTAAAAGCAGGCCAGATCAATGCGATGGGATTGATTGACGAAATCTTGCACTTCGTTATCTCCCTTTACCGCCGAGAGAAAAACCCCATTGTGATGAAGCAGGCCTACGCCTGGCTGGAAGAAAAGGTCGGTAAAAACGCCCTGGAAAAAGCGTTATACGAATTTTGCCGCGAGTTCCCGCCGCTGGCAGTTTACCAGCAAAATACCACTTTAGAAGCATATCTGACTTCATCCACTCAGGACACGCCCAACCGCATCATCGCCCTGGAAGAGATGCTCCTGCTTTGGGTGGCAAATAAAAACCCCGCTTTCAGCCCATTTCAGGAATTATTCGACGACACCCGGCTGCTCAACGAAACTGCTTATCCCCTCGTGATCCATGAACTCCGGCAGTTCTTCGACTTACAGCCGCCTTTCGGCCCAGACCATGAAAACCTTGTGGATATGCTGCGAAGGCCGGCGATCGTCGTGCCGCACTCCCTCTTCGGGCAGTTGGATTATATCCGCTCTCATTGGGCCGATCTGCTTGGAAGATATTTATCCCGCCTTCTGAGCAGCCTGGATCTGATCCGTGAAGAGGAAAAACCGGCATTTTTAGGGCCAGGCGAGACACCCATCCCTACCTATGACTTTTTACCCTCTGAAGGCGAGCTCGAACGGTTTTCTCCTGACCGGGAATGGATGCCCCGCCTGGTATTGATCGCCAAAAACACTTATGTGTGGCTCGATCAATTGAGTAAAAAATATGGCCGCCTCATTGCGCGCCTGGATGAAATCCCAGACGCAGAGCTCGATCAACTGGCGCGCTGGGGATTCACCGGCCTGTGGTTGATCGGGCTTTGGGAACGCAGCACCGCGTCTGCTCGTATCAAGCAGTTGTGCGGCAACCCCGAAGCCATTGCTTCGGCTTATTCACTGGCAGGGTATTGGATCGCTCAAGATTTAGGCGGTCAGCAGGCGCTGGATACCTTGCGTAGCCGCGCTGCCAGGGTCGGCATCCGCCTTGCAAGCGACATGGTGCCGAATCACATGGGAATCGACTCCCCCTGGGTCTTTGAACACCCAGACTGGTTCATCTCGTTGAACGAAAGCCCCTTTCCATCTTATACCTTCAATGGGCCAGATCTATCCAATAACCGAAATTTCGGCATTTACCTGGAAGACCATTATTACACCCGCTCCGACGCGGCGGTCGTATTCAAATGGCAAAATCACTCTTCCGGCGAGACCAGGTACATCTATCACGGCAACGATGGCACCAACATGCCATGGAACGATACTGCCCAGCTCAATTACCTCAAAAAAGAGGTGCGCGAAGCTGTTATCCAGACCATTTTGCAAGTGGCGCGTCAGTTCCCAATCATTCGGTTTGACGCCGCTATGACCCTGACAAAACGCCACTTCCAAAGGCTGTGGTTTCCCGAACCGGGCAGCGGCGGCGATATCCCTAGCCGAGCAGAACACGGCCTGACCAAAGCGCAGTTCGATGCCTTGATGGGCGAAGAGTTCTGGCGCGAGGTAGTTGACCGCGCCGCCGTCGAGGCGCCGGATACTTTGCTGCTGGCGGAAGCTTTCTGGTTAATGGAAGGGTACTTTGTGCGCACCCTGGGAATGCACCGCGTCTACAACAGCGCCTTTATGAACCTGTTGCGGGATGAAGAGAACGCCAAGTACCGTACCGTCCTCAAGAACACCCTGGAATTCGACCCGGAAATCTTAAAGCGTTATGTGAATTTTATGAACAACCCGGATGAGCGCACAGCCGTTGATCAGTTCGGGAAGGATGACAAATACTTTGGAATTTGCACATTGATGGCAACCCTTCCAGGGCTTCCCATGTTTGGACATGGGCAATTTGAAGGATTTTCTGAAAAGTACGGCATGGAATACCGCAAGGCGTATTGGAACGAAGCGGTGGATTCTGCCCTCGTCCAACGACATGAACGCCAGATCTGTCCACTCTTGCATCGCAGAGCATTATTCGCGGGCGTGGATCACTTTTTGCTGTACGACTTTTTCACAGAAGACGGAAATGTCAACGAAGATGTCCTGGCTTTCTCCAACGCGCTTGGAACGGATCGCGCCCTGGTTGTTTATCATAACCGTTTCGCAGAAACTTGCGGCTGGGTTCGTACTTCGGTTAGCTTTTCCATCAAAACTGCGCAGGGTCGCCAGATGGTTCAAAAGACGCTAGCGCAAGGGTTGGCTCTAACACCTGGGGAGGAAAAGTTCGTCCTCTTCCGCGACCAGATTAACGGCATGCAATATATCCAGCCCAGCCGCTCGCTGATCGAAAACGGGTTGTACCTTGAGTTAGGCGCCTATCAATGTCACGTTTTCTTGGATTTTCAAGAAATCACAGATAACGCCGCGCATTCTTACCGTAAATTATACGAACACCTCGGCGGGCGAGGAGCGCCGGATATCGGCGAAGCCCTGCAAGAGCTAATTTTACAGCCTGTCTTACTGCCATTTCAGCAGATCGCCAACCCGGGCTACTTCCGTTATCTCATGGAAAACCGCCTCGGTGAGGACCGTCCCAAACTTTCTTCTTCACTGCTCGCAGAGGCAGAAGCTAAAATGCAAGGTCTTTTGGACGGTGCGGTACAGTTGAGCAGTTCCCAAACGGATCGCGGAAAAATCCTCCAGGACACCAAAGCGCTTTTAGAGTTGATTCTTAGTCTGCCAATTCTCGATCGGCGTTACCCTGCCCCACTGGGAAAAACGTACCCTAAAGCTGTCCAATATATTGTTCACATGTTGCAAGAAAACGAGAATGCCTGGTACGCCTTGTTCAGCTGGCTCTTCACACACCGGTTGGGCAAAATCTCGCCTGGCGAGAATTTTGAAGGACGCTCTTTGCGCTGGTTTGAGGAATGGCGACTCTCCCACACCCTCAGGCAAACCTTTCAGCAATTGGCTCTACCTACTTCTGAAAGCAGAAAAATTCTTGTGGCCGCGAAGCTGTTGACCAAGAATCTTCATTGGCTGCAAAAACTCGGCGCTCTCCCACCGCGAACAATTCTTCAAACGTGGTTAGAGGATGAAGAAGTTCGCCAATTCCTGGGCGTTCACGAGTACAATGATATCTTATGGTTCAACAAGGAATCTTATGAAGAATTCCTGGGGTGGATGCTTCTCTCTGCCGCCTTCAGCTCCGTAAATGAAGGCTATATCAACGCCAACCAGCTCGTTGAGAACATACTGAACGCCTTTTCGATTGTTGAACAGTTCCTGAAAGCAGAGGAAGAATCTAAGTACCAGATCGCTTTGCTTTTCAAGGCGTTACAGGAGTGCCATCATCTGGAACATCCCGATGACCTTTCATACTCTGGGCGCGCTTAAGATTATGTCTGAACACGACATCCGCCCGCGTCCCTGACCGCCAACTCTTGACTGGCTTCAGTGCCGCGATCGCCTGACCAGAAAGGTCAATACCAATCGCCTGATAAACCAACCATACCGCATGTGCCGCATACGCAATGTTATTGCGAGGTTCGATCCGGTCAAAGTCATCAAAAAACCAACCACAGGAGGTAAACATCCGCTGGCGCTCATACTGCGCCGCTAGAAAATAGCGAATGCGGTTGAACTCCTCCTCGCTGAGAGACTTGGGAATATAGGAATGGATATAATCCCGAACAGTTATCTGCCCTCCCAAGACTGCAGCGTATTGGTGCCGCAGTTCCCACGGATCTTCCACGTACGGTTCCAGCGCCAGACGATATAACCGGTCAACTAGCTCTGCGATCTCCGTAAGCGCCCTACGAAGCGGCCTTTTCCAACTGCCATGAGGGGTGCAACTGCATTCCCCCTCCCAGCGTGTAACACCATGAAGACAACTCCAGGAAGTGTTCGGACGAATCTGAATTTCGTCTTGTGGAGGATGTTGTTTCAACCACAGACCAGGATAGCTTGCTTCGATGGGAAGGTTCTTAATTGCACCATCAAAAAGACGTTCAAGAAATTTATCACGGAAGGGGTGATGATGACCATATACTTCGCCATCTGAGGCAATCAACAAGAATTGGGGGATTTCACCCTCCTCAGTGTATGGCCTGAACTTTGGTAATAAAATCTTCTGTGCAAAAAGATCGGCGTTTACTGTAGCGGCAGGGTCAAAACTCACCGCCGTACTGAGATCCTGCTGGTAGAAAAACACGATAATCTGTTGGTTTCCGGGTAGCCGGACAAAATATGGCCTGGAGGCATCCAACTCCTGTGCCTCTGCTTGCCAGGGCGCCAGGATGGTAAACTCGATCCCATGTTGTGCAAGCACTTCAAGTGTTTCAATATCTACAGCGGTCTCAGGCAGCCACATCCCGGATGGGGAATGTCCAAATCGCATCACAAAATCTTGAATACCCCAGCGCACCTGGGTAATTTTATCTTGACGCGACGCAAGCGGTAAAATCACATGGTTATAGGCTTGCGCCATGGCATTACCCACGCCGTTGCGTTTCAAGTTTAGCTGGTCAGCCTCAATAATTTTTCTTATTGTTACCGGGTCAAATAACTCCAGCCACTGAGCCAGCGTCGGACCCACATTAAAACTAATATGCTCGAAATTCCCGAGCTCAGCGTTCGGCCAATAGCACTGATCGCGAATGCGTTCATTCCAATTGTGGTAGGGCGCTGCGCCTGGTTCAAGAGGAATTTCACCAGTGAGAGGGTCCTCGCGTGGGGGTTGGTAGAAATGGCCGTGAACGCAGAATGTCGGGGTTGTCATTTATTTTCTGCTCCTGAAAAAGCTTTGCGGTTTTAGCTTGAGATATTCTAATTGCTGGTGAAAGCGCGCCGGGATCACCCCAAACATCCTAGGAAGCGTGTCCAGGGCGGTAGTGCGGTCTACCGCCAGATAATCCAGCCAGAAAATAGAAACTGGGAACTGTGGCATAACCTGTTCCATAAAAAGCGCCAGGGTGCGCAAGTATGGGGGAGGGAGATAAAAAAGCTTGCGGCGAATTTCAAGCGTCGCCTGGATGGTTGCGACCACCTGGTTGAAACTGAGGTATTCCCCCCCACCCAAAGAAAGGATCTGGTTACGGGCAATATTCTCTTCCAGGCTGAGAATCATGCAAGTCACAAGGTCTTCGATCCAGAGCGGTTGGATCAGGGTAGAGCCATCTCCGGGCAATAGAAAAAAACCAGGCGACAGCCGGAGTAGTTTTGCCAGAGAAGTAGTAAATTGATCGCCGGGCCCATAGACCACAGCAGATCGAAAGATCGTATAATCCAAACCGCTATTGACAATAAATCCTTCTGCCAGCGCCTTGGCTTTCAGTACTGCAAAGGCAGAGGCCCGATCTGCCCCCAAATGGCTGATAAAAAAAACACGCTCCACGCCAGCATCCGCCGCAGCGCGCATAAGCAACTGAGTGCCTTCAACGTCCGTGCCGGTCAAATCCGCCCTGCTGCTCAAGCGCTCGCTCCCCGCCAGGTGAAAGATTACATCAACGCCCTTCATCGCGGCGCGCAGGCTTCTCCAATCTTTAAAGCTGGATACAGCCGCTTCAACAGAAACGCCCCGCGGCAGGTTTGGGGAAACTGGCGAAGGTTTCAGGAGCGTGCGCACGGGTTTGCCCAGCGTCACAAGCTGGCGGATCAATGTTTGGCCGATAAAACCTGTACCGCCGGTAACCAGGATCATAGCCTTTGATTATAGCAGAGGATCAGGGTCTCGCTGAGAGGGAGTGGCTAAATTTCTGGATTAGAATAGAGGAATGAAAAGCTGTCCGAAATGCCAACAAACGAAACGCCAGAACAAGGCTGGTCGAACGGAATCTGGTGCACAAAGGTATCGCTGCATGCATTGTGGGTATAAATACACTCCAGAGCCTAAACCGAGAGGCTATCCAGAGGAAATGCGCAAGCAAGCCGTGCAGATGTATGTAGATGGCTCAACTTGCGCAGGATCGCCCGCCATTTTGGAATTCACCACCGCACAGTATCATTGTGGGTGCAAGCCAGCGCTGCCAGTCTGCCTGAAGCGCCAGTTCCCAGCGAAGTGAAGACCGCCGAGATGGATGAATTGTTCACCTTTATCGGGAACAAAAAAACAGGATCTACATCTTGACGATCGTGGACCGGCAAACCCGTTGTTATTTGGGCTGGAAAGTAGTGTGGGAGCGCACTCAGCCAGCTATTCAAGGGATGGTGGACGATGCGCCCAAGGCCAAGCAGTATTAAGTGATGCATTTGATGCCTATGACCGCTTGTGGTATCACTTTGGCAGATATGAAGTTTCTGATGGCAAAACCGATACCTACACGGTGGAAGGAAACAACGCCGAGCTGCGTCATTACCTGGCTCGATTGGCCAGATCGTCGCGCTGTTTCTCGCGTTGCCCTTACGCACTGGAGTGCGCCTTGCGTGTATTTATCTACTGCTATAACAGGCGTCAACTCTACAAGCAACTGTACCCTGCCTATCCAGCCCATGTGAGGGATTTCCTTGATCCACTATTTTAGCCACTCTCCGCTGAGATGGCATACATCTTGCTCCAATTCTCAAAGGTCAGAATCAATTTTCAGCAGAAATTCTATCACCCGATATGGAATTGGTTATGAACAAAAATACCTCCCCTTTTCCATCTTATAAGACGAGGATCGGTCTCCATTATTTCCCCGACACCCTGCATTTTCGCGATTGCGACCTGCAAACCTGGCTGCCTCGCCTGAAATCCTTAGGAGCCTCCTGGTTAGCGCTTCGCGCGCCCGTTGATCGAGCCATACCAGAATCCTTCATCCGTCCCCTTGTTCAAGAGAACATTGAGCCCATCCTTCAATTCAACTTAAGTCTGGGCGCTCCCCCTCCGGTGGAAGATATCCAGATCATGCTGGAGGCCTATTCACATTGGGGGGCAAAGCATGTTCTATTCTTTGAGCGCCCGAATTCTCAGCGCTCCTGGGCTTCTCCAGAATGGGCGCAAACCCGGTTGGTTGAACGCTTTTTGGACCAATTTTTGCCGCTTGCAAAATCGGCTATGCAAGCTGGTTTAATCCCCCTACTCCCGCCATTAGAACCAGGTGGGGGATATTGGGATACAACTTTTTTCCGCATCTTACTGGAATCAATAGTCCGGCGTGAAGAGAAAGAACTACTTCAAAACCTGGTTGTCAGCGCTTACGCCTGGAGCTGGGGGCGTCCGTTGAATTGGGGCGCAGGGGGACCAGAACGATGGCCAGATGCTCGCCCGTACAATTTCTCTCCCGCTATCCAGGATCAGCGTGGTTTCCGCACTTTGGATTGGTATCAGGCCATCGCTCGCGCCCTGCTCGGGAAGAGCCTCCCCGCCATGTTGTTCGAAGCAGGGATTGGCCAGGATCCACTTTCGCCACAAGGAAAAGCCGCCCCGCCGATAGCTGAGCAATCCATCCTGGCCATAGCCCGCTTATTGGAAGGCGAGGAACTCAACGATCCGGAAGATCCCGCTTCCCGGCTCGAGCCTTTGACGGAGGAAATTATTGCCTGCAACTTCTGGCTGCTTTCAGCGGACACCTACAGCTCATATCAAAGTCAGGCTTGGTATCAACAGGACGGTAGCCAGGCGCCGCTAGTAGAAAAATGGATTCAATGGGTTCAAGAAAGCATTTCTAAAAAAAGGGTCCGACAGTTCAACCAGCCCGCTGTAGAAAAAGCGCCTTCTTCCCCAACCATTTTGCCAGATGAACGCCATCCAATTGCCCATTACTTACTGCTGCCGCTTTACGAGTGGGGAGTAGCAGACTGGCACTTGGAAGTGATCCACCCTTTCGTCAAAAAATATCAACCTACCATCGGGTTCTCCTTACAAGAAGCAGCTCTGGCCGCCCATGTAACGGTCATTGGAAATGAACAAACCTTTCCAGAAAGCGCCATCGAACGCCTTCGTATTGGCGGAGCAATTGTCGAAAGAATCAGTGGGTCTGGCACAAGTATTGCAACTCAATTAGCAGAGAGGTGAACCATGAGTCTGATGATGCCTGCAAAACCCATTCAACACACGCCGCTGAATGCCCGCATGCCCGTGATCAAAGTGATCGGTTTGGGCGGCGGTGGCTCCAACGCTATCAATCGCATGATCGAGTTGGGAATCGAGGGTGTAGAGTTCATAGCAGCCAATACCGACCGGCAGGCTCTGGAAAGCTGTCTGGCAAGCAAGAAGATCCAGCTTGGTCCGCGCCTGACGCGCGGCCTGGGCTCAGGGGGCAACCCCAAAATCGGTGAAGCAGCCGCCGAAGAAAGCTACCGGGAATTGAACGCCACTTTGAATGGGGCGGATATGGTTTTTCTAACCGCCGGCATGGGCGGTGGAACCGGCTCGGGAGCAATTTCGATTGCTGCTCGCGTCGCAAAAACACTTGGAGCAGTCACCATTGCAATCGTAACGACCCCTTTCTCCTTTGAAGTGGGCCGCCGACAAAAGAACGCCCAGGAGTGGCTCTCTAAACTCCGGCCTAACACCGATACGCTCATCACCGTGCCCAATGATCGCCTTTTACAGATCGCGCCGCGCGACCTTCCGCTTGAGCTGGCTTTCCGGCTGGCGGATGATGTCTTGAGACAAGGTATTCAGGGGATTAGCGAATTGGTGTTGCAGTCCGGCCTCATCAACATTGATTTCGCCCACATCCGCCAGCTAATGCTCAGAGGGGGAGGCTCGTTCCTCTCGATCGGCTACGGTGAAGGGGAAAACAAAGCTACAAAAGCAATCGAAAACGCGTTACACCACCCCCTGTTGGAATCCATCCCTGTCGAGAACGCCAGCGGCATCATTGCCAATTTCACCGGTGGCAACGACCTTACTTTTCTGGAAGTAGCAGCCGCCCTGGAGACCTTGCAGGCAAAGACCAGTTGCCAGGCAGAGATCATCCCAGGCGTGATCAGCAACGATCAGATGGTCAATCGCGCCCAGGCCATCCTGGTGATCACCGGGATCGGAGCAACGCCGGTGGACACAGTTGCTCGCCGCCCGGTGGAGCAACCTGCCGAAACCAGCCTGCAGACCTCAGAACCCGTGCAGCTTCCTTTTTCTCAGACTGCTTCGCTCCCACAGGTTGAGTTGGCTGGCGCCGCCAATGATATCGACTTGCCCGCCTTTCTGCGGCGGCGCATTCGGTAATGCCAGACGAGGTCATCATGCCGCTCGATCCGGAGATTTTGCAAAAATTGTGCACCGAAGTGTACCACCAGTTTCCAGCCGTAAGTGGTTGCAAACCTAAAGTCCAGGCTTACACGGCTGGTCAATATCTATTGATTTTCCAGGCTGGCAAACACACCGCCAATGGGATGCCGATTTCCACCACCGTTCGAGCAGTCGTATCTCAAACCGGAAAATTGATCAAGATAAGTACGTCCAAGGGGTAATTCTCTTCGAAAACGGAGATCGAAATGAGCTTTAAAACCTACGAAAAAGTCGAACTAGCCTTTTGGGACACCATTATTTATATGTTGGATGAGATCAAGCCGGTGCGCCTGGTTATTCAAAAAACCTATCACTCTTTTCAAAATGGCGCTCTAATGCAATTGGCTTCAGCATCGCTGATCGCCGCTATGGCCGGTTTTCTGAGCGGCATTTCTCTCTTTCTGATCGCAATGCTCTTAAAATAAAAACGCCGCCAATTCGCCGGAAGGATAAGAACATCGCCTCCCCGGCACAACAAGGAAATACGCCAGGCCACGCTGGTAACCAGCATAAATCGGCATAGGTTTGGATTACACTTTTAAGCAATCCTTCGGGTACAATTAATTCAAGCAGCCAGAATTTGCTAGATTCACCGGAGTGACATCTTTCAGAGCTTGAATTCACCCGCTAAACAGACCCAGACAATGCAGCCAGCAGCCTTCGTATTGAACAATATCAAAGACCATTCGTTTTGCTCCATCTTACACAGTCTGATTGCGCAGAACGCTCTGCTCTTGCTGGAACGGAAAGTGGAAAGGCTAAAGGGTGAGGCTCTGGTGAAAATCAGGCCTTAATGAAAAAATTTTTCGTTATCCTCGTCTTACTCATCATTTTTATCTTCTGCGCTGTATTTGGGTTTGCCGGTGCAAAATCGACCTGGCAAACTTTTTATAAATCGCTCTCCCCCCAAGGTTCAACGGCTGCTTCCTCTGTTAACACCATCCAGCATAATTTCCTGGTGATTCGCGTCGATGATTTACAGTCTAGCCAGCCTGCTTTACTTTCCGCCTGGATCTTCTTCACCACCTTCACTGATCCTCCCTACATGATCATGAAAATCCTTTATCCCAATCCTCGGCAGGATGGGATCGCTTCTTCTTTCTCAATCGATGCAGATGGAAAATTATCTCCTCAGTTTGAGCAGGAAATCAAGAAGTTGAATTTTCCATGGGATGGCCATCTGATCCTGGATAACGAGGGATTGCAGAAAATAAACGGCTGGATTCTTGAACAGCCGTTAGAACTTCCCCCGTACGACCCCCAAAACATGCTGGATGGTTTCACGACCTACGTCAATGACTCAAGGCAGTGGGCGATGTTTTGCCAGAATTTGCCGGGCATGGCGCAGCGGCAAAATACCTTATTGTGGCGAGAGGTCACACCGACCCACATGCGCACCAACCTGGATTTTGAGACAATGATCCTTTTATGGGATTACATGACCCACTCCAGTGCTCCCCCCTACTGCGAGGTCATTCCTTGGGGATAGACAAAAACGGTTACGAGATCAGGTCAACGGGCATAAAATCGAGCCGGTTGGCGTAAACAAGCCCCATCTCCCCTTTTGCAAAATCGATGCGGGTAATCCCACAGTTGTTCAAGGCAAACCATACCGCTGCCTGCTCCGGTATCTGAAACAACACCCGTAAAAATACATTATAAAAACCGACATGGCTGATCATTGCCACCCGGTCGCTGCCGCTCCCATGCCGGCTTAATAACGTATCAATAACCATTCGAGCACGCGCCTCACATTCTTCCGTGCTTTCATGCGGGCGGTTCCACCAGCCGCCTTCTTCCAGGTTGGGCGGCAATATCAGTTCCGGATAATTCTCCTCAAAAAAACGCCGTCTTTTTCCAGCCCGCCCTACTCTCACGCCGGTTTCTGGGTCTTCGACGAAAATCCCGCCCCCTTCATGGATGTCCGGCCATGCCATCAGCTTCAGCCCGGCGCATTTGGCCACTTCGATTCCCGTGCTGACCGCCCGGATCATCAAGCTGGTGTAGAGATGAGTGAGATGGAGCTCTTCTTTTTTCCAGGCATTATGGTTTAATCCCTCTTGATCGCTTGCTGAATGGGCAAATTGCTTTGCCAGGATTTTTGCCTGTTTTATGCCTGTTTCGGTCAATTCCGGGTCCTCGCTCCGGCCATTTGAACTCCCTGTTCTCTCCCATAAGGCATTGTTAAAAGATTGTGCATGACGAATGAAAAATAATTGCATCGATCCTCGCTCCTTGCTCTGCTTCGCGACACAATTTTACCAGACCCTTCCATCCAAGTTCACTTAAGAGCAGGCAGAAGGATTTTCTCGCACTTATACGTTCATTTTGCCCTACCTAATCGAGATGTTATAATAACCACAGAAACCATCCTGATCGTGAGGAGAAAACCTTTTGGAAAACAAACCCCAACCCCAAAAAATTGAAGATGATGTTGTCGTTTCACTGGACTATACCCTATTCATTGATGGACAAGAAGTCGATTCATCTAAAGATACCGGGCCAATCCACTTTATTCAAGGCCTGGGGAACATCATCCCCGGCCTGGAGAACGAGTTATATGATATGACGGTCGGCGACGAAAAGAGCCTGGATATTAAAGCAGAAGATGCTTACGGGGAAATTGACGAGGAAGCCATCATAGATATCCCCAGAAGCGAATTCCCAGCCGATCTTGTACTTAAACCCGGCGCCGAAATCGAAATCGAAAGTCAAGAAGGCGAAAGGTATGCCGCCATCATCCTGGAAGCCACAGATGAAAAAGTGGTCCTGGACTTCAACCATCCACTGGCAGGCAAAAACCTTGTTTTTGAGATCAAAATAGTTGGGTTACGGAATGCAACTGAGGAAGAACTTGAACACGGTCATGCTCACGACCCTTCTTCCCATTCCAATCATTCGATCTGAGCTCTTTTCTTCTCATCCCGCGGCTCCAGTCCTAATGCGGGGAGGCTCTTTTTGATAGCGGTGCTGCAAAATTGGGCAATAATTTGCCCCCTATCCTTGCGTCTTATGGGAGAGTGAAGGATGAAAGACACTTACCTCAACCGCTTGTTAGGAGAACGAGAAGAAATCCTCCTGGTCACCCACCAGCACTGGTTCAAGCTCCTCGAGGCCATTCTCGTCGAAATCATCCTGGCAGTCCTGACGATCGTCTTCGTAACGGTTCTGTGGGTGGTATGGGCCGGCAACCCGCTGGTCGCAACAGGATATCTGCTATTGCTCATCCCTCTCGCCAGCATGGCGCGGGATTTTATCATCTGGTACAACCATAAATATGTTGTAACCAGTCGCCGCGTCATCCAAATATTCGGCGTAATCAATAAAAATGTCACCGATTCATCGCTGGAAAAAGTAAACGACGTCAAAATGGACCAATCTTTCTTCGGCAGGCTGTTCGATTTTGGCGATGTGGAAATTCTGACAGCTTCAGAATTGGGCGTAAACCGGTTTACCACCATCGGAAATCCAATTCGCTTTAAGACCATCATGTTGAATGCCAAACTCAAACTTGAGAGTGGAGAAGGGATTACAACCAAACAAGGTTCTAATATCCCCGCCCTGATTCAACAATTGGATCAGCTTCACAACGAAGGTATTCTGACCGATGAGGAATTCACCAAGAAAAAAGCCGAATTGTTATCCCGGTTGTAGATAGCAGACCGATAAAAATCCCTTGAAACATCATCTGAGATGGCGAGCTGCCCAGGCCCGCCGCCACATATCCTTAAGGTAATCTTCAATAAACTCATCGCCAGCATCCGACCGGACAAGCGCCAGCGCAGCCCGCCGGGCGCACCCAGGTGGGAAAGCCATATAACGCGGCAACGCACGTACCGGAATTTTCCTCAGGTGCGGCAGAATATCTCTGGAAGAAAAAACTTCATCGAGATGTTTGGCAATATAACGAATAGCTCCATTAGCTTCGTACAAAGATTGCATGCGGCCGCCGACCGTAAAACCAAAATTGATCCTTTCATAACGTTGATCCCTGGCCCACAGAATTGCCGAAACGAGCAAAAATTCTCTTATCCCCGGTTCGACGTCCTGAAAATGCCTGAGAAGGTCAACTCCGATCTCGCCAGTACGCGCCGAAAGCAGCAGACTGGCAAACCCCACAACCCTGTTTTTGGGGTCAATGGCCGTTAATACATGCGTATTTTGGATATAACCTGGCTCAAACCAGCCCTGCGAAAATCGCTTTTCCATGATATGCATGAACGCCAGCCATTCATCGCTAATCACCTGGAGGTCATCTAATAAAGCCCTATCCAATGGCGGGCGGTGAAGATGGGTTGAATATCCTGCGCTTTTCAAACGACGAAAAACTTCACCGGGAGCGTTGTGATCATCAGTCTCCCAGTCCTTCAAATCAAGCACCATCTCATCGCCAATCGTTAGAACCTCCAAGCCAGCTTTCTCATACTCTTTCAAGTAATCGGGTCTAATCTGAAAGAATATCGGCGACCACCGCTTTTTGCGACACAAGGCCAGGAAAGATGCTAGGGCAGCAGAAAAATTCTTCCTTTCTCCTATGGGGTCGCCGTAAACCAGAGCGGCGCGCCCTTTGACCACATACGCCGCTACGGATCCGCCCGGCGTAAAATGGTACAGTTTATCGTCCAGCAGGGCATAGTTCGCCATAGCAGATTCACCAGCCGTTTCGATGATCCTTCGGGCGCGCTCGCGTTCTTTTTCGCTCGCCGGAGCGCGGATGATCAAAGGGCGGATCAGCATAATCAGAACGAATACCAGCACCAGTCCGGTTACAATGTAAATAGAACTAGAAAAATACCTCCCAAACGGCGTCAGGGCTTGCAGACCAGGATTTTGAAAACTGGTAAACATCTTCACAATCTGCGCGGTCGCTTCCATCAGACCATAATTAACAGCAAAATGAGTGTCCAACAGGTAAAAACCGGCTATCCCATACAGACAGATATAACCCAGCGCCGCCAGCAGAACCCGTACCCCCTGCTGAAGCGGGGGATAAACCGAGCGGGCATGAAAATTAGGCTTCAGAAAAACCAACCAGATTCCCAAAGCAATCGCGAGGAAAGCCTCTTCATAATCCAGTCCCTTGAGCAGGTTGCTGACAGTCGAAAGCGCCAGGAAAATCAGCGTGAGCCTCCACGCTGTTTGCTTGCGGCGCCACAGGCCGTCTGCGAGCATAAGAAGGGTAAACCCTGTTAACGCCGTGATGATATAAAAGCCATAATACGTCTCGGTGGACAACACATTTTCGAGCAGCAAAACCCGCCAGGTTGTCGGGGGAATGACTGCTGAAATCATATTGACAATGCCAACCAGCGCCGTCAAAAGCGCAGCAAGCCTCACACTCCAATCTCGCACTTCGGTGCGCGATTCCCCTCGAAAGGTAGGAAGCGCCTGTAAAAAAATAAATCCAAGAAAGAAAGGAAGCCAGAAGGTCAGCCCGCGAAAGGTCAATGCAATCACCGTTGCAATGTTGGCCGGGATGCCCAGGGAAGTATAAACCAACGCCATCATGCCTTCCACCACGCCGATACCTTGCGGCGTAATCGTGATAACCCAAAAAAGGATACCCATCGAAAAACCTGCCACCAGGATTCCGAAATGAACATCCTGCCCAAACGCCCGGAAGATCATCCACAGGCTGATCAGATCCATTGTGTATGCGGTAAACGAAATCAAAAAAATCTTCAGAAGGTTTTTAGGCTTTGAACGGATAGCCAATCCAATGCCAACAAAATCATCAAAGGTTTTTTCCACCCAGTCCGACTTTAGCGGCGAAGGACGCTTGAACCACTCAAACAACAAGGCGATAAACCGGTGAGCCCATTCTAATAACCTTCGAAGAAGATTGGGCTGCCACAGGCCCAACAGAAGGATCAGGGTCATGCCAATGGTCAAAAGCAAAAGCAGCGCAGCCGCAATCACCTCATAGACCCTTAAGTCTTTATAGTAAAACAAATAGGTCAGGCCTGTGACCAGGATAAGCGAGAAAGCAGTAAAGTCCGAGATCAACGCCAGCATAGCGCCAGCCGCCGTCCTGGCAGGCGATTGCTTCCGCTGGATAGCCTGATCCACAAAGACCGCCACACCGCTGGCGCCACCTAAGGGCGCAACAACGTTAACGAACATTGAAGCAAAGGTGCTTGGTAGCATAATTCGCCACGGCAAGTACACCCCCAACATACACATTGCCAGACGAAAGACGTTGGAATACAGGGAATAATAGGCAAATTGGAAAACAACCGCCAGAATAAGCCACCCCACATGCCCGCTCATCGCTGTGAGGATGAGCTTCTCAATTTCTGCAAACTGGGTGACGACCAGCCAGATGAAAGCTACAAATAAGAAGCGCCAAACCCACTGTCGCTTGTTGGTGATTCGGTTGTCAACGGTCATAGTGATTGTCTAATCCGTTTTACGAGGGCGTTTGGCTAGCTAAGCGATTTATACCACACCTGTACCGGGTTTTGAAGCCGGATTCCGTAAAAACATCACTCAGCTACAATAAAACGCCATCCCGGCTATGAGCAGAAATGGCACCGACGCACCAAAATCTGGCTATCTGCCAACGCCTTGCCAGGGATGCCCGCAATCAGAGAGGCGGGAAATTTTCCGATAGTTGCATACAACTCAAGAAAGACACCCCTCAATCTCTCCAGAAAAGGTCAGGTTTAGGATCTCATCTTGACGATTAATAATAACTCGATTCCTGCTAAATCTAGCGTCACCTGGTCTCCGTTCAACCCCAAAGCCCATTCACGGATCTTCTGTTCATCAACATCACCAGAACTTAACAAGAAGGGATAATCACGAAAAGTATTTTTATAAAAAACGTCATCCAAATAATTAGGGTGTACCTGCCCCCATAACTGATTCCAGGCCTGAAAATCTACGCGCCGGAAAGGTTCTGATCCATTAGGGGTAAACACAACCAGCCACCCCCCAGGTTTGACGCTCTGCATAGCAAATTGAATGCACTGCGAGACCGAAGGAACATGTTCAAAAACATGAGATGAAAAGAAAATATCAAATGGCCCGCCAAGTTCATCCAGCCTGAAATGCGCATCGATTCCGAGCTCCTGTCTTGCATAGGTGCAGCGAGGTACAGAGATTTCATAAGCTGTAATACGATAACCGGCCTGTCGCAATTGCCAGCTTCCATATCCCCACGAGCAGCCAAAATCAAGCACCGCATCCCCGGGCTTGGAACCCAGGGCAGTCAAAACGCGCAAGTATTTTGAATAATCCTTTTCGTTGCCTCGAAAATGAGACCGTTTGAGCCGCTCCAGCTCTTCTGCAGACGGTAAAGAAGTCGTGAATCCCTGGCTGTATTCACGTTGATAGAAACGCTCATTTTCTTCGCGAGAGGTGGTGGGAACGCGGAACATGAGCTTACAGCGAGAACACCGCCGCAGCGCCGTTACCCAGTATTTTCTCTGCACAAGCGTAGAGGAGGTACAGCCGCAGGATGGACAGGTTCTTCCCTGACCGATAAAGAACTTGGGCAAGACCTCCAACAAATATTTTGCCTTCTTATGTAGCTTTATCATTATCGCTCATCCATTTGATCGTTAAGAAGGAGGGAAAAGTTCCGTTGTACGATATTCTAAAAAGGGATTATCATAGATTATAGACTTACTTCGAATTCTATCATCGAAAAAGCGTTTGCCTTCCCTCATTCGAGGATTTATGTTCTCTCACCTTAAAAACTGGATCATCGGTTCCCCCTTACCCACCCAAAAAATCTCCGAATCGCGGCTAAGTAATTTTCAAGCCCTGGCGGCTTTTTCACCGGATGCGCTCTCATCTATTGCCTACGCCAACCAGGAAATCTTCCTCAGCCTGTTAGCGGCAGGAGCGGCGGGCTTATCGCTCAGCCTCCCCATCGGCCTGGCAATCGCTTTTCTATTGATCATCGTCGCAGCCTCCTATTCTCAAACCATCATTGGCTACCCTTCAGGCGGAGGCTCTTACCTCGTGGCGCGCGAGAACCTGGGGAGAATTTCCGGCCTTGTTGCCGCCTCTGCGCTGATCATAGACTACCTGCTGAACGCCGCTGTCAGCCTGACCGCTGGGGTTGCCGCCATCGCATCGGCTTTTCCGGCCCTCTGGCCCTACCGTGTCAGTCTCAGCTTGTTTTTACTACTCGTGATAACAATCATCAACTTGAGGGGGCTTCAAGAATCAGGCACTGCCATGTCGATCCCGGTATATTTCTTCCTGGTTTGTTTTCTCAGCATGATTGCCTCTGGAGTTTACATGGCAAGCCAAAACCCTCCCATCTCGCTTGCAGAAACCGCACCGCCAGCTGCCACTCCCCTGACGCTGGCGTTGGTCTTACACACCTTCTCGGCAGGCTGCACCGCGCTGACAGGGATTGAGGCCATCAGCAATGGCGTCCCCGCTTTTCGCCCTCCCGAAGCCAGGAACGCCCGGAAGACTCTGATCTTTATGGCTTTCCTGATGGCGGCGCTGTTCACCGGTACAATCGGATTGACGCAATATTTTGCGGTTGTGGCGAATCCCCAAGAAACCATCCTTTCGGCCCTGGCGCGTCGCCTGTTCGGCTCAGGCGTGGTCTATCTTGCTATCCAAACCAGTACCTTATTAATTCTGACTGTTGCCGCCAATACCAGTTTTGCCGGGTTTCCCAGGCTGGCCGCTATCCTGGCCGATGACAGCTATCTGCCCCGCCAGTTGAAAATGCTCGGCGACCGGCTTGTTTATCGAAACGGCATTATCATGCTGGCATTCGGCGCCGCCTTCCTGATCATCTTCTTCGAAGGCGACACCCACGCGCTCATTCCTCTGTTTGCCATCGGCGCTTTTTTGGCGTTCACCCTTTCGCAAGCGGGCATGGTCATCCATTGGCTAAAAGAAAAAGGGGGCGGCTGGTTGGTAAAAGCCGTCAGCAATGCCCTCGGCGCAGCAGTCACGTTTTCCGCCCTCATGATCATCGCCATCTCAAAATTCACCGGAGGCGCCTGGATTACTATTATCCTCATTCCGCTCCTGGTCGCCTTTCTTCAAAGTGTCCACCGTCATTATGATGATGTCGCAAGCCAGCTCACCTTGCGAGGGCTACCTCCTTCCTTGAGACCGGCCCCGCCCCCCAGAGTGGTGATCCCGGTTTCCGGCGTTCACCGCGCGCTGGTTGATGCCATTAACTTTGCCCGCTCGATTTCTAATGATATTACCGCTGTCTATATCGAAATCGAGCCGGAAAGAACTGCCGAAGTTAAAGCAAAATGGGGAGCCTGGTTTCCAGATATTCCGCTTGCTGTTGTCCCGTCTCCCTACCGCTCGATCGTTGGACCACTGCTCGATTTCCTCGATCAAAACGATGCAGAGCGTCATGACAACGGACAGGCGGTCGTCATCTTATCCGAATTCGTCCCCGCTCGCTGGTGGCACAACTTACTTCACAATCAGACCGCCTTCTTGATTAAAACAGCCTTGTTGTTCAAGAGAAGGACGCATGGCTTTCAGAGCGTGATTATTGATGTGCCTTATCACCTAAACAAGTAAAAGCGCTCATCCAGAATGTCGAATTTTTTATTTCACAAAGCCGCCGCCCCGCGCTTCGAAGTTTTCGGTTAAAATGGGTACTTACTCAGTCTAATGAGAGGGATAAGCTATGAGCATGAATAAACTACCCTACGATTTCATCGGTGAAATTATCATCACAGAGGAACAAATTCAACGACGAGTCGCAGAGCTGGGAGAACAAATCACCAGGGATTACCAGAATTCAGAAAAGTTGCTGATGCTCGGCTTGCTTCGTGGATCAGTAATGTTTATCACCGACTTGATGCAAAAAATCCACCTCCCGATGACGATGGATTTTATGTCGGTTTCCTCTTATTCAGGTTCAGAAAGTAGTGGCTTTATCCGCATCGATTCGGACCACAAGACCAACATCAACGGTTGGGATGTCATCCTCGTAGATGACATCGTTGATACCGGCTACACCATCCAGACGGTTCGCAAACTTCTGCTGGATCGGAACCCGCACAGCCTTAAGGTATGCGCCCTGCTGGACAAAGTGGCCAGACACAAGGTCAACATCAAAATCGATTACCTGGGGTTTGAAATCCCGGATTATTTTGTCGTGGGTTATGGATTGGATATTGACGAAAAAGGTCGCAACCTTCCTTACATTGCATCGGTCGACCTGGAAAAATATCGAAAACTTTACGGCTAGTACCTGGGTCAAGTGTATTAGCAAGCGATCCAAGAGATAACCCTTGACCGTGCCGACCCACAGGGGGCCGAACGGCTTTTCTAGAGGAGATGTTGGAATGGAACGAACTCTCGGTATTGACGTTTCCTTCTGGCAGGATAACAACAACACCCCACAACAAATAGACTGGAACAAAGCAAAAAAAGCCGGCGCCGTTTTTGCCTTCATCAAAGCCAGCCAAGCCACCTTCACCGACTCGGACTTTGAATATAACTGGCAAAACGCAAAAACAGCCGGCATCCTGCGCGGCGCCTACCATTTTTACGACTACCGCGTCAGCCCCAAGACACAGGCGACGTACTTTATCA
>JABLXC010000036.1 GCA_013178185.1 Anaerolineae bacterium | reverse complement strand
CACCGGGATCAAGGCCCCGTTGATGTAACTGGCGGCGTCAGAGGCCAGGAAGGTTGCAACCCGGGCGATTTCCTCAGGGTCGCCGAAGCGTCCGGCGGGGATATACTGCCTGATTCGGCGCTCCTCTTCGCGGTCTTCGAAGCTTTCCAGCAGCATATCGGTGCGAATCAGACCCGGCGCGATGGTATTGACGCGGATATGATAGGGCAGCAGGTCGATTGCCAGTGCCCGCGCCAGGCTCTCCAGGGCGCCTTTGGCGGCGCAATAAGCACTGCGCTGGGGGATCGCCATGCGCGCCAGGATAGAGCTAATGAACAGGATGCAGCCCTCGTTTCGGGTGGCCATGCGCTGCGCGGCAAGCTGGCTCAGGAAGTAGGGACCCCGCAGGTTGATCCCGATCAGCTCATCAAAGTCTTCGGGGCTGACCTCCAGGAAAGAGCGTCGCAACGTATACCCGGCGTTGTTGACCAGGGTGTGGATCGGCCCCAGCTTGTTTTCAACGGTCTTAATCAGGCTGCTGCAGTCTCGCAGATCGCACAAGTCTGCACGCACTGGCAGGGCGCGGCCGCCGTTTTTTTCGATCGCGCCAACGGTTTCAATCGCACCGCTGCCATTGCCGCGGTAATGGACGGCTACCGCTGCGCCCTGGGCGGCAAAAGCCAGCGCCGTGGCGCGTCCGATGCCGCGCGACGCGCCCGTAACCAGGACGACGCGATCTGCAAAAGGAAGAGCTGTCCTGGCTTCACTCATTCATTTTGTCAGTAAGGCTTAGTTTTCTTCGATTTCGCACAGCACGGTCCCGACAGCGATGCCCTCTGTGCCGGCTTCGACTTTTAGACTTTTGATCACGCCATTGACGGGCGATTCCAGGTCGTTGACGACCTTGTCTGTCTCGACGTGCGCGATGATCTGGCCGGCAGTAACGCGGTCGCCCTCTTTCACATCCCATTCGACCAATACACCCTCTTCCATCGTAAGGCCCCACTTGGGTAAAATGACTTCGACAATTGCCATTCGATTTTATTCCTCCAGCTCGTATTATTGCAAAGCAGAAAAGACGGGTGAACCGTGTCTTCCACAGCGGTTTCAATGTACTATAAATAAAAAAGGCTGTCAAGCAGAGATTAATAAAATCAGCAGAGATTAACAAAAATACCAGGGAAATCCCTGACTATCCTGAAAAACAACCCGGCGCGCAGAGAAGGAATACGGCAGCGAAAGCGGGCTTCTTCGCTGGCGGTCAGACGATCTGGCCGTCGGCGATGGAAATCTTCCGGCTGGCGCGTTGGGCAAGTTCCGAATCGTGGGTGACCATGATGATCGTTTTTCCTTGCGCAACCAGGCCTTCGAACAATTCAATAACCTGGCTGGCTGTCGCCGAATCCAGGTTGCCGGTAGGCTCGTCGGTGGCGATGATGGGCGGGTCGTTCGCTAGGGCGCGTGCGATGGCGGCGCGCTGCTGCTGGCCACCCGAAAGCCGCGCAGGCGTTTTGTTGGCTTCTCTGGCCAGCCCAACCAGCTCCAACAACGCCATGGCGCGGTCGGTTCGTTCTGAGCGGGGGAAGATATCGCAAAAATCCATCGGTAGCCGGATGTTCTCGATTAGCGTCAGCGTGGGCAGCAACTGGAAGAACTGAAAAACCACCCCCAGATTTGCACCGCGCCATTTGGCAATTTCGCTTTCACTCAACTGGTGCACGGGCGTACCGGCGACATAGATTTCGCCCTGGCTTGGACGGTCGATGCCCGTCAGCATATTGATCAGGGTGGATTTTCCACTGCCGGATTTTCCCATGATCGAGACGAACTCACCGCGATCAATGGAGAGGTTGACGCCCCGCAGCGCTGGGAAAATCCCCGCTTCGGTCTTGAAGGTTTTGACAATGTTAATAAACTCGATGAGCGGTTTCTGGTCGTTAACGGTTTTGATGTAAGAGGATGCAGGATCGTTGAGGTTCGAAAGCATAGAGAGGGTATCTTATAAAATTATTCGTATTCCAATACTTCACGCACGGTCAGCCGGGCGGCGTCGCGGGCCGGCGCCAGGCTGGAAAACACACCGATGAGAAGGATCAACACCAACCAGAGCAACAATCCCCAACCGGAGTAGCGGTAATTAACTTGCGCCTGCAGGACAGCTTCGACCACCGCCCAGGCCAGCACCCAGCCGGAAGGCACCGAAACGATGGCGCCCAGAACCCAGCTAATCAGGCCTACAACAATTCCTTCTACCACTACCACTTTGACCACCGAGGTGTTGGTGGCTCCGATGGCGCGCAGTACCCCGATCTCGCGCGTCCGTTCCAGGACGTTAAGACCCATCACGCCTGTTAACCCGAGGCCACCCACCACGGAAAGGATAGAAGCCATGATGATCAACACGATCAGGATGATATTAAACGGTTGAGAGAAATCGGCAAAAATTGCGCTTTGGGTGGTCGCCTTTTGCTTGCTCAAACCGGCGTTATCGAAACGCTTTTCCAGTTCGGCAGCCAGCTCGCTCTGTATCCTGGCTGAACTGGTCGCGCTCGGCGATATCTTGACGCGAATACTGTCAACCTGGTTTTGCCTCCCGGTGAGACGTCCAAAATCTTCCAGCGTCATATAAACGCGTGGCCCCGAAAGGTGCTTAGAGGCGATCCCCACGATGGTGAAGGCGCGCTTGCTATCGCCGACCTTCAACTGAATCTGGCTACCTACATCCAATTCCTTTTCAGTTTCGAGCAGGTCGTCATTGACGACGACCGCCTGGCTGTCGCCTGATCGCAGCCAACGCCCTTTCAGCATCAGCGGCTCGATCGTTTGGGCGTTATAGGGCAACCCGACGATGTCCAGCGCTTTGCTTTCGCTGCCGTCATAGTGAACGATGACGCCGCTGCTATTTGCCCATCCCTCGGCGACCGACACCCCGGGGATTCGCAGCGCTTCCCGAATGGCGGTGGGACGTTGTACGCCGCCGCTCAAGCCAATCGCGGCGTCGAAAGCGACGTAACGGCTGATCTGGTTGATTTGCTCGGTGAGCGAGGCGCGCGTGCTGAAGACTGAAATGAACATCGCGCCTGCCAGCGTCAGGGTCACCAGTGTGAAGGCCAGTCGCGTCTTCTTTCTGAAGGTGTTGCGCAGCGAGAGCAGTATCGGCGGGCTGATGTTGCGCAGCTTATAGAGCAGGCGGTCAACTAGTCTTTCTTTTTCCTCGCTGTGCAGGCCCTGTTGATAGATGGCTTCATAAACGGAGATGCGGGTTCCGCCCAAGATAGGATAGAGCGCCGCGAGCAGCGGCATCAGCAATCCCAGACCCACTTGCAGCAAAAGGACATCCAATGGAATGGTGAACAATTTTAGGTTAAAGTTGAGAAAACTGGCAGCCAACCGGGCAATTCCAAGCGCTCCCAGTTGTCCTAGAGGCAGGGCGATGAAGAGCGCCAGGATGCTGAGCAACAGTACGTTGACCAGGTACATGGTCACCAGTTGGGAACGTACGCCCCCAATGGCGCGCAGGACGCCAATTTGCCGGATCTGTTGGGTCACAATTGCCGAAACGGTGTTGATGATCAGCCCGCCGGAAAGGACGATAGCCATAATCCCCATGATCTGTAGGATCAGTAAAAACCCCGCGATCTGATTATGCGCCCAGTGTTGTCCTGGGTCGGAACCAATGCCTGGGATTTGGATGCGGTAGGTCTGGTATCCGGCTGGTTCGATCACCCGATCGCGGATCGTTTCGCCAACCTTGAGGACGTGTTTGCGGTCGTACTTGTTCTCTGAAACGACCAGAGCGATCTGGTTGTAATAGGGTTTCTCGCCCATCCATTGCAGCGTCTCCATGCGGATGAAGCCAGTTGCTTCGTTTAGCAGTGAGAACGGGATGACATACACGTTGTGGACGATCCCGGCGATTTTCAGGCTATAAGTACGCCCATCTGGCATCTTGATGATCACTGTATCGCCTACCGAGAGTCCCATTGAATGAGCCGTGTCGCGTTCCAGCAGAATCTCGCGTCCGCCGGGGTTAGCTGACCCCTCTTCCAGAACGAAACGATCGATCTTTGGGGCGTTGAAGTTCGGCAAGACGGTGAGCTGGATATCCTCCCAATGATCTTCAGAACGGAAAATGTCCGCCGCAACCGTGCGGCGCGCTTCGGCTGTTTCCACCTCGCGCAAATTTTGAACAGCTTCTGCAAGCTCCTTTTGGAAAGGAGAGGTGTAAATCGTCAGGCTAGCAGGGTTACCCGCCCAGAAATCACCGTAAAGGTCCCGCTCAACCACTTGTTTGGCGGTGTTGATCATCCCAACTGCAGCGACCCCTACTGCGATGGAGAGGACCACCAACAAGGAGCGTTTCTTGTTCCCCCAGATATCTTTGAGCACTTTAACCCAGCGGGTTTTTAATTCAAGCGGAAAGAATCTCATGCCTGCCCTGCGACAATTTCTCCGTCTTTTAAATGCACGATACGGCTGGCGCACGCCGCGATTTCTTTATCGTGTGTAACCACCAAGATGGTCTTACCGTTTTCTGCCAGGGTTGAAAAGATCTCCAGGATGCCGTCCCGTGTTTTGGTATCCAGGTTGCCGGTCGGTTCGTCCGCAACCAGGATGGGCGGGTCGCTGGCGAGGGCGCGAGCAATGGCAACGCGTTGTTGCTGGCCGCCTGAGATTTTCGAAGGGGGTTTGAGCGCGTGTTCGGCGATGCCAACCTGTTCCAATAGTTGCAGGGCGCGCTGCTTGCGTTCCCGTAGGGGAAACGAGTCGGTTAAGTCCATTGCCATGGTGATGTTTTCGATCAGATTGAGGGATGGCAGCAATTGAAAGAATTGAAAGACAATTCCCATGTTCTTGCCGCGCCAGCGGGAACGCTGGTCTTCATTCAGGGTGTGAATGGGCGTCCCATTTAGGATGATTTCGCCCGAGTCGGCCTGGTCTATCCCGCTGAGGATATTGACCAGTGTGGATTTACCTGCCCCCGATTTTCCGAAGACGGCAATGAATTCTCCGGGCTGGATTGCCAGGTGGATATTTCGCAGCGCCAGAAAAGGTCCGGCAGGAGCGTGGTAGCTCTTATAGACCCCGCGCAGGTCAATCATCCTTTTGCCGGAGCTCTCTCCCTGTGAAGGGGCTGCTGTCTCGATCAGACCGATCTCGTTTATTGCCTTGTGTACAGTCACACCTACAACCGCCTTGAATATCCAGCCTTCATCGTAAGACCTTATGGACTTTCATTATAAATGTGATTAGGATAAAAATTGTCGATTGCAGGGAAACTGTAAGCTGTTTTTAATGTAACTTTTTTGATTCCCAGGTGTTAACATTTTTTTGGTTTTTATTGGGAAGTTTTTCACCCTGGATAGCGCCGTGCTGGTTATCGTGCAGGATTCTGCGATATTCTCCTTGGCGGCAGGTGTGAATGGCCGCCGGATCAGATAGGCGTTCACAGGGATAGAAAGCTATGCGAGAAACGAAATGCCAGCCGCCAGCAGCCCGCCGGCCAGCGCGCAAGCCGTATTGACCCAATCATTGTTCAACCAGTTCCATCCACGCAGCCGCGTCGTCGGGTTTTCGCATATATGCAGGGGGTGCTGTTCGGTCTCTTTGCGGCAAACCGGACAGAAATAGATTGTCTGGATGGTGGCCCCCATCAGCGAATCAACCAGGCTGCCAGCCAGGCCGGAAAACGTTATGACGAGAAATATTCCTAAACTGCCGCCAACTCCAGGCGGCGAAAGAAGCGCTGCCAACCCTGCGATAAAGCTGGCCCCTGCCCCTGCAGCCAGGATGCCTTCGATGGTCACGCCGCCAGATGTTCCCCGTTCGACGCGCTGGCCGGTAGAGATCAGACGGGGAATGCTGCGGCTCAACACGCCCAGCTCGGTTGCCCAGGTGTCAGCGTTGACGGCAGCTATGGTCCCGGCAAAACCGATCCACGGCCAGACCGCCTCTGGAAAAGCCAGGTGCAGCAGGACGAATATCCCGCCAACCCCACCGTTGGCCAGCACCTGAGCGGCGTCCCGCCGGGAGTCCTTGGCAAACTTTTCGTTTAAAGCTTCTTTGCGTCTGTCGAAAAGCTTCGACAACCCGCTGGAGGAGATAAAAAAACCGAGCAGCAGAACCGCCCAGTTGAAACCGCCCAACCCAAATACAATTGTTCCCAGGCCAGCGGCAGCCAGCGCGCCGCTCTGGCTCAGGCTGCGTGCACGGTAAGCCAGCCATGAGATGGCCACAGCAAGGATCAAACTGCCCAAGAACACGACCATAGACTGCAATTAAACCACACTTGTAGCCGTCGTGCTGCGTTTCAGGTTGCGGTTTTTTTGAAAAGGAGATCCTGGTGAGCGGCGCTCAATCCGGCGCTACGAATTTCAGATCAGGATGATGAGCACAGCGACAATCAGCAAGGCCGGCGTAATGATCCCACTGCTCCAAAGCAGATAAGCGGCCGGGCGGTGGTGTACCTTCCGGTAGAAGTACATCCCCAGGATCAGGTCGCCCGTCAGCGTCATGGCTGCCAGGGTGGGCAGCAACAGCAGGCGCTCTGGAGCTGCTGGTTCAAGTGGCTGCGCGTTTAGATCATACCCTAGTGAAACGTTGTTCAGGCTGGGGATAGCGATGCCTGTCAGGATGAACAGGATTAGCGTCAGCCCTAGACCTGCCATCAGCATATAACGCGCCGCGCGATCTGCCCAAATGCGCTGCAAGAAAGCCGCCGGCACGGTTGAATGCGATTCCAACGGCGTCAGGCTGCCCAGTTCCATGGCGCGTTGGAAATTTCGCATGAAACGATTGGGGTCCTCCGGCGAGATTGCAAAGATGCGTTCTGGGGTTGCAACCAGCAGCAGGGTGGTTGTTTCGGAAGCTATGAACTCCACGACGCCGAGATCCTTCAACGTATATTTGCCCAGGATGGCGCCGGGGATGGCAAAGGGCGGCAGCGGCAGATGGTAACCCAGATCGGTCGCCGGGCGTACCCATTCGATCTCCGAGAGGGGGATATCCTCGCCCCGCAGTCCCCATCGCAACCGTAGCCCGTCGCGTTCCAGGGTATAGCTGGCTTGCAGCAGGGCGTATCCGCGATAAACAGCCAGAGCGGCCGGCGGCAGCAACCCCAAAGAGAGCAGCAGCAGGAGGACGAAGTACGATCCTGCTTCACGGTTTAGCGCGGCGATCAAACTCACCGCGCTGCCCCCCAGCAATAAGATTGCCAGGCCGCCGTGGATCAGCAGGCCGGTTTGGCGGGGTGGCTGGAAGACAGTTTCGGTGGTCATCGTGGAAAGGTTACAAAGCCTCGCTCAGCGCCTGGCAGACGGTCTTCACCTGCGCCTGGGTCATTTTGCCAGAGAATGGCAGCGCCAGCCCGCGCGCTCCCAGATCTTCCGTGATGGGGTAATCGCCAGGCCGGTAGCCAAAGCGTTCGGTCATGTATTTATGAAGGTGGATTGGAGAGAAGTATGGCCGCACTGGAATGCCTTTTTGGGCGAGCCGCGCCGTTACGGCAGCGCGATCTATGCCCCTTGCCAGCCGGATGACATATACAAACCAGCTTGCCTTGGTGGTTTCTGGCGCCAGTTGGGGCGGTTCGACGTCCTGAATTTTCGCCAGCATTTCATTGTACCAATCGGCTACCTGTTGGCGGGCGGCCAGCAGGCTTTCCAGCCGCTGCATTTGTGCAACCCCCAGCGCGGCGCTCATCTCATCCAGCCGGTAGTTGTAGCCCAGGTAAGAATGCTCCAGCCAGGTATCGCCCGGAGCGCGCCCCTGGTTTCGCAGCGCCCGCATCCTCTCGGCGGCCTGGTCATCATCCGTCACGATCATCCCACCCTCCCCGGTGGTGATTTGTTTGTTTGGGTAGAATGCAAAGACAGCCGTATCGCCCAGCGTGCCAGCCTGTCGCTGCTTGTAGGTCGCGCCTAGCGATTCGCAGGCGTCCTCGATCAGCCTGAGGTCATGCCGCCGGGCGGTTTCCCTCAGGCGGTCGTAATCGGCCATCTGGCCAAAAACATCCACCGCTAAAATTGCTTTGAGCGGTCCCGCTTTCTCCGCGCCCCTGCGGGGCAGCCACCGCCGGGCGGCGCTGCCGCCGGCTGTGAGCTGTCTGGCAGCCTGTTCCACCATTGCGGGGTCGATATTGCCAGTGCGGGCATCCACATCCACAAAGACCGGGATGGCGCGCTCATACAGCAGGACGTTGCTGGAGGCGACGAAGGAAAACGGCGTGGTGATCACCAGGTCGCCATCCTGAATCCCGCTTGCCAGCACGCACAGGTGCAGCCCGGCTGTGCCAGAGTTAACGCCGATCGCGTGCCGTAAACCGGTATGTTTGCGGAAAGCCTCTTCGAAGGCCGCGATATACGGCCCCATGCTCAGCGCTGAGGTATTGACCACCGAAAGCACGGCCTGGCGCTCGGCGTCGGTCAGGTCCGGGGAAGACATTGGGATAGTGGGGGCGTTGTTGTAATCCATAGAGGTTCACAATCCGGGGGTAATCAGTATAGTACAACCATTTTCGAGGCCTGGCCCGATGTTAACCTGCAAACTGCGGTCACCTTTGCGTGCTGACAGGATGAACACTGGCGGAGAGGCGGTTTCGTTGGCGAGTTCCCAGCCGTTAGCGGGTAGTTGAGCGCGATAAAAATCCGCCGCCGCCGCCGGAGCGGTGGGACTGTTGTAATTGATTGCGCCGCCATAGGTGGTCTGGTCGGTTGCATCCGGCAGGATCGGAATGTCTGCTCCGATGTTCTCTTCGTCAATACAGGCCTGGGGCAAGCTGATACCGGCAAGCCGGTTGACATCCAGAAGGTTGTATTCCCAGTGCACGGAGCCGGTGATCGTCTCGCTTGAAAGTGAGAAGACGCCTTCAGCCTTCCCGATGAAGCGCACCGGATAACCGCCTTCTTGCGCCAGCCAGATTTCGCCTTCCTGCAAGGTGGGACTGCCAAACAGGAACTGCGCCCCGCCTAAGGCAAAATGATTGCTGGAAACGTCGTTAACTTTCTCGCCCTCTGCGATCAGGTCGCCGGTTGCGAGCTGCGAAAACAGGTCGGTGAACCTTTCGTAAGCCGTGTTGGAGAAGTTGCCGGGACCTGTGCTCAGAATGAAACAGGGCTTTGCGCTGCTGATGGAGGTGTAGATGTAGGTTTTTTCGCCCATTACGAACAGCTCAGTCGGGCCGTTGTCGCTACCGGGGTTGATTGCATCGCCGCGAATGCTGACATGCCGTGCGTTTTGCGACTTGATGGCCTCGTTGACCAGTTCCAGCGTGCGCGTGACGCTCTCGCCGTTCTGGTTCTGTCCCTGCAGCGTCAGGTTGAGGATTCCTTTGTAGCTTTCCAGGTCATCAAGCATAAAGAAGTTCAAGCCTTCCGGTTTTGGGCTTTCCGGGGTGGGTGGTACTCCCGGCGGCAGGGCGGCAGGCACCGAAGGCTCTTTGGTCGGCAGGATGCCAGTAACCGCGCAGGCCAGACTGGTAAACGCCAAACACGCTGCCAGGACGGCCAGGCGTAGGAATCTCGGGTGGTTCATTTCAACCTCCTGTTTCAACAAGCGCCATCTTGACCAGAAATTGTAACAGAAAAGCCGCCGTGGATTCTGGCGGTCCTCCTATTTGATCTGGTTGAGGACGTGATCTATCCATCCTTCCAAAGGAAAGATGCCGGTCTCGCCGCTGATGCGATTTTTATACTCGACCCCGCCTTTTTGCAGCCCGCGTTCACCAATGGTAAGGCGGAGCGGGACGCCGATCAGGTCTGCATCATTGAATTTCACGCCAGGGCTTTCGGAGCGGTCGTCGAAAAGCGGTTCCACCCCGGCATCTATTAACCGGGAGTACACCTCATCAGAGAGCGCTTCAGTCTGGCCAGTCTTGCTGGCGAGCATCACTAGATGTACCGGATAGGGGGCTGCCGCCAGCGGCAGTTTGAGGCCGTAATCATCGTGGTGACATTCCGCCAAGCAGCCCAGCAGGCGTGTCAGAGCCAGGCTGTACTTGCCTAGCAGCGCAGGCTGCGTGTGCCCAGATTCGTCTCGAAAGGTGCAGCCAGCTTCCTGGCTGTAGGTTGGGTCTGCCAGTAGCATCTCGCCGCAGGCCACGGCTTCCACAAGCTGTAGCGGCTTTCCACAGGCCTGGCAGGGATCTCCTGGTTGCGCCAGGGCAATCTCGGCGACCTGGGCGGCCTGGTAATCGCGCCCGTAATTGACGTTCAACAGGTGAAAACCTGTCTGGTTGGCGCCGGAAACCAGGTTGGGGCTATCGGGGATTTCGCGGTCCACGATCACAAACACCTCTTTCAGTTCAACGGGCGAGGCGTATCCGGGTGCTGCGCCGATGCGGCGGATCTCATCATCTGTGGCGGGCCTCAGCGCATCAGCCTGGAGCAAGCTCAACAGGGCAGCTTCGTTCAATTGCCGGTCACCACGCACCACGCTGAAGATCAATTCTTCTTCGGGTGGGCAGCCGGGTCGCCTGCGTTCGGCCACCAGGAACACCGCTTTAGCGGTGCGCGATTCGGGAATGTTCAGGAACTTAGCCAGCGATTCGATCGTCGGGCAATCTGGCGTGGCGACTTTTTCGAGCGGTAGGGGAGGTTCATTCATCGCCGTTTCGCGCAGGAAGCGGGCGGCCTCCTGAACGGCGGTATACCCGCATCCTTCGCAGTGCAGGCTCCTGCAAAAGCCGCCTGTCACGGGGACCAGCCACTGCCAGGCCTGATCCTGACCGGTCGCGGCGGGACTGGAAGCGCTGGCTTGCAAGACTGGCAGATCCAGTTTTTCAAAAAAACTGCTCAGGATGGTTTCCAGCCGCCGGTGGGTCGTTTCTCGATCTCGAGCGGCGGCATGCAGTGTGTATGCTTCCAGCTTGAACGGAAGACGGCTGCGAAACAGCCCGCCCCCTGCCGGGGTGGGACTCCAGGCGGCCCCAATGTGGTAGAGAATGGCGGGTAACTGGCGGTAAGAGCGCAGGTGGCTGCGCGCTATTTCGAACAAGGCCGCATCCTGGCCTGGCGCTGGAAAGGGGTTTTGATCGGGGAGCGGGCCGTATTTTCCTGCCAGTCGGCCGGAATTTTGCCATAAATCCTGGGATTGGAGCAGTGGCAGGTCAATTTCAAGAGCTTTCAGCGCTGTCAGCTCAGACCGCAGGGTTAAAATCATTTTTTGTACCGCGCAGAGCCCCAGAGGCAGCAACGCGAAGGCGCCGCTGCCCAAAGGTTGGATGTAACCGGCGCGCACCAGATATTGGTAGTGTCGCAGATCCGACTCGGCAGGCGCCTCACGCCGGGTCTGGGTGAACAGTTGGCTCATTTTCATGGCAATACTCGCTTGCGGTGGTGGAATACCCGAATCGGGATGCGCTGGTGTGCAAACTTAGCGGAGCAGGAATAACCATTCGGAAATGGCTCGGTACAGGATGGGAGCGATGACATGTTTGCTTTTTTGCGCAATCCAACCGAGCAACAAAAACCGGAGAGCAGTAAGCGCCAGATTCAACGCAATGCCCTGCTGGGTTGCCATCAGCAACGGCCATTCCCAGGCCAGCGAGAGCAGCGCAACAGCCAGTAATCCCCAGCGCCCGCCCCACCAGGATGACAGGCGCAGCTGAATATAGCCGCGAAAAACAGTTTCTTCAGCCAGGCAGACGCCAAGCAAGAAAAGCAGGCTGCGGGCTTCTTCTGGCGAGATGCCATCGAAAATGGTAAGCGCCTTGCTGCGCAGGATAATGGTTAGCGCAGCCAGCACCAGCCCGACCCGCACCGCCCCCCCCAACGCTTTTGCGTACCAGCCAGCGCTGCGCGGCGGCTGCCGGCGGATGAGCAGCGCCAGGAGGAACGGCGCAAGCCCCAGCCCGGCAACGAGCAGACGGGCATCCAGCCCGCCGCCTCGCAGATTCTCGGCAATGGCGGCGTTCAATGCACCTGCTGCCAGCAAAGATTTTGTGACCAGGATCAAACCAAAGAGCGAGAGGGCGACGATCCCTTCGCGCCTGGGGTACTTGAAACCTACCGGCGGCACGTTCAGCCGGGGGCTGAGGCCCGCCAGCATCAAAACGGCCACAACGCCCAGCCATTCGCTCAGGGTGAGGATCAAAATCCGACTGTCCATCAGCCTTCTTTCGATCCACTGGCTTGTTCTCCGCCAGTTTCAACTGGTCGTGTGACCTCAGAAGCGGCCAGTTCTTCTGGCGTGGCTTCCAATTCAAGCTCAACTCGCTCTTCCATCCGCACCTGGCCACGTAAGAAGGCGCCTTCTTCAGTGGCGAAGGCCGCAGTGGTGACATCTCCCCACACCCGGCCGGTGGCGCGGATCTCCAGCTTTTCGGCCAGGATGTTTCCGCGCACCGAACCGGCCACGATCACGGTGTTGGCGCGCAGCTCCGTGCAGGTTACGCGCCCGGTCTCACCGACGACGACCAGGCCACGGATGGCAATATCCCCCTCAAAGGTGCCTTCAATGCGGATGCCTCCGCTGCCGCGCAGGTTTCCCTGCCAGTTGATGCCGGGGCCCAGCACCGAAGTAACCCGCTCGGTTGGGGGGGCTACGGCTGCCAGCGGAGTGGGGGGCTTTCGAAACATAAAACCTCCTCAGTCCTCCTCACGGGGCGGACTGTTCGTGTTGATTTGCCGCTCTGGCCAGATGTGGCCTGCATATACCCTGCCGCCTTCTGGGACGTGATCCTTGACGGTGGCGCCGTTGCCGATACGCGCCTGTGGCCCGATGCGGACGTGCAGGTTGATCGTTGCGCCCATGCCGATTTGGGCAAAATCTCCGACCCAAACATCCCCGGCCAGCAGCGCGCCGGGTGAAAGGTTGACGCACCGCCCGATCACGCAGTCGTGCGAGACGACCACATGAGCGTTGAGCACGCTGCCAAAACCGATCCTGGATTCTGTCCCGACATAAGCATGCACCAGCACCTGCACGCCGCCTTCCAGCGCCGCGCTGGTTTCGACCCAGGCGTTGGGATGCACCAGATTAGGGCAGCTAAAGCCGGCCTTGGCCAGCAGATCGAAGACGCGCAGGCGCACCGAGACGTTGCCGATCCCGCCGACGGCGTTGACGGCCAGCCGGACGCCGCGCCCATAGAGTTCCGGCAAGATGCCGGTGCCACCCAGGACGGGGATCCCCATGATGGCGCTGCCGGCGGGCAGATTGTCATCCACCAGCCCGACAATGCGATAAGCGCCCACGGCGCGCAGCAGGTCAATCAACGTTTTTCCGTGCCCACCGCCGCCGTAGATGAAGATGGCAGTGGGGTCGAACGAAAAATCTGGCAGTTCGAAAATCTGGTCGGCTTTGCTCATTGTTTTGTTTATACCATAAAACCGATGGGGTAATGGTCCCTTTAATAGCAAATAGAAAGCGGCGATCTGACCCCTGGGCTGAACGCGTCGCCGCAGAGGGCTAAGGTCTTCGGGTGGTCTCACTTATGGTCAGGAACACTCGCCACGGGATGCTGCGCCAGGGTTCCGGGACGTTTTGGATGCCGATGCGTGGGCTGGTTTGGATCTGAATTTCTGGCGCTGGCTGGTCTGCTTCGATCCATAATCTGTCCTGCGGGGCGGTCAAATCAGCACCGTTCAACCGGCGGTCAATGCCAAAAGCCTGGCAGATTTTGGCCGGGCCGTTCAGCCAGAGGGGGCGGGGCTGCGGGGCACGCCGCGCCGCAATGAGGTCGCAGCCTTCCAGGGGCTCCAGAGCGCGGATCAATACGGCCGCCGGTTCTCCTTCTGCCCCTGTGACGGCGTTCAGGCACCAGTGCATCCCGTAAGTGAAGTAAACATAGGCGCGGCCGGGAGGGCCGTACATCACCGCGGTGCGCGCCGTGCGCCCGGCGCGGGCGTGGCAGGCCAGGTCTTCTTCGCCCTGATAGGCTTCGGTTTCGATGATCCGCCCCGAGACCCGCTGGCCGTCCAACTCGCGAACCAGTCGCATTCCGAGCAGGGCGCGGGCAACCTCCAGCGCCGGACGGCGATAAAAGTAGGGCGGCAGAATTTCACGCATCAGCGTAATTGTACCGCAGGGGATATCGCAAAATGTGTCCTGCGGGGGATCAAGTTTACTGCTGCGAGCGTTATGTTAAAACCGACTGGCAGGCTTGTTTTAGAGCAGAAAGAATTGCGGTACAGGTTAAGACATCCGATCCTGCATTGACAGAGGAGACGAGAGGGAGGGAGACATGATTCTGGTAACGGGGGCAACGGGCCATCTTGGTAATGTGCTGGCACGGGAGTTGCTGGCCGCCGGAAAGAAAGTGCGGGCGCTGGTTTTGCCAGGAGAAGATTGTTCCTCCCTGGAAGGGTTGGAAATTGAAATCATGGAGGGTAATATTCTGGATGAAGACTCGCTTGAGCTTGTTTTTGCAGGCGTTGAGATCGTCTTTCGCCTGGCGGCGCTGGTCTCAATCGAAGAGGGCAAGGAGGACCTGCTCTACCGCGTCAATGTGGAGGGGACGAAAAACGTCATCCGGGCTGCCCGGCGAGCGGGCGTCAGGCGGCTGGTCTACACCAGTTCGATCCACGCGATCGAACGCCCGCCGGACGGCGTAAGGATCAGCGAGGAACTGTCCTTCGACGCTCATAACCCTGCCGGGCCTTATGACCGCACCAAGGCTGAAGCCTCGCTGGCGGTGCTCCAGGCGGGGAAGGAAGGGCTGGATGCCGTGATCGTCTGTCCGACAGGTGTCATTGGGCCGCACGATTATCGCCGTTCGGAGATGGGCGAAATGTTTCTTTCATGGATGCGGCGCCAGGTCAGTTTCATCATCGAGGGCTGCTTCGATTTCGTTGATGTGCGGGATGTGGCGCGCGGCCATATCCTGGCGGCGGAGAAAGGACAGCCGGGCCAGGTGTACCTCCTCGGAGGTGAAAGAATCGCGATCGACCAACTGCGGAGCCTGGTGCAAAATGCCTCTGGCTGTCGGACCCCTGCCATTAAAATCCCACTCCCCATAGCGCTGTTTCTGTGCCGTTTTACCACCCTGTATTACCGGCTGGCGCGTCGCCGGCCGCGCCTGACGCGCTATGCGATCGAAACGCTGATCAGCAATTCATTCGTTAGTAGCGAAAAAGCCTGCCGCGAACTGGGTTACCGGGCGCGCGCCCTTTCGGAATCGGTGGCTGATACGGTGCGCTGGTGGTTGCAAAATCGCAACCGGGTTCAGGCCACCCTGCGCTTCTCGTTGGACCTGCCTGCGCCGCGGCTGCTCCAGGAGGAAAAATACCGGAAAAATTGACATGGTGCCAGAGGGCGCGTGATGGGACGCGTGATCGGGTAAAACAGTACGGCGGTTGCGGCTGGCGCTTCAGGCGGGATTGGGGCAGCTGTGGCGCGCCGCCTGGCAACCCGGGGGCTTTGCGTCGTGGCGGTTTCGCGCCGCGCAGAACGCTTTTAAGCACTGGTGAGGGAAGCCTATCCAGGCAGGGGCGCTAATTTTCCTTTCCTGTTCTTCCTTCTTTACTCAATCTGAAACGGCGATATTTACCTCGGGCAGCGGAGCAGGCTGGTAAAATTGTACTGTTTCGCGCAGTGGGGTACCCTCGTGAAATTCTGTCTGCAAACAGCCGGTTCGGGCGATTAATTACTTAAGGAGAGAGCGGATGAAATTTTCAGCCTGGTATGGCATCGTCGTCGGGATGTTGATGTTGGGTCAATGGGCTTTTTTTATCACGGCTGGGGCTGTGCCTGAATTGCAGAGCGCGCCCTGGTCAATTGGGTTTCACCTGGCGGCTGAGGCTCTGACTGCCCTGGCTCTTATCCTAAGCGGCATCGCAGTTTTAAAGATGAAGGTGTGGGGAGTGAAGCTCCTGCTGGTTGCGCTTGGCATGGTGCTGTACAGCGAGATTGCCAGTCCGGGCTATTTTGCCCAGTCCGGTCAATGGGCTTTGGTGATCATGTTCGGTGTTTTGTTTGCGGGCGCGCTGGCTGCGATTACGGCGCTGAATGTAAATAGAAGCGCGCCGTAAGAATTGGCAGGGATGGGAAAGGCGAAGACAATATCCATGCTTTTTTGCCTGTTTCTCGTCCCATTTGCTTATTAGCAGGTACTGATGTGGAACGATTTCATACAAACGCCCTTAATCTTAAGGAAATTGCATGTTATCCTCTTTCAAAAACCAGTCATCATGAATGATCAATCACCAACCGGGAAAATTGCTCAAAAAGGGCGGCGAAACCCAGTCTTCCGGTTGCTTGCCCTCTCAAGCGCAGCGAGGACGGGACAGATTCTGTATCAGGCAGTTCTTTTATGCCTTGCCTGGTAACGGAGGAAAACCACACCGCTGCCAAAACGATGTTCCTCCAAGAGCGTTAACTCCACCCGGACGTTTTCAGGGAAGGAAGATTTTCCACCCCCCACGATGACCGGTACAAGGAAGAGATGGTACTCGTCAACCAACCCCGACCGAAAGGCGTGGGCGGCGAGACCAGAGCCTCCGATGAGGATATCCTGTTGGAGAGCGTCTTTCAGTTGCCTGATCGCTTCCGGATCGAAGGTGCGCTCAATACGAGTCTTGCGGGTGGATACGGTTTCTAATGTTTTGGAATACACAATTTTGTCGGCAGCTTGCCAGATCGCTGCGAAATCGCGCAGAAGTGGGGATTTGGCGGCTAAGTTGGGGTCAGTCTCCCAGCCTATCATGATCTCATACATCCGCCTTCCGTAGAGATGAGTGCCAGCTGAGCGTTCGAGGTAGTTGATGAATCCGTGCACTTCCTCGTCCGGCGCTGCCCAGTCAAACTTCCCATCTATATCTTCAATGTAGCCGTCGAGTGATAAGATTGCCGAGTAAGTCAGGCGAGCCATACGAACCTCTTTTCTGAATCCTGGCTGTCATCCAATCGTCTCAGCAAATCACGCCAACAGCGCCAAGGGTGGCTGACAGGGAGCAGGAACGGGCGGATGCGACCAATGCCTGGAAGCAGAAAAACTCGAGACAGTCTGCTGAAGGCAGCCGGCAGACCAGGGAATATTGCTCAAACTGCGCCCACGGCGATTCCCCCTCAGCTCACCGCTTTTCTCACGAGCTCGGCAATCTTTGCTTCTTCGGCGGTGGTCAAGTCCTTCAGCGCGAAGGCGACTGGCCACAGGGCGCCTTCGTCCAGATTCGCCGCATCGTTGAAACCGATGGTTGCATACCTCGTGTTGAACTTATGCGCGCTTTGGAAGAAACAGACCACCTTGCCGTCCCTTGCATAGGCGGGCATCCCATACCAGGTTTTCGGTGAGAGAACTGGCGCGTTGGCCTTGATGATTTCATGGAGCCGCAAAGCCATGCCGCGGTCCGGTTCCGTCATCTCGGCGATCTTTGCCAGTACGGCGCTTTCCCCAAACGCCCTGTCCTTATCCGCGCGCGCGGCTGACTTTAACTCTTGAGAGCGCTCCTTCATTGCGGCTTGCTCTTCCTCTGTAAATCCCACGTCCTTCTTCGGGCTCATGGCAGTCTCCTTATCGTGACCGATTGTCGTTGAAGTAAAGTTTTTACCTACTCAAAATGATGAGTAAGTGCTATATTGTAGAATATCTAATTTTGATAGTCAAGATGTAAAATATCCAAATTGACGCCACCTACTTTGTGGCAGAGCAATGAATCTCCGCTGCCAAACTGCTGTCAGATAATGAGCCGATTAATGATAACAACAATCTCAACCCTGACAAACCAATGCAAAAGAAAAGCAAAAAGCAAAAACGTTATTCCGGTCCGTTTGACTTGTTGAAGCAAAAGTGGACGCTTAAACCGGAATAGAAGAAAACGGTTTTGCGTATAGTTATCACACTGCCTAAAGTTTCATCCTGTCCAATGTTCGAGCTTCTGTCTGAGCCTCAGGTAAACTCCTTTGACAACCTCTGCGACCTGTGATAATATCTTGCTAACAATTCAATAGCCCCTAATGGCGCTTCTATCCAGAGAGGTGGAGGGACCGGCCCTGTGAAACCTCGGCAACCCGAGCGCAAGCTCGAAGGTGCCAACTCCGTCAGATCGGATATATCTGGAAGATAGGAGGGCATGCGTTTTTCTGCCCCCTTACGATCAACCGGAAGGGGACTTTTTATCCTAAGGAGTAGTCAGTCACTATGACCACAACTTTTATGAAGTCCGCAAAGTACCTCTTTACCTCTGAGTCGGTTACAGAGGGACATCCTGACAAGATGTGCGATCAGGTCTCGGATGCAGTCCTGGATGCCTGCCTTGCAGATGATCCTCGCTCGCGCGTAGCCTGCGAGACGGCTACCAAAACCGGCTTCATCATCGTGATGGGCGAAATTACCACCCGAGCCAACCTGGATTTTGACCAGTTGGTGCGAGGTGTGGTGAACGATATCGGCTATGACAGTAGCAGCAAAGGCTTTGACGGCACCACCTGCGGCGTGCAGGTCGCGATTGCGAAGCAATCTGGCGATATTGCCATGGGCGTTGATAAGGCGCTCGAGGCGAAATCAGGGGAAATGAGCGAAGCCGAGATCGAGGCGCTAGGCGCTGGAGACCAGGGCATGATGTTCGGTTACGCCTGCAACGAGACGCCCACCCTGATGCCCATGCCGATCTACCTGGCGCATAAACTCGCCCGCCGTTTGACCGAAACCCGTAAGAGCGGCGCGTTGCCCTGGCTGCGGCCAGACGGTAAAAGCCAGGTGACGATTGAGTACAGTTACGGGAAACCAAAGCGCGTGGATACCGTTCTGATCAGCACCCAGCATGCCCCTGAAGTCACCCACAATGAAATACGCGAAGGCCTGTTGGAACATGTGATCATGCCGACGCTGCCCGAAGAAATGGTGGATAAGGATATGAAGGTCTTTGTGAACCCCACCGGGCGTTTTGTCATCGGCGGGCCGATGGGTGATTCTGGGTTGACGGGTCGCAAGATCATCGTGGATACCTACGGCGGGATGGGGCGGCACGGCGGTGGGTGTTTTAGCGGTAAGGACCCCACGAAAGTTGACCGCTCGGCGGCTTATGCTGCCCGCTGGGTGGCGAAAAATGTGGTAGCCGCCGGGCTGGCGGAACGCTGCGAGATCCAGGTGGCTTACGCGATTGGCGTTGCCCATCCTCTCAGCATCAATGTTGAGACATTTGGCACAGGCGTCATCGCAGATGAAAAGATTGCTGAATTAGTCCTGGAGAATTTTGATCTGCGCCCTGGAGCGATCATTCGCGATCTTGATCTACGCAGACCTATCTACCGCAAAATTGCCGCTTACGGTCATTTTGGGCGCGACGATCTTGACCTGACCTGGGAACGAACCAACCGGGCAGCCGACCTGCGGGCAGCCGCTGGTCTATAATTTACACAGCCGCTCCGGCTCAACCGAAAGCGACGAGACGCCTCCAAGGCAGGGCGTTGCTATGGGTCTATCATAAAAGGGATGCAGCCGACAGGGCTGTGTTCCTTTTATTTTTATATCGCTTCCTTGTGAGGGCTCCTTTTTATTCGCCCTGAGATGGATTTTGGGGAGGCCTTAAAATCCATTGCCGGATTTGCTTGACGAAAATGGGTATTTCGATGAAAATAATTGTATAATCATTTCTTGAGTATTTAATGATGGAGCAAACTTACCGATATACCTGATTTTACACATGCAGCGCCAGTTGGCGCTGTAACACCGACCGGCTTCAACAGGCAGGGTGTGTTCTGACGTTCCTGTAATTGCAACGCCTGCGACCTCCTTCGATAATCGCCGCCTGTTGAAAGCGCGGCGGTTTTGTTTGTATATTGCGGGAAACAGGCAGTATTCCCGTTCAAACTAAAATAAGGAGGTCAGATAGAATGGATCGAGATACAGTTGTTCTTTTTACCCGCAATGGATTGGGGGATGCTCCGGCGGAACTTCAGCAAGTTTTGGCGACGAAATTTTTAACCCTGACGCTCGAATCCGGCGAGTTGCCTGGCAAGATATTGTTCTACACCGAGGGCGTCAAACTGGTTTGTGAAGGCTCGGCCGTGATCCCTCAACTGAAAGAGATGGAGAAGCGTGGGGTGGAACTGGTCATCTGCCAGACCTGCCTGAACTTCTTCAATCTGGCAGAAGCGGTGCGCGTCGGCGTTGTCGGGGGGATGGGAGATATTCTCACGACGCTGCAAAAAGCAGGTAGAGTCCTTAGCGTCTGATCTTATTGGGTGTGCGATGAGGTGATAACTGGAGGGATTGTATTTCACCCGCCCGTTGGATGCTGAGACTGGATACGATGAACTGGTGATCTCGGAGCGGTGAGGCTGCCAGTTAGAGGGGGAATTCGTTCTTCCGCCCGCCGCGTTTTTTCCACCATTGCAGCTTAGGCGGCGGCAGGCGCGGGGCGGCGGTTTCTTCGGCAAAGGGCTCCTGGTCCAGCAGCCGGGCATACAGGTAGCGCAGGATCACCCGCAGCGAGGCAATCGAGGGGGCGGCCAGGACGACCCCCAGCACACCAGCGATGGCGGCGCCGGCCACGATTCCTAGGATGACTACCATCGGGGGAAGCTGGACGCTACGTCCGATGATGCGCGGGATCAAGTAATTCAGGTCAAACTGCGTAAAAACGATGTGAATCCCCACCACAATTAGAAAAAAGACCCAATTGGGAAGGGGAAGGTGGGTAGATCCTATGAACAGAGCCAATAGAGAAGCGGTGACCAACCAGACTCCGTGACCGACGCTGGGGAAGAATTCCATCATTCCAGCCAGAAGTCCCATCAATAAGGCGAAAGGCAGGCCAATGATCAGCCCCTCGGCGGTGATGATTAAGGTCACGATAAAGGCGAGCAGCAATTGCCCGCGGAAGAAGGCGCTCCAGATCGTATTCAGATCCTCTACCAGACGGTTGAAGTCGCCCCGGTAGGCTGGCGGAACCAGGCTTTCAAACCAGGCCATAATCTTACTCGAATCTTTGATCAGGTAAATGGAGATGATGACGATAAAGACGACCCAAACGATCGATTCGAGCAGGCTGGCGACCACATCCAGCGTCGTGCCGAAGACCGGCTGCAGCAAGCCCTCCAGTTGGTTGACGATTTGGCCGAGCAAAGTTGGCCCATCTATCACCACTCCGGCGATGGTGATTTTGTCGCTGAAGAGATTGCGCGCCTGTTCCAGCCAATAGATGATATTCAAGTTGAACCCGCCAACCTGCCGGATCAACAGCGGGATGACGATTACCAGCATCCCTGCAATGAGCAGCAGCATTAACAGGTAAGTCAGCAGAATCCCCAGGCCGCGCGGCAGCTTCAGTTTCTTTTGAAAGAAACTGGAAATTGGCGAGAGCACGTAAGCCAGGATGATAGCGATGATCAACGGGGGCAGCGCGACGCTGAAGCGGAAAAACAGGAAACCAAACAAAGCGAGAATCGCCAGGACAACGATGATTTTAGTGGGGGTTGACCATGCGGGGCGGAGATTATTGTCCATACCTGGAATTTTAACCTAACATAGATTATTCTGTATTATTTTATCTGGGTTGTGTTACAGTTTGAGGCATATAGCCTCCGGCGCGAGGGCGGTTAAAGTCCCCGAATTCATCCGCGCTGCCAGAGGCAGCCCCCTTACCCTGGGGCTCTCCAAGATTTTAAAAACTATTGCCTTTCTGTAATTTTATGATCATCTTATTGCCCTTACTCAAAACAATTATCCTGCTCATAATTTCTTGCCTTAGATGTTCGGGGAGATGCTGCGACTGCCAATCGTATTCATTCGCAACTTGAACCTCAGCGTTTGTGGGGTTTTTCGCCGCAATTGCCTTAAGAGCGTAATAAGCGCTTCCGGCAGCATGTTGAGGAACATGTGCAGTTGCCACCGCATGGCCAGCGGCGCGTGCAGCAAAGCAAGCCGCCTCATTTTCTTTAGCATCGCGAGCGGCAGCATGAGCCGCAAGCGCAACCTCCCGTATATCTTTCATCCTGAAGATGCCTGTTTGAACCCACCTTCGGCATGCCTCAATCGCTTTCCGGGGGCGATCATCTTCCTGGTATGCTTCTTCGAATAGGGGGAGCGCCCGTTCAGCACATTCGGCTGCCCAGGTCGCCATTAATCTCTGATCTTCTCTGCTATATTTTTTATAGCTAAATTTTGCCATTGTCTTTACTGCCGCTCTATTCTATCCGTCCTGTATTGAGCCGCCGAACGGCGAGCGTTGACGGCAATTGAGTGGTGGTAGAACTTTGGAAGTAGGGTTTTGCCTGGGTGTAGAAAACCCTGGTTACTTGAAGGGCGTGTCGAACGCGAAGCGCTCCATCGAATGTGGCGAGAATGGAGTACACATTGTGTTGGTTGTATTCTGCTTTAATCTCCATAGCTTCTCGAAAAAAGACTCATTACTTTTCTGAACCATTTTAATGGCTCATCTCTACTTGGGTGAAGCCTTAATACTGAATACTTTACTAAAGAATCGCGAAATTTATCCATGCCCGCGTTGTATTTATGATGTGGGTGAATATCTATTTCGATTGCAAAATCCAAATCCCAATCTTTATATGTAGCAGCATGCTCTCGAGAGAAAAAAATGCCAAAATCATGATGTGGTTTTTTCTCAAAGCCCACTTGTGGAACAAATGCCATCGCCGATGGGGCAATACCGCCGCCCCAATAAGCGAATGGATCTAAAAAAGCCATCCCATCATACATTTTTCCTCTGTACTCGATTTCTGTCTTATGCAACTCAATGCCATCTAATTTCCGCTACTAATTCGGGAGACAGGCTATAATCATTTTGGTGAGTCATGGGGTTCTCCTTATTTGGTTTGGTCACCTATTTAGGATACTTCTGGCTCACCATTTTTGTTAAGGTTCAGAATTTTACAGAAAGAATGTTACACCTACGGCCCCCAGGGCGATTGCATAAAGACCAATTTTAGATTAAAAGTGGGGCATAACTATAATATAATTTGCCATCAATTTTCACCGAAAGCGGGACACACTGATCAAAACCCCCTATCTTTCGATGGCCTAATCCCACAAAATCGCGATGATGCGATTGCCCTAACCGGCCCCCAGGACCTCAGAAGAGGCTATAATTTGCTGGGAGAATATTGGAGATGCCCTACGAAAATTTTAAACCGGTTGTCGAAGTTACTCGTGGAAAGACCGTCGAGTCGGTGCATTTTGGCGCGGTCGCGGTAGTTGAGGCGACGGGGCGGTTGTTGGCGGGTTGCGGCGATCCGCACAGCGTTGCCTTTCTGCGTTCCAGTTCCAAGCCGTTTCAGGCGCTGCCGCTGATCGAGAGGGGGGGTGTGGAACATTTTGGCTTGGACGAGCGAGAAATTGCCATCCAATGCGCATCCCATTCCGGCACGGATGAGCATTACCAGGTCGTCAGCGCTTTCCAACAAAAGATCGGGATCCGTGAAGACGACCTGAAATGTGGTGTGCACCCCCCGCTGCACGAACCTACCTGGCATCAAATGATCCGGCGGGGTGAAGCGCCGACGCCCAATCGCCATAATTGTTCTGGAAAGCATACCGGCATGATCGCGCAGGCAAAGATGCGTGCGCTGGATTATGAAAACTACCTGGATAATGACCATCCGGTTCAGCGGACGATCTTGCAAGTCTTTGCGGAGATGTGCGACATGGAGGAGGCGGATGTCATCCTCGGTGTGGATGGTTGCTCTGCGCCTGTTTTTGCGACGCCGTTGTTCAACGCCGCGCTGGGTTATGCCCGCCTGAGCGATCCTCGCAGTTTAGGAGAGGCGAGGGCGGCTGCCTGCCGGACGATTACCGGCGCGATGATGGCGCACCCGGAGATGGTGGCCGGGCCAGGCCGTTTTGACACCGCCATGATGCAGGCGGCTCAGGGAAAAATCTTTTGCAAGGTGGGCGCTGAGGGGTATGAGGGCATCGGCGTGCTGCCGGGCGTCCTGGAAAAAGACAGTCCGGGCATCGGGATTGCGATTAAGATCGCCGATGGCGACCTGGCGGGCAGGGCTGTTCCGCTGGTTGCCCTCGAGGTCCTGCGGCAGCTTGGCGCGCTGGAAGACAGCCAGATCGAAGCGTTGCAGCGTTTTTACATCCGCCCGGTGTTAAACTGGCGGAAGCTGGAGATTGGTGAAATCCGACCTATCCTTAAACTGGTGCATTACGGGTAAACGGCGATGAAGGAAGATACCAATCAATTGCCCAAGACCCCCGAAGCGCAGTTGCAGCGCGCCGCGGAGGTTCACCGGCGACTGCTGGCGTTTTACGGCCGGCCGGAGTGGCGCTACCCGCTGCAAGCCCTGGATGAGCTGGTTTCGACCATCCTTTCGCAAAACACCAATGACCGCAATCGCGACGCTGCCTTCCAATCGCTGCGTGCCCACTTTTCCACCTGGGAGGCTGTCCGCGATGCCAGGCCAGAGGAGGTCATCACTGCAATTCGCACCGCAGGTCTCGCCAATCAAAAAGGGCCGCGCATCCAGGCGGTCCTGCGGGAGATCACAGCCGAACGCGGCTCGCTGGATTTAAATTTCCTGGCGGAGATGGAAGCGTCTGAAGCTCGCGCCTGGCTGATGCGTTTCAACGGCGTTGGACCAAAGACCGCTGCGATCGTCCTACTTTTTTCGTTAGGCAAGGCTGCCTTTCCGGTAGATACGCATATTTACCGTGTGACCGGGCGGATCGGGCTGCGGCCCTTGACCATGACAGTCGAGCAGGCTCACGATCACCTGGCTGCCTTGTTTCCTGCCGAAGATTACGGTCCTGCTCACCTCAATATCATCCGGCTTGGGCGCGAGATTTGCCAGGCGCGCAAACCCAACTGCGCGGGTTGCCCGCTGAACGATTTGTGCGATTACGCTCGCAGCCGTCCCGAGGCGCGTTGACCCTGCGGCAGGAGGTGAAGATGAGAGAAGCGGTCATCGTTTCGGCATTGCGGTCGCCAATTGGCAACCTGGGCGGCGCTCTGGCGCACATCCGCCCCGATGACCTGGCGGCTGCCGTTCTCAAAGCGCTGGTGCAGCGAAGCGGGATTGATCCTGCCATGGTTGATGAGGTTTACCTGGGGTGCGCCAACCAGGCTGGCGAAGACAACCGGAATATCGCCCGCATGGCAGCACTCCTGGCTGGTTTTCCGGTGGAGGTGCCAGCTCTCACAGTCAACCGGTTGTGCGCTTCGGGGCTGGCCGCGATCAACCTGGCAGCGCGCGCAATCCGGGCCGGCGATGGCGAAGTGTACATTGCCGGGGGGGTAGAGAGCATGTCGCGCGCTCCTTACTCCCTCCCGAAAGCCGAAAAAGGGTTTCAGACCGGTAACCTGACCGCCTGGGATACCAGCTTGGGTTGGCGGTACCCCAATCCCCGCCTGGCCGAGATGTACGGGGTCGAACCGATGGGAGAAACTGCCGAAAACATCGCCGAAATGACCGGCATCACGCGGCAAGAGCAGGATGCCTTCGCCCTTGCCAGCCACCAGCGGGCTGTGGCGGCCACGGATAGCGGCCGGTTTGCGGAAGAAATTATCCCGCTTCCGGCGCAAGCCGGGTGGGGAGAAACGCTTGTTACCGCCGATGAGCGCCCGCGCCGTGATACCTCGCTAGAAGCGCTGGCGAAGTTACGCCCTGTTTTCCGCAAGGATGGGACGGTCACAGCGGGGAATTCCTCCGGCCTGAGCGATGGCGCGGCTGCCCTCCTGCTGATGAGCGAACAGCGCGCCCGGGCGCTGGGATTGCGCCCGCTGGCGCGGCTGGTGGGATCGGCGGCGGCAGGCGTACCACCGCGCATTATGGGGATTGGACCGGTTCCGGCCACCCGCAAAGTATTGGAAAAATGCGGCCTCCAGACCGATCGCCTGGGGCTGGTCGAGATCAACGAGGCTTTTGCAGTCCAAACGCTGGCGGTCATGCGCGAACTGCGCCTGCCGCACGAAATCGTCAATGTGAATGGCGGGGCGATTGCGCTGGGACACCCCCTGGGCTGTTCTGGGGCGCGCATCGTGACCACGCTGGTGCACGAGATGCGCCGCCGGGCGCCCTACCAGGGACGGCCCTTTTACGGACTGGCGACCCTGTGCGTGGGGGTTGGGCAGGGCGAATCAACGCTGTTGGAAGCGCTGGATTGACCGAGCTGCTATGAATATTTTGGTGACGGGTTCTACGGGATTTATCGGCGCGGCCCTGGTCCGCAGATTGGCGCAAGAGGGCCATGCGGTGCGGGCCTTTCACCGTCCCACCAGCAGCCAGCGCTTGCTGGAAGGGTTGGAAGTGGAACATGTCCTTGGCGATCTCACCCAGCCGGAAACACTGGAAAAGGCAATGGAAGGGATCGAGGTGGTCTTTCACGCGGCAGCCGCCTTGAGCGGTCGAGACGATCCAGGCCGCCTGTACGCCGTGACGGTTGAGGGGACGCGCGCCCTCTTGCGGGCGGCGCGGGCAGCCGGAGTGCGGCGGGTGGTGCATACCAGCTCGGTGGCTGCCCTGGGCGTCCCTGAACGAGCTGGCAAGGGGCAAAACCCGATCCTGCTGGACGAAAACCATAGCTGGAATTACCGCCCGGAACGCTGGCCGTATGGTTATGCCAAGTACCTGGCCGAGATGGAAGTACAGCGGGCGGTTGCCCAGGGGCTGGATGTGGTCATCGTCAACCCCAGCGTGGTCTACGGAAGCGGCGATATCTATCGCCAGAGCAGGTCGCTGGTGGTTCAAATTGCCCATCGGCGTTTGCCTGCCGTGGTGGATGCGGGTTTCAATGTCGTGCATATTGAGGATGTCGTCGATGGGCATCTGGCTGCCATGGAGCGCGGGCAGTGCGGCGAGCGCTATATTCTGGGCGGTCAGAATGTGATGGTTCATGCGCTGGTAAAAGAAATCGCCAGGGTGGTCGGCTCGCCTGCGCCGATGGTGGTGCTGCCCGCCTGGCTGGTGCGGCGCATGGCCCTGCCGGCGCGCTGGCTCTCGCCGTTCATCGAGATGCCGGTAGCGCCCGAAACGCTCTACCTTGCCGGTTACCGTTTTTATGTCAGCACGCGCAAGGCGTTGACACAACTTGGGCTGCCGCCGCCGCGCCCGTGGCAGGATGCCATCTGCGAGGCTTTTGAGTGGTTTAAAGAAGCCGGCGCAATTTAGGATGCGGGCTGTCGCGGCTCGATACCCTGTTCGGAGAGCCATTCCAACACCCTGGCGGAAATCTGGTCGCGTACCTGGCGGAATTTAGCCAGCGTCTCCTCCTTGCTGCCTTGAAATGCGGCCGGATCTTCGAACGGCCAGTGCAGCCGTACGCCCATGCCGGGGAAGATAGGGCATTGTTCTTCTGCCTTGCTGCAAACCGTGATCAGGTATCCGAAGTGCGCTTTTCCAAGATATTGGCTCAAGGGTTTGGCGGTGTGGCTGCTCATGTCGCAGCCCAATTCTTCCATGACCTGAATGGTGTTGGGGTTAATCCCTTTGGGTTCTAAGCCGGCGCTGAACACTTCGAAGTGGTCACCGGCATAAAACCTCAACAACGCCTCGGCCATCTGGCTGCGGGCGGAATTGCCAGTGCAAAGAAAAAGAACGCGAGTTTTTGGCATACGCTTCTCCATCCAAACATCGATCCTGAAACTTATCGTACCACAGGAGTATTAAGGGAATTTACAACGGATGTTATGGATTGGTTAAGAACGTCACCCTCGCGATTTCGGTTTTTCCTTTTCTCTGCCAGAGTATAATCAAGGGGATGAACGCGGCAGAGCCTCCCATCTTGCCCGGAGAAGAAGACCGTCCTCAAGCGCCTGAAACAGTGACCAATACCCCCCGGCCGGTGGATGTGCTGACGGGCCTGCTGGGGGGCGTGGCGGCGCTGATTGTGTTTTGCGCCTGCCTGTTGTTGGGCGGCGGATTGCTCTACCAGACGCTGCAAGCTGCGCCCCTGCCGCTCCCTTTTGGAAAGACCAACACCCCCAGCGCAACCAGCACCCGGACGCCGCCCCCGCTTCCTACGCCCCTGCCCACCCGCACCCCAACGATCACGCCCACCCGTACCAGCACACCTATTATCCCGGCCACGGTTGATCCCCAATTGTTGGGTACGCCGTTTGAGGCCGGGCCCTGGCTGATCATTTCCTCGTCGGATGGCTTGTGGGCGCTTTCTTATGACGCCTACCAGCTCGTGCAGCTCGAAGCCAGCCCAATTTTAGCCCCGGCCCGCCTGGAGAGTGGAATGTCTCCTTCGGGCGTGCATTCGGCGTACATTCTTTCCTCTGGGCCGCAAAAACCCGGCGGGTTGACGCTGGTGATCCAGCATTTACCGGATGGCCAGCGCAGGGCAGTCATCCAGCTCTCGGCGGATAGCGGCTCCTCGTCTTCGGAGGAGAGCAGCAACACCGATGCGCGCCGCGCTATTTTATCCATGGAAGGACTGGCGTGGTCGCCGGACGGCCGCTGGCTGGCGTTTACGGGGATGCAGGATAATCTCTCTGCCGACCTGTACGTCTATTCGCTAGATAACGATCAGGTTACCCGCCTGACCGAAAGCAGCCAGCACGAAATCAACCCGGTCTGGTCGCCGGATAGCACCCGGATTGTGTATCAGGTAACTGGTGAAATACCGGAAAGCGGCGCCCCACGCGTGAGCGCCGTCCAGGTGGTGGATGCTCGCAACGGGGCGATTTCGTTGCTGTATCAGACCAGCAGCCGTGGTGAAACACTGGCCGGCTGGCTGGATTTGAACACGGCCTTCCTGTTCAGCCGCCAGCTCGAATGTGATGGGACGGCGCTCCAATCGGTCAGGATTACGAGCGGGGTAGCCGACTCCCTTTTTGAGGGCTGCTTTTCAGATGCGTTGTACGATGCCAGGGAACGCAACCTCTTTTTTTCTGTCAGCGCCAGCCTTGCAAGGGACTGCCCCTGCCGCTCTGCTGGACAGGAGCCGGGGCTTTTCTTCCTGCCGGCCGGGCTTGGCTTGCCCCAAAAATTGAGCAGCGAGAGCATCCTGGAATTGCGCCGTGCGCCGGGCCTGGATGGTTTTTTTGCCCGCACTGAAACCGGCTGGATGATGGCGTTCAATTCAAAAGGCGAAAAGCGGGAAATTCCTCCGGCGGTGCAGGGTCTACTGCCTGTGGCGGATGCGGCCAGCGGCAGGCAGGCCTGGAGCGGGCCAGAAGGCAGCGTCGGTTTGGGCTTGTGGCTGAACGAGGGTCAGGGCACGCCCCGGCGGATCTTCGCGGGGTCCCCTTTCCAGCCCCACTGGTCGCCCGGCGGAGAGACGCTGATCTTCTTTTCCGGCAGTACTCTCTATTCGGCCTTCTCGCCTGCTTTTTCTCCTAACGAAATGACCTCTTTCCCGGCCGGTGCGCTGCAATCTGCCTGGTTGCCGCCGTGATGAAAGAGCGAATGCGATTGCCCTACCGTGACAATAAAATAAGAGCTAAATTGTAGAAATTTGGATTATAATCGAGGGCATGAAATATCATATCTGGACAGAAGGCTGCCAGATGAACGTGGCCGATTCGCAACGGGTCGCTTCGGCGTTGGAGCGACTGGGCTACGAAAACACCAGCCATGCAGATGAAGCCGATGTCATCGTACTAAATACCTGTGTCGTTCGGCAGAGCGCCGAAGATAAAGCCTACGGCCGCTTGAGCTCTTTGCGCCCGCTCAAACAGGCGCGCCCCGAAGTGGTCATCAACTTGATGGGCTGTCTGGTTGGGGTGAAGAACAACCAGGCGTTGCGCCAGCGTTTTCCGTATGTTGATGTGTTTTCCCCTCCCTCTGATCCCGGGCCGCTGGTAAGCTTTTTGACGCAAGAGGAAACTCGCGCCGAGGAAACAGCCCGGACTGGAGAAAGGTTTGCCCTGATGGACGGCGACCTGACGCTGCCGGCCCACGAACGGGGCAAATTGGTGACAGCTTTCATCCCGGTGGTGTACGGTTGCTCACACGCCTGCACGTTTTGCATCATCCCTTACCGCCGCGGGGTCGAACAGAGCCGGCCGCCGGCGGAAATCCTGGCCGAAGCCCGTTCGCTGGCGTCGCAAGGCGTCAAGGAAATCACTTTGCTGGGGCAGATTGTAGATCGTTACGGCAAGGATCAGCCCGATTTTCCAACCCTGGCGGGGTTACTGCGCCAGTTGAGCAAAATCGAAGGGCTCGAACGCATCCGCTTTCTGACCTCTCACCCCAACTGGATGACCGATGAACTGCTGGATGCGGTGGCGGAACTGCCCAAGGTTATGCCGCATATTGAAGTCCCTTCGCAGGCGGGAGATAACGAAGTGCTGGCGAACATGCGGCGGGGGTACACCAACGAGGACTATTACCGTCTGGTGGAACGCATCCGCAGCAAGATTCCCGGAGTTTCCATCGCGACGGATATCATCGTCGGCTTTCCAGGCGAGACCGAAGAACAATTCATGGGCACGTATCGCCAGCTTCGGGATTTGAGGCTGGATGTCGCTCATCTGGCGCGCTATTCTCCCCGGCAGGGGACGGTTTCGGAACGGCGCATGGTTGACGATGTCCCTGAAAGCGAGAAGTGGCGGCGCTTTCGCATGTTAGAGGAGCTGCAGGAAGGAATTGCGGCAGAGATCAGCGCAGGCTATCTTGGGAAGACGGTCCAGGTGCTCTTTGAAGACAAAAGGAAACACCGCTGGCGTGGCCGCACCGAGACCAATAAGCTGGTCTTTGTGGAAAGCGATCAAAACCTGCGCGGTCTGGTGCAGCCGGTTAAAATTACCTGGACAGGCCCGTGGTCTATGTTGGGTTCGATCGGCGAAGCTCCGCCGCTGCTTCCCAGCCGCGAAGAACAACTGGTCATTTCCTAAAAACGGCAGATTTCTGCCGTTTTTCTTTATTTACCCCTTGACATTAACGTAACGTTATGGTTTAGAATGCTGGCATGACAACTGATCTGCGCTACACCGTCAGACAACTTGCCGTGATCGCAGGGGTTAGCGCGCGCACCCTTCACTACTACGACGAGATCAACCTGCTCAAGCCGGGGCGCAACCCGGCCAATGGATACCGCCTCTATGACCGGACCGCTGTCTTGCGCTTGCAACAGATCTTGTTCTTGCGGGAGCTTGGTTTCAGCCTGGAGGAGATCCGGGAGGTGCTCAACCAGCCCGATTTCGATCTCCTGACGGCGCTGGAACAACACCGGCTGTCTTTGCAGGCGCGCCGGCGCAAGCTGGAAGGTCTGATCGCGACGGTCGAGCGTACAATCTCATTTTTGAAAGGAGACATCGAAATGGACGCTCATGAACTCTTCTCCGGGTTCAGCGAAGAAAAACAAAAAGCATATAAAGAAGAGGCGCGCAGGCGCTATGGCGCTCAAAGGGTTGATGAATCTTACCAGCGCTGGGATAACTATAGCAATGATCAGAAGCTCAAGATTATGCAGGAAGGAAAGACGATCTACCTGGACCTGGTGGAGGCGATGCCTTACGGGCCTTCTAGTCCGCAGGCGCAGGAGGGCATAGCCCGCTGGCACCAGCATATTCGCTATTTTTATGAACCGTCTGCCGAGATCTTGCTGGGCCTGGGAGACTTATACAATGATGACCCACGGTTCAACGCCACCTTCAACCGCATCCATCCGGATCTGGCGGCGTTCATGCGCCAGGCGATCCAGGTGTATTGCCAAAAAATGAGTTAAAAAAGTTGGGTTGAGGGCAGATGGGGTTCGAAAACCGTCATCCCTATCCTTCCTCAACCCAACGATTCCCCTTTACAAAGAAAAAATTAGCGTGGCACTTCCCCTTGAATTGACTGATCATGGATGTTCAGCCAGGCTTCGACCTGCTGTTCGATGAAAAGCGCGGTATCTGGCGAATCCAGGCCGGAGATCAATTTCTTAGAGCGTCCTTCGGGGGTAGTATAAAAAAGGTGGTAGGTGGGACGCCCATTCTTTTTGACGTTGCTCTCTTTGGTGTAGAGCTGGCGGATTTCCTCCAGGGGCAGCGAGCGGTTGCCCCACCAGGGCAGCGGGCCGTGCCAAACGGAAAGCTGCTGCCGGTCGAAGGTGATCTCTGTACGGTTGAGCAGCCCGGCGACGAGACCGTAGGTGAGGACGAGCCCGACGATTACATGAACGATCGGGCCAAGCAGCATCTCAATCGTTGCGTTGGCGCGCAACGCCATCCAATACCAGAAAAATAAGAAGCCATCCCAGAAAAAGCAGAAGACCGCCAGCGGGATCAACCCTTTCTGAAACCAGCGCCGCACCAGTTTGATGGCGACTCCTTCATGCTCCAGGTATATATCGGAGGGCTGTTCAATGGCGGGGCGCGGGGGCGCAGAGGTTTTGCTCTTAAGCGCCTGAGGGGTCAGGGTGTGTACTGCTCCGCAGAACTGGCAGGTAGAACGGGTATCCTGCGCGCTTACAGCGATTTTCGCGCCGCAGGAAGGGCAATTAAGTGTAAGTAACCTGGGCATACATGGATTATATCCATAAAGGAGAAAGGGCGTCCTTCATTTTGCTCCTTTTTTCCGTATTGCGCTGCGGCGGGTATAATTCCGGGTATGAAAGCGTTATTAAAACTGGCGGGGTTGGCGTTCGTGCTGCTTCTGGCGGCGGGGATCTACTTCATTCTCCGGCGTCCTGGCAACGCCGGCAGGAGCCTGAAGCTCTACCAGTTCCTGGACGATCCGCAGGGGCGCGCCGGATGGATGATGAGGGTCGGGACGCGCTGCGGCGATGCGCCTTTTCTCTTTCCAACGGACGGGTATATTGGTTTCCTGTGGGATGATTCCTTCCGGCCTGGCCACCGCCACCAGGGGATCGACATCTTTGGTGGGACGGGTGTGGGGATGACGCCGGTGTACGCAGCACAGGACGGTTACCTGACGCGCCTGCCGGATTGGAAATCCACGCTGATCATCCGCATCCCATCGGATCCACTCCAGCCGGGGAGGCAAATCTGGACGTATTATACTCACATGGCCGACTCGAAAGGCGTCTCCTTGATCTCGGAAGAATTTCCTGCTGGAACGCGCGAGGCGTTCGTCAAGACTGGGACATTGCTGGGGTATCAGGGCAATTATTCGGGAACCCCTGGCAACCCGACCGGCGTGCATTTGCATTTCTCCATCGTGCTGGATGACGGCAGTGGGGGGTTCCGCAACGAGTTGGAGATCAAAAATACCCTCGACCCCAGCCCGTATTTCGGTCTGAACCTGAATTCTCATCAAAACCAGGGAGAAATCCCGCTCTGCGCGCAGTGAAAGCCAGGTTTTTGTATAACATTGAAAACCAGCAACAAAGTGCGCGCGTAGCCCATTCCGTGTGTATAATAGGCATATCCACCCTATGATTGGGGGTTTCATGCTCTCGTATCGCGATCTCATCAACGGATTAAAGGACCTGGGGATCGCCCCAACCTGGCCGCTCCTGGTGCATGCTTCTTTATCTGCTTTTGGAGAAGTGCGGGGCGGTGCAGATACCGTTTTAGGGGCGTTGATGGCGACCAGCGACAGCTTGATGATGCCGGCTTTTACCTACCGGACCATGATCATCCCTGAAGTCGGTCCTGCCAATAACGGGATGGTCTATGGCAGCGGAGAAAAAACCAACCGTATGGCTGAATTCTATTGGCCCAGCCTGCCGGTGGATCCCATGATTGGGGTTGTGGCGGAACGTTTGCGACAGCACCCGCACGCTTCGCGCTCGATGCATCCGATCCTTTCCTTTGCAGGGATCAATGTGGAAGAAGCCCTGGAAGCCCAGTCCCTTGAGCAGCCGCTCGCGCCAATTGGGGTGTTAGCCCGCCAGGGAGGGTGGGTGTTGCTGCTGGGCGTGGACCACACCGTCAACACGGCGATCCACCTTGCCGAACGGGCAGCAGGCCGGACGCAGTTCACGCGCTGGGCGTTAACGCCGACGGGCATCGTCGCCTGTAGCGGTTTTCCGGGCTGTTCAGACGGATTTAACCAGGTGGAACCGGTGGTGGAGTCGTTCGTGCGCAAGGTGCAGGTCGGCGAGGCGACAATTCAGGCGCTGCCTCTGGCGCGTCTGATTGAAGCCGTGACAGACTTAATAGAAGTGCAACCGTTAGCATTGTTGTGCGATCGGGCAGATTGCGAGCGTTGTGAGAGTGTGCGTGCAGCCGGTCATTAAGCCAGGGGGCTTTTATGCTATACTTACCAGACTTTAATCGGCCAGATGTCCTATGAATAACGATGCAACGCGTTCATCTCTGGAGCTTTTATTCAATGTCAGCCGCGAGCTTGCCCGGTCGCTTGACCTTCCGGCGGTTTTACCGCGTGTTCTGACCCTCTCGGTTGAAAATGTTGGGGCGGAGCGAGGTACGCTGATCGTCCTGGATGAGAACGAAAAACCGGTGGATGCGGCCATTGTGGTAGAAGGGCAGCTTATCTCGCATACCAGCAGCCAGCTCCAGGCGACGCTGGATCAAGGTCTGGCGGGCTGGGTGCTGCGCCAGCGTGAACCAGCGTTGCTGCAGGATACGAGCAAGGATGAACGCTGGCTGCGACGGGCGGACGACGATCGTTTACGCACTGGCCCAAAATCGGCCATTTGTATCCCGGTCAAGGCTAGCGAGCGGCTGGTCGGGATCCTGACGCTGGTGCATTCTACCCCAAACTTTTTTAATTCAGATCACCTGGATTTGCTGCAAGCGATTGCTGACCAGGCCGGCATCGCGATCTATAATGCGCTGTTGTATGAATCGCTCCAATCGGCCACCCGCCGCTACCGGGAGCTTTTTGAAGACAATATTAACCCGCTCATCATCACGACCTGGGAGGGGAAAATTTTAGAAGCCAATTACGCGGCCGCCAGCGCCACGGGGTACGACCTCTCAGAACTGGTGAACCAGCCCTTTGAGATGCTGGAACCCCTCAGTCCGAAGAAATTGAGGGAATTCGCGGCTGAACTGCGCGCAGGCGCAGACGTTTCTTACGAATCGGAACTGCATGGCAAGGATGGAAGAAATTATCCGGCGGAGATTTTTGTGCTGTGTGCCAATATCGGCGGGCAGGAATGCTTGCAGTGGACGCTGCGCGATATTACTGAGCGGCGCGAATTGGATCACCTGCGCGAGGATCTTTCTGCCATGATCTACCATGACCTGCGTTCGCCGCTTTCCAATATCATCTCCAGCCTGGATATGTTAAAGATGCTGATACCGGTTGATGGGAACGCAGCTATCCAGCCGGTGTTCAAAATTGCAGAGCGTTCTACAGAGCGGATGCAACGCCTGATCGACTCGCTGTTGGATATCAACCGGCTGGAAGCTGGCCAGCCGATCACCAACAAAAAAGAAACCGACGTGCGCGAGATGGTCTTTGAAGCCATCGAGGTCATAGAGCCGACCACGGAAAGCAAAAAGCAAAAAATTAGCGTTGTGCTGCAAGAGCCCATCCCGCCGCTGATTGTAGACAGCGATATGATCCGCAGAGTGTTGATCAACCTTTTAGAAAATGCGGCCAAATACACCCCAGTAGATGGGACGCTGTCGGTGGGGGTTTCTCATGACAAAACCTGGATCACGATCTGGGTTCAAGACAGCGGACTTGGGATTCCGCTTGAAGACCAGCAGCATATCTTCAAAAAGTTCATCCGTCTCCACTCCGAAAGGTTCCCAAAAGGGCTTGGCCTTGGACTGGCTTTTTGCAGCCTGGCGGTGCAGGCGCATGGCGGTAGAATATGGGTAGAAAGTCAAGAGGGGAAGGGTAGCCGTTTCATCTTCCGGCTGCCGATGAATAGCGGTTAGGGCAAGGAGCAGGCATGCAAGAAATTGCACCCAAGATCTTCATTGAAACAGCTTATCCTGGTGTTACGCTGGGGGCAATCAATGGCTCTCATGGCTTGATTTTAATTGATTCGCCCATCCGGCAAGAGGATGCGCGCGCCTGGCGGTCGGCGTTATTAAATTTGGGCGGCGGCGTTGACAGAATGCTGATCATCCTGGACGGGCATTACGATCGCACGGTGGGGGTGCGCAACATGGACTGCACGGTGGTGGGGCATACCCGCTTGCTGGATATCTACCGCAGCCGGCCGGTTACGTTCAAAGCCCAGGGCAGCGAAACCGGCGCGGAGTGGGAACAGCAATCGAACCTGGGCAGTATCCGCTGGGCTTCACCGGAGATCACCTTCACCGACCAGTTGACCATTGACTGGGATGACTCTCCCATTGTCTTGCAACACCGGCCTGGCCCCTCCAGCGCGGCCATTTGGGTTGAACTGGTGAAGGAAAAAACCTTGTTCGTGGGGGACCTGGTGACGCCGGGGCAGCCGCCCTTTTTGGCGTCCGCCGACCTCCCATTGTGGATCGAGCAGCTGAATACCCTGATGGGAAAAAATTACAAGAACTACTGGATAATCAGTGGGCGGGGCGGGTTGGTTGCCGGAGAAGAAGTACGGAAACAACTGAAGTTCCTGGAAAAAGCGCACAACCAGATTGAGGCGCTGGCTGCAAAAAAATCCCGCCCGGAAGAAGCGCAATTGTTGGCGAACTCCCTGGCTTCTTCTTTTAGCACCCCGCCGGAGCAGAAAGAAGTTTTCCGCCAGCGGTTGCGCTATGGACTCTACCATTACTACGTGCGGCGGTACTGGCCGGAAGAAAGCGCAGCATTGGAGGAATAGCCATCGTTTCATGATCCAATCCAGAGGTTACTAACCACAATCCGATATGTCAAATTTGCTTTATCTCGTGCGTCACGGTGAAAATGTTGCGAACCTGACCAAAGAATTTTCATTTAGGAAAGTAGATTACTCTTTGACGGCGCGAGGGCGGTTGCAAGCCGAACAGACCGGTGACCTGTTTGCCGGGAAAAAAGTGGATGCTATTTACTCTTCTCCCCTCAAGCGAGCCCTTGAAACGGCTGAGATCATTTCTGGGAAGATAGGCGTTCCGTTTTACGTGGATGAGGCGTTTCGCGAGATCAATATTGGCGCTTTAGAAGATATGCCGCCCACCGCAGCGACCTGGGATATCCATAACCGGATTATTGCAGAGTGGTTCAGGGGGAATCATTCCGCTCGATTCCCTGAAGGCGATGATTACCACAGCCTATGGCGTCGGTTTCAAAATGGTTTGGAACGAGCGCTCGATGGCCGAGAGAACCAGCATGTGATGATCGTAGGGCACAGCGGGATGTTTACGATGGTCATGGGTGACTTCTGCTCGCTAGAGGCGGTTGAGGATATCCACAGTGTGGAGAACAAAAATTGTTCCATCACAACTGTTGAGGTTGAGCGGGCAAACCATGCGTATATTGGACGCCTGATCAGGTGGGCCGATGCCGACCATTTGCACGGTGAGGCAGCTATCCAAACCCCCATTTTCCTTGAAGGAAGTGTAGCGGATCTGTTTCCATCAGATGATAAAGGACGCGATGACGCGTGTGACTGTAACATAGGCGGTGGGTTTTGACAAAAAGAGCAAGCTCCGGGTAAGATGGTAGTTATCACACTGACATCGCCCAGGAGCCTGCCATGTCAATTATTGTTCTGAAACTGCCAGAAGTCAAG
>JABLXC010000035.1 GCA_013178185.1 Anaerolineae bacterium | reverse complement strand
TGCCATCTACATACATCTGCACGGCTTGCTTGCGCATTTCCTCTGGATAGCCTCTCGGTTTAGGCTCTGGAGTGTATTTATACCCACAATGCATGCAGCGATACCTTTGTGCACCAGATTCCGTTCGACCAGCCTTGTTCTGGCGTTTCGTTTGTTGGCATTTCGGACAGCTTTTCATTCCTCTATTCTAATCCAGAAATTTAGCCACTCCCCCAGCCTGCTTTCCTTTAGCCATCCCCGCACAAGCCATCCGATGCCAACAAACGCCCCCAATTCTGCCAGCCGCAGCCAGGAGCGCGCATTCACCCAGTCGCCATACCCGCCATAAAAATTGACGTATTCCGAAAAATCCCAAATCGGAAAGGGAAAAAGGATGCGGTTAAAGAGGATCACGGCAGCAAACATTACAAACAGCTCAATGTCTCTGACAGGACAATCGCGAAGAATGGAAATCAATAACAATATCTGCGGGATGAAAAAGTAGGTCACGTACCGCATCATGTCCGTACCGCCAATCATCATCCCCGTCAGAGTCACCCCCGCGTACAGATATAACCAGGGATGGAATGGCAATAACTTTTTCCAGGCATATTGCAAGCGCTCACGGGTTGCCAGCATCCAAAGCGGCAGTCCATAGGCTGCCAGGTTAAAAAGATAGTTAAAATTGCGTCGCAAATCCGTCAAAAGGCCAACCAGCCGGTTGAAAAAATTTGGGTCATTGAATGGATCTACAATCTGCTGGGTAAACTTCACAGGGATGATCAGCCTTGGTAGCATCAGGGTAAAACCAACCAGCGCCAGAATCCCAAACACTTGGAGGAGCGGCTTTGTGAGCGAGGTTTTCTGATTTCGCCATTCCCTCAGTATCTCTAAGATAAGAATGAGCGGCGGAATGACCAAAAATTCACGAGTATTCAAGCCAATCAAAGATATGAGAAGGCTGAGCCCTCTTCTTCGCTTTAACAATGCCAAAAAAGCAAAAACCAAAAAAGCATAACCCAATTGATCGGGGCGGTAAAAATCAAATAACAGGAACTTCGTATTGAAAAGAGCAAAAGCCGGAACCAGCATAACGACCACCGCTATCTTAAAGTTCGTCTTAAAGTGGCGCGCCAGCAGGTAAACTCCAAATAATTCCATCCAAACGCCAACATAAGCAATTACTTTAAAACCCACAATTGTAGGTAAGTCGAACGTCAGGTTGATGGCGCGTGCCAGCAGCGGCGTCATCGCCCGGTATGCATAAGGAGATGCAAGGTGATCATTTCCCCAAATACCGTTCTCGGCCATATCAATGTAGTACACAAAGTCCCAAATATGGCCTTCCAACATATCCAAACGATTGGTCAGGCGATCAATCAGAGCAATAATCAGGATCGCAATACCAAGCGCGGCCAATGCCTCAATCATTCTTTTCGTGAGAGGTATCTGTTTCATCATTGTGATAAGATCATTTCCAAAGCGGCGCGGAGTTTTGGGTATTGGAATGTAAATCCAAGATTTAGCAATCTTTCTGGGATCACGCGCTGTCCATCCAGCAAGACCGTGCTCATCTCTCCAAAAACGATTTTGAGTGCAAAGGCAGGGATTGGGAGCCAAAAAGGCCGCCGAAGGGCCGAAGCTAATAGGCGCCCAAAATCTTCCATCACTAGAGGCTCTGGAGCAGTGAGATTAAACGCGCCCTGGGCTTTCTCATTTTCCAATAAGTACTGAATAGCCCGAACCTCATCCTGAAGCGTGATCCACGACCACCATTGCTTACCGCTCCCAATCGGGCCGCCGGCAAAGAGACGATATTGAAGGATCAGGGGCTTGAGCGCCAGGCTTTGCCTCGAGAGAACCAACCCAGACCGCCCGATCACCACGCGAACGCCGAGATCTTCAGCGGACCTGATTGAATTCTCCCAATCGACGACGATCTTTGCCAGAGAGTCCTGGCCAGGGGGCGAATCCTCCGTTACCACCTGGTCGCCCAATTTTCCATAGTATCCAACCGCAGAAGCCTGAAAGATAACGGCTGGTTTACGGGCAGCCTGATCTACCGCTTCTACGATGGCTCGCCCCGGATCGAGCCGGCTGGCAATGATCTTTTTTAAGCGAGCCGGCGTCCAACGACCAGCAGCCAGGTTCTCACCGGTCAGGTTTACTATTGCATCCGTTTCCTCTACCACATGCCCCCAACCTTTGGAACTATCCCCATCCCAACCCATAACGACAACGCCTGAGGGAAGAGCTGAATTTTTTGGATTTCGGCTCAATACAACGACACGATGCCCCTCATCCGATAAATGTTTTGTCAATGCCCTTCCTATGTATCCACTTCCGCCTGCAATGAGTACTTGCATCCTTACCTCCAATCATAAACCGTCATACATGCCTACTATTTTACAACGCGGCGTTTGGAAAGACAAAAACAGGGTTATACTTATACACATGCTATAATCTACGTTATGGTGCTGGCATGTCTGTCTCAGTTCTTGTTCTAAACGCCAACTTTGAGCCGATCAACGTGTGTGATATGCGGCGGGCTTTAGGGATGATTCTGACCGACAAGGCGACCCTGGTGCTGAATGGGCGAGGAGAAATTCACACCTCGCGCAAAACTTACCCCGCGCCATCCGTCATCCGCTTGCAATACATGGTACACCGTCCAAGGATCCGTATCAAATTAACTCGCCGAGAAATTTTCAGACGTGATAACCATACCTGCCAGTACTGCGGAAAGAATGGTGGTATTTTGACTGTAGATCATGTCATTCCGCGTCATCTCGGCGGCCAACATGTCTGGACAAATGTGGTTACAGCCTGTTCAACCTGCAATCATCGCAAAGGTGGCCGAACAACTGAAGAAGCCGATATGCGCCTGCTTAGACAGCCAAAAGAGCCGCCTTCTTCTGCCAGCTATGTATTTGGTCGGCATGTAAAAGAATTCTCCGAGTGGCAACCATTTCTGGAAGGCTGGTAATATCCAGCGATCAAAAATCGATTCTCATAAAATCTTGCGCCAGGATAACCCGGCCAGTAAAAATCTTTTGAGCTTCTTGAACCAATTCTTGCGCGTCTTTCTCTGGCGGGTAGTGAATCAGATAAAGGGTTTTTGCGCCGGCGCGATTTCCAATTTCCGCTGCCTGAGCAGGCGAAGAATGCCCGGTAGAAGCTCCAGTTGCTTCGTGAATCAGAATATCTGCCCCCCTCGCCAGGCTGACTGTTGATGGACATGGTTCCGTATCGCTAGTGTAGGCAATCGTCTTTCCAGCGCGAGGAAATTCCATCCGCAACCCAATCGTTGGAATCAAGTGTTTGACAGAAGAAGCATAAAGTCTGATATCCTCATCCACAATCAACGGACACATTTCTTTGTTTTCGATCTGAATGAAAGTCACCGGATAGAAACCAGGCCAGCCATGCCAATCGAACAAAGCCATCATTGTTTCGGCGCGTTCAAGCGTATGATCAATGCCATAAATCTTTAATGGGGCTTTACGCCCCATCAGCCACATTCCCATCAACAATAAAGGCAAACCAGAGACATGGTCAGGGTGAAAATGGGTTAACACAATTTCTGTCAAGGATTCAAAAGAGATACCCGCACGGCGAAGATGCTGAATCGGGTTGCTCCCACAATCGACCAGGACGGTGTGACTACCCACTGAAACCATCAGGTGTGTATTTTCATGATGTTCATCCGGCACAGCGCTGGCTGAACCTAAAATCATCAGGCGCCCCATACTCTCTCCGTAAAAAATCGTCTACTGTTACCGCATTACCCACATGACCACACGGGGGGTGATCCAGGCTTCGATGAGCGCAGCGGCAAAAGCCAGAGGCAAGACGATCCCTACCATCAATTTTGCCAGATCCGCCAGAGAAGTCAGCCAGACTTCGCCAACTGTCTTCCCAGGTGTAGGAGTCCCCATCCAGGCACCCATCTGTAAGACAGATGCCGTTGCAAGGATCGCTGCCGGTATTTCCAAAATTCCATGAGGTAACACGAAGGCGACAATCTGCATAGTGGGAAGACCATTTACAGATAACACCGCCATCAAATATCCTGCCGCTCCCAAAGAGAGCATTAAAGGCAAGACCCCAAGCACACCTAACGAAAACCAGCCCAACAGGACCGCCGCCAACAAAACTCGTACGTTATGCCACCAGATAGCAAGTACCGGTTTAAATTCGAACAACGGCCATGCCTGCACCAACATACCGACCCTCTTTTCAAACTCCGCGAGAGAGGCAGCATCCAACTCAATGAAGAATTGACTTATCAAACGAGTTCCCAATAAATAAGCAATCCCGGCCAGTAACGTAACAATCAAAATGGCCGGCCAAAGCCGCCTGAGCGTTACACCAAACAGCAGGCGATACCATTCGAGAATATCCTTTGCGCCCCCCGTAAAGGAGCGCCAAAAGATTCGCCCGATCCAGCGAATATTGAGAACATCAATCTCACGCCCTAAAAGCTCCTCGCGTTGAAAATGCGCCAAACCAACGCGCACCAACAAGACAGCCAGGACAACCAATCCCCCCACTGCCCACCAGAGCGTGCTATAAGTACCCCAGAACATCAGGATGCTTTCTCCCTGCACCAAAAGGGCAACCGGGATAATGATAAAACTTGCTAACAGGTTTGCAGCCCTGACAGAGGTAGCCTGAGAAGAAACGACAACCGCGCCGCTGACCATGACAACCGCCTGGACGATTGTCAAGATGATGATCAGAAAAAGCACCCTGCCTTCAGGCCAGGGTATACCCTGGAGATACAATCCAAAAAGGTAAACACTCATCCCCAAAAAACTGGAGAAAAGCGGAGGAACTGTAGAAGATAGCAGTTTTCCGAGATAAAGCTGCCAATCCTTTAGGGGGGTGTTTAACAACGGCTCGATACTGCCGCGCTCTTTTTCCCCGACAAAACTTTCCAGTGCGATCACAAGCGATACCGATATGGGGAAAAAACCTACGATCATAAGGAGAAAAGGAATCAACCGTTCTCCGATGATATCTGCGCCATAACGGTTTACAAAGCCAAGCATCTGCTGGGCGGTGAAGTTCATCAAGAAAGGGAAGAACACCGTCAGCACGGCTACAGGAAAAATAATCCGCCAATCCCGTAGCTGGTCTCGCACCTCCCTGCGGGCAATCACCAGGGCCGGTTGAATTTGCTCAATCATTTTGTATCCCCTCATCCGCCTGAGTGACGGCCGCCAGATAGGCCTGTTCAAGGCTGCGGGGCGCTTCTTGAAAAGTGATTACCTGGAGGCGATTTTCCAACATTTGCCTCAGCAATATTGGGTTCGTTACTTCTGGATGATCTACTTGAAACCGCAGCCAGTTATGACCTTTACCAATCAATTTAACGCCGGGCGGGAGATCGGGAAGCCACCCATCCAGATCCGCTGCCAGCGTTGCTTGAAATTCCACAGGACCCAAAAGAGTAGATTTTAACCTGGCGGGGGTATCACACATCAGGATACTGCCCTGTCGAATGATCGCAACCTTATCCGCCAGTTCTTCTGCCTCGACAAGGTTATGGGTGCATAGTAGGATCGCCCGGTCTTTTGACCGCAAACTGACGATCGCGTCTCGCACCATGCGGGCGCTCTCCGGGTCCATCGCTGAGGTCGGCTCATCCAGGAGAAGCACCGGCGGATCATGAAGCAGCGCCCGCACCAACGCCAGCTTCTGGCGCATTCCTTTTGAATACTCGCCCAGACGCTTCCGATATGCATTCTCCAGCCCAAATCGTTCCAGCAGACTGCTGCTACGAGTCTTGCGCGTATGTGCATCCAGGCGATAAAGCTGTCCATAAAAATCGAGGTACTCTTCTGCATTCATGCGCCCATAAAGACCATGATGCTCCGTCAATACCCCGATGGACAAACGAACTTGATCCGCCTGTTGGACTGCATCATACCCATTAATAAAAGCCCGCCCACGCGTTGGAACCAGGATCGAGGTCAACATTCGAACGGTAGTAGTCTTACCAGCGCCGTTGGGACCCAACAAGACCATCACCTCGCCAGCCTGCACATGGAACGACACCCCCTCAACAGCGACAAAGGTATCAAAGTGTTTGGTCAGATCCTCAGCTTTGATCATGGGAAAATCTACCCTTACCCACAAAACATACCATTAAAAGAGGGAAATGCAATGCAAACAGGGCGGATCTGGCCTTACATTTCTGCAAATTTAGCTAGCGTTTTCTTCACCGACGGTTGCCTGGCCAGAACGCCTGTGCCGCAAGAAAAGCATCGCAGCCGAAAGCAGCGCGATCACAGCCATCAGGGTCTGGTTTGCATTCAGGCCGCCTAATTTCGAGGCGTCCAGTCGCAGGAATTCGAATAAAAACCGCCCCACCGGGTAAAAGACCAGGTAACACAAAAATATGTCACCAGGTTTCAAGCGGTCTAAAAACCGCCGCCCAACCCATAGCAGGAAAACCATGTTCAGCAGGTTCCAAATCGATTCATAGAGAAACAGCGGATGGTAATGACTGATATTTTCAAACCCAGGCAGACGCTTGGCAGGGTCAATGAAAATTGCCCAGGGAAGGTCCGATGGCGCGCCGTACAGTTCCTGATTGATGAAATTTCCCCACCGGCCAACACCCTGCGCAAGAGCAAGACCTGGAGCAATAATATCCAACCAGGTAAAGAAGTTGAGCTTCTTCTTGCGGGAATAAAGGTAAAGAGCCAGAACTCCTCCCATTACTGCCCCAGGGATCCCCAGCCCACCTTTCCAGATCGCAATCGCATCAAGCGGGTGCGTCAGGTAGTAATAGGTGGTTAACCCTTGCTTTACCATCGACTCAGGAGGAGTTAAGAGATGCCAGATGCGGGCGCCGATGATTCCGGCAATCAACAACCATGGCAACATATCCCAAACCAGTTCTGGATCCAAACCGCACCGGCGCGCCTGACGGTCTGCCATCCAGGCCGCGCCTAATGCGCCCACCATGATAATTACGCCATAAAAATGAATAAATAACGGACCAACCTGAATTCCTTCTGGCATGAAGAATCTCCTCTTGCACCTTCAACTATTTGGGACCTGCATCCAACGGCCGGCCATACGATTCCCGGCGCACAAAAAATATTCTTTGTAAGGCGGTAAAGTTCGCTAACACGGCAATGATCCAGACCGCGATCCCCGGGAAGTTAAATAGTAGCCCAGGTATCAGAACAATGTACCGTTCAACACGTGTCAACAAACCAATTTTAACAGTAAATCCTAAACCTTCCCCTCGAGAACGGATATATGACACCATCAAAGAACCAACAGCCGCCAGATATACGCCGATGCAGGCAATCCAATCTTGATTCATGAGGTAATAGATAAGAAGCCCCCCCATAATAACAAATTCAGAGTACCGATCTGTGACCGAATCGACGAATGCGCCAAAAGCGGACGATTCACCGCGCATCCGGGCCATTGTTCCATCCAAAAAATCCAAAGGTGCCATGATGAGCAAGACCAGACCGCCCCAGAACATGTGGCCATACACAACCAGGAGCGCGGCGCCGATATGGCCAAGCAGACCAGCAAAGGTGACAGCATTTGGTTTCAGCCCGAGATTAAGAAGAAAACCGGCGGCAGAATCCGCTGCTCCTTTAAGGTGCACGCGCAGGTAATCCGTAAAAGTTTTAGGCCCTTCTTGTTTATTTTCCACAACACGGTCCACAACAATGTTCTCCAAAAGAAAATTTTAGAAATAAGAACGAAACAATGCTATCCCACCACCACCAAACTGTCAAGCAATCAAAAATCATCCTCCTCGGGGGCAATGTCTTCCCCTAAATCGGCATCATCCGGGGACCACAAAACCTCCCGCTCGCGCCCTCCCCCCTGCACAGGGCCAACAACACCAAGTGCCTCCATTTCGTCAATCAGGCGGGCGGCGCGCGGGTAACCAATATGCAGTCTGCGTTGTAAAAGCGAGGCGCTGGCGCGTTGGGTCTGCTTTACAATCGCAATAGCCTGTTTGAGTAAGTTGTCCCCGCCTGTTTCTTCATCCTGTTTGATCAATTCTTCCCATGGAGCCGAACTCTCCAACTCAGGATTTGTCTCCTGCCAAAAATTGACCACCCGCTGGATTTCATGGTCTGTTACCATGACGCCTTGAGCCCGCAAGGGTACGCCTGCTTCCGGGTTCAGAAAAAGCATATCGCCCCGTCCCATCAAGGTCTCCGCACCGGTACTGTCCAAAATAACACGAGAATCAATCGAAGATGCCACATTAAAAGAAATCCGGGCCGGAAAGTTCGCTTTTATCAATCCAGTCACAACATCCGTACTTGGGCGTTGGGTCGCGATCACGAGGTGAATTCCGGTCGCTCGAGCCATTTGGGCAAGCCGCACCAAATTGTGCTCGGTCTGGTCCGGTGCTGACATCATCAGATCAGCAAGCTCATCAATCAATATCACAATACGGGGCAAAGGGGGTTGTTTGCGGCGCTCCGCCCTACGGTTATACACCTCAATATCTCGCGCCCTGGCAGTTTCCAACAAACGATAGCGCGAATCCATCTCGGCTAAAGCCCAATTCAGAACGCCTAACATTCGATCGACATCCGTCTCCACCTTCCCAAACAGATGCGGGAGGCCATTAAACCGGATCAATTCCACCATTTTCGGATCCATCATTGCCAAACGAAGGTCCGATGGCCGGTTATTCATCACGAGGCACACCGCCAGAGCAGCAATGCAAACTGATTTGCCCGAACCTGTTGTTCCAGCAATGAGCAGGTGCGGCATTCGAGCAAGATCGGCTATCACCGGCTGGCCAGAAACATCGCGGCCCAGGGCTATTGCCAGCCGAGACTCCGACCGCCTAAAATTTTCCGATTCTAACAAAGGCCTCAAGCGAACGACCGATATCTTCCGGTTCGGCACTTCAATCCCGACGAAAGAACGGCCAGGAACCGGCGCCTGGATGCGAAGCCTTTCTGCCGAAAGCGACAAGGCAAGATCGCGAGAGAGTGCAGAAATTTGGGATACCCGGACTTTTTGCTTGATTATCTGTCCATCCGGGGCTTCCTTCTCAACAAAACCCGGTTCAACGGCAAATTGGGTTACTGTGGGACCAACGCGAAATCCAACCACCCTGACCGGGATACCAAACTCGCGCAGTGTCTGCTCAATCACCTCAGCTGTGGAGTGGATGTTTTCTTCATCCGGGCTATTCGACTGTTCGTGCATCAAAATGTGAAGCGGAGGCAGACCCTCCTCTTTCCTCGGAATCCCTTCCAAAAGGGAACGATCCTTTTCAAGACTGCCTTCCTGTGAAGGCGCTTCCGACTCCACAGACCGCGATATCGAGACAGGCTGTCCGGAAAGCTGTGCCGAGACTGCGGCGGGTCTTGGTTGATCGGCATTAAGCAGCCAATTTTCAAACTTGCGAACGAACCACGAACTCAAACCAAAACCAGAAACCGCAAACACAATGCACAAAATAATGAGCAGAATTGCCACGACAGGCTGGGGAAGAACAACATTCATCAGAGTAGCCAATCCCCACCCAATCAACCCACCATCTAATCCCTGATCTGCTCGCGTAACAGATCGACCGCCCGAGATTGATAATACAGCCAATAAGCTAAAAAAAAGACCCTCCAGAGCAAGAATGCGCCCAAGGCGGTATTGAGGGGAGTGAGTCAGGCGGCGAAGCAGCGTTAACACACCCAGAGCAATCAGGACAACCACAAACAGATAACTCCCCCACCCCAGCCAGCGTTTAAGTAACCAAACCAACACCTCCATCAAGTTGCCGGCTGACAACCCAGCCAGACCTAACGATGTAATCATCCCCGCCGAGAGCAGAAGAATGCCCAGCACATCCCAGCCAAAGCGGTCAAACCTCAACCACAATGAACCGAATCGATCGAGCCAATGTGACCTTTTAACTTGTTCGTGTTGGGGCAAAGCTTTCGGTTTTATTCTTTTTTCACTCATTCAACATTGACCAGTCCTAATCCAAGTCGGCGTCGCTCTGCATCAATATGCAATATTTCCACCTGGACCGGTTGGCCTTGCGAGAGGTACTGTTCAATCGTTTTACAGTCTGACGGTAACGGGATAGAAGAAATATGAATTAACCCCTCAATACCCTCCGCCAGTCTGGCAAAGGCGCCAAAACCCACAACCTTCGTGATTGTCGCAGGAAGAATATCCCCAGGGTGATAACGGTTCACTACCGTTTCCCACGGATTCTCATATAAGCGTTTTAGGCTTAAGGCAACTCTTGCACTTTCCTCGTTCACCTGAAGGACTAAGGCTCGAACATCTTTGCCAACCTGAAGAACCTCATTGGGGTGTTGCACTCGCCCCCAAGACAATTCGGAGACATGAATCAAGCCTTCCACTCCTCCCAGGTCAACAAAGACTCCAAATTCAGTGACATTAGTAACCACCCCTTCAACCAAATCACCAGTCTTCAGAGAGTTAAACAATTGTTTCCGCTTGCCCTCACCTGCCAGCGCGGCGCGTTCGGAAAGTACAATCCGTTCTTGAACAGGTTCGCACTCAATGACCTTTAGATTCAGATTCTGTCCAATGTAAGACGCCAAGCGAGCACGTCGCTGTTCTTCATCCAATCCACTAGGCACATTAACGAGATGCGAGATCGGCACAAAGCCCTGAATGCCATTGCCGGTCACCAGCAGTCCCCCGCGATTACTGCCATATACCTTCATCACGACAATCTCATCGTTTTCATATAATTGACGAGCAAGTTGCCAGTCAACGGTAACCAATCCAGCGCTACCTTCACTTTGTGCGGCAGTACCTGCATTGGCCTCAGATAATGTCTCTCCTTCATCGGCTAAGATCGACGCCCACCAGCCCTCATCTATTTCGGGTATCTCTTCTTGCTGGTGCAGTTCCATTCTTTTTACAACCATTCCATGACCTCCCGTCCCTTCCGACAAAATTAAACGAGAAAACCGGTTGAACTAACAAAAAAAAGACCACCTTTCAATCTTCCGCTTGTTCTCTGGCTTGAACTTCCATATCCAGGATCGTCCTGGCAACCTCATCAATGGCAACACGCTGTTTTCTGTACAAATCCGCTTCCGACATCGCCAATCGCATCGCAACTTCTCGTACTTTCCTGCCTTCAAGGAATTTCATCTCGAGTATATTATATAATATCCAGTCACCAGTGAAACGTCGCTCTCCCTCTGGTTTTATTTTTTCAATCGCAGAGCGGAGAATGGCGCGCAATGCATTAGGATAATTTCCTTCATGCTGATCAACTGAATTCTTCACAACCATAAGTTGCAACAAAGGACTGCGAGCCAGTTTTGGCCCGCCCCAATAGTGTGTCAGAGCTTCTTTGACCCATTGAGCCAGGTCTTCAGAAGAAGATGGCAGTTTCTCTTCCAGAAGGCGACTGCCATCATACCGGCTCGCGGCGCGGGCTTCCTGAACATATTCCATCTCCGGGGTCAACACCTCCAGCGCCCGAAACGCATCTTCCTGGGCAATGCGATCAAGCAGAACGGTCTCAATCCTTTTTACCAATACATACAGGGCTTGCGTTTGATCATCGTCCAAGAGCTGATCAGCTATATTGCTGACGCCTAATAAACCAATCAATTCGCCATCATATTTTTCATTTCCAAACAATGGCACCAAATAATCTCCCCCCCACTTAAACACCTCCGGCTTTGATCCAGACCGGTTGACAATTTCCAAAACCTGTTTCAGCGACCTGTCACTTTCAAGATCAACTTTGCCCACTTCAACAGCAAGTTCCAATCCGCTGCCATTCAAGGTGATTAGATAAGCTCCTGGTGCCTGTAAACGATCGCAAACGGCTGCAAGCACCAGCTCCAGATATTGTTCCAAATCATTCCGTGTTAACAAACGCTCTTGCACGCGCTGCAAAAGAGTGAGTTCTTCGCGGTCTTTGCCATAGAACAATAAGCGCTCCCACAGGGGGCTGAGTAAGGTAATCAAATACTGAAATAGCAAGATCGTAAAAACAACAGCAATCGGCACAAAAGCCGAATAATTAATACCGAACAATGCACCTGCGCGTCGGACAATCGTCATGACAGCAAGTGTAAAACTTGCGGTAACCGGCCCGCGCATGATCCATTTGAACAATCGTCCCTTAATGACACGATCTGGCCAGGATACCCCGAAAAATGCAACCGAATAAGACATACCCACCACCAGACCACCCAGTAAAAAATTAGCAGCTGCAGCCAAAATCCAGAAAAAGAGGGGATGATTAGCCGCAAAAGAGGAACCGAATAAAAGATACGGAAAAGAACCCAGCGCCGGCGCCAAAGCACCAATGATCAAATATCGCATTCGCCGGCGAGAGGTTGGGGTGATCGTACGGCGGTAGGCACGCACAAAAATTACCCACGCCATACCCATTACAAGGAGATAATAGACTGTAAAAACTTCCGTAACCGCTGTCGGTGCAAGATGAGGCGCTGGTTGTTTCTCCAACACAACACCCCCGGTGAAAGATCCCCAAAAAAGGCTAACAAGAAACAAGAGGGAGATGAAATAAGAGGCTCTGACAGCCCAAATCCGCCGCCAGCGGCTGGGTCTGCCTGTTGTTGCTAATAGCGCATCCGAAAAATGCAGGTAAACAGGTGGGAGCATAATGATCCCAATCCATTGGAAGTGCAACCAAAACTCAACCTGCCAGGGAATCGTAGCAGCGCTGCCGATAGCTTCTGCCGTAAAAACAATAACAACGCACGTTAAGATCAGCAAAAAGGTCCGAACAACACGATCTCGCAAATTTAGGGAGAGCGCAAAAAGAAAGAGAGAGAAAGCGGTAATTGCGATCGCGGCTGTAAGTATCTGGCTTACAGTTCTAAAAAAGATCAGCAGCCCATTCTGCCAACCACCAAACATCAGTAAACTTCCCCCTTCCTAACGTAGAAAACGCGTAAAAAAAAGCGCAATATCTTTATTAGCGTAATAATAATCATTATAACCACAAAATTCGTAGCCCATTTTCAGCATAAGGTGAATAGCCGCATGATTTTTCGACTGCATGTCGCAAATGATTCTCCTCAATCCCTGGTTCGCAGCCCACTCTTGCCCGGCCAACAATAAGGCAGTTCCAATCCCACGCCGGCGAATTTCTGGGCGGACGACCAGGCTGGTTACCCACCCCACACCAGGCAACTGGTTTTCATGAATACGGACATATCCCACAATTTCACCAGTCAACCAAGCGACCAGGGTGGCTATATTCAAATCAGCGCTTTTCGATGGAATGATCAGAGGGTGAGGCGACTCAACCCGAACAGAGCGCGGCAAACGCACTTCGCGAAAGGTGATCACGGTTTGTCCTTCCTCAACAGAGCGATCCATTTGCCAGACATAATCACTTTGATAGGAGGAATCAATCGCCATTAAATGGTTCAAATCAGCAAGAACAGCTGGACGGATTTCAATTTCGGGCATCTTTCGATCACCTTCTTCTTACGGGGGAGTCACCTGAACTGGCAATTCACAGGGCGGAAGTTGTTCATTTTGGGTATTGTACACCACCAGCCTGAGCTGATAATCTCCTGGAAAAAGCTGTTCGGTATTCCAGGTTCCAATCAGTTCATTATTCTTGGGGGTGTTTCCGCCAGTCAGTGTTACCCAATTCTCACTTCCCGATTGTTTATACTCGTATTTATAATAACCCAAATCTGCAATGTTGATGGTTGCGTACAGTTCAACAGCGCCCGAGATTTCTTCCCCTGGAGAGGGAGCATTCCACTCGATTTCACCAGCAACACAGCCTTCGGCAAGAGAAGGCTGCGGTGTCCCAGCTTGCAAAGGAAACTCGCCCTGAACCAGATCAGGCGGCAAAGTAATGGTGGGGGTTGCCAGGATATCCAGGGTGGGCGTTAGGAGGGCCGTCGTCTTCGGATAAACCGGAATTATAAAGGTAACCAGGACAAATTCTGCAACCGCAAGAAAAACCAACAGCCCCAGGATAGAAAGAGAGGCGCTCAATTTCCTTTGGGCGTTCTCACGCTCTAAACCAAAAATTGCCGAACGCCATTCTTGCCAGGAGCGAATCAACCTTTGAAAATAGAGAATAGCTACTGCCCCCAAAAGCAGGTACAACCAGATCTCATAGTCCTGTAAAAAACGGAAGAACTGTTCCATACAAATAATGTTCTATTTCTTTGTACTGAGTGATGAAATTGTCGCAGCTAGAATTTTTCATTCCATCTACGATCTCGTTCATAAATCCAGAGCACAGGCTCTAGAGATTTTTCAACACGCCTAACAGTACCGCTTTTAACTTGGGGACAATCACTCTGCCGGCTTCTAACACTTCTTCATGCGTTGTGATCGTACTTCCGTCCAGATTAGCCTTGTTGCTAATGCCTGAAATTCCTAACACTCTCATGTTCCCGTGACGGGCGACAATTACTTCCGGAACAGTTGACATGCCAACTGCATCAGCCCCAATGGTACGCAAAAAACGGAGATCCGCAGGAGATTCGAACGACGGGCCGGCCAGGCAAATGTAAATGCCTTCTCGATAATTAATACCAGCTTTGCGGGCTTCTCCGCGAGCCAATTCTACAAGCTCCCGGTCATAAGCCTGGCTCATATCAGGAAAACGTTCGCCAATTTCGGCCAGGTTTGGCCCTCGCAATGGGTTCAATCCTGCCATTCCAATCAGAGCGATATGATCAGTAATGATCATGATGTCACCTGGTTCGAATTCTGGGTGAATAGCGCCTGCTGCATTGGTCACAAAAAGGGATTTAACGCCCAACCGCTGCATCACCCGCACCGGCAGGGTGATCTGATCCATGGGGTATCCTTCATAATAATGGGTTCGTCCCTGAAGCACCATCACTTCTTTACCGGCCAGACGACCGACCACCAGACGACCAACATGACCCTGAACAGTTGATTTCGGCCAATAGGGGATCGTTTCGTATGGAATGACTATAGGTTCTTCAACAAGATCCGCCAGCTCGCCAAGTCCTGAACCAAGAATCATACCTACCTGTGGAGGCGTTTTTATTTTTTCGCGAACTGCATCAGCAGCCTGATCAATTTGCTGCAAGGTAAGAAAACCTTCCATAAATTCCTCCGCCCCTTTTTCGATTTCGTTATACCGCCTGGATTTAGAAGCACAATTCATCGAATCAAATCAATTTTCGACCATTGTCATCTTCTGACAATTATATCATCGAAATTTTTAACAAAACCGCGAGCCTCACAAAACCCTGCTGAACGCCTGGATCGTTCTTTCAATGGCTTCGTCATCGATCCAGTAATGGGTCACCATTCGAAAGCGGTGAGCGCCAACAACCCCAACCTTGATGTGATATTCCCTGAACAGGCGATCGGCGATTACAGCGGCCATATTCGACCTGGCTTCTTCAATCTCCAGGGTTGAGAAGACCATATTGGTAGAAGGCACTTCAGTATCCAGTCTCAAACCGGGTATTCTCGCCAGTCCACTGGCTAACATTCTGGCGCGGCGGTGGTCCTCTACCAATCGGTCCACCATCTGTTCCAGCGCAATAATCCCGGCTGCCGCAAGGATACCTGCCTGCCGCATCCCGCCTCCAAGCTGTTTTCTCATCCGGTGAGCCCGCTGGATAAATTCAAATGACCCGCACAAAACTGACCCCACCGGGGCGCATAACCCCTTGCTCAGACAGAAAGTAACCGAATCAGCGGGTTCTGCCAGCTCGCCGGCAGACACCTTTAAAGCCGCCGCAGCGTTGAATATTCTGGCACCATCCAGGTGTAATCTTAAGCCATTTTCGCGCGCTACTTTAGCGACTTGCCAGGTATATTCCACAGTGAGGGGCACGCCGCCACAGCGATTGTGAGTATTCTCTAAAATGATCAATCGGGACACCGGAAAATGAGAATCCGAGGTGCGAATCGCCTCCTCGATATCCTTCAGGCGCAAGCTTCCATCGGGTTGGTTTTGCAACGGGTTCGGGTGCACGCCGCCCAACGCCGCTGCTCCTCCTGCTTCAAAAAGAAAGGTATGCCCAAGATTACCCATGATTGCCTCATCCCCGCGCTGGCAATGCGCAAGGATAGCAGCCAGATTCCCCATCGTTCCAGAAGGCACAAACAATCCCGCTTCCTTTCCCATTTTCTCAGCGGCCAACTGCTGCAAGCGGTTAATAGTCGGATCTTCGCCAAGCACATCGTCCCCCACCTCAGCGGCAGCCATTGCCGCCCGCATTTCGGGGGTGGGTTTTGTAACAGTATCCGAACGTAAGTCTACAATTTCGATATTGTCCTCCACAAAAAATCATTTTAACGCCACCGCAAGGCAGCTAAGACTTCTTCCAGTTCTGCTGGTAAGGGTGCTTCAAAAATGCACTCAACATTTTCACCCGGCAAGCGGATGGACAAACGGCTTGCATGCAGAAACTGCCGCTTGAGATCAACGGATGGATGCCGCCTGCCATACAGGTTGTCCCCAACAACCGGACAGCCCAAAAAGCCCAAGTGAATACGAATCTGGTGAGTACGCCCGGTCAGCGGGTAAACTTCCAGAAAAGTGTGGTTGGGGAATTTCTCCAGCGTAAAATACTCGGTGATTGCCTCGCGCCCTTTGCTTTCTGGGACAATGGCCATCTTCTTTCGATGAGAGGGGTCTCTTCCTATCGGCGCTTCAATTCGGCCTTCGGGGGTAGGCGGAGTCCCGTCAACCAGCGTTAGGTAGGTTTTTTTGACTTTTCTAGCCTTGAACTGATTTTGTAGAAAAGCGTGAGTGCGCTCATTTTTCGCCAGGATAATCAAACCAGAGGTGTCTTTATCCAGTCGGTGCACCACACCAGGCCGCTGTTCCCCGCCAATCCCCTCCAGATCTGGTATATGAGCCAGGGCAGCGTTAACCAGTGTGCCGCTGGAATGGCCAAAAGCCGGGTGCACTACCATTCCGGCCGGTTTGTTGACGATGATGAGATCTTTATTCTCGAAAACGATCTGCAGAGGAATGTCCTCTGGGATCAGATCGGTGGGTTGCACCGGCGGTACCTTGATGCTGATCCGGTCTCCTGTCTCCACTCCAAATCCGGTTTTTAAAACCGGCTCATCGTTCACCATAACAAATCCATCTCGAATGAGGTTTTGCAAACGAGACCGGCTAAATTCTGGCATACAACCCACCAGGAACTTATCCAGCCGCGCACTTTCCCCCTCTGGGACTTGAAAATGGTAACACGGATCGCTCAACGAGTTCCCTCGCTATTGACAATTTCATTTGGAGGGTCAACTTTCTTTTCTTCTATTTCGGCCTTTTGCTTTGCTCGCTGTTCTTGGATCAGCATGCCTAAAACCAAAACCCCCACACCGACCGTGATACTTGAATCGGCAATATTAAATACCGGGAAATTCCCCACTGCTATGAAATCTGTCACATGTCCAATTGTCACGCGATCCACCAGGTTCCCAAGCGCTCCGCCAAGCTGCAATCCCATGGCTAACCGCAATGTCCAATCTTGCTCTGGAACCCTCGGGTAATAATAAATAATAGCAATTGCCACAAGGATCGCTAAAACGGTAAAAAAATCTCCAAAGCCCTGAAACAACCCGAAGGCAACACCAGTGTTATACCAATGCACGAACTTAAAAAATGGAAACACTTCTTCAAGCGGTGTAATGCTTGATCCCAAAGGAATATTCGCTCGAATCCAGGTTTTAGTAAACTGATCCAGCCCTACAATCAAAATGGTCACGAAGGCAAGAACCAGATAACTCTTAATATAACGCTTCAATATACCCTCCCAAGCCGATTGTCCCCTAATTGTACACGATTTTCACCGGCTGTCATGAGAGAGCGGTTTTCGCGCCAAAAAATCCATCTGATGGGCAATGTACACCAATTCTCGCTGTTCAATTTGCTGTTGCCGTCTTAAGGTCCAGCTCTCAAACCGTTTCTGATCCAGCACCGGGTTGCCAGCCAGGGCTTTATATATTGTATCGAGAAGAAAACTTAAAAAGTAGCCCTCGTCCGCTGGATATTGCCCATTTTGCGAAAAAACCACCCAGTCCGAGCTTCCCGCTTCGAGGATTTCCATACCCACCTTTCGCAGCCAGGTAAAGAGCCGTCGCCCGGTGCGGCTGTCTCCAGAGGGAACGCCGTTAATTTTTCTTTCGTCCATGGTGAGATGATAAAGTCTCATCACCTCCTCGTCAAATACCGGGTCAATTTCCGGCTCTAAAATCGTCAACCCGTCGAAGTTGATGGTGAAATACCACAAACCGCCTGGTTCTGTCAGCGCTACCAGGTTTTGCATCACGCCGGGAAAGTGGATCAAATCAAGAAAGGCATGAGCGGCAATCAAATCGAACAGTTGTGCAGGGGGCTGAACACTGAGGAGATCGAAAAAATCCTTTCTCTCAAAATGGATCTGGAGATAATCCGAATCGCAAGTCAGGATGCTGCCTTGCTGGATTTGAGAAAGCCGCCAGCCATTTTTCTGTGCCCAGATGGGCAAGCTCAGATTGGCTTCCTGGATATTTTCCTCTACAGAATCAATGCCAAGATATTCAAGTTTTTTAAAAAGACAGGCATCCAGCATTCGGTAAAGCATTGCGCCCGTACCACAGCCAATTTCTAACATTTTCAGCGGTACAATCCCATACGTGAAATTAATCAAATCTTCCAACCTGCGCCAGACGCGTTGGCTGAGGCTGCGATCATCCACCGTGCGCTTTGCAGATAAATACCGTTGAAGCGAATAGTCATTTTGATTCATGGCGAACTCCCTTTCCAGTACAATAAGAATTGCCGCGCTTTCGCGGCGCTTTCATCCCAGCTTGGGAACTGTCGAAATCGAATCAAAGCCTGAAGGCTCATTTGCCGCAGACTTTCCCGGTCTTGGCAGAACTTTTGGATCAGACCCGCCAGCCGCTTTACATCACCTGGGTCTAACAGAAAGCCATTGATACCATCCTCTACAATCTCTACCGCTCCACCTGCTGAGGACGCGATAGCCGGCAAGCCAAAAGCCATCCCTTCCAGATAAACAATTCCAAACCCTTCGTAGTATGAAGGAGCGACGAGTATGTGACCCTTTAAGAACAGATCAGGCAGTTCAGTATCATCCAACTCGCCCAAAAAATTGACCCGTCCAGACAGACCTGCCCGCTGGATTTGATGTCTGATTTCAGCTTCATAAGTCGGATCCACCACTCTGCCAACCACATCAAGGTTCCAGGGAGCTTCTTTTACCAACTCAAGCGCCGCAACCAAGACATGGAGCCCTTTTCGCCGGATTAGATTTCCAATGAACAGCAATCGCAACGGAGCATTTTGTTGAGAGCGAAGGGAAATCAATTCTCTGATATCCCTTGATGGAAAACGGTCCCCTGCAGGATAGGCAACCACCCCAGCGGCCGGCCGCTGTATCAAAGATTCAACCGAACGGCGCGTTGTGTTCGAGTTAAATAAAAACCCATCTATACCTTTAAGGTAAGCGCGTTCAACCAAGCGATATAAAAACCGCACAAAAGCCGGGAATTCTTCGTTGCTGCGCAAGTGATGGACTATGGATAGGATCGGGTAGCGGCGACGAGCGCGAATCAACCGATTAAGGAGAAAAAGCGAAGGGTGATTCAACTCATCTTGAAGTAAAATGTCAACTGGTAAATCCTCCAGCCGCTTTTTAAGGTTCCAGTCGAGATTATGAGCCAGGTGCCTCGAATAACCCTGCCAGGGTAGAGAAATGATATTCACTTCATCACCCTGCGCCCGAAGATACGCAACCATTTTCCGGTCGTAAAGATACCCTCCCGAAAGAGAATCGATGCTTCCGTAAATGATTAAGGCAATCCGCAATTATCGCTCCAGCTCAAATGAAGCCCAGGCCTGATCGTTTTCCCAGAGCTTAACCTTTATTTTGGCAAGGTTCTCCGCCTGGATCGCAGCGGATAACGCCTGACAGAGAATGCGGGAAAAATGTTCAACAGAAGGATTCAATCCAGCGAATTCCGGCAGCTCATTAAGGGTTCGATCGCGGTAATATGCCACCTGTTTCTCCAGGTTGGTTTCAATCTCCACGATATCCACAAGATAACCGTGCTGGTCAAGCGTTCTGCCAGTCAGTTCTAACTCCAGAATATAGTGGTGAGAATGTTTAAAATTCTCAGCGCCCCAATCACCACCAATTAAGTAATGCTGGGCAACAAAATCTCTTCTGACTGCAACGCTATGCATATCGTCTTCCTCCATAATCACGAATATTTTAGAACAACTTGAATGGTCTCTTGGGGTTCCTGCGCAATTTTTCGGTAAGCTTCTGCTGCCTGCTCAAATGGAAAAACCTGGGTAATCCAACGACTAGGCTGAACTTTTGCCAGTTGCTGCCAGGCGACTTCGAAACGGCGGTTCTTGGTCCAGCGCCCGCTTAATTCTGGAGAAATTGTGCTCACCTGACTGCTGATCAGTTTGATGCGAGAGCGATGAAAAGCACCCCCTAACGAAAGCTCCGCTGTCTTTTTCCCATACCAGGACCCAATGACAATACGGCCATCAAAACCGGTCATCGCAATCGACTGATCCAATGCAGAAGGCGAACCAGATAGTTCGTACACCAGATCGAACCCATCTCTACCCGGAGGGAACAGCGAATTTTCCGGTTCTTTCAACTGAACTTCCTCCGGACTCAGGCTGGCGCGGGCGCCCAATGCCAACGCAACCTGTCGGCGGCTATGAAATCGGTCAAAGGTCACCAGATTGCCCAGAGGGAACTGCACCAACAAGGCAGTCGTCAGCAAGCCAATCACCCCCAATCCCCAGACCGCCGCTGCCTCCCCGATTACCGGGCGGCCATCTTGTAAAAAATTTACAGCCGTTTCCATATTGGGCAAAAACAGTGCATCTTCTATGGATAATCCTTCCGGCAGAGGGATCAGGTCTGACAGGTTGGCGATAAATGCGCTCTCGTGGGGATTAAATTTAAAGACCTGTTTCCCTAACCAGGCCTCAGGAACGTCTTCCCCGACCGCGATGACCTCCCCTACAGAAGCATACCCATACTTGAATGGGTAGCAGGAAGAACCTTGCAAAACCTCAATTGAGGCGTCGAGCGGCATTTCTTCGGGCACAAGCCCCCTATACAAGAGCATCTCGGTTCCAGAGCTGATAGCGCTGACCAGATTGCGAACTAACGCCTGGCCTTTCGCCGGCCCTGAGAAAGATTCCGATACAATTTCCACTTTCTCTGGGGCCGTAAAAAACAGGGATTGGCGTTTCAAGGCTGCACCTCACCCACCTGACCGTATATGATTATGTCGCTCCCTAAAATTTCTACAGAGGGTTCTCGAATTGAGGGTAACACGGCTGGTGAGCTAATTCCAAGATTTTGAACCAGGGGCTGTCCAATCAAGGCTAACCCGCCCAGCCAGAAAGGAGCGATGGTGATCACGGCGCGGTCAACAAGGCGCTCATTAAGAAAACTCGCGATGACCTTAGCGCCCCCTTCCACCATCAGCTTTCGGATACCATGCTCCCAAAGCGCCCCCAGTGCTTCCTTTAAGTTAATAGGCTGACCTGGCGTAGCTTCATTTTCCAACACGACGGCTCCCTTTTTCTCAAGAGCAGCCTGTTTACCCGCCTCGACTCCCCGTCCGGAAAACACGATCATTCGATGGTCCTTTCGCTGCAAGAGATTGCATTCAAGAGGGATGCGAAGGCGAGAATCCAGGACAACAGCCCTGGGACTTTTGCCTGGCGATAATCTTACCGTGAGCTGCGGATTATCTGAGAGAACCGTCCCAATTCCCACCAGAATTGCATCGTGTTGTGCGCGGATTAGGTGCGTCAGACGCATGGACTCTTCACCGCTGATAAGTGTTCTATGCCCGCGCTCAACTGCGAGACTGCCATCCAGGCTCTGAGCATAGCTCAACGTGACCAAAGGACGGCGTTGATCTTGAGGAAACGTCGCATCCTCAAGCCATTTCTTAATGGTCTCCATTTTTTCTTTCTCCCGATACGATTTGAAAAACCTCCTCCATATTCAACAGGTGATTCATCCGCTGCACTTTTGTTTGAAGATAAGAAAAATTATCGGCGTAAATCGTCGGGACGACTGGAATTCGCTCTAAAACCGGGATACCCGAACTCTCCAGGTCTTTTATTTTGTCAGGATTATTGGTAAGGAGCCGCACAGAACGGACGCCCAAATCCCGAAGAATTGCTGCGGCCAGGCCGTAATCGCGCTCATCTGCCTGATGCCCAAGCGCCAGGTTTGCTTCTACGGTATCCAGCCCATGATCCTGGAGGTTATAGGACTTAAGTTTTTCTACCAATCCGATTCCCCTTCCTTCTTGGCGCAAGTAGACAATAACGCCATGCCCTTCAGCAGTGATGGTCTCTATTGCCTTTTGCAGTTGCTCGCCACAATCGCACCGCCTGGATCCCAAAACATCACCGGTAAAACACTCGGAATGGATTCGTACAAGCACGGCGGTCTTCTCATATACATCCCCAAAAACCAACGCCAGATGCTCTTTGTTGTCTTTGGAATTTTCATACGCGCAAAGCTGAAACTCACCTGCAGCCATTGGCACACGCGCACAAACCACCCTTGTCAATTGGTTATCACGATCCATAGGTGCCTCTCCTCTTACTAAATTTCTCCCTGGTACAGCCATCCCCGCCCTCGATGAATTCATAACGCTATTATGGTCTCTTAAAAAGCAGCAGGATCACAAGGCTGAGCTCGATCAACTTGGTGATATAACCCAGCATGGTATAGGGCTTGCCCATAAACACCCACAACACAATCGTCAACACCGTATAGCCAATCATAACCACACGTACGAGGCGTCGGTGATCTCTTGCCACGGGCAAAGGAAGGTATAACCCAGCCAGCAGGGCTAGATAACCTAATCCATTCAAGGTGAACAGAATATCGAGCTTACCCATTATTACGTTCAGGTAAAAATGAATGAGGGCTGTTGCCATTGTCAAGAAGACAATCCCTATTTGTAATCCCGTAAATTTATTTGTGCTGTTCATCGTTTCCTCCTAAAACCTCTAATCCGAATATTTAAAGGGCATTGGAGTTCTTTTCATTGTCCAGCCGCTGATCCACAATCCCATTAATCCGACCAGAACATCCCTGGCGCGAATCAACAGGGCAAGAGACAAACCCAAACCTGGGGGATACCCGAACATTTGAAGTGCAAATACCTGGCTGGCTTCCAACACACCCAGCCCCGCTGGCACAGGGAAAAGAAATGCAAGGCGCGCCGCAGTTAAGGCGCTGATAGTCTGCGCTAGACTCAAACGAACACCCAAAAATGTCAGCATTAACCCATATTCGAAAATCATCGCTGCCCATGTCAATCCGGAAATCAGGACCGCAACCCTTACTCCGGAAGAATTCTTCCGGAGGTATTCAGATAATTCAGTCTCAGTCTGAACGCTCAAAGCAAGAATACGGCTCACAGCAGGCCAGGGAAGAGAGCCGGGCGTGATCTTCCCCAGCAATAATTTAAGAGGCAAGACCCCCCGCCGCAGCAAAACCAGATGCAATAACGGAAGAAAAAGAATAAGCAGCGCAAGACCAAACAGCCAGGGTTGAAACTGTCCAGAGGAATATCCGCCAAGGAAAATGGTCACCAACCCAATGACCAGAAAGGTAAAATTTGCCAATACCTCAATCACTTTATCCAGGAACACACTGGAAATCGCCTGCGGCCCCGGAACGCCATGATGCCTTTGGACCAGGAAAACTTGCAACGGCTCGCCGCCAAATTGGGTCCCTGGCGTGAAATAGCTGACAGAAAAACTGGCTATCCTGTAAAAAGTCAACAAGAAATAGTGAATAGAATGTCCCATGGACTTAAGTATGAACCACCACCTGCCGCTAAAGAGTAATAAAATGGCCAGGTTAATCACCAATAAGGCAAAGATTTTCCAGGCTCTCAAAACCGCCAGCGCCTCGACCACTTGTTTAAGCGGAATATCCTTCACTGTCCACCATATAAGGAGGGGAACAAACAGCCAGAGCAAATGGACAAAGCGCAATTTTTTCTTCACCCCTCGCCCGTCCTCCTTTTGCCTGCGCGTTGAAATATTAGATGATCTTCTGGCGACCATTTTGAGAATCGCCCAGAGCCGATAAAAAAGAGCGCCATACTGACAAAGAAAATTACCCAGTATTCCAAACGCACAGGCTCCAGGCCTGCCAGATATCCGGATACCATCATCAAAACCACTGCGATCCCCCGTGAGACCAATCCGAAGAGCAAAAAGCTGTTGATCAGCGCCATCCCAACCCAGACCAGACCGGATTGGAATGGCAATGAGACGGCGATCACGACCCAGGTCAAAGTCGCGATGAGAAAGATCCGTAGAAACAATGACACCCAGTCGCTGCCGCCCTTGATCAGTTTTTTCCAAAAGATCAGATCTGGCCCACTTTTCTCAGAAATCTGTCCGCTGAAAACTAACCAATCCCGAAAAAACCCTGCCAGGAAAGGAAGCATGAAAAAGGTGGCCGCCCACCTGGCGACAGTTGGTGGATAGATGGGGAGCAAGATAATCCCGATAAAAAGCATTTGCGATCCTGCCAACGCTCGCCGATAGGGATTATCGCTGAGAGGAAAGATCGGTTTTCTCAATCGTTTACGCATCCATCCCCCAAAAAGAAACAGGAAACGCGCCAGGCCAACCAGTACAAACCAAAGCGGAGCCTGGTCAAAACGCCACGCTAATAAAGCCCCAACGAGAACACCGGTTCCATCCAGGCTCATATCCAACACCTCCCCAAGTGGAGTGGATTGCCCAAGGCTGCGGGCAGCGTAGCCGTCCAAAAAATCCATAATATTGGCAAGGATATACAGAGTTCCTGGCGCCCAAACCAGACCCTGGACTGGAGGTAAACCTACCAGAAATCCCGCCATGAAAGCAACCAGAGCGCCGCGAATGAGTGATAACCAGTTCGCCAGGCCAAACGATTTATAAAGGCGGCCACTTTTAGGGTTTACATTCTCGTGAAGATGCCGCCAGAGAAAAGAGAATTGCAGAATCAAAATTGCCGCGCTGATGACCCCCCACCCAATCGCGGCGCCTCTTTCCCATCGTATTCCCAATTGCCATACGCAAAACGACACCAATGCAGCACAAAAAATGGCCCATATAATTGATGTCCGCCTGAGGAGAGAGAGCGCGTAGCCGGAGTCGTTCGAGATCATCTTGGACTAATTTTAGCATTTTTATAATAATTGTAAAGAAAATGTCGAATTTATACCCGATAAAAAATCCCTGATCACGTTGCAGTTGCAACGCGCCAGGGATGACAATCATAAAATCTACTTTTCTTCTTGTTTACAAAGCAGGTCAAATCTAATCCGTAAACTTCTCCAGAGCAATCGTCAATTTTTCCCCGTCGAATTCGTCCATAGCAGAAGGAATGCCCGCAGGTGCCGGCGCTGCCAGCATTTTCAACGCGAGCGTCTCACCCATAATGTATTCTTTGAAAGCTTCAATCGCCCGCTCTAATCCAGGGGAAGCTTCGTAATAGATTCTTATCCGGTCTGCAATATCAAGATCCGCTTGCTTTCTCAAATCTTGAACTCGGCGGACAAATTCGCGCGCCAGACCTTCTTGAACCAGTTCAGGGGTTAGATCCGTAATCAAGGCAGCCAGATATCCTCCCTCAGAAGCAACAGCAAAACCAGCCCTTGCTTGCGCCCGGACCTCAACCTCTTCAGGCAAGATCTCAATCACTTCCCCATTGACCTGGATGACCAAATTTTGCCCTGCCATCAGTTTGTTTGCCGCCTCAACCTGGTTTTGTTCGAGGATTGCTTTCTGAACAGCCGGGAAACGCCCACCATATTTCTGACCAAGCTGCTTGGGCAAAGGTTTAAGGCTGTAGTCAACGGCTTCGCCTACTGCATCCAGCGGGCGAACTTTCTTTACGTTTAACTCATCTTCCAGCAACTCGGCGTATTTTTCAATGATGCTTCGCTCTTCCAGATTTCCAACCGAAAACGTCGCTTCTGCCAGAGGCTGGCGCACCTTCCGATTGGCTTTGTTACGAGCTGCATGGCCAAGTGAGGCCAGTTTCATGGTTAAAGCCATCTCACGGTTTAGAACCTCATCAATCAGAGCATCATCGTACTCCGGCCAGCTTGCCAAATGCACCGATATAGGCGCTTCTGCATCCCAAGAGCGGACCAAATTCTGGTATAACTGCTCAGCCATAAAAGGCATGGTGGGCGCCAGCAGTTTGGAAAGCGTCACCAGGGCTTCATAAAGTGTGGCATAAGCAGCCTGTTTGTCCGCATCCGATTCGGTCTTCCAAAAACGGCGGCGGGAACGGCGAAGATACCAGTTGGAGAGCTGATCCACAAAAGTTTCAATCGGGCGGGTGGCGCCCAAAATATCATAATTCTCCAGCGCGGCTGTTACATCTCGCGTCAGGGCATGCAGCGCAGAACGCAGCCAGCGATCTAGCGAACTATACGTGATCTGCGCGGTGGAAGGCCGCCATTGGTCAAGATTGGCATACATCACAAAAAACGAATAAGTGTTCCAGAGAGTCAGGGTAAAGTTTCGCACCACTTCGGCAACCAAATCGCTGGAAAAACGACGCTCTTGCCCTGGGGGACTGGCGGTGTATAAATACCAGCGCATCGCATCTGCACCCTGTTTGTTCAGAACTTCCCACGGATCCACCACATTTCCTTTAGATTTCGACATCTTTTGACCCTGACCATCCAGGATCAGCCCAAGACAGATGACGTTCTTAAAACATTCCTGATCGAACAAGAGAGTGCTGATGGCGTGTAAAGAATAGAACCAACCGCGAGTCTGGTCTACAGCTTCGCAGATATAATCGGCTGGGAACTGTTGTTTAAAGATCTCCTGGTTTTCAAACGGGTAGTGCCACTGAGAAACCGGCATCGACCCGGAATCAAACCAAACGTCAATTAACTCAGGTACCCTTTGCATACTGCCGCCGCACTCCGGACAGCGAAGTCGAACTTCATCCACGTGAGGACGGTGCAGATCCAAATCCCCAAGGTCACGCCCAGAAAAATCAGAAAGTTCTTGACGCGAACCAATGCACAATTGGTGGTGGCAGGCATCGCATTCCCAAACCGGCAGCGGGGTTCCCCAATATCGCTCGCGACCTAAAGCCCAGTCCACATTGTTTTCCAGCCAGTTCCCAAAACGACCGTGTTTAATATGATTTGGATACCAGTTGATTTTTTCATTTAGAGCAACCAGACGGTCTTTGAACTGGCTTGTGCGCACATACCAGGTCGGGCGGGCGTAATATAACAACGGCGTAGAACAACGCCAGCAAAAAGGATAGGTATGCACATAGGTTCCCGCCCGGAACAGGAGCCCTCGCTCTTCCAGGTCTCGGATGATGTAAGGATCCGCATCCTTGACAAATTTACCGCTCCAGGGCCGAACGTCGGAGGTAAATGTGCCGTCTTCAGCGACGGTCATGAGAATTGGCAAATCCTCTTCCAGCGCAACCTGCATGTCCTCTGCGCCGAAAGCGGGAGCGATATGAACCAAGCCGGAGCCATCTTCGGTGGTAACAAAATCTCCCAGCACCACCCGGTGAGCAGGCTTGTCAGTCGGCAGAAAAGTAAACAAGGGATTGTAGCGTTTCCCTTTTAATTGCTTTCCTTTGAACTGATCTACGATTCGAACCTGTTCATCGCCAAACACTTTTTCGAGCAACGCCTGCGCCAGGATCAAACGTTCCGTCCCGTTCTCCGGCAGAGAGCGTTCAACCATTACATAGTCAACATCTGGATGCACCGCCACGGCAACGTTCCCTGGCAAAGTCCAGGGCGTGGTGGTCCAAACCAACAAAGAGACTCCAGGCGCATCCACCAACGGCATACGCACAAAAACCGACGGGTCTTCAGCCTCATCATATCCCAGGGCGACCTCATGATCCGAAAGCGGTGTGCCGCAACGAGGACAATAAGGCACCACCTTAAAACCCTGATAGAGCAAGCCCTTTTCCCAAAAGTTCTTCAATATCCACCAAATCGATTCAATGTAACTATTTTTATAGGTGATATACGCCGTTTCAAAGTCAACCCAATACCCCATCCGGTCGGTCATCCTTTCCCATTCCCGAATATAGGTAAAAGCAGATTGACGGCACAACTCATTGAACCTGGCGATACCGTATTCTTCAATTTGCTGCTTGTTTGTAAAACCAAGCTGCCGTTCTACTTCAATCTCAACGGGCAGGCCATGGGTATCCCAACCGCCCCGTCGGTTGACATGGAAACCGCGCATTGTTTTGTAACGGGGAAAGACATCTTTGAAAGCGCGCGCCAGAACATGATGAACGCCGGGTTTGCCATTGGCAGTCGGCGGGCCCTCATAGAACACGTATTCACGGCCGCCTTTGCGCTCATCCATAGATTTATGGAAAACATCATGCTCTTTCCAGAAACGTAGGACTTCTTCTTCCATCGAAACGATATCAAGTTTTGAGGATACTGGTCGAAACATCCTGCCTCCTGCTATGCAGAGAATAAATCAATCAATTAAAAAATAAAACCCATCCCACACAGGGACGGGATCATAAACCCGCGGTACCACCCTGATTCCTGCATTGCTGCAGGCGCTTGATCAGATGCAAGCTGTTGTTCTCAAGCATCTGCGCCAGGATAACGATTGGCGAAACCGGCTCACCTAATAACTGGGAAAAACCCGGCGTTCAGATCGCAGCTCCAGAAGGATTTTCAGCCTTTCCGTCCAACCCGGCTCACACCACCCCCGGGCTCGCTGATGACGGTAACGGGCCTACTCGTTTCTATCGTCGCCTTTTTCGACCCACAGATTATGCCATAATCCACTGTAGAGGTCAACAAATTTTCGACAATTATGAAACCACCCCATAAAACAGCGGCAATGGCGGGCAGGGATGATCACTCCACTGGCAAGCCTTTAGCAAGCGTTTCCTTGCTTCGGCAAGTTTATTGCCATCATTGGCGTGAATCGTGAATAATGTCTCGCCTTTTTCGACACGGTCGCCCACCTTGTGGTGCACCACAATGCCCACAGCATGATCAATCGGGTCGCCTTTTTTGGCGCGGCCGGCACCCAGAGCAACGCTGGTTTCGCCAACTTCTCTGGCATTGAGCGCCTGCAAGTATCCGCTTTGTGGAGCGGGGACCTTCTCCACCAGCGCTGCGACCGGCAACCGCTCTGGCTCATCAATGAAACGAACATCGCCTTTTTGCGCATGCACCAATTCTCTAAATTTTCTCCATGCCCTGCCTTGTGCAATAGCACTTTCCACCATCGAACGAGCCGCTTCAAGGGTATCCGCTTTCTCGCCCAGCACAAGCATATGGCTTGCAACCACCACACAATGTTCACGCAAGTCGGCAGGCCCGCTCCCATGAAGAATGTCAATCGCTTCTTTCAATTCTAGGGCATTACCGATTGTCCAACCCAAAGGCTGGTTCATATCAGAAAGCAAGGCGACAACTTTTCTCCCCGTAATCTTGCCGATAGAAACCATCAGCCGGGCCAGATCGCGAGCTTCGTCAAGGGATTGCATAAATGCACCAACACCGGTTTTTACGTCCAGCACAATGGCATGGGCGCCGCCTGCGATCTTTTTGCTCATCACCGAGGCGGCAATGAGCGGCAGCGACTGGACGGTGCCGGTAACGTCTCGAAGCGCATAGAACTTGCCATCTGCTGGCGCGAGGTCTGCGCTTTGGCCGGTGACTACAATCCCTATTGTCTTTAATTGGTGCAAGAACTCTTCTTTATTCAAATCTACACGGTAACCAGGGATCGATTCCAGCTTATCGAGCGTACCCCCGCTAAATCCAAGCCCACGACCTGACATCTTCCCTACCGGCAGTCCGCACGACGCTACAATCGGGGCAACAATCAATGTTACTTTATCTCCCACCCCGCCGGTGGAATGTTTATCCACAGCCAGGGGCACAATCCCTGAGAGATCGAGGGTATCACCAGAATAAGCCATCGCGAGGGTCAGATCTGTTGCCTCTTGGTCTGTCATTCCATTCAGAAGCACAGCCATAGCCCAGGCGCTGGCCTGATAATCTGGGATCTCACCATTCACATACCCTTGAACAAAAAACTTGATCTCTTCAGCCGAAAGCTCGCCTTTATCTCTCTTTTTTATGATGATGTCAACTGCACGCATGTTACACTCCCACACCTATGTTGTCCATCCATAAAAAGACGTTCCTCACGATATTGATTTGTAAAGAACGCCTCGTCATTATTTTCAAGCTCAGGTGCTTATTTTTTCAGCAGAATGGTGACCTTACGATTGGGGTCTTCGCCAACGCTTTCAGTTTTCACCAAAGGATGGTCGCGCAGTTCAAGGTGAATGGTGCGCCGCTCATTTGCTGGCATTGGCTCCAGCACTTGAGGCCTGCCCGTCTGGACAACCTGCTCTGCCAGCCGGTGTGCCATGGCGCGGAGCTGGCGTTCACGGCGAGTACGATATCCCTGAACATCAATCAAAACAGGAACCCATCTTCCCAATTCCTTACCAACGATCAGGTTCGTGATGTATTGCAGGGCATTAATGGTCTCAGATCGTCGCCCAATTAAAATGCTCAGATCGTTCCCCTGGATATCTACCATTACGGTAGGCGCTTCTTTTGGGTCAGCCGGCTGCAGATAACTTGCGCTTACTTTTGCGCGGACTTTCATGCGCTCTAACAAGTCGCGCACCACCATAGTGGTCAATTTTAGCGATCGGTCTTCCTCATCGAGCGTGAGGGCTGTTTTTGGTGGCGCGCCGGTTGCAAAAAGCTCTTCTTCCACATCCCGGCGCATTTCAGCAGCTTCGGTTTTGCTAAAACCAAAGGTCAGGCGAACCCGCGCCTGGCGTCCACCCAATCCAAACACACCTCGGCTGCCCGTATCCAGAATTTCGACATCTACAGCATCGCGCGGCAGACCTAACTGGTCAAGGCCGCGTTCAACGGCTTCTTCTACGGTGGGGGCAATTATCTCCAAAGTCGATTTTTCTTCTGTCATTCTTTCGCCTCAAAATCGAAACGCGGATCACTTCTTTGATGCTTTTGCAACCACTTCCTTTTTTTGTGGAAGTAGGTTGCGCCAGTTCAATTTTCCGAGCAATGCATATTGCAAAATCCCAATCAGGTTCGAGGCAAGGAAGTACAATGCCAGACCTGAGGCCAGAGACCAGGCCAACCATCCCATCAGAAGAGGCATGTAAATATTCATCATGCTGGACATCATCGCAGCTTGATCTTTTTGTCCTCCCGATGAAGGGGCAGGCGACATCATCTTTGACTGAATATAGGTTGTTACCGTTACTACAATCGCCAAAACGGGAATTCCAAATGGCAAAAAGGTCAGATTCAATCGCTCTGGTTGGCTCAAATCCATCCACAGGAAATGGCTATTCAAGGGGATGAGTGCACCAACGTTTAGAAAATCCCCCCATACATACTTAGTTAACCGGAACAGTTCGATAGGGGTAGCAGCCAGAGCCTGAATGACAGCCTGATACAGGCCGATGATGATCGGAAACTGGATCAGCGTGGGAAGACAGGAAGAAAATGGGCTGATCCCCAATTCCTTATACAAAGCCATTTGCTCTTGCGCCAACTTTTCGCGATCGTTTTTATACTTCGCTTGGATTTCGATCCAACGCTTGTCCTTCTGCAAATCCTGCATTGCCGAAGCGCCTTTAAGCTGTTGAACCGTCAAAGGGTGTGTTACCAACCGAACCAAGAGGGTAAACAGGATGATGGCAACACCAAAGTTACCGACCACCTGGTAGATGAACAGAAGAACATTGATAAAGATGGAAATGAAAGCTTCCCACATATTTAATTCCTACCTCTACTTCGGGAGGGCAAACGACCAAAGTTCGCTGCCGTTGAAGTCAAACGCTTTTAGCACAGCGTCGCCATCATTGACGCCTGTGATAATACGACCCTCAGCCACAACAGGGCTACTGTACAGTTTACCATTAATTTGTTTTTCCCAAAGCCGCTGCCCGTTAAAATCAACAGCCACCAGCTTTCCATCCTCCGTAGGGAACACGAGGCCTTTTTCCATCATACCTGCGGATCCGACAATCGGGCCACCAACTTCGGAAATTCGCCAGCGGACGGTCCCAGCCTCAGCATCAAGCGCATAAATCGTGCTGGCAGTATCGGCAAAATATAAGACGCCCTCTTTCAAAATTGGGATTGCCCAAACCGCCCCATCTGCGGCAAACCGCCAAACCACTTTGCCGTCCTTTTTATCAACAGCCAGCAGTTCATTTGAAAGCGTGCCTACATATAAGCGTTCGCCGTTCAATTCCAGCCCTCCAACAACCGCCCCGCCCAAATCTGTTTGCCACAATTCGGCGCCAGACTTCAGGTCAACTGCATAAAGATGGTGATCCATCGAGGGCAGGTAAGCGGCAACACCGTCGCTGGCTGGCTTGGCCCAATTGGCAGCCTTCGTCTGAAATTTCCACCGAACATCACCGCTCAGATCAAAAGCATAGAGATAATTATCCGACGCGGATGCTAGAATCGTATCCTTTACCACTGCTACCCCTGAAATAAACCGACCATTGACGGTATCGTAAATCCATTTCTCAGTCCCGTTCTCCAGGTTCAAACTGTGCAACGTATTCAGATAGTCCCCGACAATCACCTGTCCATCCGCGACCTGAGGGGAAGCGTAATAATTTCGGCGGCTTTCTGCTTTTTCTGGATATTGCCAGACGAGATTCCCATTATTTAAATTGATTGCAAACACACCAGTCTGGTAGGAAAGAAAAATCTTGTCCTCAAAGACGCTGTACCCAGGCCAACTGGTTGCGGTCATACTGCCAGAACAAGAAGTCAACAGGGCTGCTAAAATCAGAGACATGATTAAGGTAAATACAATTCTAGATTTCATCGGATTGTTTTCTCGACATAATGTAAGTTTTAAGTTACGGCACAGGATCAAACCCGCCGGGATTAAAAGGGTTACAACGGACAACTCGCCACACCGCCATAAAACTGCCTTTCACCGCCCCATACTTATAAATCGCCTGATAGCCATAATGAGAACAACTTGGATAAAAACGACAGGTATTCGGCGCCAGAGCAGGTGAAACAATCATTTGGTATAAGCGAATCAAAGCCAGCAACAACCATTTCGGCAAATTCCAAAGAGTGAGCGATAAATCACGCAATCTCGGCTCTGAGGAATATTCAGGATTCGGCTTGTCTTCCGCGCTGATCTCCTGATCGCAACAATCTTGCTCTGGTAAAGACATCTTGGACGGCCTTTCCAATATCATCAAAAGATGCCTGGCAGATCAGTGGCCTGGTTATAAGCAGCACATCCCAACCCGGTTCGAGGTCGCCTAAATAGCTTTCTATCCAGGCTCTGAGCTGTCTTTTGGCTCGATTTCGATAAACCGCTTTGGTAATTGCGCGGCTGGTTGTGATGCCAACCCTTGTATTGGATAGGGAATTCCTGGCCAGGATTAAAACAATCAACGGGTGGGCAAACGATTTTCCAAAAAGCCGCACCCGCTTGAAATCTGATGTCCGGGTCAGGCGGTAACGGCGCTTCACCGATCACCTGTTCTTCTGGCATTGCTACCACACCACAACCGCGTTGCCCTGGCTTAGATCGGATTTACCGCTATTGTTCTTTGAAAAATCTACCATTTTACTTTCTTAACGCTGTTGTTGGACGTAGGCGCCAGTTTATACCGGCCGCGCAGGCGTCGCCTCTTAAGCACGGCTCGTCCATCAGCAGATGACATTCGCTGCCGAAAACCGTGAACACGGACCCGGCGGCGGATTTTTGGTTGGTATGTCCGTTTTGTTGACATGTTATTCTCTTACACTCCCGTACAACTCATGATCAATTTCTTGTCTATAACAAGAAAAGTTATTATACCGCAACGCAAAAGGCCGGTCAAACCGAATTTTTTAGGGGTTCGCTTTCACCTGGCTCGGCCTTTTAAACAATTCTGCCAGCTTTTGAGCTCCTTCTGGATCAGTGACAGCAAGAACCTCATCGCCAGCTTCAAAGGTGGTAACACCGCGCGGAACAATAACTTCACCGTGGCGAATGATGGCAGCAATGACCACCCCTTCGATACTTAAATCCTTAATCGCCAGACCAATCCCAGATGCGCCTTCAGGAATTTTTTCTTCGACCAGTGAGTAATTACCCCGCCGCAATTTTAGGAGCGTCATCATATCGCCCATAGACATTTCTTCTTCAATGAGGCGCGACATGATCGCAGCCTGATTCACAGCGACATCCACGCAGAACAGATCCTTGAAGAGCCAGGCATCTCTGGGATCATTCACCCGAGCGATCGTTCTACGCACTTTATAGCGCGTACGGGCAACATAACAGACTACCAGGTTGACTTCGTCAATTGAAGTACACGCCGTCACAACATCCGCAGATTGGATGCCCGCCTGCTCCAGGACGGCCAGATCCACGGGGTTCCCCTCATGAATAATTTCCGTTGGCAACTCGCGGTGAATGCGAGCCAAAACATCCCGGCGTTCTTCGACAAGATGAACATCATAATTTTGCTGGAGAAGAAGTCTGGCCAGTTGGGTGCCTGTCCGCCCGCCGCCGACAATAACCACTTTCATGTCAAGCCTCCCCCCTGGCGTCGGCCAGCCGTTCTCTTAATATTTCAGCTCCGCGGTTCGTTGCACAAATGCTGAGTACATCGCCGCACTCCAACACCAAATCGTCGCTTGCGATAAAAGCTTTCCCACCGCGCGTCACTGCCGTTAATTGACACCCTGAGCAATTTAAGATTTCAGTCAGGGTTTTGCCTTCCCAATTTGCCGGAACGGCTACTTCATAGAATGTGACCTCTCCATTACCTGCCGAGTAAACCAGGCGCGCTTCCGTATGGTTTAACAGTTCGATCATTCGCTGCGTTCCCCAGGTCGCGGCGCTGACCACCTGCAGGTCAAACAATTCATATAGCTCTCGCGTAAAAACCTCATAATTCCGAGCAACGACATTAGGCACGTTATAAACCTCACGCGCGATCCGCCCTACCACAAGATTTAAGACATCGCTGTTCGTAACCGCAGCCAGTGCATCCGCCTCTTCAATGTCGGCTCGCAACAGGACATCCTGGTTCATTGCATCCCCTTCGACGAGCCTTCCGTCGAAGTCTTGCGGTAGGTTGCTGAACGCATCCGAAGAGGCATCCAACACGACCACCTCATCTCCGCGTTTGCTTAGATGATAAGCCAGCTCAACCCCAAATCTTCCACAACCCACAACAATTACTTTCATATGGTTCGCCTCAAAAAATCAATCTACTTCGTAGGGCACTTCGGTAATCACGATCTCTTTTCGGTGTAATAATACCTCGCGTAGCGTATTTGCAGTACGAGCATGCAAAAGGTTGCTGAAGTAACGGCGGGAGACGAAATGAGGCACCACGATCGTGATCAGTTCATTTGGATGTCGCTGCGCGTCAATTTGGTCAATATATTCGAGAAATGGCTCAAGGAACAAGCGGTAAGGTGATTCCAGGATCACAAGGCGTACTCCCTCTCCCCACTTCTCCCATTTCTTCTTTATTCTTTCTGTTTCTTCAGCGTCAATAGAGATATGTACTGCGGTAATATCGTCTGAGAGCATTCGGGCATATCGAAGGCCGGCCAGTGAACCTCGGTGAACGCCGCCAACCAAAATGATCACTCGATGGCGTTTTACCCACGTCTTATCGGTAAATTTTTCCAGAGAGAGAGCTTTTGCAACATTCTGATAATGCCGATGAATAGATGTGAAAATAGTGACCAGGAAAGGAATCAAAATGATGACAATCCAGGCGCCATCTGCAAATTTTGTAACCGCAAAAACGATCGTCACAAGCAATGTAAGCGCAGTTCCAAGGGCATTCACAGCCATCTTGAACTGCCAATGCGGGTCAAATTTTACGATCGACCCGCGCTCTTTCTTTTCTTCTCCCGGTTTAAGATGACCCGACTTCCACCAGCGGTGAGCCATCCCTGCCTGGGATAAAGTGAACGAGAGAAACACACCAATGGCATACAAGGGGATTAACCGGCTTACACTTGCCTGAAAAACGATCACCAGTGCACTCGCAATCATTGCAAGCGCAGCTATTCCCCTTGAATAGACCAGGCGGCTGCCGCGATAGGTCAACTGGCGGGGCAAAAAGCCATCTGTCGCCGCAATCGCGCTCAACCTTGGAAAATCCGCAAATGCCGTATTGGCAGCCATGACAAGGATGACCGTCGTCGAGGCAATCGTCAGAAGATACAAAATTCCACGATTATCGAAAACTGTTCGGGCTAATTGGGAAATTACAGTCTCTCCTTCAGAGGGTATGGCGCCAATTTGATAAGCCAGAGTTGTTATCCCCAATAAAAGAGAACCCAGGATTGTTGCCATAATGATCAGCGTAATGCCGGCGTTTCGGCTCTTGGGTTCTCGAAACGCTGGAATGCCGTTCGAAATCGCTTCTACGCCTGTCAGGGCTGAGTTTCCGCTGGTAAAAGCCTTGAGAATTAGAAATAAAGTCACCGGTTGAAGGGCATGAGCCATCTCTAATTCGGGCGGGTCTATGACTGTTCCTAATGAACCAGTTAACCATTTGAATAGCCCAAGCAGGACCGTCAAGTACATCATCACGAGAAAGAAATACGTTGGAATTGCAAAAGTAATGCCGGACTCCCGCACTCCGCGCAGGTTAATCAGCATCACAAAGATGATAAAAGCAACCGAGATCCAAACGCGCCACGCGTACAAGGCCGGATAAACTGACACAATTTGAGCAACTCCAGACGCGATAGAAACCGAAACGGTCAGAACGTAACCTGTCAACAAAGCCGCAGCAGCAATTTGTGCTGGCAGCTCACCCAGATTATCCCTGGCGACAATATATGCCCCGCCCCCACTGGGGTAAGCATGAATTGTCTGCTCGTACGAAAACGTCAAGATTGCCAACAAACCAACAATTGCAAACGCCAGCGGAATCGAATAACTAAAAGCCGCTGTCCCCGCAACTGCCAGGATAACCAACATTTCTTGCGGGGCATAGGCCACCGAAGACATCGCATCGGAAGAAAACACCGCCAGACCGATCGCTTTCCCGATTGTCTGATGGGGGGCGTCGGCTGTCGGTAAGGGACGCCCTATTAACCAGGAACGGATCGATCGCGGCGGTTTATAGCCGGTTTTCCGCCAGAGAACAGTCGTCCCATTATTGTCATCAATATTCATATATTGACCCTAAAAATAATGCGGGCAATTCCACCCACAAAACAATTGATTATAAACAGACGATATAGCCTCGTCAAGGATTTTTGGGAAATGGGAGTGGATAAATGATAAAGTCCTAATTTGGCTAGATCAGAATGTCCTACCCAAGGACAAGAAGCAATGAAATGGACAATAACACCTGACAGTATGTTAGCCCAAAGTTAAAATGTCACCCAAACTGCCAAAGTTAGAATGTCCCCTTTCAGGGAGCAGCTTTAGTAGGGTTACGAGTAGATATGGGTGAACGCCAGGGATGGTTGGGTGCAGGCTTATGG